>NZ_FWWW01000096.1 GCF_900176135.1 Hymenobacter roseosalivarius DSM 11622 | reverse complement strand
CCAGAATGACTCTGGGGGGCTTTTTTACGTGGTTAGAGTTTCTCAATAATGGGTGGAAAGTTAGCTCCTGAACCATGAATAGGACCTAGCACAGAAAATATTTAAAATATTTTGTTATTTATATTAATAGCCTATATATTTGTACTATATGTAAACAAGGGCAAACAAAACCTTTTTATTATCCACTCGTTGTAGCGCTCAATCTCACGTACCGTTTACCTTTCATTTCCTTCATCTTTTCTATGAAATCACTATTACTACTCGCACTCTTTATTGGTTGTTTTTGTGGTTCGGCCTCCGCTCAGAAGCGTGACTGCTACGCTGAGCGCCCCGGTGCTTTACTGCCTTCATTGGCCCGTGTAGATGGTCTTACCCGACAAATGGGTAGCCAGCTTCGCCTGAACGAAGCCCAGTACATTCGTCTGCGCTTCGTTAATCAGATTAAGCTCGCCCGGCTGGATGAGATTGAGTATGAATACACGGATGCTGAGCAGCGCCGTCAGAAAGCCGCTGAGCTGGAGGCGCAGTACGAGGCCGAGTGCAGCCGCATTCTGACCCCAACGCAATTAAGTGTCTTTCGCGCTGAGCAAAACCAGCAACCGGAGCAACCCAATAAGAATGATACAAATGCAGGTGGATTGGGTTAACCAACTCTGGCCTCTTTTGAAAGAAGATCATATTCGATTATAAAAAAGCCCCCCAGACATGACTTAGGGGGGCTTTTCTATGACCTGGTTTTTGATTTGTTGTCATAATTTATGACGCAGGCACCGCTAACGGGCGCTCATACAAAACCTCCGTTACCACTCCTAAGGGACCGAAGCGAAAGGTAAGCTTGTTGGCCGTGGAGCGCTGATGGCTTGGCTCGCACTGCGCACCCGGCTCCACATAATAGTAATAGGTCTTCTCGGTCTGGGCGCTCAGCTCTTCCTCATCGGGACGGCCCAGCAGGTCATCAATGCTGGCAATGCGGGCACCGTAGAGCTGTTCCCGGTAGCGGTTCAACGCTGGCAGCTGCGCGGCTCTCTTGTTCAGGCAGGCGTAGGGGTCACTGCGCCACGCCGCATCATCAAAGCCATCCATTTTGGGCAACGAATGCCCACAGGCGGTTAAAAGTAAAGTAGCCGCTCCAGCCGCAAAAAATCGGAATAGGTACATAGGTTGACAAGCGCAAAGATGGGGCAGCCGGCCGGCCATTGACTGGCTGAGTATTCGACGCTAGGCCGCTAAGCTACTTGTTAGAAACCGGATGAAGGACGATTAGTTGGCTAAAACAAATCGGGGGACGGGGCGGATGGCTTAAAATCTGAAATAGCCTTTTCCCGCTCCCAATACTCGAATTGGTCAGGAGTAAGGCGAGCTGCCATAAACTCGCGTAGGTAGATGCCGCGCCGCTCCAGGCAAAAAAGCTGAAACTGCGGGAGCAGACACGTCATATCGAGGCCCTGCTGCCGGTACCGGCGACGATTGTCAGCGTCCAGCGTATCGAGCCAGTCGTTAAAGTCAATGTCAGTAGGATAAAGCTCACGGGCCTGTCGGTAATAGGCAGCCGTAGCACGCGCGATTAAGTGCGGCAAGGAAGACATAAATAAGAGAAATGCAAAGGCGGAAGCAGGGAGCGGAGCGAGGTACTGGTAAGCGTACTGGATAAGCAGAATGTAAGCGTAGCTTTAAAGGAGTTTGTGCTGGATATGAAGGGATATAATCAGGAAAAAGCCAAAGCAGAATATTTGGACGTAGACTGGCTACACTGTAATCTGCTGAAATTACACCTTAATTCTGCTATAATGCTACTTGTGCGAGCCATAAAGTTAGTTTTTAAGTAAAAACGCTAAATCATTAAATTATCCATTTGTTTTAATATTGATTAGTAAAAGACAATTAATATCCTAAAATTAAGGATAATTTCTACATAAACAACAAGTAAGCCAGTTCATTCGCTACGTTGTTTAAAAATATAATTATTTTAGGCTAGTAAGATGTAGGTGTTTTTTAGACGATTATAAGTACCTGTTCGCTATTGGATAGGAAGGTACGAGCCTACGTGAGGGCATAAAAGCTCGTTAGCCGTTGTTGGCCACAAAATTAGTAATGCTAGGTGTTATGGTTGCAGTAAGTATCAAACACTCGGCCCATCTCCCAACTGAAACAGGCTTTTTGCATTAATTGCCGACCACGCTGCTGTAATGTAACCATTGTATCATACAACTTTTCAGTCGCGGGAGCCAAGGCCCGGATATGACGTGTCAGTAGCGTAATCTGCTGACCGTTTATGTAGTAGAGAGTCAGCTCGGCCCCCTCCATAGGCTGAGGTACACGCACGCTTAAAGTAGCCGGTGGCTGCCGCGAGGTGAAGAGCAAGAACAGAGTCAGGCGAGCGAGCAACTGCTGTTGAATGTGAGGCGGAATATCAGCGGCATGCATCAACGGCCGTAACTCAGCGTGCAACTGCTTGGATAAAGCGCTAAACGTTGTCATAGAAGGAGAATATGACAAGAGTAAACTATGAACCCACTTACTCAAGCGAATCCGATGCGATAGGGGTAGAGCGGCGGGTAGCAGAGTTCTATAACGAAACACCAATTATATTGTATAATACAGAGAAAATAACAGAAAGTTGCATTGCATTTCAATGAATTTTATACTAACGATTTGCGCTTTTATCACTATTTAATTTTTAAGTGAGAGAATTATCAAAGGCTGACTGGAAGGGAGAGACTCGCTTTCTCACTATTTAGCTAGCTACCTGAAAGGTCGTCCCGTGTAGTATTTACCTGCTCTGCGCAATAATTATCGTGTAATGTTGTTAGGTTTGAAAGGTCCGACTTTTGCATAAGCCTTTTTTTACCCTGTTTCCGCGACAATAGCTCCAGCCGATAATGCGTACACCGACTGCCTTCGCTTGCTTTTCCTTAAGTCTGCTTTCCCTATTTTGCCCCTCCGAAGCTATACCTGCCGCCAAAGCCAGTCCGGTAGCCGATAATACCCCGGAGTCGGTTTTGAGTGGAAATCGGCGGGCTATCTACTTGGCGGCCTTTGAGCAGCATACGCTGCATACGTATGCCCTGGCCGGCCTGACTACCTCCGGCCTGCCACTCGACGTGTATAGGCAGGCTTTGATGGGCTATTATCAGCTTCAGAAACGCGGCCTGGCAAACCCTGCCAAACAAACCCTGACCATCATCGACTTCAATCGCTCCAGTCGTCAGAAGAGGCTGTGGGTTATTGATTTGCAGAAATCGCAGGTGGTACACCACTCGCTGGTAGCCCATGGCATCAACACGGGGGAGGAATTTGCGCAGGCTTTTTCCAATCGGGTAGGCTCGGAGATGAGCAGCCTGGGGTTTTACGTGACCAGCCACACCTATACCGGTAAGCACGGGTTGTCCTTAAAGCTACGCGGCGTTGATCCGAACTATAACACGAATGCCGCCAGCCGAGCCGTGGTGGTGCACGGAGCTGAGTACGTGTGTGAGAAGTTTGTGCAGCAGCACGGTCGGCTGGGGCGCAGCCAGGGCTGCCCCGCGCTGCCCATGAAAGAAAGCAGCGCTATCATCCGAACCATTCAGGATGGCACCGTACTCTTCGCGCATGCCCCTGCCAGCGTCCGCTACGATTCCGACTGGCTCGACCTGGACCCAGCCCTACAGGCTTTCGCCCAGGTAAAAGGCCTGAACTAGTAGCGGTTATGTTTCCGGCCCACTAAAAAGCCCCCCGACCAGAGCGTCGGGGGGCTTTTTAGTGGGCTTTACTGTCTGGTGAGTTATGTTTTGGTTATGCCCGGTCGCTGGTAGTTTTGACTAAGTTGATGCCAGCGAGGAAGAAAATAAGGCCCACGATGAAGGGCACCAGGCTGTTCATTTTGCTGAGGTTCACGCCAGCTATTCCCAAGAACCCTAGGGCGGCGTAGATAATGCCAATGATACCCAGGATGGTAAGAATGGCGCCGAAGGTGCGTTTCTGATTCATAAAAGAGGGAGATTAGAGAGTACAGGCGAACAACAGAAACCGGTTGCGGACCGGTTTTGCGCCTGATACGCGAATCAGGGCAAATTGGGTGCCGCGTTGTAAGCAACCCTGCTGCTGAGTGCGCGTTAGAAGCCCGGCGGCTCTCTTTAAGGCCACCTTTTCCCTCCCCTAATTCCCCCTACTGCTATGAGAGGAAGCCTTCGTTTTATCATTGCCCTGGCCGTTGCCGCCTTTTCCTTTGTAACCTACTATTGCAACCGGCAGACTAACCCCGTGACCGGTGAGGTGCAGCACGTAAACATGACCACCGAGCAGGAAATCGCGCTCGGCTTGCAGGCGGCTCCGCAAATGGCCCAGCAGTATGGTGGTCTGCACCCCGATCAGCAAGCCAGCGCCGCCGTAAAGCGCATTGGCGCCGCGCTGGTCAAGTCTTCCAAAGCCGACCAGTCGCCCTACAAATTTGATTTTCATCTGCTGGCCGATGAGCAGACCATCAATGCGTTTGCCCTGCCCGGCGGACAAGTATTTATCACGGCGGGCTTGCTGAAAAACATGAAGTCGGAAGGGCAGGTGGCCGGCGTGCTGGCCCACGAGGTTGGCCACGTCATTGGCCGTCACTCGGCTGAGCAGTTGGCTAAATCGCAGCTGACGCAGGGCTTGGCTGGTGCCGCTACCATCGCCGCCTACGACCCTGATAGTCCCGGTAGCTCCATTGGCAAAGCGGCCGTAGCGGCGGCTATTGCGAAGGTGGTGTCGTTGCGGTTTGGGCGCGAAGATGAGCTGGAGTCGGACCGCCTGGCCGTGCAGTACACCGCCGATGCCGGCTACGACCCGCGCGCGATGATTCAGGTAATGCAGATTCTGGAGCAGGCTGGTGGCCAAAGCCGCGGCCCTGAGTTTATGAGCACGCACCCCAATCCGGGCAACCGCGTGGGTGTGCTGGAGCAGGAAATCACGGAGCGTTTTCCCGGCGGCGTTCCCAGCGGATTGAAGCAGTAATTACCTAATCCTGAATAGAAAGGGAGGAGACTTAAAGCATAGTGCAGGAAACGCATTATTCGCCTTGGCTCTCCTCCTTTTTGTTCTTAAAACCTACTTCCAATGGCTGCTGAATCAACTCCCCACCTGCATTCACTGCTGTTTGTGCTCAATCCGATTTCCGGCGATATTGATAAGCAGAATCTGGAAAGCACCATCACCGCCTTCTGCACGCAGCGCGGGCGGCAAGCTGCGTTTTTTCATACCTCCGGCGAAAACGACCTTGACAAGCTCCGGGCTCACCTGGCGGCCAACGCCTACAACGCGGTGTTTGCCGCCGGTGGCGACGGTACCGTGAATCTGGTAGGCGAGGCGTTGCTGGGGGGCAAAATTCCGCTGGGAATACTGCCCCTGGGGTCGGGCAATGGCTTGTCTAAAGACTTAGGCATTCCGCAGGATATGGGCGGCGCGCTGGAGGTCATTTGGAAACATAAGCTGCGCGCCCTGGATACCCTGCACGTTGGGGGGCATTTTTCGGCGCATCTCGCCGATCTGGGCTTTAATGCGCTGGTGGTGGAGCGGTTTTGCAGCGGCGACAAGCGTGGGCCGGGCGCTTACATTCGGATTGCCCTGCAGGAATACCTGAGCTACGAGCCCGTCACCTACCACATCGAAACCGACCGCGAGCAGTTTGAGGGCCCGGCTTTTATGCTCACCATCGCAAATGCTAACACCTTCGGCAGCAACGTCGTGATTAATCCTGACAGCCACCTCGACGACGGCGAGTTTGAGCTGTGCCTCATTGAGCCTTTTCCTGCCACCGCGGCTCTCGGTATTCTGTACCATCTGTACACCGATGCATTTGATACCTCCGTGTATACCAAGCGCCTGCGCTGCCGCCGCGCCAGTATTCAGGTGATGGGGCAGCCGCGCGTATTAGTGCAGGTAGATGGAGAGCCCCTGACGCTGGACACGCCGATTGAGGTGAAGATTAATCCGCGGAGCTTGCAGGTGCTGACGCCCGCGCCGTACTAGTAACCGCGCCAGAAATGCCCCCCAGGCCGGTTAGCAAGCGACGCCGGAAGGGTTCGGGCGCGCGCTCGGTGCCGTCGGCGTTGCCGGGCTCCAGGGTGCGCAGCCAGGCTTCCCCATTCTCATAGAAGTCCAGCGCAAAAAAGCCTTTATGCTCGTGGGTGAAAGTGGCCTTGCCGCCTTTACCCACGTACGCCGTTTTGCTGCCCGACCCACTGACCAGGTAGTGACCTTGCTTGTAAGCAAAGTATTGTAGGTTGTGGTCGTGGCCGGCGGCGTAGATGATATTCGGGAACTGATGCAGCACGCGAAGCAGGCGACGGCGCATTTTGCGGTAGCGCGGGTGGGCCATGTCCTCTTCCGCGCCCACCACCCGCCGATACATCGGAAACAAGGAGCCCACGCCCGGCAGCGGCACGTACGCCCGCTTATGCACGGCCGTGAGGGGAAATACGTGCTGCTTGGTCGTGAATTGACCCCCATGCATGGCATTGGAGTAGAGCGGGTGGTGCCCGGCTACCACAATTTGCTGGTGGCGGTTGGCTTCCAGCAGAAGCTGCAATTGTTGAAACGGCATACGGCTATCCGTAGCCGTGCAACCATCGGCGGGGCCCAAGGGACGTTTGCCGTGTTGCACCCACCACTGCGTATTCAGCACCACGAGCAGCAGCTTGTCGGCCAGCTGCACTGTTACGGGGTCGGGGCAGCCGCGGGGGGGCAAATACTGAGCAGCGGGCAGATGTTCCCGCACATAGGCTTCCTGGCGCAGCAGGTACTGCAAACCGTCGCTGCGGCCTTTGTTCCAATCGTGGTTGCCGCTCAAAAACACCACGCGGCCAGGGTAGCGTAGGGCATCGAGCTGAATAGCTAGGCGGCGCTCGGCAGGAGCCCGCCCGATGGACGTTTCGGCGGGCAAACCGGTCGGGTACACATTATCGCCGAGAATAACCACCGTACTGTTGGCACCAGCTTCTTCCAGCCAGCCGTGCAGCAGGTTCAGTACCGGGTCGCGGCCGTCGGTGGCGACGGCACCTAAGTCGCCAACCAGGGCAATGCGGTGGCGCAGCGGCCACGCAGGATCGGGCTGGTGCTGCTCCCAGTCGCGCACCGCTGGGGCTACATAGGGCAGCCGCCGGAAGCGGCGCTCCTGCATGTATCGCCACAGCAGCCATGCAATCAGCACCAGGGTGAAGCCCAGCAGAATGTAGAAGAGAAGGGTAGGAGTCGGCAAAGCAGATAATCAGGTGGACGGTAGCTTATACGCGCTACTGGCAGCGTAGTATAGAAGCATCTGGCCTAGGCAAGTGTTTTAGGTACGTTTTGAAAACAGAGCACATTTCAGGCTATCGGGAAGCTGGCGCGGGGCGCTTGCTTCGCTCCCAAAAGTAGCTGCCCAGCGCCGCGATGGTCAGTGCCGCCAGCAGCCAGGGAGCGAAGGTAGCTGCTTGCTCCACCAGGTCAGTAAGCAAGTTGCTTTGCCCCCATAGGCGCTCACTCATCCAGGCCAGCGCGGCTACTCCGGCAAATATGCCCCCCAGAACCCTAATAGGGCCATAAACTGATGCGCGGCTCAGGAGCCGCCGCCAGAGTACGGTCAGGGCCACGACAAATAGTTGCATCAGGTCAATACCGAGGTTAAAACCGAAAATGCTCAGCGCCATGCGGCCTGCGTCCAGGTGCAGATTGGCCAGCGTACCAGCGAAGGCCAGGCCATGTACCAGCCCAAAGCCAGCCGCCACCCCGGCTTCACACCCCGGAAATAAGGGCCGCACCGCGTGCAGGGCAGAAATCAGAATCGAGAAGGCAATCAACAATTCCACTGACTGACTGGGCAACCGTAGCCAGCCCGCCGCGCCGGTTAACAGAGTCAGGGAGTGCCCCAGGGTGAAGGCCGTGACAATGAGGAGCAGGCGCTTAAGGCTGTAACGCACGCCGCCAAAAGCCCCCCAGCGTCCGCGGGCGGCCAATAATGGTGCCGGCAAAAGCAGCACCAGCAGAAACAGCAGATGGTCAGTGCCCTGGGCAATGTGCTGAATGCCAAGCGCTATCATCGCCCAAAAGCCCGTCCAGACGCTGCCCGCGGCCAGGTTGACCAGCAGCGGAAGCACCCGGTTGTTGACAATATCTAGTTCGATAACGCCTACCTGCGCCGGCGGCGCGCCGGCTACCTGCCCCCGCGCCCAGTCCTGCCGCACCGACACCAGAATTTTATGCGTCACCACTTGGTGGAGCACGACATCGTAAGTCAATGCGAAGCGCCGAATGTCCGCTCCGGCTGGCGGGAGCAAGCGAACCTGCGCCGTAAGTTCGCGGTAGCGGCTCATGCGGGCGTTTGCTGTTGGTGCGCCGGGCTGTATGCTGCTCGCTACCGGTGGCTTCTTCGCAGATCTCTTCGTGGGCATAGTCGGTGTAGCCCGCGTCGGTGTAGAGGACACTGCCCTCCGGCAGGTCCGGGTCGAGTTGGCGCAGCCCGGTCAGATCGGCCTCACTGCCGGGGTGCAGGTGGTAGGCCACGGGCAGCCCGTCGGCCGTGGCCAGCACTTGGACTTTGACGCTGTAGAACCAGCAGCGTTTACTGGCACAGTGCCCATGATAGGCCTTGCCGGTCAATAACTTGTAGCGTGGAATCCAGGTGTTGTGGCATACCGTTACCGGAAACGAGTCGAGCACGTAGCGCGCCGCCGCGTTCTGTTCTTTCAGCAGGTGGCCGAAGGTAACAAACAGTTCGTCGAGCACGTCCTTAAGCCGGTGCAGGTGGCGTGACAAGCCACTTTTGTGCAACGGTCGCTGCTCCCAATGCGCCTGCCTATAGCGCTGGGCCTGGGCCAGGTTGCCGCCGAAGTAGAGCGCTGCCAGCAACGCCGTGGTCAGCACTTCAGCGTCCGACAAGCGCTAGCGCGGGTCGGGGGCAGGGGCCCAGGCCGGACGGATGGCGGCCAGCAAATCGTCGATGAAGCAGTACATTGCTACCATCTGTTCCGTCATGGGGCGAGTAAGAAGGGAAGCGTCATATACTTCAAACCTACTCTGTTTCATGCGGAACAGACTTTTTTATGCTTATGCTACTACTCCGCAACTTGCGTTAGCTAGATTAAATCGAAGGCGCGCGCGTACTGCCCCAGTTCAAAGGCCGAGGTAGTTTGCAGCTTCTGGCGCAGGTTGCGCCGGTGCGTGTCTACGGTTTGAGCCGAGATAAACAGAGCCTCAGCCAGTTCGCCCGAGCTCAGCCCCCGGCTGATGCCGGCCAGCACCTGGCGCTCGCGCTTAGTGAGGCCCGCGAAGCGGGCGGCGTGGGCACGCAGGAAAGTGTTCTCATCCAGCAGCCGCTGCACTTTTGTTGTAATGTGGCTGTCGGGGTCGATGCGGCAGGACAGGCAAATGGTGAGCAGGGGCCGTCCCTGCTGCCCCTGCAGCAAGACCCGCGCCGTGCTCAGGTGGAGCTCAAAACAACCCTGGGGGCCAGTGCGCACCTGTTGAAAGAAGGTGACCGTGTAGCTCAAGTCATTGCGCTCAAGCAGCCCCACCACTTTGGGCACGTACTCGTGGGCTTCGTCGGGATTGAAATAGCGGGCGTAGTACTCTTCCCCCAGAGCCGTTACCTCGGCTAGCGTAGTACCCAGTTCAGCCAAGCCCCGGGCCGACATATAAAGCACCCGTCGGCAGTCATCGTTGAGCACGATCACCACGCCAGGCATAGAGTCGGCCACGGCAGCAATCTCCGCTAGTCTCTGCTGGATGCGGTGCTCGTCGGTCATGGAAAGCAAGCGATTCGGTAAACGATGAGGATAGAAACAGCGGCCGTGGAGCGCGTGCCTGCCGGAATTTGGGCAATATACGGGAGTCGCCTCGAACGGCAAATAGGGTGAGAAGCAGTCGGAAAAATCGGCCGATGGCCCAGGCCGCGCAGCACCAGTTTGGCTTATATTCCACTGGGGTGCCTGTTCACGCACCCCGCACCAGTAGACAAGGATGAAGATTGCTACAGCATTAATTATACCTGTTAGCCAGTATATGAACACTTACCTGTAGTTATGGATAGTTATAGATACTTATATATAACTAATTTGATATTTTACATTATCAAGGCGGCTTATAAAGCCGCACACAGCCCATCATCCTTGATTTTATTCTCCGTTAGTGGTAATAATCTATAATCTGGCGGCTGAGAATGGCTTTTCACTCAGGTACAAACTTTTCTAATACCCTCTTCTATGCCCAAACTCTACCGTTATCTGGTATTCCTGTTCATGCTCTTGATAGCCGCGTGCTCCAAGTCCGATGATCCGTCTGTTAGTTCTCCATCCCCTAATCCGGCCCCCCCAACCGTTCCGGCTCCTACACCGGTTCCTGGCGGAAGTCGGCGCATTAGTATTACAGTCGATAGTCAGTATGACCTGCGCAATACGAAGGCGTACAGCTTAATGGATTCGATCACCATGAAAGCCGAAGCGTCAACGATGCTCGCGCCGTCAGGTTTTAAATCCGCTGTCTTTTTTAAGGACGGGACCTCGGGCAAAATCTTAGCTCTAGTCCGTACCCCAACAACCAGTGCTAATGTGGTCGTGAACGCGGAGACAGTTGCCGACGCCTTGCTTACGCTCATTCCTGCCTATCAAACCCTCTCGGTAGAGCAAAAGCCAAAGTTTGAGCAAAATGGCCGAGCCAGCAAGCCCTACCAAGACTTTGTGCAATTGGTAGACGGGCTACTGAAAAGCAAACGACCCATTTACTCGACGGATGCTAGCTTCCTTACGCAGGCACTGGCCCTGAATAGCTATATTCTACAAGAGTATTTAGGCAACCCAAAGCGGGAAGGTGGGCGTTTGACAACAGCAGCGATTAAAGCCGTCAAGAATGGCGGAAGCGAGTTTCCCAACTTGCTGGCTCCTCCCTTTTATCGCTGGATGCTCCGGAAAAATGGCGGCACCATCCACTAATGGGTACGGAGCTATGTGGACGCGGAGTTTACGCCTATCAAGGAAAAAAAAGTGATTTATACGCTTCTGGATCCACTGCCTTTATAGCCTGAGTGCGCCTTGTTGACTACGTTATCTTCACTAGGCTTACCCGATGACTGCTACACCGTTCGGCTCAATCAAACCCACGTATCGGCCAAAGAAAGGAATCAGTTAGCCATCGCCACCAAAATTACAGGTAAGTTTCTCGGCGCTATTTTTGGGAAAACAGGCGATAAGGATCGAAATGATTGCAATGCCGCCATTGCCTTATCTATAACAAGCGATGTGTCCACCGCCGTGACGGGAATGGCCAATAGTGCCTCGCAACTGGAAATACTCTTTGCCGCCCTAAACGGCCTGGTCCTCGAAGGCTTGTTATAGCTTAAATACAGGGGCATTCCTAGAAAATACAGCGATGGGACGGGAGGGGCGATGGGATCCTATTCGTTCGTGCCAAACATTGCCTATATGTATACGACTTGTCCGAGCTATATCATCAAAGAGAAAGATGTGGGTGCGATTAACTTAAATGCGCGGGAAGCGGTATTGTCTGGGTTTATTATTATCAACGAAGATGGCTCGTTGAGCGCGAATAGTTTTTATGCCTGTAAGGATTGGATAACCACGTTTAAGATAGAGTAAGCGGTGACCTGCCGGGCACCTATGACAGGTAGCCGTACCGACTGCTGTCGTTGTTGCGCCGGATTAACTGGTAAAGCTCAGTCTAATTAAAAATTTGGCGGGGTCAGGTTCTTGAAGTGACCGTTGAGGCGGGCCCGATCCTTTAGCCGCTCGGTTTCCAGAATAATGGGCAGCACGTTTTCCAGGTGCTCCAGTACCATGGCTTGGCGCTCCAGCTCGCTGGTGGCCTGCAAGAGCTGATACTCCTGCTCGGTGCTGAAGCCCAGGTTGTGCGCGATGTCGTAGATGCGGTAGCTGGGGGGCAAATCCAGGAATATTTTGCGCAGGCCCAGCGTATCGTAGAGCTGGCGCACGTACTCGTTGATGCGTACCTTTAGGGCAGGGTCTTCTTCGGGGTCGTCCTCGATTGTGTCTACCTGACCGGCAGCGTAGAGCTTGCCGGGGGCTTCGCGGTAGAACTCCCGGATGCGAAACACCCCCACCGCCTTGGTTTTAATATCCAGCTCACCGCTGTCATAGGCCTTTTCTACGCTCAGCAGGCGTACTTCAGTGCCCAGCTCGCTTACGCCATCATTGAGGAAAGGCGGAATGCCAAATGTCAGGTCCGACTCGATGCAGTCGCGCACGAGCTGGCGGTAGCGCGGCTCGAAGATGTGCAGATTGAGCTTCTCGCCGGGAAATACGACGAGGTTCAACGGAAAAAGGGGGATGGTACGAGGCATAAAGACTCAACAATGTCGGCGACGAAAATAGGCTAAAAACGCTGGTATTGGGTTGCTGCGCGCCCAAATGCGTTACTTTTGCTCTCTCTGTGCCTCTCAGCGGGATGGATAGGAAAGGAGAATGGCTTTATTTCATGAAAACAAAATTTCGGCAGCTTGGGCGGCGGGTGTGGCGGGTATTGCTGCAACTAGTAGCGACTCTGTTTCTTGCCTCGGTGGCCTGGGTGCTTATGTATCGGTGGCTGGCCCCGCCCGCTACCTGGCTCATGCTCGACCGCCGCGCCCATGCGCCCATTGGCCGCGGCTACTACGGTATCCGCGAGGACGACCGTCGCATCAGCTACAATTTCAAAACCCTGGACGAAGTGTCGCCCCAAGTGCCGCTGGCGCTGGTGGCGGCCGAAGATCAGCGCTTTTTGCAGCATCGGGGATTTGATGTGAAGGCCATTCAGCAGGCGGCCAGGCGCAATTTTGAGGGCGGCAAACAGTTGGTTGGCGGTAGTACCATCAGTCAGCAGGTAGCTAAAAATGTGTTTTTATGGTCGGGGAGGAGCTATTTGCGTAAGGCTGCGGAAGCGTATTTTACGGTGCTCATTGAGCTGCTGTGGAGCAAGCGCCGCATTATGGAAATGTATCTGAGCGTGGCTGAAATGGGCGACTGCACCTTTGGGGTAGAAGCCGCAGCCCAGCGCTATTTTCACAAATCAGCCGCTAAGCTTAATGCCTCTGAGGCTGCCCTGCTGGCGGGTGTGCTGCCAAATCCGCTACGGTTTCGGGCCAGCAATCCGGGTCCGGTGGCGCGGGCCAAGCAGCGGCGAGTGCAGCGCAATATGCGCCGCCTGGGGGGCATTTCTTACGTGCGGGCGCTGCTGGAAGAATAGACGCAAATTCAGAAGCGCCGCCGATGCCTATATTCAGGTCGTTATATAGTTGTTTTCACGTTTCTCAAAGAATTGACATGAAGCAAATTGTCGGATTGGTGCTGGGCGCCGCCCTGTTATGTAGCTGCGCGACCACGCGTCCCGGCAGCCAGCGGCAGGATATCAGCCAGGTGCTGACTACCCAAACCGCCGCCTGGAACCAAGGCGATATAAGCGGCTTCATGCAAGGCTACTGGCAGTCCGACTCCTTGGTGTTTATCGGTAAAAGCGGGCTGACCTACGGCTGGCAGCCTACCCTCGACAACTACCGCCGCAGCTACCCCGATGCCGCCGCTATGGGGCAGCTTACGTTTTCCAATCTGCGCATTACGCCTATCAGCCCCGACGCGGCCCACGTAGTAGGGCGCTGGCAGCTCGCCCGCCCCGCCGCCGGCAACCTTGGGGGGCATTTTCTGCTGGTTTTTCGTCGCATTGCCGGCCGCTGGGTAATTGTAGCCGATCATTCCAGCTAGGTTTATTCTGGAATTAAGAACGTCATGCTGAGCACGGCGAAGCATCTCGCGTGCTCAGCGTGACGTTTAAGAGCCAGCGGGCGAGATGCTTCTTTCCTCAGCATGACCGCCGTTTGGTAGTGCAACAGCCATACGCAAGTTGGTTCGTGCCATGTAGCCGCTCTCAGCATGACAGGCTACTAACTACCCTTACGCGACGTTACGGAGCATGTGCAATACCATATGCTCGGTAGGAGAGAGGACATCGTTTTCGGTTGGGTCGATGTCGTGGTGGCGGAGGTAGTTGATGAGCTTGTCGGAGTGAAAAAGCTCTACTACCTGCGGATGAATGTAGTACTTGCTGCACACCGTGGGCGTGTTGCCCAGGCCGGAGGCCACGTCTTTCACGGCGCGTTTCAGCACTTTGTCTTTCGGTAGGTCCGGCTCCTCTTGCAGTACGCTTTCGAGGCACTCCACCATTTTGACCGTGCCGCCCCAGGTTCGAAAATCTTTGGCAGACAGGCTAATGCCCGTTACATCCTGCAAGTACTGGTTTACGTCGCCCGACTCCAGCTCCTGACGGTGGCCATCGGCGGCGTAATACTGAAACAGGTGCTGACCGGGAATCTCCTTGCATTTGCGCACCATGCGGGCCAGCCGACGGTTTTGCAGGGCTACATCGTGGGCCACGCCTTTTTTGCCCACAAAGGAGAAGCGCACTTCGTCGCCTGCTATCTGCACGTGCCGGTCGCGCAGGGTAGTAAGGCCGTAGCTCTTGTTTTTCTTGGCGTATTCCTTATTGCCAATGCGAATAAAGGACTGGTCCATCAGGGTCAACACCAGGGCAATAACCTTTTGCTTGTCCAGCTCCGTGCGCTTCAAATCCTGTTGCAGACGCTGGCGCAGGGCCGGCAAAGCCTCCCCAAAGGCCAGCAGGCGACTGAACTTGGTCAGGCTGCGGGCCTGGTCCCAGGCAGGATGATAGATGTACTGCTTGCGTCCCTTCGCGTCGCGGCCCGTTACCTGAAGATGAGCCGAGGCCGACGGCGCAATCCAGACGTCGGTCCAGGCCGGCGGGATGACGAAGCCTTGCAGCCGGGCAAGCGTTTTCTCATCCGTGATTTTCTCGCCTTTAGCCGTGAGGAAGCTGAACGCGCCATCGGGGCCGGGCTGGCGGCTGATGCTGGGCTTGGTATCAGGCTGGTAGCGGAGGCCAGCCAGCTCCGCCTGCCGGGCCGGATCTTTATACAGTTCGTGCGCCTCTTCTGCGGGTGGCAGGTGCTTCTTTTTGGTTTTTGATCGGGGGGTGGAGGTGGTGGGCATAAAGCGCTAAAAATGCCCCGGCCAAAAGCAGCCTGGGGGGCATTTCTGTACGCAAAAGCCGGGAAAAAGTAGCACTGCCTGGTCCAGCGGAAACGCAGTAGCAGGGGCCTTCTGAGTGAGTGCAAACCAAAAGAGTAAGGAAAATGATTAATAATGCCCCGCTGCCGGAAAATAAAATTTCAGAGTGAGCATCTGAGCCACAGCCTTATTATCCACGTATTGGCAACGCCATGCAGTCCGTGCCCGTAGGGGTAGCCGCCAGCTTTGGCACCGTTTTTAGACGGTCAGTTCTGCCCCCTGTTCTATCTACACTCCTATTTGCAGTATGCGTCGTATTTGGCTTAAACCCTGGATTTTTCTTGCTCTTTTAACATACTTGGGCACTTCTGCCTGCTCCGGGAATGGGGATGGGGTGGTGCTGTTTTCTGTGGAAGATGATAAAGCGCTCGGTCAAAAAGTGGCCGCGCAAACTGACTCCACCTACCGGGCCAGCGGGCAGCTGCTGGAGCGCAACGTGGTAGCCAACCAACGGGCCTACGTTCTGCTGGATGCGGTAGTCAGCAAGGTGCTCAGCTCCAACCAGCTGCAGTATCGCAATGAATTTCCCTGGGACGTTAAAATCATCAAGAACGATGAGATTCAGAATGCCTTTGCCACGCCTGGGGGGCATATTTATGTGTTCTCGGGCCTGATTAAGTTTCTGGAAACCGAAGACCAGCTCGCCGGGGTATTAGGCCACGAAATTGCCCACGCCGACCGCCGCCATACGTCGCGCGCGTTGCAGAAGGAGTTTGGTATCTCCTTTCTGCTCAGCCTGCTGTTAGGTGAAAACCCCAATCAGCTGGCGCAAATCGCGACCAGCCTGGGCCAGCTGCGCTTCAGCCGTGAGTATGAAGTAGAAGCCGATGACTATTCGGTGCGCTATCTCAACGGCACTTCCTACTCCTGCGACGGCGCGGCAGGCTTCTTCGTAAAGGCCGCGGCCCAGGTGACTACCAGCATTCCCGAGTTTTTGAGCACGCACCCCAACCCCGGCGACCGGGTGCTGGCCATTCAAGCCAAAGCCAAAGAGCTGAATTGCGCGGGCCGCACCACCGACAATGCTGGCTTCCGGGAGCTGCAAAGCCGCTTATAAACGTTGTGTTATTAATCGCTTAGTAGATGGAGAGCCGGCCTTGACAAGGCTGGCTTTTTTTATTTTGGGCGGGCGCTAACTGAATTGGCAGCGTGGTTCCTAGGCTCGCTGCTACGTTATGCAACTCCGGCTTGGGTTTCGCTCGTACCTTGCTTTCTATTCTTTTGCTTTCTCTATGGCATCATTTCTAAACAAACTAAGCGACATGGCCGAGCGGGCCGATGATCTGGTAACGCGCACCCGCGCCCGTCTGGGCCTGTTGCACCCGCTCCAGCTGGTTACGTATCGCAGCTACGGCACCGCCGGCCGCCTGTACGTAAAAGGCCGTTTGCTTACCGACAAAGGTATTGGCGAGCCCGGCGAGGGCGACTCGCGCTGGCAAAACCTGCTGAATATGTATCGGCGCTTCGAGAGCAACGAGATTCCAGGTGCCGAGCTGGTTATCCGGCCCGGCGACGGCACTGAGCACACCGTAACGACCGACGAAGATGGCTACTTCACATTGAATATTGAGCCCAAAAGCCTGCCGGCTCCCATCGATTTTCTGTGGTATCCGGTGGAGGTAGAGCTGAAAAAAGTCCCCCAGCACCTCCAGATGCCCGCCGACGTCAAGGAACCGGCCCACGTCCTCATTCCGCCCCTCGACGCCGAATACGGTATCATCAGCGACCTGGATGATACCGTGATTCAAACCTCCGCCACCAACCTCGTGCGCATGGCGCGCACGGTGCTGGTGCGCAATGCCCATTCGCGCCTGCCTTTTGAGGGTGTGGCCGAGTTTTACCGCGCTCTTCAACTGGGGCGCAATGGCAAGCGCAATAACCCGTTTTTCTACGTGAGCAGCAGCCCCTGGAATCTGTATGATTTGCTCGACGATTTCCTGGCCCTGAACGACGTGCCGCCCGGTCCGCTGCTGCTGCGCGATATGTCATTGGCCCGCAAGGCAACGAAGCCCGAAGCCTCAGCCCACCACGGCCACAAGCTGCACGAGATTGACAACCTGTTGCTCACGTACCCCGAGCTGCCGTTTGTGCTTATCGGCGACAGCGGGCAGGAAGATGCCAATATCTACCGCGAAGTAGTCCGGCGCTACCCTGGTCGCATTCTGGCCATCTATATCCGCGACGTGCAGCGCCAGGATCGGGCGGCGCTGGTAGAGCGGGTGGCCGAGGAAATACGTCAGGATAAGGTAGAAATGCTGCTGGTGAAAGACACAGTACAGGCCGCCGAGCACGCCGCCAAGATTGGGCTGCTGTATACGGAAGCTATTCCGGCCATTGAAGTTGAAAAGGAAAAAGACCAAACGGCGGTGGAACCGACGTTGTAGTTTCAATGCTTTTTAGAAGCTTGCTATGGTATAAAAAAGCCCCCCGCACAGTTAGCAGGGGGCTTTTTTGTTTTTTAGAACGTCATGCAGAGCGAAAGCAAAGCATCTCGCGTGCTGATGTTGGAATACTACAGCGGTTTCGTCGTCTGAGTACGTGGACCTCACCCCCGGCCCCTCTCCTCGGGGAGAGGGGAGCCAGCCGGAAGCTTCCGTCAGAACGCACCCCTCTCCCCGAGGAGAGGGGCCGGGGGTGAGGTCCCCCTAGCGCGACAACACATACGCTGACTGCGAAACGGCTGTACTCCCACTAAACACGCGAGATGCTTCGCGTTGCTCTGCATGACGTTCTAAGGGTATTATTACCAATTCTAGACTACCACTATCAACACCAACTCACGTTCCTTCCCGGTCGTAGGCGTGCATTTTTACGCCCTTCTCCGTTTTGTCGCGGGTTTCCTTGCTCTTGGTCAGCTCATTATCCGAGTGGGTATCGTAGTAGCGGGTTTTCTTGCTTAGGCCCCTTACCTGGGTTGAGTCGGTGACTTTGTCCGAGTTGGGGCCGCCGTAAATATTGATGCGCGGGCCGCGGCGCACTTCGCCGCTTAGCTCAAATACGTCCTTGCCTTCGAGGCCGTGCAGGGTAATCTCCTGGGTTTCATCACTGCGAAACACGCGGTTATAAAATACGGAATCCCGGTCCGATTTGCCCCCCAGGGTGTACACCGTTACGGCCGTGGTCGAGTCGGTGAGGCGGCGCACCACGAAACGCTCGTTCTGGTCGGTGCCGACTACCGTGACGTGGCGGGCCAGCAAACGATAAAACGCATTGGCCGCCGTCGGCAGATTGGCGCGGCGGGCCTGCAACGACTTCTGAATATACGCGCCTTCCCTGGCAAACACCGGCGGCGGGAAACGCTTGAGGGCATCCGCAATAACGGCGTCATCGAGGCGCGTTTGTAGGTCGGTGGCCAGGCGCTGGAAGTCGGCGGCGGTTACTTCATTCAGGAAGCGCTCATCGATAAAGCGCGAGTTCTGCGTCATGCCTTCAAGACTCTCATATTCAGGGCGAAATGTGCGGAACTTGCCCACCAAAAACGGCCGACTCACGATCCAGGGAATGATGCCGTCCTTGAAGCGGAAGAACGCCTGGTCGCGGTCCTGGGGTACGGGCCGATACGTGGTAATACCGTTGGCGTCGGGGTAAGCGGCCCAGCTCCACTGGCCCTCGTGGCGGTCCCAGTCGCCAATCCATAAGTCGAACAGACGGGCGCGGGCGAAGGCTACCTGATCGACGCGGTGGGCGGGGTCGGCAAACCGGTCGCGCAGCAGGTCGTCGCTTTCCAGCAGGTCGGTGGCCTTGCCAAACGCGGGCGTCAGGCTGGCTTTATCCTCAAACTTCTCCTCCAGCAGCACCAATTTTCCCTGAAAAAGCGCCGACTCCTCGCCCAGGCCGGTTTCATCGGAGCGCACGTAAAACGGGCGCGGCGTGGTGTGCAGCAAACCGGCCGCTTCCGCCAAAGGAGCCACCACAAAGGAGCCATACGGATTGGCCGCCGAGGTGGCGTCGCGCACCAGATTCAGGGCGAATGTCTTGCGAAATATCTTGGGCAGCGTTCGGAACGGGTCTTTGTCGATGCTGCGCAGCGCGTACTCGCGGCCATCGGGGCCAAGCACGGTCATGCTGGTGCTCTGAAAACCGCCCCCCAGCTTGCCGGGCGTCAGGCCCCCCGGTACGGCGGTGGCCGGGTTTAGCACCGGCACCCACACCGGCGTGGCCCACACCGGGCGGTAGTGCTTGCCTAGCAGCAGGTTGTGTACGGGGCCGCGCTGGTAATGCCGACCAGCGGTAACGAGGACACTATCGGTGGCGGCAGGGTCGGAGGTGGCATCAAGACGAGCATCGGGCTGGAAAAAGTTTTCACGTGCACAGCCCGTCGAGAAGGCCAGTAAGAGAAGAAGGGTGGATAAGCGTGGAGGCATGGGCAACAGATGTGACGTAACTTACTGCCTTCAACGCAACAGTGGGCAAAAGCGGTTGCCGATAGCATAATTTCCCAACGCAATTGCTCTTTTCCCGTTTGCGCTATAAATTAAGTCATCGACTGCCTATGCAGCCGACTTAACTCGTAGCGCTATTCCTGGATCTGTGTACTTTCTACTGCAAGCCTTCCGGCCCGGCCGCTTATTGAAATTAGGTACTAGTTGGCTGGTGCTGGCCGCGTGCTCGTCCCGTGAGGTGCCGGCCAGTGCGCTGCCCGTTATTGGCCCCGACTCCACGGTGCGCGCGGCAGCCGGGCCGCAGTACCAGCGCGGGGCCGTACATCGGTTTTTCTGGGGCGAGCACTACCGCCGCGAATGGGCTACGCCGGTGGAGGCACCCGTATTTAATCTGCGTACGGCCGTGCCGGGTGGGTTGCGCCCCTTACAGGCCGGCGGCAGCTTTCAAACCAAAAACCTCCGCCTCGTGGATGGGGCCGGCCAGGAGTATGTATTGCGCTCCGTGGATAAGGACGCGACCAAAGCTCTGCCCGCGAAGTTGCAAAACGGCCCCATTGGCCGCCTGATGAAGGACCAGACCAGTGTTATTCAACCGTATGGGGCCTATATCGTGCCGCGCCTGGCGCAGGCGGCGGGCGTGTATCATACCAATCCTCGTCTGGTGTGGCTGACGGCTGAGCCGGCGCTGGGCGAGTTTCGGGAGGAGTTTGGCAATGCGCTGTATCTGTTTGAGGAGCGCCCCGACGGCAACCAGATCAACAACCCGAACTTCGGCCACTCATCACTGGTAGAAAGCTCCCGCAAGGCGTTCACTTCCCTGTTTACTACGCATAACTACCGCGTGGATGCCCGCCACTACCTGCGCGCCCGCCTATTCGATATGTGGCTGGGCGACTGGAGTCGGCGCGAAGACCAGTGGCGCTGGGCCAGCTTTCCGGGGCCGGGCGGCACAGTTACGTATCGGGCCATTCCCCGCGACCGTGACCACGCCTTTTTTAAGTTCGATGATGGCGTGATGACGCGGGTAATAAGCTGGTTTAAAGCTAACTACCAAACATTTAAAGAGAATATTCGTCTTCAGGACGTGGAGGGGCTCAATAAAGCGGCGCGCCCCATGGATAAGTCGCTGCTGGCTTACTTATCGGCCGAGGACTTTCGCCAAATCGCGGATTCCTTGCGTCTGCGCCTTACCGACGGGGCCATTAAAGAGGCCGTAGGAGTGTGGCCGCCGCAGATTTACGCCTTATCAGGGGCGGACTTTGAGCATAAGCTGCGCAACCGACGAGAACAGCTGTCGGCCGTAGCGGCCAAATTCTACGAGCTGCTGGCCCGCGACGTCGAGCTGCCCGGCACCGACCAGGCTGAGCGCTTTCTGATTGAAGCAGTAGCGCCGGGTGAGGTCCGGATCAGCCTGCTGGCCCGCCGGGTGGCGATGGCGGATAGCCTGCTGAACCAACGCACGTTCAAAGCCGGCGAAACCCGCACCATCAAGCTCTTCGGACTAGGCGGCAACGACGTATTCGAGTTTAGCGGCCTGCCCGACCCTGATTTCGCCATCAGCATCTACGACGGGGCCGGCCAGGACCTGCTCATCACCGAAAAAGCCCCCCAGCCGGATTCTGACACGGATGTAACCATCTACGACAGCGGCGACGGCAATCTGTTGCAGCTGCCTGCGGATAGTAAAATCAAGGTAGAGGCGTACCTGCCCCTGGCCAACGAGTTCGACGCGGCCGGCTGGCTGCTGCGCCACCGCCTGTACTAAGCCCGTATTTCCGCGCTACTGCCTGTGCGCTGTTTCGGCAACTGCTCTAACTGGTGAGCCAGCGCATGGCCTCGCCCTCGTCATTGAACAGGCGCAGGTCGTAGGGGCGGGCGGGGTCCAGGATGTGCTGCATATCCGGCTGCGTAACGGCATTGCTCAAAAACGCCTGTTCGCGGGCGGGCGTGATGAGGTAGGCCATGCGCGGGCGGGCAGGAGCCAGGGCAACGATGGTGCGGGGCAGCCAGTCGTGCGTGACCCACCCCAAAACGTCGACGCTGAGCTGGACGCGGCGGCGCACGTCGAGCAGCCAGCGGGCGGTATGGTGGGTTCGGCCGGCGACCAGCACCGCCTCGTAGTCGGCCCGGATGCCGGCCAGGGGCGAGTCGGCGGACCAGCGCCCCGTGAGCACGTCTAAGTCGGGGCGGTAGCTAAGTAGGATAGAGGAAAAATCGGGCATATAGGCAGTAGGGCGCAAGGGGTGTTTCCACCCTATACGAAGAGGCAAGCTAAACAGTGGGTTTGGCCTTGCGGGGGGCTTTTTGGTCGCGGGCGGCAGCAGAGGCGCTTGCAGCTGCCGATACTGCTCAAACAAAAACTCCAGGCGGCTTAGCTCGGTGGGGAAAGCGGCCAGGCGGTAGCACAGGTCCACGGCTTTATCGAGCTGCTGGTGGGCTTTCACTAGGGCCGGGGGCATAGAGAGAGAGTCGTAGAGCGCGGCCAGGCTCTCCTGCGGGAACTGCGCCCGCGCCGCCAGCACCTGCTGGGCCGCCGCTTCTACGGCGGTGGTTTGCTTGGGGCTGGGAGTTGGGGGGAAAGGGAAGTTGTTGTAGACGAGAGTGCCGGAGTAACGGAAGTCGCTTTTGAGACGGCCACAAACCTGCCGCATCCAGGCCATGTGCATTTGCGAAGTCAGAATGCCAAACAGATAAGGTGTTGCATCCGGAATAATGCGACACAGGTCCGTTGCGATTACTTCCGATGACATAAACCCAATAGGAATGTATTTGCGGTTCTCGGAGGAAACGCCGGGAATAATCAGATAGTCAGTATCCGGCTGCGCTCGTTGGCGAAACAGCGTCGCGAACTTGGCGTAGTCGCGTGTACTAGCTGCTTTACTCGCCGCCCTGAATTCTTTGACAGCTTCGACACGCTTCATAACTTCTGGCAATGCTTTTAGCTCAGACGGAGAAGCGTTGACAAGCCATAAACACCATCTTGGCTCATTATAGAGAAACTCACGAGCGCCTGTTAAGGGCCTGATGAATTTTGCTGACGCTGGTTCCTTTTTTAGAAGCTCGTTCTTTTCATCATCCGACATAATTAGATTGCCACCGTCAGTCGGTTTGCTTCCCCACAAAATCGGTGGCACCGGACAAAGGGGTTTCGCTCTATTTAAGACGAGAGTGTCATCAGTGTCCACCAAATAGGGATTGATTCGCGGTACTACTCGCGCTAACGGTGTAGATTTCACTGTTTGATATTCATATAGAACAGCTTGCTTAGGTGAATTCACCCCAAAGCCTACTATCACGCAATACACAGCCGCATTTCCTCTCGCCTCATTTGACCATCTAAAGGTGCGATGAGCGAAATGAATTTTTATGTGATACCGCCTAAGCATCTCTCCCCATAAGATTCCTACCTGCTCACCTTGTGTAATCGAGTTAGTGCTGACAAACGCCACCTTTACATCGGTTCCTTGAATGTATCGAGCAGCTTTAAGATACCAGGCAGCTACATAGTCTAACTGTCCAGCGGAGCCTACCCCGCTGAAAATCCTTGCCATCTCGGCCTTCTGTTCGTCAGTCTGAAAATGCTGTCCAATGAACGGCGGATTGCCCAGAATATAAGTGAGTTGGTCTTTGGGGGCGACGGTTTTCCAGTCGGTGGTCAGGGCGTTGCCGTGTATGATGCGGGCCGTGCGGGTGAGGGGCAGGCGCACGTACAGCTCGCCGAAAGTTTCGGAGAGGCGCAGGTTGAGCTGATGATCCATGAGCCACATGGCTACCTCCGCGATGCGAGCCGGGAATTCTTCCACCTCAATGCCGTAGGCCTGATCCACCTGCACGCGGGCAAACAGGTTGAGATTGACGGTCTGGGGGGCATTTTCGCGGCGGTACTGGCGCTTGAGAATTTCCAGCTCCAGCAGGCGTAGCTCGCGGTAGGTGACCACCAGGAAGTTGCCGCAGCCGCAGCTGGGGTCAAGGAAGCAGATGCGCTCCAGGCGGCGGTGCAGGGCATCAAGCCGGGGCCGGTTGAGGCCGGCCGCGTCCAGCTCCTGGCGCAGCTCATCCAGAAACAGGCCCTGAATCACCTTCAGAATATTGGCCTCGGAGGTGTAGTGCGCGCCCAGGTTGCGCCGCTTCACCGGATCGGTCACGGACTGAAACAACGACCCGAAAATAGCCGGCGAAATGCGCGACCAGTCGAAGTAGGTGCAGCGAATAAGCTGCTGGCGCAGAGCGTCGTCGAAGGCGGGAAAGGCAAAGAACTCGGTGAACAGGGAGCCGTTCACGTAGGGCAGGGCCCGCAGGTAGTCGGGCAGGGTGCGCTGGCGCTGGCCTTCGGCCTGATCGAGCACGGAAAACCACTGGGCGAGCTGCCCGCCCACGTCGGAGCCGTCGGGACGGGTGTGCTCTTCCAGAAAAACCCGGAAGGCGTCTTTCTCGAAGATGGCGGTGTCTTCGGCAAACAGGCAGAACAGGATGCGTACGAGCAGTACTTCCAGCTTGTGACCCGCATAACCGTTGGCCAGCAGCTGGTCGTGGAGCCTGCCCATCAGCTCGGCCGCCTCGATGTTGGCGGGGTCTTCGGCGGCGTACTGGCGCTTCTGGTAGCCGGTAATAAAGGAGAACAGGTGCAGGTGCTGGTGCAGCTCGTGCAGGGCAAACTCGTGCTGAGTGCCTTCTTCCAGATCATGCAGGCGGAAGCGGGCGAAGTCGGAGACGAGGATGTACTTGGGCAGCTCGTAGTCCTGGAGGCCGGGGAAGTAGTCTTTGGCCTGGGCAAAAGCCTTGTCGAGGTCGCGGCCCAGGCTCTTATGCTCCACCAGCAAAGTGCCTTTCCAGAGCAGGTCGGCGAAGCCCTGTTTGCCCCCCAGCTTCTTGATGGGCACCTAAAAGGAGGCCACGCGCCGCCGCTTCACGTCGAAGACGTGGAAGAAATCAATCCAGAAGGATTGGGCGGAAGCGCGCTCGTCGGTTTCGCCGGCCCACTCCTGGGCAAAGCGGATGGCGCGGTCTTTTAGCTCGGAAAGGGAGAGGGGCATATGTTCTTTGCGTTTGCCTCACCCCCCCGGCCCCCTCTCCTAGGGGAGAGGGGGGAGCCAGACGCTCGGCCTGCGCGGCTGCGTCGGCTTTCGCCTCCGCAACCGCTATCTGTTCTGTTGTAAGTATCTATTTTGTAAGAAAGGTAGCAGTCTTCGCCTAAGCTAAGGCTTCGCAGAACAAGTCGGCTGGCTCCCCCTCTTTTTGGGAGAGGGGGCCGGGGGGTGAGGCAAACGCCAGAACGACAGGTGTATTCAACTTACTTAAACACCTTCACCTTATCCTTGTGCTTGGTCCTTAAATACTGCCGGATAATCTGCTGCACGTCCTTATTATCGCCATAGGCCGTAATCACCTCCCGGAAGTCAGCCAACCGGCGCGCCGAAAACTCGCCATCGACGTAGCCGAAACCCAGGTAGCGGCCATTTTCAACCACCACAATCGACTTCTCATCTTCGCGGCGGCCCTGGCCGATAACCACGAAGGAGCCGTGCTCAAAGGTGAAGCTCTCGATGGCCTCATCCACGCGCAGGTTATACTCGGCGGCGGGCTCCAAGCCCACGCAGGCACCTTTGCAGCGATGCACCTGGTAGTCGAAGCAGGAGCCCTGGGTTTTGTACAGGTCGCAGAGCTTCTGGCAGAGGTTGTACTTCGAGACTTTGTGATACAGGAAGCCTTTGGCCTTGAACTGGTTAGCCAGCGCAATAAGGGGCGTGGCGGGGTTGTCGGCGTCGGCGCGGCCGTAGTAGAGATGCTTGTAGCCCTGCTCGTCCTGACGCAGATAGATGCCGGCCGGAAACACCGAGCGGCGCTGGGCACGGTTGTAAAACGGCTTCATGCGCTTTATCTCCGCCGACTCATACAGCAACGCCACCAGCTCGGAGCCCGTCAGCTCCCAGGTGATATCGGAGATGCTGTTCTTGAACTCCAGTGACTTGCGCGACTTGTAATCGACGGCAAAGTGCTGCTGAATGCGCTTGTAGATATTGATGCTTTTGCCCACGTAAATCACCTCGCCCTGCTCGTTGTGGAAGTAATAGACGCCTGCTTCCTGGGGCAGCGCGGCTACTTTTTCGGGGGTGATGTTGGGGGGCAAAAGCGCCGTTTTGATGGCTTCCTGCACGGCCGTCACGCGCCGGGCGCTGGGCTTTTTGGTGGCGGGGGTACGGCCGCTGGGCGCCAGCGCATCCACGGTGGCCAGCGTGTCGGCGGGGCTAAGGTCTGGGTTAGCCAGCGCCTCATCCTGCTGGGATATTTTAAGCAGCCGATCAAAAAGAATAGCGGTAGCGGCGGCGTCGCCGGCGGCGCGGTGCCGGCCTTCCAGCGGAATACCGATGTTCTGGCAGAGCTTGCCCAGGCTGTAGCTCGGCTGGCCCGGAATGAGCGAACGGCTCAGGCGCACCGTACACAGAGTTTTGCGCGAATAATTGTAGCCCAAATCCGCGAATTCCTTCTTCAGAAAAGAGTAGTCGAAGCGCACGTTGTGGGCCACGAACACGCAGCCTTCCGTCATCTCGACCACCTTGCGCGCCACCTCATGAAAGCGGGGCGCGTCGCGTACCATGTCGTCGTTTATGCCCGTGAGTTGGGTGATAAAGAAGGGAATAGCCCGGCCCGGATTAACCAGTGTTTCGTAATGGTCCACCACCTTGTCGCCATCGTGAATGAAAATGGCCAGCTCGGTGATGCGGTCCTGCGTGGGCTGACCGCCGGTAGTTTCAAGGTCAATGATAGCGTACAAAGGCGGCGCGGATTTGAATTCTTAGTTGGCTAATGCTATTGGTAACAAAGATAGGCCCTGCTAAGGTTGCAAATAAAAATAGTAGAAAGGCCTGAATAATAGAACGTCATGCAGAGCATTCTGCGCATCAAGCAGCGACGAAGCATCTCGCTCGCAGTCGTCTGATCACTACTCCAGCATCAGCACGCGAAATGCTTCGTCGCTGCTTGATGCGCAGAATGCTCTGCATGACAGGCTTTGTAAGTATTAGACAAAAAAAGCCCCCCAGATGACTCCGGGGGGCTTTTTTGAAGAAAACAGAAACGCTAACTAGCGCTTCATCGACGTAATCTGGTTTTTGGCCGCCAGAATTTCGCCGTGCTGCTTCTGAATAACCGACTTGGCTTCAGCGGGCAGACCTTCCGCTTTCAGCGCTTGCTCGTAGGCTTCGAGGGCTACTTTGTCGCCGGTTTCGCACTCGCCCAGAATGGCGTTGTCGTCCTGGCCCGTGATGACCGATTTGATGTTGATCCAGCCACGGTGTACTGCGGCAGCGGCGTCGGTCGCCAAGCCTTGCACCGTAGTAGTATCTTCGGAATTAATGCCAAACTGGCTGGCTTGCTGCTTTAGCTCCGACGCGAACTTGGCGCGCTGCTGGCTGAACTGGCTCAGCTGCGACTTGAGTTGCGGGTTTTTGATGCCTTCAGCGGCTTCCTGGTAGCCCTTGGCACCGGTTTCGTTGATTTCAACGAGGTCATTGTACGCGCGGGCAGTGTTATCGCTAATAGAAGCCATGAGTAGTTTGTTTTGTGGTTGTGGGTCAGAAAAGATGGTCAGCTGCGTCAGGCAGCTAACTGTAGAGTTATACTAGCAAGTTGCCCCCCAGGTTACGAAGCGCCCCGCATCCGCTGCCAGAGCCGCCCAAAAAATCCCGGCTCCGCTTTGGCGTCCACGATATCGTCGCCGTCGGCCACGTCGCCGAGCAGAAAACCGAAGGGCTCTGTGGCTTTGGAGGCGTCCAGCACCACCTTAATCACGGCTATCAACGGAATGCTGAGAATGATACCCGGCGTGCCCCACAATTCGCCCCCCAGAATCAGGGCAATGATGGCCGCCATCGGGTTGATGCTCACTTTGGAGCCGGTAATCATGGGCGTGATGAAGTTGCCCTCCAGAAACTGCACGAACACGAACACGCCCACCACCCCGAGCGCCTTGGCTGGCGAGCCGGTTTCGACCAGCGTAATGAGCGCCGGCAGGGCCGAGCCGATCAGAATACCGATATAAGGGATGATGGTAAGCACGGAAGCAAACACGGCGAAGAAAATGGCGAATTTGACGCCCAGAACAAGGAGACCAATGGCGTTGAGCACGGCCACAATCACGATAACCGTCAGCAAACCCGTGATATAGGCCTGCACTACGGTCTGAATGCTATCCATGGTATGCAGCACGGCCGTGCGCCGCTCCGGGCTCACAAAACGGAACATGAACTGCCGGATATGGTCGCGGTAGTACATAAAGCAGAAGATGTAAATTGGCACCAGCGTCACCACGCTTAGCACGTCGGCGGTCGTGTTCAGGGTAGCGCCCAGGTAGCCGCCGGCATCTTTTTTGGCGCTCTTAATGGACGAATTAATAAACTCGTCCTTGCTGATGGGCTCAATGCCGAAGCGTTCGTTCAGCATCTGCTGAATCTGGTCGAAGTACTGCACCAGCCGGGTTTGCAGCAGAGGCAGCTCGGCCTTGAACTGCGTCATCTGCGAGCCAAAGGCGAAGACAATGGCCGCCAGGGCAATAATCACGAGCAGCAGGCAGGCGATGATGGCCAGCACCCGCGGCCAGCCCCAGCGCTCGAAGCGCCGGCAGAGGGGCAGCAGCAGAATCGCGAACAGGGCGGCGAAAGACAGCGGCAGCAGAATGCTGTCGAGCTTCCAGAGCACGAACACCAGCAGCGTCAGGCCCACCAGAATAAAGGTGTAGTAGATGGCGGGGGGCAATTTCAGCTCGGCCGGCGGGGCGTTGGGCTTAGGACCGTTGAAATGATTAGAGGTAGGCAGCATTAGCTAAAAAATTTAGGAAACCAGGGAAGGGGAAAAGCTACTGAAAGAGGTGTTATTCGTTGATTTTTAAAGGAACCATGTCTTGTTTTTGCCAGTTTTAGGTAGAATATTTACTAAAATAACTGGCTAAAGTAAGCGCCGCGCTTAGATCAGCAGCAGCGTTGGGCACTCCTACGGACAGCATACGGGAAAAGGCCGATTTTCTGCGTTATTTTACCTCAAATTTGATTACCTAGCTTACATGGCTGACGAACAACTCCCCATCGCCCCCCAACACGCCTACACCGAAGACAGCATCCGCTCCCTGGACTGGCGCGAGCACATCCGTTTGCGGCCCGGTATGTACATCGGTAAGCTCGGCGACGGCTCGGCCTACGACGACGGCATTTACGTGCTCGTGAAGGAAGTTATTGATAACTCCATCGACGAGCATGTCATGGGCCACGGCCGCACCATCGACATCAAAATATCCGATCAGCGCGTGCAGGTGCGCGACTATGGCCGCGGTATTCCGCTGGGCAAAGTGGTGGACGTGGTGAGCAAAATCAACACCGGCGGCAAGTACGACTCCAAGGTTTTCCAGAAGTCGGTGGGCCTGAATGGCGTGGGTACCAAGGCGGTGAATGCGCTCAGCAGCTACTTTCTGGTGCAAAGTGTGCGCGAGGGCCTGATGAAGTCGGCGGAGTTCTCGCAGGGCAAGCTGGTGCAGGACCCCAAGCCCGCCAAAACCTCGCAGCGAAACGGCACCCTGATGGTGTTTCAACCCGACGATACGGTGTTCAAGAACTACCGCTTCATCCCGGAGTATCTGGAAAATCAGATCTGGAACTACGTGTACCTGAATGCGGGCCTTACCATCAACTTCAACGGGCAGAAGTATTACTCCGAAAACGGTCTGCTCGACCTGCTCTCGCGCAAAGCCGACGCGGAAAGCCTGCGCTACCCCATCATCCACCTCAAGGCCCCTGATATTGAGCTGGCTCTGACCCACGGCAACGACTACGGAGAGGAGTATTATTCCTTCGTGAACGGGCAATACACCACTCAGGGCGGTACGCACCTGGCGGCTTTCCGCGAGGCAGTGGTCAAAACCGTGCGCGAGTTCTACAAAAAGGAGTACGACGCGGCCGACGTTCGGGGCTCCATCATCGCGGCTATTTCGGTGCGGGTGCAGGAGCCGGTGTTTGAAAGCCAAACCAAAACCAAGCTCGGCTCCATCAATATGGGCGAGGACGGCCCGACAGTGCGCGGCTTCATTCTGGACTTCGTAAAAGAGCACCTCGATAACTACCTGCACAAAAATCAGGCAGTAGCCGACGCCCTGAAAAAGCGCATCGAGCAGAGCGAGCGGGAGCGTAAGGACATGGCCGGCGTGAAAAAGCTGGCCAACCAGCGAGCCAAAAAAGCCAACCTGCACAACCGCAAGCTCCGCGACTGCCGCTTCCACCTGGGCGAAGGCAAGCAGGAGGCCGAAGCCCTCACCACCCTCTTCATCACTGAAGGCGACTCCGCGTCGGGCTCCATCACCAAGAGCCGCAACGTGGAAACCGAAGCCGTATTCAGCTTGCGCGGCAAGCCCCTGAACTGCTTCGGCCTGAAGAAGAAAATCGTGTACGAGAACGAGGAGCTGAACCTGCTTCAGCACGCGCTCAACATTGAAGAAGGCATCGAACACCTGCGTTACAACCGCGTGGTTATCGCCACCGACGCCGACGTGGACGGCATGCACATTCGCCTGCTGCTGCTCACGTTCTTCCTTCAGTTTTTCCCCGATCTGGTGCGCAACAACCACGTTTACATTCTGGAAACGCCCCTGTTCCGCGTCCGCAATAAGAAAACGACCATCTACTGCTACAACGAGCAGGAAAAGCAGGCCGCCATGCGCCAGCTGGGCCGCAACCCCGAAGTAACCCGCTTCAAAGGTCTCGGCGAAATCAGCCCCGATGAGTTCGGTAAGTTTATTGGCGACAACATCAAGCTGGAGCCCGTCATTCTGCAATCCGACCGCTCCATTCAGCAAGTCCTGACCTATTACATGGGCAAGAATACGCCCGCCCGCCAGGAGTTTATCATCGACAACCTGCGGCAGGAGAAAGACCTGATAACCTCCGACGTGCTGCCGGTAGAAGAAGTAGCCGAGGAAGATATGGCGTTTGCGTAGAGCAAACCATATTTTCTGCCTAATGAAAAGCCCCGGCCGATACTAATCGGCCGGGGCTTTCTTTTGGTAGTAAAAAGTATGCTGGGGGGCTTTTTAGGAGAATTGGAAGACGTAGGGCGTTACCTGATACTCGCAGGAATGCAAAAGCAAATGCACCAGTAAAGGCGGTCATGCTGAGCTTGCCGAAGCATCTCTACTGGTTATTAATCAATAGCATTGTAATGAAGCGGTAGAGATGCTTCGGCAAGCTCAGCATGACCGCCTTTTTTTGCGGGATTGTTTTCGCGCAGCCACTTACTTGGCGTTCTGAATTTCTTTTACGGCTGATTCGACCAACATCCTGGCCTGAGGCGCGCTCAGGCGGGCGGCCTGCTGCTGCTGTATCTGCTGAAGTCCGCCAATGATGGGTTCGGCGACGCCGAAGGCCTTAAACTTCACGGCTAGGTCTTTCATGCGCGTTATTCCTTCAGTAAGCGCCGTTGGGTCTTCCAGGCGGCCGAGCAGTGGAACGATGCCAGGCAGCATATCGAAGCGACCTGACGGGCTGGCCGCATCGTACTTGCTTAAGACCAGGGGCCACTGGGCTGGTCCGCCGGCCTGGCCATACACGCTCACCAGCGCCACCGTCAACGGGCCCTTGTTATCGGCCTCGAAAGCGGTAGCGCGGGCGAGTGCCTGCTTCGGTTGCAGCGGCAGCAACGCCTGTAAAGCCGCTCCCTGCACCCGATACGATTTGCTGTCGAGAGCTTTGGTAAACAGCTTGGCGTAGCGCTTTTCCTCAAGCGTCCCCAGCGCCGTAAGCGCCGCCGCCCGCACCTGCACCGACGAATCGGTGGCGGCTAGTTTGGCTAGTACGGGGGCCGTCGCCTTGCGCTGGGGGGCATTTTTGAGGTCGAGTACCTCAACAGCCAACTGCCGCAGAGCCGATGATTTATCGGTCAGGCCGGCCAGCAGGATTTTTCGGGCCAGTGGGTCGGTAGCTTTGGCCTGAGCGGCGGTCAGGGCTTCGCGCCGGTCGAGGTAGTGGGGCGCGTGGCGGTACTGGTAGGCGTATTCGGCCAACGATTTATTGTCCTGCTTCTGCCAGACCAGGACTTTAGCGGCATCCACGTCTACCAGCTCCGGTTTGGTAGCGGCCGGGAAATACAGCGTGTCTACGGCCTTGCGCAGCGTGGCGGAGTAGCGTTGAGCTTTGCCTCCGGTATACACATCAACGAGCAGCGGCAGCACAAAAAGCCCCCCGGCCTGCGTCTGGCGCACTACCACGGCCTGGCGCTGGCGGGCCGCATCCCATTGGTAGTCAATGGTCACAATGGGGTGGCCCACCCGATAATACCATTGATTAAAAAACCAGTTCAGATCCTGGCCCGATGCTTCTTCTAGCGCCAGCCGCAGCTGGTGGGACTCGCCCGTGCCGAAGGCGTTTTGCGTGAGGTAGCGCTTCAATCCTTGGAAGAACACTTCCTCTCCCAACGTGGCGCGCAGCATGTTCAGAATGCTGCCGCCCTTCTGGTAGGAAACGCCATCGAACAGGTCTTCTTTATCGGCATACTGGAAGCGCACCAGAGGCTTCTCATAGTTGGCAGGAGTGCGCAGGTAGTTGCGTAAGCTGCGGTCAGCCTGGGCGGCGCCGGCATCGGGGCCGTAAGCGTGCTCGGCCCACAGCACCTCACTGAAATTGGCAAACGACTCGTTCATGGTCAGGTTGCTCCAGCTTTCGGCCGTTACGTAGTCGCCGAACCAGTGGTGAAACAACTCGTGGGCAATTTCGCGCTCTACGCCGGCGTATTCCCAGTCCAGCAGCTCCCGCACCGAGCCCTGGGCCTGCTCCCCGAACAGCGAAGCCGTAGTATTTTCCATGGCCCCGCTCACGTAGTCGCGGGCTACTATCTGGGCATATTTATTCCACGGGTAGTCTACGCCGAGCTTTTGGGAGAAAAACTCCAGCATTTTGGGCGTCTTGCCAAATATAGCGCGGGCCTGGGGGGCAAATTTTGGCTCCAGATAGTAGCTCACTTCCTTGCCCCGCCAGGTATCCTTCGTAATGCGGAAGTCGCCGACGGCCAGCATAAATAAATAGGGCGCGTGGGGCTGCTCCATCTTCCAGGTGTCGCGGCGCAGGCCGGGGCCGGCGGGCTGCTGGCTGGTCAGCGCGCCGTTGCTTAGTGTCACGTACTTGCTGGGCACGGTCAGGCTGATTTCGGAGGTCATTTTCTGGTTGGGCCGGTCGATGGTAGGAAACCACACCGACGAAGCTTCCGTCTCACCCTGGGTCCAGATCTGCACGGGCTTGCCGGCCACGGCGCTGTCGGGGTTAATGAAGTACAAGCCCTTCGCTTCTGAAATAGCGGCACTACCCTTCACGTTGGCCTCGTCGGGCTTGGCCATGTACTCGATGTACACGGTGTAATCCGTGCCGGGGGCCTTTTTTTGGCCCAGACTCACGCGTAGGTGCTGCTGGTCGTAGCTGTACTTGAGCGGCTGCAATGACGAGCCATTCACCAAAGCCACCATCTTGATATCCATACCCTTGGCGTCTAAGCGCAGGGAATCGGTGGGGTAGGCGTGGGGCTTTAGCGTTAGCCATTCCTTGCCGTAGGCGTAGCGCTTTGCATAATCAAATTGTAGATCGAGCCTGGTATGCACCAGGTCATTCACCTGCCGCTCGGTGGCGCGGTAAGTGGTAGCGTCGGGCTGCTGAGCACCAGCAGAATTGATAACGGTCAGCGTCAGAATGACCGGCAGAAATTTGTGAAGGGAACGCACAGGTAGGGAGAGTGTGGTGGCTGAGGCAGGCGAACTTAGTAAGGCTTTTTGCTCGTAAAGAAACTTACGTACAAATGACGCATTTCCCGGCGCTTTAGCCTCCAGATGCGCCCATACTGCCGGGAGTTGCCTGCCACAGGCGACAATTTGCCCCCCGAGGGACGGTTTGTTCTGGTGTAACTTGAAGAAACTGTCAGGTCAGGGAAGAGTAATTATCGGCTGTGTTCTATGTTTAACTAATTTGATTAGTAGAGATAGGGGTATAGACTTGGCACGATGAACTACTAAAACCGATTTTCCACGCTAAAAAATTGGCTTTACTCTTGTGTTTGGCTAATATTATTGGGAACTTTATGAGCCAGCTTCGCATTACAAATATTGCGTTCTGCGCAGCTAACGGTACTTTTGATACACTAGGCAGTTGCGCAAGCAGCCTGGTCACTGCTGATTTTCTTCGTAGCTTTTACCCAAACTCTGTGAGTTGATTGATAGATCTTTGCCTATGAGTCTGTCTCTGTACAGGCGTCTTTAGTTTAGTGAAAAGCCTTTTAGCCCTGCGGCTGAAAGAGAGGTACAAGAACATTAACCGTGGCAAGCGCCACACCCCACTGTGTCAGAAGAGAAGAACCCCCAGGATCCGAACCAAGAAGAACAGCCGAACCTATTTGGCGCCGGCGATTCCTTTGAGTTTGGGTCCGCCTCGGCCGCGCCCGAGGATGCTGATGCCTTACCGGAAAAGGAAACGCCGGAGTTCGTGGTAAGCGCCGCCGGCGAGCTGCTGCTGTCCGAGTCGGGCGACGACGTGCAGGCTACCACCGAGCCTACGCCCGTGACGGAGGAAACCGAAGAGGAGCCCAAATTTGCCCCCGGCGAAACCATTCACGACGTGGCCACTGTGGCTGGCATGTACCAGAACTGGTTTCTGGACTACGCCTCCTACGTGATTCTGGAGCGCGCCGTGCCCGCCATTGAAGATGGCCTCAAGCCCGTGCAGCGCCGCATTATGCACGCCATGAAGGAGATGGACGATGGTCGCTTTAATAAAGTGGCCAACGTCATTGGGCAAACCATGCAGTATCACCCCCACGGCGACGCCTCCATCGGCGATGCCATGGTGAACCTGGGGCAGAAGGATCTGCTGATCGAAACTCAGGGCAACTGGGGCGATATCCGCACCGGCGACGGCGCAGCCGCGCCGCGGTATATCGAGGCGCGCCTGTCCAAGTTTGCGCTCGACGTGGTGTTCAACCCTGACATCACCGACTGGCAGATGAGCTACGACGGCCGCAAGCGCGAGCCGACCACGCTGCCCGTCAAGTTTCCATTGCTGCTGGCCCAGGGCGTGGAAGGCATTGCCGTGGGTCTGAGTACCAAGATTATGCCCCACAACTTCCGCGAGCTGTGCAAGGCCAGCATCGACGTGCTGCGGGGCCGCGACATTCAGCTGTTTCCAGATTTCTCCACGGGGGGGCTTTGTGACATTACCAACTACAACTCGGGGCAGCGGGGGGCAAAAATCCGCCTGCGCGCCACCATCGAGAAGGCCGACAAAACCATGTTGGTCATTCGCGATATTCCCTACGGCACCACCACCACGGCGCTGATGGAAAGCATCGTGAAGGCGTCGGAGGCGAATAAGATCAAGATCAAGAAGGTAGTGGACAACACGGCCGCCGAGGTCGAGATTCAGGTGCAACTGCCCACCGGCGTGTCGCCCGACCTTACCATGGATGCGCTGTACGCTTTCACCGACTGCGAAATCTCGATTTCGCCCAACACCTGCGTTATTATCGAGGACAAGCCGCGCTTCGTGGGCGTGGAGGACATGCTGCGGTTGAGCACCCGCAAAACGGTGCGGCTGCTGGAGCGGGAGCTGGAAATCCGCCAGGATGAGCTGCACGAAAAGTGGCACTCGGCTTCTCTGGAGAAGATATTCATCGAGAACCGCATCTACCGCAAAATTGAGGAGTGCGAAACCTGGGCTGAGATTCTGGAAACTATCGACGCGGGCCTGAAAAAGTTCGTGAGGGTGGAAGGGGAGAAGCTGAAGGCTAATGACACGCGCATCGTGCTGCGCCGCGCCATCACCAAGGACGACCTCACGCGCCTGACTGAAATCCGCATCAAGCGCATCTCCAGATTCGACGGCTTCAAGGCCGACGAGTACATCCAGAAGCTGGAAGCGGAGCTGGCCGAAGTAGCCGATCATCTGGCCAACCTCACGCGCTACGCCATCAGCTATTTTGAAGGCTTGTTGAAAAAATACGGCACCGGCCGGGAGCGCAAAACCCAGCTCCGCACCTTCGACGTGGTGACGGCCCAAAAAGTAGCCATAGCCAACCAAAAGCTCTACGTGAACCGCCAGGACGGCTTCGTGGGCTTCGGCCTGAAAAAGGACGAATTCGTCTGCGACTGCTCCGACCTGGATGACATCATCGCCATCCGCCGCGACGGCTCGTTTATGGTCACGCGCATCGCGGAAAAGACCTTCGTGGGTAAAGACGTGCTGCACGTCGGCGTGTATAACAAAAACGACGACCGCCTGGTGTACAACATGATGTACCAGGATGGCCCGTCGGGCGTGACCTGCGCCAAGCGTTTCCTGGTGACGGGCATTACCCGCGACAAAACCTACGATCTGACGAAGGGGGGCAAAAATTCCAAGGTGCTCTACCTGACCGCCAACCCAAACTCCGAGTCGGAAATCGTGAGCGTACAGCTGACGGATAAAGCGCCGGCGCGGGTAAAGCAGTTTGAGTTCGACTTCGCCGAGCTGGCGATTAAAGGCAAAGGCTCCCAAGGCAACATCGTGACCAAGCAGCCTATCAAGCGCATCAAGCAGGAAGCCCTCGGCGACTCGACGCTGGGCGGCCGCGAGATGTTCTTCGACAGCGTGGTGGGCCGCCTCAACACGGCGGGCCACGGCCGCTACCTGGGCACCTTCGACACCGATAACACGGTGCTGGTAGTGAACAAAGACGGCAGCTACGAGTTGAAGTCCCCCGACACGGCGCACCACTTCGAGGTGCCGAATATCGTGCTGCTGCGCAAGCTGGAGCCTGATACGGTGCTCAGCGCCGTATATGTGGAGGGCGAAACCAAAGTACACTACGTGAAGCGCTTCAAAATTGAAACCAGCACGCTGGATAAGCGTTTCTCCTTTATTTCAGAAAGCAAAAGCTCCAGGCTGCTGGCCGTCACGGCTAACCCCGAGCCGCTGGCGGAAGTGAAGATGCAGCGCGACAAGAAAGCCGACCGCGAAACTGAAAAGCTGCCCCTGCACACCTTCATCGACGTGAAGGGCTGGAAAGCGGCCGGCAACAAGCTGGCTTATTATAAAATCCACGCGGTGACCCTGCTCACCGACGAAGGCCCAGAGCCGGAGCGCCGGGCGGCGGCCAAAAAGCGCGGGCCGGCCACCATTCCGCGCCCCGCCGCACCTGAGCCAGCTGCGCCTTTGCCTGAGCTGACCGGACCGGTAGAAGTGACCGACGAGGACGTGGAGCGGGCCCAGGCCGTGCTGCGTCGGCCTAAGTCGCAGCTGAAGTTGTTTTAAACTAAAAAAGCCCCCCAATAAGACTCTGGGGGGCTTTTTTGCTAATAAACGCACAAAACCAGCTCCTCGGGAACAGCACATGCTACTTTAATGGTTTTCTTGGTGTAGCAATGAATGACTAAGTTTCCGGCTCCAATCGATTCAGAGAATTGCCAGTTCGCATTGTATCTGGCTAACCATTGTTAAGGCTGGATTCTGTTACCTGTTGCTACAGCTTCAATGCTGGCAACGCTGCCTAGCCATTTTCTAGCCTATGTTTTTGCCCCGTGTTTTCAGGCTCTTCATATTGCTGGGAATGCTCATGTTGAGTAGGGGAGAAGGCTTGGCTGCCACGATTTCCGCACCAGATATAGGCAAGCTATTGGCCGAAGCGCGGCTTCTGCAGTACAAATACCTTGATTCGGAAGCCCTGGCCAAATATGAGCAAGTATTGGATGAGGACGCCAAGAACTACGAAGCCCTGTGGCAGGCCGCTGTGCTCAGCGTGCGTATCGGCACGCGCTACACCGACGAGACGCGCCGCTCAGCATATTTTACTTCGGGCGGGCAATATGCGTATCGGGCCTTTGTAGCCAAATCCGATGGGGGAGAGGCCAACTACGCCGTGGCCTTATCATTGGTCAACCAGGCTACGTTGCTGCGGGCCCGGGGTCGTTTGCTGATGTACAAGGAAATGCAGCCCTACGTGTTCCGGGCCGTGGCGCGCCGCCCCGACTGGGCCGATACCTGGCAGCTGCTGGGCCGCTGGCACTACCGCGTGGATCATTATAATGTGCTGGAACGAATATATACTGAGCTGATTCTGGGCGGCATGCCCGGTGGAGCCAGTAGTCGCAAAGCGATTGATGCACTTAAGCGCGCTCACGAGCTGGACCCCAAGCGTATTCAGTTCTGCTACGACCTGGCCAGGGTGTATCAGAATCAGCACCAGTTCGATGAAGCCATAACGGTGCTGGTTGAGTCGCAGAAGCTGGAGCCGGTTACGAGTGAGGAATTGGAGGTGAGCAGGCGCTGTCGGAATTTATTGCAGCAATTAGCACGGAAAAAGCGCGGCCGCGATGAGGGGCACCTGTAGGCTCTGATAATGACACTATCGCTATTGGCTTTGAGGTTATCTTTGTAGACGGATGAGCCGTTTCTTCGGTTGAACAAGAAAATTTAACCTTGTGTAGTCCGTAACGGCATTCCACTACTTTGCAACCAGGTTCGTACGCTTCCGTGGCTTTTATGCGCCGTTTTCTGCCTGTGCTTTTGTGCGTCGCTGCTGCCTCTGCCTGCGACCAGACACCTACTGGCCCACCGGCCACGATGGTAAACCTGGCCACCGTGCAAAGCGGCCCCCAGCTACAGGCAGAAACCCTGGAAGGTGCCATTGCCCGGCAGCCCCGAAAAGCTTCATTATACGCCCGCCGCGCAATGTTTCGCCTCGATGCCGGTCAAATCGCCCCTGCGCTGACTGACATCAATCAGGCCCTTCGGCTCGATGATGCCCCCGGCGAGTTCTACTTTATTAAGGCCCGCGCCCTTCGCACTCAGAATCGGCTCGATGCTACTTTAGCTGCCGCCGCTGAAGCTTCTAAGCGGGGCTTCTCATCCCCAGAGCTTAATTTATTAGTGGGGGAAACGCATCTAGCCGCCCGCCACTACCAAGCCGCCCTCGACCACCTCGACCGGGCCCTGCAACAGGAACCGGAGCTGGCTGCTGCCCTGTTCTATAAAGGCCTAGCTCACGCTGCTCTCGCTGATACGGCGCAGGCATTGGACTACCTGCGTGCCAGCTTATCCCGTGACCCCCGGCAGCCTGAGATACTACATCAGCTGGCTTTTTTGTCAAACGCCAACCGCCGGCCGGCCGCCGCTGCCGTCTACGCTGCCCGTGGACTGCGTTTGGTTCCCTCCTATGGTGCACTCTGGTATGACTACGGGCGGCAGCACGAGTTGCAAAATCGGCCTGATAGCGCCGTCAGCGCTTATGCCCGCGCCGTGCAACTTGATACGACACTATACCGCGCCGATTATCGCTTGGGGTTAGCGGCTTTTAAGCAGCGAAAGTACGCTGACGCGTTATCCCATCTACAGCGCGCTCTACGCCGTGCATCTAGTTTGCCCGCCGCCCGCCAGATGGTTGCCGAAAGCTTCGAGGCTTTAGGACGTCCCACTGAAGCCATTGTCCAATATCGCCTCCTGGTGGCCGAAAATCCAGGCAATAAACACTGGACCTACCGCGCCTGGAAAGCGGGAGAACGCGCCCGTCAGCTACGTGGAGATACCCTTCGTCGTCCCGTCCGGCAGGCAATTGAACCCCTGCCTGAGCGGCCCCTGCCCAAATTGCGCTAGGCGCGGCCGGGGGGCTTTTTGTGCTGTTTTTCGGGAAAGCGATGTTCACCGGGAGAGAACTAGAACAGCGACTTCTTCGGGTTTCTATACTCTGTACTCCAAGCAATCGCCACAATAAAAGCCCCCCACATTCGTCCTAACCCGCTAACTTGCGGGCTAACGCTGTTTGTAGAGCATTTTTTCCTAACCAATGATTGACATCACTCTTCCCGATGGCTCCGTGCGCCAGTTTGTAGATGGCGCGACGGGCTACGACGTAGCCGCTAGTATCAGCGAAGGCCTGGCCCGCAACGCTTTAGGCGTGCGCGTAAATGGCGAAGTCCGCGACCTACACCGCCCCATCACTCAGAATTCTGCTATCGAGATTCTGACCTGGAATGACGACGCGGGCAAGAATGCTTTCTGGCATTCGTCGGCTCACTTAATGGCTGAAGCCCTGGAGGCTCTATACCCAGGGGTAAAGCTGGGCATCGGTCCGGCTATTGAAAATGGCTTCTATTACGATATCGACTTAAGCGAGGGCCGCTCCATATCTACGAATGACTTTCCGCAGATTGAGCAGAAAATGCTGGAACTGGCCAAGAAAAAAAGCCGGTACGAGCGTCGGGAAGTGCCGAAGGCCGAGGCTATAGCCTACTTCACCGAAAAAGGGGACCCTTACAAACTTGATTTGCTGGAGCGTCTGGAGGATGGTACTATCAGCTTTTATTCTCAAGGCGATTTCACTGACCTCTGTCGCGGCCCACACATCCCCGACACAAGCCCCATCAAGGCAGTAAAGCTGCTGAATGTAGCTGGTGCCTTCTGGCGCGGCGACGAGAAGAATAAGCAGCTCACTCGTGTTTACGGCATCACCTTTCCCAAACAAAAGGAGCTGACCGAATACTTAGAGCGACTGGAAGAAGCCAAGCGTCGTGACCACCGAAAGCTGGGCAAGGAATTAGAGTTATTTGCTTTTTCGGAGAAAGTAGGAGCGGGGCTTCCCCTTTGGCTGCCTAAAGGCACTGCTCTGCGGGAGCGGTTGGAGCAGTTCATGCGTAAGGCCCAAGTAAAGGCCGGTTATCTACCCGTAGTGACCCCTCATATTGGCTCTAAAGAGCTTTACGTGACGTCGGGGCACTATGAGAAGTATGGCGCCGATTCTTTTCAGCCGATTAAGACGCCTAACCCCGGCGAGGAGTTCTTCCTCAAGCCGATGAATTGTCCGCATCACTGCGAAATCTACAAGACCAAGCCTCGCTCGTACCGCGACTTGCCATTGCGCCTTGCTGAGTTTGGAACGGTATATCGCTACGAGCAAAGCGGTGAGTTACACGGTCTTACTCGGGTCCGTGGGTTTACGCAGGATGATGCTCATATCTTCTGCCGGCCCGATCAGGTAAAGGAAGAGTTTATCAAGGTTATTGATCTTGTACTCTATGTGTTCCGGGCTCTCGGCTTTGAGAATTATACAGCTCAAATCTCCCTCCGAGACCCCGAAAACAAGGCGAAGTACATTGGCTCCGATGAAAACTGGGCCTTGGCCGAAAGCGCTATTCAGGAGGCTGCCGCTGAAAAAGGCTTGACTACCGTTACGGAGTTAGGCGAAGCTGCTTTCTATGGTCCTAAGCTCGACTTTATGGTGCGTGATGCTCTAGGTCGTAAATGGCAGCTAGGTACTATTCAGGTTGATTATAATTTGCCTGAGCGCTTTGAGCTCGAATATGTTGCCCCCGACAACTCGCGTCAGCGCCCCGTGATGATTCATCGAGCCCCCTTCGGGTCGTTGGAGCGCTTTGTTGCAGTGCTGATTGAGCATTGCGCCGGTAATTTCCCGTTGTGGCTCTCGCCTGAACAATTCGCCGTACTACCTATCTCTGAGAAATACCAAGACTATGCACAGCAGGTCTATGACCGCTTGGTACAGGCTGAGCTGCGCGGATCGCTGGATAGTCGCGATGAGAAGATAGGGCGTAAAATCCGTGATGCCGAAATGGCCAAAGTGCCCTATATGCTCATTGTAGGGGAAAAGGAGCAGGAAAATGGTATCATCTCGCTCCGCAAGCATGGAGAGGGTGACTTAGGAAGCATGCCTATTGAGGCGTTTATCCGAAGTTTTCAAAGCCAGGTAGCTGAGACAATAGAAGGCAATAAATAGCTTATCATAAAAACATGCTCATTACGACATTTGCCGTAATGAGCATGTTTTTATATAGTGGCTTTTTTAGATTCAAAAAATAAGCGGATATTTGCCCGCTGATTGAAACTCATCACGCCTCATTGTGTTGGGTTAAATAGTACCTAAAGATTATTCGCTCACCTTTCAGAAGGAGGACCAACTCATAGCAACCCCAAATCGCCGCTACATCCCCCGTGCTCAGGTGGAGGAGCCGTTTAAAATCAACCAGAAGATTACGGCCCGCGAAGTGCGCCTAGTCGGTGAAAACATCGAGCAAGGTGTTTACCCAATTGAGCAGGCCCGTCGCTTAGCCCAGGAGCAAAACTTGGACTTGGTAGAAATTTCGCCTACGGCTGTACCGCCTGTATGCCGCGTTATCGACTACTCTAAGTTTAAGTATGAGCAGAAGAAGCGCACCCGCGAAATGAAAGCCAAAGCCACTAAAGTGGTACTCAAGGAAATTCGTTTCGGCCCAAATACCGACGAACATGATTTTGCTTTCAAGCTGAAGCACGCGCAAGAATTTCTGCGCGAGGGGGCCAAAATTAAAGCTTACGTACACTTTGTAGGCCGCTCAATCGTGTTCAAGGAGCGCGGTGAGATTTTGTTACTTAAGTTTGCCCAGGCACTCGAGGATTTAGCTAAAGTAGAACAGTTGCCTAAGCTTGAGGGCAAACGTATGTTCCTGTATTTGGCCCCTAAGGTCGCTGTTGTTGCTAAGCCTAAAGCGCCTACCACCAAAGAAGGAGGGAAGGAAGCCGCACCAAAAGAACCTAGAGAAGTTAAAGCCAAAGAAGAGCAGGCTTAGAACTAGAACACCAATTGCCTAAGCAAATGATGTTCTAGGTTTTTCAACAAGCATTTCTTTTTTCTCAATTTTATACAACAATGCCAAAAGTAAAGACGAAATCCGGTGCTAAGAAGCGTTTTACGCTCACCGGAACGGGCAAAGTGAAGCGGAAGCACGCCTTCAAAAGCCATATTCTCACCAAAAAGACTACCAAGCAAAAGCGTAATCTGACGCACATAACGCTTGTTAGCTCGGCCGATATGAACCGGGTAAAGGATATGCTTAATATCTAAATGATGGATCGTTAAGCGGTTGATTTTAAGACTTCAAGCAGCCATTTAACATTTCAGTCAATTAGTAATTTAATTTTCACCAGGCACCCGGTTTTACAAGACAGAAGTCACCGGTTGCCAAAAAAAGTAGGTTATGCCAAGAAGTGTGAATAATGTGGCTTCACGCCACCGTCGCAAAAAAGTAATGAAGCTTGCGAAAGGCTATTTTGGCCGTCGCAAGAATGTATGGACTGTCGCAAAGAATGCTGTTGAGAAAGGTTTATTATATGCCTATCGCGACCGCAAAACCAAAAAGCGTGAGTTCCGTGCCTTGTGGATTCAGCGTATCAATGCAGGTGCTCGTGAGCATGGCCTGTCGTATTCACAGTTCATGGGCGGCCTGAAGAAAGCAGGCATCGATTTGAACCGTAAAGTATTAGCTGATCTAGCTTTAAATCATCCCACTGCCTTTCAAGGCATTATTGAAAAGATTAAGTAATATCGTTTTTGATGAAACGAAAAAGGCTCCACTTGTCAGTGGAGCCTTTTTCGTTTGGGGCTTAAGAAGCAAATTCTGTAAAAAGTGGAGTAACACTTTATTAAGCAGCTAGTTAATTGCTGCTGAGACCGCGAAAAATTTCGGAGTCCCTGAATCGACCCAACCGGAGTCGTGCCCAGTTTCAGTCGACTGGGTAATCCCTTTGACAAGACCCAAACCGGCTGGAGTACCCTTAAACCGAATTGCTGCCTCATGCATGGCACAGCTTTCGCTTTTCTCGAAGATGTCCGCTTGGAAATGGGCCACTACCTCGACACCTACTTCAACCTCGACCGGCGCCACTCCATCCTCGGCTACCAAACCGCCCCATTATTTTGAGCATGAATTGAAAACTGTACTACTCCCCAAAAACGGGACAGTTTAGGAGGCTGTTGTTAAGCAAATTCGTGGCGGGTTGAAGGTAGGGGTTTGGGCGAAAAATTGGGCCGGTGTGAGCCTGGGGTGGTCCAGTGAAAACAGAGAGTGAGCTAAGGTAGGTTGGGTTTCAGTTCGTGTTCAACTTGGTGGGGCGAGCGGTAGCCGAGGGCGGAGTGGCGGCGGTCGAGGTTGAAGTAGGTGTCGAGGTAGTGGCCCATTTCCAAGCGGACATCTTCCAGCGAGGCAAAGGGGCTGCCGCTGGGCAGTAATTCGGTTTTGAGGGTGCTTCAGCCGGCTTCGGCCTGGGCATTACCATAGGGTTGCCCTGTCGGCTGAAGCTGAGCAGGCCCCCGGCGGCCATGTGGGCGCGACAGGACAGGCCTGACAGGTATACTGACTGCCGCGGTCGGCGTGAATGATGAGCCCCGACGGCCACTTGGCGTACGCTCTCGGTCTTCAAGGCGGGCGTGTATTTCTTGCGGGTGGTGAGCAGCCCATCCTGTTTCAGGTTTTCATTCATGGGCAGCGGAAGGTAAGATTTCTCACTGTCCGTTTTAGCTAGACCACCCCACGCTTATGGTCGGGCACTTGCTTGCTCGCATCGTAGCCGTAATAGTCTCACTTTTACCGCCCGGACTACGTATCAATGACGCCGGCCGTCGGGTCGACCGTACGGCCACTGGCTTCGCGCACAGCCTAGCACGAGGCCCTCATGGAGCCGGTCCCAGTTGCCATCTTTGCGCTCGGCCTCGACCTGCTTAGAGACCGTGCGGTACTCTAGGAAATCAGGTGGCAGCCGCGGGCAACAGGCTTTGCAGAAAATGGCATCCAGGATTTCGTGCTCACTCTACCTAGCCATCCGTAGCTGCTCATTGCCACGTAAGGAGCCGCGACAAGCCATTACGCATCAAATAGATCCATTGAATAGGCAGTACAGTGCATCAAACAAAGGTATACCGCTTTCTTTTTACCCTACATGCTCTGAGTAATTCGTGTGAGTAGGGGTGAAGTCCTTCTTCGTTCCTCGTCAGGGATGGCATAAAT
>NZ_FWWW01000092.1 GCF_900176135.1 Hymenobacter roseosalivarius DSM 11622 | reverse complement strand
AGCTCCTAGGGTAGGCATTGGGTTCCGGCGGCCCAAAGGTCGGGTCAGGCACATACTCTTCCCAGTCGGTATCCCGGAGCTAAGCTGAGCACGTCAAACTAGTTGTAGACCCCGCTTGCTAGACACTGCGCGCATGAACAGGGTAAAGTTTCATGTTTAGGACGAAGGTTGTTAGCCGGTAGCTGGTCAATTTACAAGTTATAAACGCTCGTTCGTTTACAAGATGTAAAATCGGTACCTTGCCCCCGGTTTGGTATCCGATACCCTTTGATGGCGCCCGTCTTGAAGTACTATACGCCGTATTATAGAGTCTCCACCCAGAAGCAAGGTATCTCGGGCTTAGGCCTCGAGGCCCAGCAAGCCGCCGTGCGCGCCTTTGTCCAAGACCCAGCCCAACTGCTCACCGAATTCGTGGAAGTGGAGAGCGGCAAGCAAAACCAGCGGCCCCAGCTGCTGGCGGCCATCGCCGAGGCCCGGCGAGTGGGGGCCACGCTGCTTATCGCCAAGCTCGACCGGCTCTCGCGCAATGCGGGCTTCATCTTCGCCCTGCGCGATAGTGGGGTGGAGTTCGTCTGCTGCGACATGCCCGACGCCAATACCTTGACCGTGGGTTTGTTCGCTGTCATCGCCCAGCACGAACGGGAGACCATCTCCAAACGGACCAAGGACGCCTTGCAAGCGAAGAAGGCGCGCGGGGCGAAACTAGGCTCCCCCCAGAACTTTACCCCCGCCGTCATTGCCCAGGGCCAGGCCACGATGCAGCGCAACGCCCGTGAGCACCAGGCCAACCGGCAGGCCGCCCGCCTGGCCGGGCTGCTGCGGGCCCAGGGCCATACCCTGCAGCAGGTAGCCGACGAGCTCAACCAGGCCGGCTATCGGACCCGGCGGGGGAAAACCTTTCAGGCCACCACCGTGCTCCGACTCCTGCCCACACCGGCAACAACGAGCGCAGCGAGCCCTGGGGGGCAGTAACCCTACTGGTTGGGGCACCTACCTACTTTCGTTCGGGGTACAGCAGGCGCAAGGTCTGCGCATCGGGCTGGCCTTGAAAGAACTTGTCTAAGACTTGTTGGAAGACGGGTTGAGCCGGACACACGGCGTCAAAGAGGGTCATGCAAGAGCGCAGCTTTAGCTCGTCCGGACTGCCCAAAATGCGCGTGGCATCAGCACTAGGCAGGGCCAGCAAGGTGGTGCAGAGCAGCTGCAGCCGGCTTCCTAACTGGGGATGCTGTGCATAGGCCCATGCTTCCTCGGCATCACGCAGGGCATAGTACTGGGCCGTGGCACTGCGCCCCAAGCCCTGAAGCTGGGGAAAGATAAACCACATCCAGTGGCTTTGCTTGCGGCCCCGCTGCAGTTCCGCCAAGGCCTTGGGATACGCGCTGGCTTGCGCGTCCAGGAATCGATGTAAGCTGTTTGCTGGGCTCATCAGGTAGGGGCGTGGATCGTAGATAAGGGGCATTCGGCGGTGGAAGGCACAGAGAGCACCGGTTACCGCGCGCAGCGCCGGGGCACCTTTCTCATGACGGCAAGATAGGGGGTTGTTCAACCAAGTATCTTGTCGTCATGAAACCGCCCTTCCGCCTGCTAGCTGTATAGTCCCAGGGAGTGATGGTGTATTTTCCGGGCAGGAATTTCGCACAGATCTATGGGACAAGTACTCCACGGCAGCGCCCGCACAACGGCGGCAATACGGCGCGCTATCCAGCGTAGTCAGGAAAGCCTACAAACGCTAGCTGCCCGCCACGGCATCAACCCCAAAACCGTAGCCAAGTGGCGCAAACGCGACACGGTGCAGGATGCCACGATGGGGCCAGTACCGGTCTCGACGGTGCTTTCGGCCGAGCAAGAAGCGATTGCCGTCGCGTTTCGGCGACACACCCTCTTGCCGCTGGACGACTGCCTCTACGCACTGCAGGCTACGATTCCGCAGCTCTCGCGTTCGGCCCTGCTCCGCTGTTTTCAACGGCACGGCATCAGCCGGCTGCCGCTGAGCGAGGAAGGGCAAAGCCCGCCGAAAAAGAAATTCAAGGACTATCCCATCGGCTACCTGCACGTCGATTTCGCCGAAGTCCAGACCGAAGAAGGCCGTCAGTACCTGTTTGTGGCTATTGACCGCACCAGCAAAGTAGCCTTTGCCGAGCTGCATCCGCGCGCCAAGCGCGTGGTGGCGGCCGAATTCCTGCGCCGCGTGCTGGAGAAGCTGCCCTACCGCGTACACACCGTGCTGACCGACAACGGCGTTCAGTTCACCCTACAAGCCCATCAGTCCTTCCCCGGTGGCCACAGCTTTGACCGCATCTGCCGCGAATACGGGGTGGAGCACCGCCTGACCAAGCCGGCCCATCCCTGGACCAACGGCCAGGTCGAGCGCATGAACCGCACCATTAAAGAGGCTACCGTGCAACGCTACCATTACCAGACCACCGCCGAACTCAACGAGCACCTACAAGCCTTTCTACTGGCCTACAACCACGCCAAGCGTCTGAAAACCTTGCGCGGGCTAACACCGCACGAATTCGTGTGTGCCCAGTGGCAGAAAAATCCTGTTAACTTCAATCAAGACCCGACCCACCTCACGCTGGGACTATACAGCTAGCCACCCCGACTCCCCTCGTACCCCTGCTCGAAACGCCCGATCTACTACTGCGCGGCCCCCACCCGAGCGACCTGCTCGCGGCCGCGGCCATGCACACGGACCCCGTCTTCTACCGCTTTCTAGGCAACAAGTCCTTCTCCCACGAAGACGTCTGGCGCCGTTTATTGAGCCAACTCGGCCACTGGGCCATGCTGGGCTATGGCTCGTGGGCCATCGAAGAAAAGGCTACTGGCCATTACCTCGGTTCCGTGGGTTTCTTTGACTTCCAGCGCGACCTGACCCCCTCCCTTAGCGGTACCCCCGAGGCGGGCTGGGTGCTGACACCCCGCGTGCACGGGCGCGGCTATGCCAGCCAGGCGCTGCAAGCCGCGCTGGACTGGGCCGATGCGCACCTGCGCGCTGAGCGCATCACCTGCCTCATCGACCCCGACAACGTGGCCTCCCTGCGCCTGGCGGGTAAGTTTGGTTTCCAGGAATTTGCCCGTACCACCTATCAAGAGGGACCGATTGTCTTGCTAGAACGGCCCCGCTAAGTCCTTAGACCATCCTCAACCCGCTCTAGTCGGCGGCGACGTTGGCCTTAGTTAAAAGGTTGGTCCACAAGGTAAGTGCGCTCCCGGAAGGTTTGCCCCAACCGTAGTGGTGGCGGTGCCGGCCCCGATTCCCCCGTGTTCCGCCCCGGGAGCGCGGTGGCCCGTGCCCTGGACGTTACCAACCAGCAGGTGGCGTAGGCCGAATCGTACGACCAGCGGCGGCACCGAGCTAGGGCGGGCGACCGGGTGGACTCTTCCTCTTCGTGCAGGGGCCCGGGGCCCGGCCCGTTTAACTGGTGGATCCACCTTTTAACCGAGGCCGTTAATGGGTGGGTTTTCGGTACCACAGTGTCTAAGAAAACGGTCATGGCTGTTGCAGAACTCATCCTAATGGTCTTTCTGGACCAAGTATGACAAGCCAATCGGCGATATAGCGGCTTTTTTGAAGTCCCTGCGGTGGTCATCACCCTTGGGGAGCTGCCCTGCAGGGTTCTGCAACAGCCACGGTCCTTTTACATAGACGGACAAGACTATCGGGCTGGCTTGCCTAGTGGCTGTTGCAGAACTCTCGGCTGCTAGTTGCATCAGTGACTACTGGGCCCGCTTGTCAGCCGGGCGCCCCTTGTCCACCGCTGGAAAAGGCAGATTGGAAGCGGTGACGATGGCTTGAGCAGGGCTACCGCTAGGCCTAGGAGCTGTTTAGGCTGATGCTTCAGTAGCTTTTTCAGATTGTAGACGATGGCGGCGAGCAGCATCGTTTTATGCGCACTGGCACGGCTACGCGTATTCACTCGCCGCAGCCCCTAGTGTTGGAGCAAACTTCCAAACACGGGTTCCACGGTGCTCTGGCGCAGGAGCTGCATGCGTTGCCCCTGCTGGCTCTGCTGACGATGTAAAGCCCGGCGGTAGCAGGGATCATAGGCCGTGTGCGTGATCTGCCGCTTCTGGCTCTTCGGCGCACAGGACGGTTTGCGGGCACAGAGCCGACAATCGCGGTTAGCAGCGCGATAAACCTTTAAGAGCCCACCGTCCAGATTCTTGTCATAGCTTTTGAAAGGCAACTCTTTGCCCGCCGGACAAGTAAAGCAATCCGCTTGGGCGTCCTAGGCAAAGCCTTCAATCTTAGGCTTATACTGCCCGAATACCGGAATCCAGGGCGTGATGCCCCCTTGTTCGAGCAGCGCGTAGTTCACCCCGTTGGAGTAATTGGTGTCGGCCACTAGATCCTGCAGGGGCAAGCCCTGGGCGAGCAAGCGCTGATGGAGTTGCGTGACCAGGCCAGGTAAGTGGACACTGTCGCGACTATCGGCTAAGTCCGCTTGCACGTGGCTGATAACGCCGTGGGCCGTGTCCACCGCTAAGCTACAGAGGTAATTCAGGGCGCGGGCTTTACCGGGCTTGATAGAAATGCGGGCCTCGGGATCGGCCGGACTGTAATGCGTTTTGTTGCTCACTAAGCGCGCTTTGGGGCGCCGGGCGCCCAGGTGCCCCAACTGGTGCTGGGCTTGCCGGTTCGCTACCCGGCGCAACACGTGTGCAGGCGTAGACAACAGGGCTGCTGTGGGCTGGGACGTGGTCTCCCGATCCGGCTCCCCCGCTAGCTGCATGCGTGGTACCAACGCCTTTAGAGGCTGTTTTTCGCAGAGGCGGTGCAGGGATGCATTGGCTTTGACCGGGGCCGAGTCCACGGCTTGCGTGTCGCCGGCCACCAAACCCTGGGCCACGCATTGGGCAAAGACGTGGTCGAATAGGTGCTCGAAGACGGCGGCCGGATACAGCTGCCGGGTACGACTCAGGGTCGAGTGCCAGGGCAATTCTTCATCCACCTCGTAGCCCAGGAAGTAGAGAATGTCTAGCCGCAAGGCACAGTGCTCGACGAGGCGCCGGTCACTGACCAAGTTCTCCAGCCGCCCCACCAGTAGGAGCTTAAAGAACACCACGGGGGTCGAGAGAGGGCTGCCCCGTGTGGCTGTAGAGCGCTTTGGTCTCTTCGTAGAGAAAGCGCCAGTCGACGAGCTCCGCCAAGCGGCGATAAAAATTGTGTGGTGGTACCCGCTCGGAGAGCCGAAAGTGGGTGACTTCTTACTCGGTGAACTGCTTCTTACCCTGCATGCACCACTCTACGCGTTACCTCCTCAAACAGCCAGTGGGTTCTGCAACAGCCACCACGGCTTCGTGGCCCGCCGACATTTCCGGCGTGGAGCGGCAGGTACTCATCCGTGTGGACGAGGTAGCCCCTGAGGAAGGCACCCGTGGGCAGGCCGAAGCCGTGAAAGAAGCGCTGGTGGCCAGCGGTGCCAAGGCCGGCGAGCTGCAGAGCACTACCGACGAGCAGGGCATCCGCCATTCGGAAGTCAAAGTTTCGTACCGCACGGACCAGCCGGAGCTGACCCAGGTGAGCCTAGCCCTCAATGCGGTGGCCGCGCAGCCGGGCAGCCAAGTGGTGGAAAACGACAGCCACCGGGCTGAGCGCCACGACTTGACCCGTGGCCAGCAGCAATTCGAAGGACCCGCTCGTAGCGCAGAAGTAGAGCGGTAAAGGGGCCGTTGCCACCTATGTAAGAGCCGCCCCTATTTGGTTAGGGCGGCTCTTTTATGTTCAACTACTTTCGGATGCCGACCAGGCCGGGCGTAGGAGCAAGGCCAGCAATTGCTATTGCTCGATGGAGCTCATGCAAACAGCCAATTGGGTTAGCGTGGTTAGGATTTCGCGGGTACTGGCCGCCACGTCCTTGCGCAGAAGGTAGCCCTGGTTCCGGACCTGAGCCGTCTGCCGGCTTCTTACTGCTCCCGCAATGTGGAAATACGCTTTAAGACGGCTACTATCCTGGCCGGTTACTAAATGGGCGCCAGGTGGAGGTGCACCAGCTGGCCCGCGGATGCCTAAGGAAATTTGAGTGTGTGAGTGATATTTTAGCACTTGCTTATTTAAGCAAGTGCTAACTTTGCGGAAACAATTATTATGACTGACCCTACTTGCATCCGGGTGTATGCCGACGCGGCTCAACTGCAGCGCAGCCAGCAACACTTGGCTACTGCCCAACCAAAACTGGACCAAATGGCGGCGGTGCTGAGCTTGGCGGGGAACGAAGTGCGCCTGCGCATCTTGCTTTTGCTGGCCCAGGAGCAGCTCTGCGTGTGCGACCTAGCCGATGTGCTGGGCATGAACATTTCCGCCGTGTCGCAGCACCTGCGCAAGCTCAAAGATGGTGGCGTGGTGCAAGCCCGGAAAGTTGGGCAGACCGTGTTTTACCGCCTCCACGCCGACCAAATGGCAGTGCTGCAGCCCTTGCTGAGCCGGTTACTGCCCACCCTGACCACTCCCATCCAATGAACAGTACTCCTTCCTCTGGTTCCAAGTCCTGGTTTGGCGCCGGCCTGCTGGCCGCTCTGGCGGCCTCGCTGTGCTGCATCACGCCGCTACTGGCCTTGGTTGGCGGCCTGGGTGGGGCTGCCAGCGCTTTTTCCTGGCTGGCGCCCTTCCGGCCCTACCTGGTAGCCCTGACGGTGGCCGTGCTCGGGTTCGCCTGGTACCGCCAGCTGCGGCCTAGCCCCACCGCCGACTGCTGCGCGGTGCCAAAGAAGAAGCCGCTGTTGCAGACCACGGGTTTTCTGGGAGCCGTAACCGGGCTGGCCGCGCTGCTGCTGGCTTTGCCATACTACGACACTCTGCTCTATCCTTCCACACCGCCATTTGCTCAGCCGGGCATATCTTCCGCTTCTGCCCGCCCCACGGCCCCGGTGTGGCAGACCCGCATGTACCGCATCGGCGGCATGACCTGCGAGGCCTGTGAGCAGCACGTGGTGCGCGAGGTGCAGCAGGTGCCGGGTATCGCCCAGGTGGAGGTCTCCTATGCCCAGGGCACAGCCCAGGTCAGCTACGATGCTTCCCGGGCCTCATCGCAGCAGGTGGAACAGGCCATTGCTAAAACGGGCTACCAGGTTTTGAACGCCCACTAACTCGTTGTGATGAACCCTTCTCCAGTAAATATCCCTGTCCTGACTTCGGTCCTCACCTGCCCCGTGTGTCACACCCAGCACGCGGAGCAGATGCCGACGGATGCTTGCCAGTACTTCTACGAGTGCCCCAGTTGCCACACTGTGCTCAAGCCGCTGGCCGGCGACTGCTGCGTGTACTGCTCCTATGGCAGCGTACCCTGCCCGCCCATTCAGGAGCAGCGCAAAGGGGCCTGCGGGTGCTGCTAGTAGGAGCGCTGCCGAGAGCAACTCAGCCAACCATCAGCAAATCTTCCAATCGGGTAGTGTACTGCGGAGTGCGCCACTGTGCCTGGCCTTCCCAGGGTGCCTGCAGCTGACCCGACGGCAGTATAAGGGACGCCAATTTAACCGTGCCTTTTCCAAACCGATGGTTCAAGGCATCCAGCTCGGCCATTAGCTTATTCCGTTTCTCCGACACGGGGCCGGCCTCGAACAGGGTAAGCTGGGTCTGACCGGCCGGCTCCAGCCCGTCGAATATCACCCCCGCTTTGGTGTAGCGGTGGCCTGGTTGCCACAGGCGCTTGAGGGCGGCGCGGGCAAACCGAACCAGCTCCATGGTGTTATTGGTAGCGACTGGCAGCGTGAGCACGGCCGAACAGGAATACGGCGGGGGCTCCAGGCCGTAGCGGCTCTTGCTCAGAAAGACCGTCATCAGGTGGGCCGCGTCGCCCTGCCGGCGCAGCTTCTCGGCTACCCGCGAAGTGAAGGCACTCACCGCCCCTACGATGTCCGGGAACTCGGTCAGGGGCTTGCCAAAGGTGCGGGAGCAGCACAAGCTGCGCCGCGACAGCGTCCCGTCCTCGCTGGGGGCCAGGCCCTGACAGGGGAAACCCTGCAGCTCGCGTACCAAGCGGGCGCCGACTACCCTGCCCAGGTGCTTGCGGGCGAAGGCTTCCGAACAAGCGGCCAGGCCCGCCGCGGTGGTGATGCCGGCGGCGTAGAGCTTCTGGACATATTGCCGCCCGATGCCCCAGACGTCTTCCACCGCCACCTGCTCCAGGGCCCAGCGGCGGCACTCCTCGGTGTCGAGGTAGCACACGCCGCCCATCTCCGGGCTTTTCTTGGCCAGGCGGTTAGCCAGCTTGGCCAGGGTTTTGGTCGGGGCCACGCCCACGCAGGTGGGAATGCCGGTGCGGGCCAGCACGTTGGCGCGCACGGTGCGGGCAAACGTGTCGAGGCTATCGACCAGGAAGCGCTCCAGGCCGTGCAGGTCCAGGAAAGCCTCGTCGACGGAGTAGATTTCCACCGCCGGCGCTACCTGGCTCAGATACCACATCACGCGCCGCGACATGTCGCCGTACAGGGCGTAGTTGCTGGAGAAAACGGCCACCTTATGCTGTTCCAGCAGGAGCTTCACCTGAAAGTACGGGTAGCCCATCTGCAGGCCCAGGGCCTTGGCCTCAGCACTGCGGGATATCAGGCAGCCGTCATTGTTGCTCAAAATAACGACGGGCCGGCCTTCGAGCCGGGGCTGGAAAACCCGCTCGCAGGACACGTAGAAGTTGTTGCAGTCGACCAGGGCGTATATAAGCTAGTCGCGGGTGCGCAGCAGGGCTGCAAGCTTGTCGGGAATCAGCTCATGGAGCACGTGGGTGACCACGCCCCAGATGCGCACCGCGCCGGCGTCGTGGATTTCCCAGGGCTTATAATCGGGGTTTTCGGGCTTGAGCCACCAGGTGCCGTGCTCGCAGACCAGGCGCTTGACCGTGCACTCACCTTCGACCACGGCCACCACGATGTGGTTGTGGTCAGCCTCCAACTGCTTGTCGACGGCCAGCAGGTCGCCTTCGTGAATCTCCGCGTTTTTCATGCTCTCCCCGCTCACCCGCATCAGGTACGTGGCGTCGGGGTGGCGCAGCAGCAGGCCTACCTGGCCATGGAGCAGAAGCCCGCCAACGCGGCCGAAAAACGCGGGCTCGAGGCCGTCCGCCGGCACGTGCTGGCCCACACCCACCCAGCTGATTTGCGCGGGCTGGCGGGGGCGGTAAAGAGGCTGCTGAGCGCCGGCTACGAGGTCGGCTGCGGCAGTGCGCACCTCTGGGTGCAACGCCCGGGCGACCCCCCGCGGCTGGCCATCGTGGCCGACCGATTGACGACGGCCTATCGAGACTGGCTCGAGCCCCTGCGGGACGGCGGGCTGCGCACCAGCCGCAACCCCCACCGGCGCCTGCCGCAGCCAGGCGCACCCCAAGAACTGAACCTTAGCTTATAAAACCTATCCTTTCGCCCGGAGATTCCGGCTTGTTGAGCGATCCTGCCCCCCTCCCGCTGCCTTCCTGTTCGTTCGCTTGCGACCCGCATTGAACTAGATGCCCTGCGCGCGGAGCTGCGCTGCATTTTGCAGCACCCCGCCATGGCGACCGCCCGCCGGGAGTGCGCTGAGCACTTCCTCTGCCGCTGCCAGGAAGCAACGCAACTGCAGCAGTGGCTGGCGTTGGCAGTGGCCGAGTACCTGGACCAGCGCTACAAGACGCAACGGCTGCATTCCGCCCTAGGCTACTGCACCCCGCTCGAAGTCGAACGCCCGTATCTTTTTACCCTGCCTTCGCTCGGTGTCCGTTTGCACCCGACCACCTCAGAAAAATCCCGTTAACTTCACCCTTGCCCCGCCCCTGGGCCTTTGCACCCAGTGGTTCCAAACAAAGGCCGTCAAATTTATGGCAAGCAACCACCGTAATCCCAGCAAATCACTTCCCAGACTAACTTTTTTGGTGCTCGCGCTCGGGGCCTGCACGACCACCAGAAATCGGCCAGCCGTCGAGTTGGAGCGCGTGGCGTGGCTGCACGGCGCGGCCACCTGCGCCGGCAACGCCGACCCCGCGATTCAGGTTATCCGCTACAATGATCGAACCTGGATCTTGCGGCAAAACAAATGCCTGAACTACGAGGCGCCCTTCCTGTTTCTGCTGGTGGGCGAGCAAAAAGCGTTGCTGCTGGACACGGGGGCCACCCCTGATTCCAGCACCTTTCCGCTGTACCGCACGGTTCGGCACCTGCTCCAGGGCTGGGAAGCAGCCCACGGCCGCAAGCTGGAGTTGGTCGTGGCGCACACCCACAACCACGGCGATCACCGGGCCGCCGATGAGCAGTTTCGGGGCCGGCCAAACGTGCACCTGGTGGGCCTGGAGGCCCCCGACGTGCAGCACTTTTTCGGGCTAGAAGCGTGGCCCGTGCAATCTGCGATTTTTGAGTTGGGTCGCCGGCCCCTGGAGATAATTCCCATTCCAGGCCATCAGGCCGCTTCCATTGCCGTGTACGACGCGGCCACGCGCCTGCTTTTTACCGGTGACACCGTGTACCCGGGCCGGCTGTACGTGCAGGACTGGCCGGCTTTTCGGGCCAGCATCCAGCGGCTGGTGACCTTTGCCGCCCACCACAAAGTGGCCTATGTCGTGGGCAACCACATTGAGATGAGCCGTACGCCCGGCGTCGACTATCCCACCGGCACCACCTTTCAGCCCGACGAGCACCCGCTGCCGCTGCACGTGGCGGATTTGCAAAGACTCAACCGGCACTTGCACGCCTTAGGCGATCAGCCTACCCGGCAGGTGGACGATGCCTTCATCATCGACCCGAAGTGAGGTGGACGCGCGGAAGCGGACAGTTGGAGGACCTAACGGGAGCCCCACAGGTGCCTCTTTCCGAACCTACCTCTTTAAACTTCTTCGAAAAAAAAGCGGTCACCTGTCCGTTTCTAGTAGACCACCCCACCCCTTATTTTGCCGCGCAATGAGGATGCTAATCCGTTAGTTCCAAGACTTCTTCGGCCGGGATGCCTAGCTTTTTATACATGCGGCGCAAGAAGTCGCCGTTGGCCGGGCGCCGGCCACGCAGCACCTCGCTCAGGCGCGACTCGCCCACCTCCAGCAGCTGCGCGAGCTGCTTTTGCTTCAAGCGGCGTCGGAACATCTCCACCTGCAGCCGGCCGGCCACGGTGGTCGGGGGCCCGGGGTTGTGGCCGTTCGCCTCCTCAAAGGCGTGGATGGCGTCGCGCAGCACCAGCAGGCGGGCGTGGTTGGCTTCTTCGTCGGTGGCCAGCGTCCGGAATTCCTTCACGGCGGCTTTGTGCTCGGCTTCGGTGGTCAGGGTCATCGCGGGGTCGGGGTTAGAGGCAACAGGAAAAAGGGACCTCAGAGGTCTTGTAACTGCTTTTTGTTCAGCTTGCTGTAATCGGCGTGGGTCATGATGCGCCGGATATCGACGGTGCGCAGCGAAAACAACACTTGGGCCACCAGCCGGTAGTGGTGGCCCTTGCTGTCGAACACGTAGCGTCCCTGGCCGATGTAGTCCGCCGTGGCGAAGTCGGCCAGCAGCTCGTTGTGGCTCGACCAGGTACAGAGCTGCACTTGGGCAAACCACACCTTTAAGGCTTCCCGCGCCTGGGCGTTCTTGCGGCCGTAGCTCGTGATGGTCTTCTCCTCAAGGACAATCATGGCCATGCGGCAAACATACGCAATCCAGAATTAAATTCCATATTGCGTAGAAAATACCCGTCTGGCTGCTGGTAGGGTGCGATAGCGGGCCCTTATCGGACCCTATCCGAAAGAAGGTGGCTGCTTAAATCACCGTTTTCCTGAACGCCCGTTTGGCTATTTGGATCATTTCGCTGAGCCAGGGTAGCACCTCGTACCTTCGGGGGATGAAACAGCGGAAGCGCGGGCTTATCCCAGACGAATTGACCGAGGCCATGCATGGCGAGTTTACGGTGGACGAAGAAACCGAACGGCGCCACCGGGTGGCCACGGCTCGTTCCAGTGTGGCCCTGGGCCTGCTCACCCCGGACGAAGCCGCCGAGGCGTACGGCATTCCTCTCGAAGAGATCACGGCCTCTGGCCCAGACCCCGGTAAGTAAGCGCGCTTGGGACCGTTTTGCTGAACTCAAACCACCTCAAGGGCATCAGTACACAAATACGACTTTGCCTTGGCCGAACATCTTGCCGTTGGAGGCGTTGACTTTAAGCCTAACACATCCGTTGCAGTCATTTTCGACCAACCAGTAGCAGGTCTTTGGATTGGCGGTAATGGCTTTTCAACAAGTGCTCACCTGTTGCATGCTGGTCAAGGTGTCGGGCATAAAGCCGCTCGCATTGAAGCCCACCGCTGCGCCTGGCTGCTTCACGCCGGAGCCCAGCGCAATGCCGACCGCTTGCTTCAGGCCTATTTCCAAGTCTCCCGTAATAAACCGCTGTAAGCAACTAATTCTGCTAGTTTGCTCGGGTAGACCTGTCGGTCGGGGCCAAAGCTGACCACTGCGGACTCAATGGTGTCCCCCTGGTGCAATAACCCGTAATAAAACTCGTATTGCAACGCCGGGCCGGGCAAGGTGTCCGTGGCGCTGGCCACCCAGTACGGCTACGAAAACCCATAGCTGGTCGGTAAAGATTTCCAGGCACTCGTGTCGGGTATCGCCAACCGCACCAGGCTGTCCGCCCGGGCATGAGCGGCCGCGAATTGGTGCAGCAAGGCCTGGCTGGACGGAACGTTGAGCGGGTGTGTAAGATGCAGTTGCGGGGGTTGCCCAAAGTTGCCCTGGGGGTTGTTCGTCGTGGTGGAGCACCCCATCAGCCAAGTAGAGCACCCCATAAGGGCAAGCGTGAGGAAAGCAGTACTGCGCATTTCAAACTGCGGTAAAATGTCTTTTTTATACCACTAACCTCTGCAAACAAAAAAGTAGGTTTGTCATGGTAGCTGCCACAGGCTACAACAAACCAAAAGTGAACGCCATGAACCGGAAACAATTTGTAAAACTTGCCGGCTGTAGCGCGGCAGTAGCAGCAACCGGTGGATTGGCCGGATGCGCAAACGGAATCTTTCCCCATTCAGCGGCGCCCGTGTCGGCATCGCATAACGGAGCAAGGGCCGAGAAGGTGGTGTATGTGCCCAACGGGAAAAACCGCTTTCAGCAGGAGCTAATGATCTGGGGCGCTATCCCGCTTCAAATCAAGGTATCCGGTAAGGACACAGATGGGTCTCTTTTCGTTTTCGAACACGCCAAAATGGGCAAAGGTGGACCACCACGGCATGAAGGTGGTGGGGCCTCTTCTCCCCGGGAGCTAAACACGAAGGGAAAAGAAAGGACAGGAATACGGGATAAAGCGGTGGCGGGCTCGGGCGGTTGCAACAGCAATGCCGCTGCGTTCCAAAATCCGTGAACGAGCTGGAAACAGACCACTTTTATTCGAGCTGCAAAATTCTCCCCGGGGATTAGTTATCCTGATTAATCCACAGGGTAGGAGTAACCTGTGCAAACTGCTTGAAATCTTTCACCATATGCTGATAATCAGCGTAACCAAACAGTAATGCAACGGTCAGCCAATCGTCCTGAGGATGGGTTTCTTTGTATTAGTAGGCTTTCTAAAAACGCACAACACGGCTGTACAGCTTCGGTCCAGCCCCCATTCTTTCAGTGAACTTGCGATCAAACTGCCGTGGACACAAACAGGATTGCTTCGCCAGCCAATTCAAAGAAAACCGGGATGGATTTGCAAAAAGGCAGGAGGCAACCTTATCAAGAGGGTGCGTGTCTGCCTTTACTTTTTTAATCTGGTTGAGCAGGAAATCCTCCACAACAGCAATCATTTGCGCATAGCCGAGGCAATGGGCAAGCCGTTCATTGACTTCCTTTGTTTCGTTGCCAATCACAGAAGCGGCGTCAAACCAGCAATCAGTAAACTCAGAAAGAGGAACCCGCAGCAACCGAAAAAGAGCGCCCGGGTGAAAGTGTACCCGCAACATCAGGTATTCCGAGCTCAGATAAAAGTTATATCTCGACGTCTGTTTTCCGCAGGTGGAAATGACTGGCGCAACGCGTGTTTCACCAGTCAGTGTATTGCTGACCGTCAAGTTGCCTTTTGGCAGAAAGGTGATCGTCTGCTCCGGCTTGGGGGAATAAGACTTGACAGGAATGTCCTGCTTTTTATCGAATACAAAATGAGCAACCAAATAATCCCTCACAAATTCCCGTAAGGCTGGGCTTGGTGCAATGTATTGATAAATCATGGCTTGCTTGGGTGATTAAACGTGCGCCTAGCTAGTGCACATGCGTAACCGTTACGTGGGCGGCGCCCCGCCCGCAACCAAAGAGCAGGGTGGCCGGCCCCGCCTGCGCTAAGACGCTCGGCCCGAAACGGTCGAAGCGGGGAATGGGCGCCCCAGTGCCCAGCCAGGTCACCTGGAGCGTTTGGGCCGGGGCTGCGAACCAGGTCAGCAGGGCCCAGGCGACTGCGGTTGGGCGGGGAAGGAAGTGCGTCATCGCGGCTAGGGGGAGCAAGCAAGCGGCAGGTGCCCCACCCTGCTTCGGCGCACCAGTTGCCCCCTGTAGGAGGCACCGGCGACTGATGAAGGTATCGTATTTACCGCGGACCGCAAGCTTGCCTGTTGGCCCTCAGGATAGTTACGCATCCAAAACATATCGGGTTCAGTCGAGGGGTCGTGGCTGTGGCAGAACCCTGCGAGCCACTCAGAAATGGCGTAGGCTAGCGAATTAGCACGTTTGTTAGCTTTTCTCGCTCGGTTCGTAGATAACCGGCTCAAAGGGGACGCTGACTGCTACAACAAACCCTGGTTCAACCAAAGAGGTGGAAATATCATTGCTACAGTTTTGCTAAACAAGCAGCCAACTCGTGCGGTGCTGCTTCGGCTCTGCTGAACGGCCATCGCCTTTCTTTATTTGCCAGCCCGATCACGACAAAAGCCAGTTATGAAAACTATCAGATTCGTCTTCGTTCTCTTACTCGTGTCTGCCAAAACAATGGGCCAGGGCAAGGAGCGATTCGTTACGTACGACGTTGACAACTTCTGGCACGCCTATGACAAGATTGTCACGACCAAAGACAGCGCGCAGCAGTATACTTACCTTAACACCCTCTTTATTCAACGAGGCTCCCCGGGCTTAAAATCCCTCATGCAGGCCTGGAATTACACGGCCCGATCTTACATTCAGGCCATCATCCATTATCCGCTGTTCTGGCAGTCGGTTCGGAAAAACACCCGCCGGGCCGCAACCTTAGCGCGAAAAGCCGACGCAAAAGTTAAGAAGTTACAGCAGCTCTATCCCGATTTGAAGCCGGCCACGACCTATTTTACGGTTGGGGCGCTACGTACCGGCGGCACCAGCATGGGCGACATGGTACTGATGGGCAGCGAACTCGCTCTGGCCAATCACACCACGACAACCGCTGAATTTGGCCCTGAACTCGCGCATTTGAAGGAAAGTTTTAAAACCAAAACGGACGATGTAGTTCTGTTCACCGTTATCCACGAGTACATCCATACCCAGCAAAAAACCACCCTCGGCAATGCCTTATTAGCGCAGAGTGTACTAGAGGGCATGGCCGAGTTTTTGGCAGTCACCGCCACGGGCCAACGGTCAACCTTGCCGGCCATTGCTTACGGCCCCGCACACGCCGCCGGCATTCAACAGCGGTTTGCGGCCCACCTCTTTAACCCGTTCACCGAGTTTTGGCTGTACAGCAACGAGAAAAACGAATTCGATGTCCGCGACCTGGGCTACTACGTCGGCTACGCCCTTTGCGAAGGGTATTACCGGAGGGCGGCCGACAAAAAACGGGCGATCAAAACCATGATCGAGCTGGACTACAACAACGAGGCGGCGTTGTGCGCCTGGGTGGACCAAGCCGGGTACTTCCCGCGGTCGACCGCTCAACTCAAAAACGATTTTCAGGCAAGGCGGCCCCGCGTCCTGCGGGTTGCCCGCGCGGAAAACGCGGCGCAGTTCGCCACGCCAGGGCTGTCGACCGTTACCCTGACCTTTTCTAGCCCGATGGACCCGCAGTACCACAACTTCGAGCTGGGGCCATTGGGGGCGGCCCATCTGATGCGCGTTAAGAAGTTCGTCGGCTTTTCGGAGGATTGCACTTCCGCGGCTTTTCAAGTGGAGCTACAACCGAACCGGCAGTACCAGCTGCTGGTGGGCGAAGGGTTCCGGAGTTGGGATGGCCGGTCTTTGCAGCCTTTCCTGATCGATTTCACCACCGGAGCGAAATAGGCCACTTGCGGTGATTAGACACGCCTGCTTTTCGGCCGCGCTTCTTGTTGGATGAATTGCGTATATGCTAAATCAGATGCGTCCATGGGATTAGCAAACAGAACTGTTTCCCGTGCCGGGCGCTTCTGGAAAGTCCCTCTATTTGCTTTTCGGACCGTTTTCGTGAACAGCGGCATGGATGAACGGCTTCTCGTTACGCCTAGCGTTGGTTTGCGCCGGGTGGCCACCCCATCGTCGCTTTAACGGGCCGTGGGGCCACTACCACATGCGCACAACCCTTCAGCTATTGGGCCACAACTTCGCTGTCATTGCCCACCTGAATCATTAAAAGCAACATGCTGCTGCCCCTCATTGGTTTTATCGCGGGGCTAATGGTCAGCGCGTTGGCCGGTGCCGTGGTATTTGCTTTGCACCCGAGGTGGAAGGCCACCCTTCCAAATATGGACCTGTTCGTCGCAGGCTCCTGCTGTTACGTAATGGTGCTTTCGGTCGTTTATACGAGAATCGTTGCGGACGAAAGCGGCATGCTTCAGTCCACCGCTGCGGTCGTGGGGTACTTGGCCCTGCTCCCGGTTGCCGTTTTGGGTGGTGGGATTGCGACAACCTACATGGGCAGAAAGCTATTAAACCTAAAGTAGATAAAGCCGCTTCTTCTTGCTACCGTTTTCGTGAACGCAGTTGGTCCCTGTAGCCGCTCTCGGTGCGGTGCTGCTTGCCTGTACTTGTGCCGTAAACAGGACGGGCGGGCGGCCGCTGTGTCTTCCGTCTAGGAGTAGGACCAGCCGCCCTCGCACCTCACAGGTACAGCAGAAAGGTGGTGCCGTGGCCCGCCACGCTGGTCACCTCGATGCGGCCGCCCTGGCGCTGAACGCCTTCATCGCCGCCGACCCCGACGAGTACCAGCCCCGCAACGCAAGAACACTCCTTCCTGTGCGCAGGGTTTGCGAATAAAGCCTTGCAAAGGGCAGAAACGCCCTATATTAGGCCCGGCAACTCCTCACTCGTCTTTGCCCAGGGCACCTTTTTTTCTTATTTTCCATGCCCGCAGCTTCGCCTAGGCTCTACTTCGAAAACGCCGTTGGCAGCCTCTACGAGCACCCCGATGGCTACGCCGATTTTCGGTTCAAGCCTGGCAAGCGCAAGATTTCCGAGCTGCAGGCGTTGCTCACCCACGTGCGCACCCTGTTAGAATTCAAGCGCTGGCACCGCTTCCTCGCCGACCAAAGACTGCTTGCGCCCTTTACCTTGGAGGAAGTCGATTGGATAGTGGGCCATTGGCGCAATACCTCGGCGCAGCACCCGGGGGCTTATACGGCGCCGTCGTCATGGCCGAAAATGTCTTTGCCCGTCTCGCCATGGGCCAGGTGGTGCACCAAGCCAACACCTTGACCATGCACTTCCGCCGCTTCGAAACCGAAGAACAGGCGGTAGCTTGGCTCAAGCAGGTTGCGTAGCTCTTGCCGTGCTGGCAAGCGGTGAGGTGCGAAATGGTGAGGTGGTGCGTTTGAGGTTCAATTGACCGTTTAGGTGAACGCCGGGGCTAAGTGGCACCGCAGATAATTTGGCGGGCTTAGCTTGTCTGGACGTTGGCCTCCTAAAAATTTTTGATTGGTTGCTCAATATTTGCTGGCAATGCCGTAATTCCGGAATAAAACTCTCTTCTAGGTCTGCGCACCCGCTGCTGCGCCGCTTTTATACTGTTTTTTCTACTGTCTGGGCTCGGTGGGCGCCGGGTGGGCAGGGCCGGCTGCGGGCGGTAGGGGTGCACATGGTCCTGTGGGGCTTGGCGGGCGGGGCCGCGGCCCAGTCGTCGGCGAGCTACCGCTATTGGGATGCCCTTCCCGACTCGCTGCAAGCGGTGATGACCAGGCAGCACACCGACACGGCCCGCCTGCGCACCCTCATGCACCTTACCGATTTAGTGAGAAATAATGAGGCCGAGCTCACGGAGCTGGTAGCGTTGACCGCCCGGCTGCACCGACCCGAGTATTGGGGGTATCGGGCCCTGCGGGCAGCAGTTCAACTCGCCCAAGCTAAGGCGCCAGCCCGGCCTCGGCCAGCACCAGCAGCAGGGCCTGCTGAATGGCCAGGTGCTCGTTTTCGTTGAGCCACCATTCATCCAGCGAGTGGGCGCCCCCGCCCGTGCCACCCCGGCTGATGGTGACGGCCGGAATGCCGTTGGCAAAGGGAATGTTGGCGTTGGTGGAGGCCACGTCGAGCTGGGGCTCCAGCCCAAAGGCCCGGACCACCGTTACGTGGTCATCCACGCGCACCGCAAACCGACGGCTGGCAAAGCCGCCGATTAACTTTTGGACCAAACTTTTAACCAAGGCCAGTATGCGCAGTACGGCAGTAAAGTCGTGCGTCCATGTTGCGCGATGCGACCGTGGTGCTCGATGAAATCGCCGACAACGAAACTGACTTAACCATTGCTGAGCACACCACCGATACGGCGGGCTAAGGGGATATCGCTTTCGTGTTGTTTGATTTGCTGGGCCTGTTTTTTGTACCCGCATGCGCGACCTCTCCGACTAGAAGCTCTATAAAATGCGGGGCCAGGACTGGGTTTATCCCAAGCTCAAGTTTACCGGCATGCTCAATCCCAACTACATCCATCGGCACTGGACGAACTGCTGCGGTTGGCCGGCTCCATCCAATCCGGCCGGGTGACGTCCTCGCTGTTCATTAGCAAGCTGCAGGCGCATCCCCGGCAAAATCACTTGACATACGTCTTGCGGGCCGACGGCCAGTTCATCAAAACCCGCTTCATCCCGTGCTACCTGCAAAGCCAGCCCTTGCGCCAGCGCATCCACGCCCAACTCAACAAAGGCGAAGAGCTGCACGCGCTGCGCGCCTGGCTCTGGTTTGGTAGCGAAGGCGTCATCCGCCGTAAGCAGCAGGAAGCTCAAACCGAAGCGGCCCGGTGCCTGACGCTGCTCACTAACTGCGTACTGCTGTGGAACACCGTGTATATGCAATAGGTGTTGCAGCAGCTAAAGGCTAAGGCTACTCAGTCAACTAAGCCCACTTTGAATGCCTCTCGCCGAGCCGCTACGAGCGCATCAACCGGCTCGGCAAATACTCTTTCGCCAATCCGGCGCAGCTCGACCCATTGCACCGCCGCCCGCTCCAGCATACCAGTGAGCCGATGGCTTAATGTGTAAATCCGCCCTTTTGGAAGAAGAACCCCGACAAGGGCGAGGCGGCCGACCAGGACAGCTACGGGCTGGGCCTGAGCCTTGCCCGCACCATCGCCGACCTGCCCGGCATCCGCATCGAGGTCAACTCCATCGAAGGGTTGGGCTCCTCGCTTCAGCTGCTGTTTCCGGCGGATCCGCGCCCGTAGGCCCCTGCTGGCCCACGGGCGCGGCCCCAAGCCCAGGCGCGATGATCATCTTGGCATCATGAAGGGTCCGTAGTGTGAGACGCCCGCCGGCGCAAATTTTTCCTACCGAACCTTTCGGTTCCACCTCTTGTGCTACCCTCTTTCGATTACATTTACCTGCACAACCATTGATTTTATGAAACAGCTATCTGCACTTCTGGCTCTATGTGCCTTTTCGTTACCCGGTAGAGCCCAACAGACCCAAAAACCCCCCTTGCACGGCCAGCACTGGATGGCGATCACGGGTAAACCCTTGGCGGCGACGGCCGGTGCCATGACGTTTCAAAAAGGCGGTAACGCGGTAGACGCGGCCTGCGCCATGCTGGCCGCTACCTGCACCATGTGGGATGTGTTGAGTTGGGGTGGTGAAACGCAGGCGCTTATCTATAACCCTAAAACCAAAAAGGTAATTGCCATCAATGCCATGGGCGTGGCGCCTACCGGGGCTACGGCTGATTTCTTTACAAGCAAAGGGTACCATTTTCCTCCGGAAAACGGCCCGTTGGCCGCCACCACGCCCGGTACCCCTGGCGGACTGATGCACATGCTGGCCAACTACGGCACCCTGAGCTTGGAGCAGGTGCTGGCCCCGGCCCTGGAAATGGCCGCCGGTTACCCCATCGAAGCCCAGACGGCCAACAGCATGGAGAAAAACAAAGAGCTGCTAAAACGATGGCCGTACAGCAAAAAACTGTTTCTGACGCACCCCGGCCAGACGCGGGAAGCGCCCGAGGCCGGCGAAATATTTGTGCAGAAAGACCTGTTGCAAACGCTGACCAAGCTGGTCGACGCGGAAAAAGCGGCCCTTCAGAAAGGCAAAAGCCGGAAACAGGCCATTATGGCCGCCTACGACCGCTTTTATACCGGCGACATTGCCCAGGAATTTGTACGCGGTTCGACAGAACAGGGCGGCCTGATTACCCTGCAGGACCTGGCCCGCTGGAAACCGTTGGAAGAGGAGCCGCTGATGGTCAACTACAAAGGCATTGACGTGTACAAACTGCAGCAGTGGACCCAGGGACCCGTCCTGCTGCAGGGGCTCAACATTCTGGAAAACTTTGACCTGAAGGCCATGGGCTATAACAGCTCCAAGTACATTCATACGGTGTACCAGGCCATGAACCTCTCGTTTGCCGACCGCGACTTTTACTACGGCGATTCCCATGCCGCCCCGGAGGAACCCATCAAAGGCTTACTCAGCAAGGCCTACGCCAAGCAGCGGGCCGGCCTTATCCAATACCAGAAAAACGACCCCCGCATTGGCCCCGGCGACCCCTACCCGTTTGAAGGCAAGAAAAACCCGTACCGGCAACTGCTCAAAGCCAGAGGCTACGAAATGGATACCACCAAACGCAACTTCGCCCCCACCCACGACCTGGGCAACCACTCTTCTCCGGCCGAGTACCAGGAGCGCCTGTGGCGGGGCACCACCACCATGGAAGCCGCGGACCAAGAAGGCTGGGTCGTGTCTATTACGCCCAGCGGCGGTTGGCTGCCGGCCTGCGTTGCGGGCACTACCGGGGTGGGCATGAGTCAGCGCATGCAAAGCTTTGTGCTGGACCCCGCCCTGAACCCGTTTAACGTGGTGGCCCCCGGCAAACGGCCCCGCGTCACCTTAACGCCCTCTATGGCCATCAAAGACGGCAAGCCCTTTCTTTCTTTTGCCGTGCAGGGCGGCGACACCCAAGACCAGAACCTGCTGCAGTTTTTCCTGAACGTCGTGGAGTTCGGCATGAGCGTACAGCAAGCCTCGGAGGCTGCCAACTTTAACACCAACCAGTTATGGCTCTCGCTGGGCGGCTCTAAAACCGACGACCGTAAACCCAAACCCGGCCAGATTTTGCTCAACAAAAATACGCCGGAGCCGGTGCGGGAAGAACTTAAAAAGTTGGGCTACATCTTACGCTTTGAAGACCGCACCAGCGGGCCCATTAATGCCATTTACTTTGACTGGAAACACGGCAGCCTCTGGGGCGGCTCCAGCAACCACGGCGAAGATTACGGCATTGGCTGGTAGAAGAAAGATGGGTGTTGTCAAACAAATAGGGTAAAACCTCCGACCCGGCTGGTTACGTGGAAGCGTTGCGGGCCGGCTGCCGCTGTCGTTTGGCCAGGTAGTTTTTCAGGGAGAGGTATGCCGTACTGCAGGTGCACGTCGACGAGGGCGGTGAGCGGCACGCCCAGCGCATGCAGGTGCAGAGTGCGTTGCGCGGTCGGCGTCGTACATGGACTGCTGCACCACGCCCTTGGGCTTGCCCAGCACGACGCCCTGCTCGCGCCGCGCAAGTACCTGCGGGAACTCTACGCCCACGGATTCATCCGGGAAGAAGGGCTGGAAACGGGCCTGTTCACCCTGAGCCGAGAAATCGATTCGCTGGCCCTGACCACCCTGCACCAGACCACCCGGCTGGCGGGCTTGGCCCGCTTGGCGCGGGGCCATTTGCTGCTGACCAAAAAAGGCAGCCAGCTGCTCGACCCGGCCCAACGCCCGGCCCTCTGGTCGCTCGTGTTGCACACCTTTACCAGCCGCTTCACCTGGGCCTCGCACGACGGCTACCCCTGCCCGATGGTGGGGCAGACCGGCTGGGCGTATTCAGTGTACCTACTGGCCCGCTTTGGCCAACAGTCCCATCCCGTGCGCTTTTACGCCGTGCACTACCAGCGGGCGTTTCCGTTCGTGCTGGCGAATTTCACCGACGCGGCGTATCGCACGCCCTTGGAATAATTGGCCCATTGCTACGGGGTCCGCACGTTTGAGCGAGGGCTGAATTGGTTGGGCTTACTCGACTCGCAACCCCAGCCCGCGGGGCTTCACCAGCCCGACCAGCAGCTGACAGCGTCCCCGCTGCTGGCCCAGCTGTTTGACGTGCGCCAAGGGCCCGCGTAGCCCATGCTCGTCAAATGCGACTTTTGGACCAAACTTTTAACCAAGGCCATAAATAGGCCGAGCCTACGCTTGAGCCAGTACGGCAGAATCCGCTGCACGCCGAAGCCGTACCCAAATCGGCAGGGCGGGCATCCATCACTGAATTCAGCCTAAGGGCAAGCGGATAGAAAAGCAGGCGGCACACGAACCCTTCCCGCTACCCCGCCTCTTTTACGGGCACCTTGGTGCTCCAGACTAGGATGGTGCAGCCGCTGGGGCTGGTGGCCTGGTGCTCCGTGCCGGCCGGATAATACAGAAAAGAGCCGGGTCCAAACGCGCGCCCTTGTTCTACCCCCGGGTCCACGTACGTCCCGTCCACCACAAACACCTCATCTGGGACGGCATGCGCATGGACGGGGTAGCCGCTGCCGGCGGCGATGCGCAAGAGCACCCGCGATTCGCCCCCCTCGGCCCGTAAGACCAGCTTTTCCACCCCTTCACTAAAGCGTTCCCAGTTCTCTACTGCGCCATCGATACACGTCACGGGAGCCATATAATTCATTTTAAGTGGAGGAGTGCGAAAGTAAGCCGAATTATTGGTCAAGCAGTACAAGAAGGGCGGGCCCAAGGAGGGGTGACGGTACTGAAAGTAACAGGTAGGCTACCTCCCTCCGTCGCTAGGGCGGGATTGGCGTGCGTGTCACGGGGGGGAGCGGGCGTTAGCCGATCTAGCCGCAGCCTTATTAAAAATCATTCAACTGCCGGCAGGCCCCAACCGCCGGGAGGAGGAATACGATAGGCATTTTTAGGTAGTGCGTAAATAAAGTTTAGACTAATCTAAATTTTATTTACATTTGAGAAGTATTGGGTGTATAAGCGCGTTCGCTTTGGCTACCCCTATCCGGTAGCTACGCCTGCATCACCCAAGTCCGGTAGGGCAACTATCGGACAACCCGGTAGCCTTGCGCCGGCTGACCCACCATCCGCTTGCTCGCTAGCTCCTGCCCTATGAAAAAACTCCTCTACTTTCTGTTCCTGAGTCTGCTTCCCCTTAGTACTACGGCCCAGACGGCGACCGTGCGCGGCACCGTCCGTGACCGGGACGGTAAAGGCGTGCCTTTCGCTAGTGTAGCGGTGCCAGGTACCCCGCTGGGCACCTCAGCCAGCGAAGCCGGTACGTTCACCTTGCCGGGGCTGCCAGCCGGGCCGGTAAAGATCGTGGCGTCGGCCGTAGGCTACCAGCCGGCGCAGCGGGAGCTGACGGCCGTAGCCGGTCAAACCCAGACCATCACGCTCACGTTCACCGGCGGCCAGGAGCTGGGGGAAGTTGTGGTATCGGGCACCCTGCACCCCGTTGCCCGCCTGGAATCGGCGGTGCCGGTGGAGGTGTATAACCCGACGTATTTCAAGAAAAACCCGACCCCTTCCGTGTTCGAGGCCCTGCAAACCGTGAACGGGGTAAGGCCCCAGCTTAACTGTAACGTCTGCAACACCGGCGACATTCACATCAATGGCCTGGAAGGACCCTACACGATGATCTTGCTCGACGGGATGCCCATCGTGAGTAGTCTGAGCACGGTGTACGGCCTGACGGGCATTCCCAATAGCCTGGTCGAGCGCATCGAGATTGTGAAAGGGCCGGCCTCTAGCTTTCTCGCCCTTAGTTCTTTTCCCCACTGAACTTTTTCCGGGACCTTATCATGCGCCTTCGCTAGCGGCGCAGTACAATATCAAGGATATTATCTTGGTGGCGGCGGGGCTGATAATTGCCGCCACCTGGCAGGGTGCGCGGATTTTGGCCGAGCCACCGGGTTTTCGCAGCGCCTGGCGCAAGCAACTTTCGCAGGTACCACGCACGCTAGCCTCGTCCTATACAGCCCGCTAGCAGATCAGGGCAGTGACTACCTAAGTAGTGTTCGTTACGCTGGGTAGAGTTGGGAGCTTACTGCCCTAGTCAGCAGCTATGTACTGGTTCACGCGCCAGGTACGGGCCGCCCTAACCCACGCTTCTGCTTCTCGTACAAGTGAACCCCACCTCATCCATTCCGCTGATGCTCATACGTACCTACACGCTTACGGCTGCCGCCTTGCTTACCGCGCTCAGCGTCCTAGCCCAGAATGACCAGAAAGGCGTGGCAGCCTCTTACCAAGGCAACCTTTTTAAGCCCACGCAGGTGGAAGCCACGGACGCTCGCGTAGCCCAGCTGAAAGCACCGGCAGGTTTTACTGTCACCAAGTTTGCCGACCAGCTCGGCCGGCCCCGGATGCTGGTCGTGGCCCCCAACGGCGACGTGTACGTGAGCAACCGCAACAAAGGCACCATCACACTGCTGCGCGACACCAACAAAGATGGCAAAGCGGACCTCGTCAAGCAGGTAGCCCAGCGCCCCGACCTGCACGGTATGGCCCTCCGAAATGGGATGCTCTACCTCGCCGCAGTACGCGAAGTGTACGCGGCCGACGTGCGGACCGACGGGACCCTGGGCGAGCTAAAAACCCTCTACAAAGACCTGCCCGACGCCGGCCAGCACCCCAACCGCACGCTTAACTTTGGCCCCGATGGCAAGCTCTACCTCTCGGTTGGCAGTACGTGTAACTCCTGCAAGGAGCCCAACAAGGAAAATGCTACCCTGCTGGAAATCAAGCCCGACGGGTCGGGGCGGCGCGTGGTAGCCAAGGGCCTGCGTAATACTATCGGCTTCGCCTGGCACCCCACGACCAAAGTGCTCTACGGGATGGACCACGGCATCGACTGGCTCGGCGACGAAGAGCAGCGCGAGGAGTTGAATGCGATAAAGGAAGGGGCTGACGTTCGAGCAGTACGCGGCCAAAACCGAGAAACCGAAGCTGCTGTATACCGCCCACTCGGCCCCCATGGGCCTGGTGTTCAACACCGGGGGGCAATTTCCGAAGGAGTACCAACATGATGCTTTTGTGACCATGCACGGTTCTTGGAACCGCGCGGAGCCCAGCGGCTACAAAATCGTGCGCGTGCACTTTAACGAGCAGGGGCAGCCCGAGAAATTCGAGGACTTTGTGACGGGCTGGCTGCTGAACAACAACAAGGAGCCATCAGTGTGTGTGGCATTGCCCAACACACTGATGGCTCCTTGCTAGTCTCAGATGACACGAATGGCGTGGTGTACCGGGTAGCCTACACGGCAGCCGCGCCGGGACCGCGGGGCAAAGCCAGCAAATAAGCCAGAGCGCTAGTGAGGGTACCCCCAGTCCTTCGGGTGGACCCGCTGACTGCCTGCCTCCTGCCGCAGAACCGCCGCGGCGCCATGCCTGCTGGCCCGCGCGGTGCCGGAAAGCCCAAGGGCGCTCCTCGTAGGGGCAGGCCCTGGGTAATGGGGTTTCCGAAAAGGCCTAAATTTTAACCACCAGCCCGGCGCTGTACCAGCTTAGGGCGCCGGCGTTGCGGCCGTCGAGCTGGGTGCCCCCGCCCAGCGAGACGCCTGCGGGCCCGGCCACGGGCACCTACACCGAAACGCTCAGGTTGGTAGTGTTCACCCGGGTTTCGGGAAAGCGCGCCGGCGCGAAGCCGGGCCCACCGATGTCGATGCCACTGGTGGAAATTTGGTTGGTCAGCGAAGCGTCAGCGTAAAAGCGCGCACCGGCGTAGCCCACCTTGGCCGCGAGCAGCGCCGCGTCGGGCACCTAGTGCTAGTGAAAGCTGTAGCCGCCCTGGCCGTTGTCAAACAACCCGTTGGCCAGTTGGTACTGGAGCAGCAGCGAGGGGTTCAGGTGGAAGGACTGGTTGTCGATGGCGTAAATCAGGTTGGTACTGTAGCCGCTCAGGGGCGTGCTGACGCCCACGGCGCCCGTGGCCGACAGGGTTTCCGCCCCCACAGGGCGCCTGGTACGCGTGCCACTGCCCCCCGGGACCCCCGGCGAGTACGGGTGAACGTTGCCCGACGGCACGCCCTTACCCTGCTCGCGCAGCTACGCGGCGCGGATGCCGCAGTTGTGGCAGCGGTCCGCCCCGGATGGTCTCCTGCGCGGCGGGCCCTGGTCGCACGGGGGCCCACCATTCATCCCCCCCCTAGGCCATCTTCGTCCCCAGCCCGGAACGGACCAGCCGGGCGGGCGTAGGCGGACGCTCCGGCCTAGCTTCTCGGTCAGGTAATTGCAGTAGCCAGTCCACTCCCAGGCTACTCCCAGTCCACTCCCTCCTGCTCCCACGTTGTCTTCCCGCCCCCTGCCGTCCACCCCTCCGGCCTGCCCCCACCCCGACCCGGACGAGGCGTTGCTAGTGCAGCGCCTGCTGGCCCGCGACGAGCACGCCCTCGGCCAGCTCTACCAGCGCTACGCCCCCAACTTGCGGCACGCCATCCGGCGCCTGGTGCGCGACGAGGCGCTGGCCCAGGATATTCTGCAGGAAGGCCTGCTGCGCATCTGGCTGCACATCGACCGCTACGACCCGGCCCGCGGCCGG
>NZ_FWWW01000075.1 GCF_900176135.1 Hymenobacter roseosalivarius DSM 11622 | reverse complement strand
TTATATAATCGAAGTCAAAGCCCCGCGTCATTAGCCTGCCATCGAGATACACGCGCTCTGAATTAGCCAAAACCACGATAAACTGCTCGCCATTCGTGCCCCGTAGGCGGTATGGGCCCTGCACGTTTTCCAGGGGCGGCAATTCGATGGAAGCAAACTTGCCCTTGGCCACGCCGGCCGCGGCGGTAGTCACGCTCCGCTTACCAACGCCCTGCGTTAGCTTGGCCTCCACAGCAGCGCCCTGCACGTTTTTGTAGAAACGCAGGAAATAATCGGGGCGGTTTCGCAGCACTACGTCGCCGGCCGTCAGGCTCCAGCGCGGATGCGTAAGGGTAATATAGAGGCGGTCGAACTCCTGTAGCTGCTGGGTGTTGCCCTCGGGCTGAAAGGGCACGTTCTGGTCAGAAATGGCGGCCGTAAGGTTAATCTGATCGGTGAGCTTGCCCTCCAGTTGCAGGTTTAGGGCCGAGTTCACGAATACATTCTGCGTATTGCCGAAGGAAATGCCCCGCGCCAGACTACCCGTTTTGTTGATGCCCGGCGTAGCCAGAATCTGCTCTTTCACTGCAAAATCATTGTAACCGAAAGACCGGGGGGCAAAATTGAGGCTATCAATCAGGGTACGCGGGCGGCGGAAAGTTGGTGCCGCCAGCCGCAGGGGCAGCACCCGATAACAGACCAGCACGGAATCGGGCCCGGTAGGCTGAAACACAATGTCCGGCTGCCCAGGGTCAGGAGCCGGAAACCGACTAGACGGCCGGATAATCCGGTATTGATCCGTACTTGAATTATAGCTGACCGAGCGCCCATTAGCCGTTACCGACGCGGGCACAATCGTCAGAGAATCGGGCAACGAAAAATCGGTGGTGTCGCGGTTGGTAAGCAGGCGCACCCACCGGCAGCGGCGCGTGGTGGGCGGTCCTATTTGCTGGGCCGCTACCACCTGGGCCAACATTAAAAACGTGAGCAGCAGGCTGAAACGCGGAAGGCTTTGCGTAAAGCTGCTACTCATGCTACGTATTTTTCAAGCGGGGGGCTTTTTTCAGCTCCACAACGTGCGAAGCCACCAGATTCGTGCCGCTATGCCAGGATAGGACTAAGCGAGCGGATAAAAGAAGCCAGGGACAACCATCATCCGTTATTCTGGTGCCAACGGCAGCTCAATACAAAACCGCGTACCCACGTTTTCCTCCGTTTCAAACCAGATTTGCCCCCCGGCGCTTTCAATTCCGCGCCGCGCAACAGCCAGGCCAATTCCCGACCCGGACGTCTTGGTAGTGAAGTTGGGCACGAACACTTTCGCCTGCACATCCTCGGGAATACCGGCGCCATTATCGGCTATGCAAATCACGATGCGGTCGGTGCCACGAAGTTCCAGGCTGGCATTGATCTGCGGCTTGCGCCCCTCCGGCACCGATTGCAGGGCGTTGATAAGTAAGTTGTTAAAGGTACGTACCAGCAGGTTTTCGTCCGTAAAGACTACATAACGACCGTTCTTGGCGTCGGCGGGCACCTTCAACCGAATGCTGCCTTCTCCCACTCCACCCTTGTGCAGGCTCACGCAACGTCGTAAAATAGGCACCACGTCCAGCCGCTCCGGACGCATGGCCGGCAGGTTGGTGAAGGTCGAAAACGACGTGGCAATGTCGCTGAGCACGTCAATTTGCGTAATGAGCGTCTGGGATATTTTGCCAATCAGCTCCTCCGTATTCGCGCGGCGCTCGGCAATGGCTTTCTGCAGATACTGGAGCGAAAGCTTCATGGGCGTCAGCGGATTCTTTATCTCGTGAGCTACCTGACGGGCCATTTCGCGCCACGCCGCTTCCTTTTCCTGGGTGGCCAGTTCCTGCTTACTTTCCTCCAGCTTCAGCAGCATAGCGTTGTATTCCCGCACCAACAACCCGATTTCATCCGACGACTCATAGGCCAGCATTTCATTTTGCCCCGTAAGCGTGGTTTGCTTGAGCTTCTCGGTGATGATCTTGAGGGGAGCCGTCAGAATACGGGAGGCGACAAATGCCAGCACCAAAAAGATAATGAACATCACCGTGAAAATGTTCAAAATGGTAGAAATCAACTCAATAAGCTTATTATCAAGCTCTTTCTCGGAGTCAAAAAATGGAATACCAACGTACCCAACTATCACATCGGGGCGGCCGGGACGCACCACGGCACGCAAGGGCAGGTATAAGGTATTAAAAGACAGAGAGCCAGCTGTTTCGGTAAGCAGTACTTGCGGTTGCCCTTTCTCCGCTAATTCGGCCACCGCCCGCGGATGCATCAAGGTGCTCAGCAGCCCTGACTCAAAAATCAAGGGCTGGCTGCTTACTTGCAGAATACCATCGGCACCGTACAGGTTAAGATCTGTTTCGGTCAGATCAGATACATTTTCGGCTAAATCAATCAGGGCCGCGCGGCCGGACGAATCGGCCAGAAGGGCCCGGTTTTTCAGCAGACTTTCCTGCACCGTTTTGCCCCGCCGCTCGTAATTGCGCCGCAAATCCCGTTGATACGACGACGTGACTTGGCTGGCCGTAGCGATACTAACGATGAGCAGCGGAACGAGAATGCCGAAGTTGAGAAACAACTGAATCTTGGTGCTAAACGTGGTGCGGAAAACCTGAAAATACTGGCCCCGCGCCAGCATATAGCTCCCGATTACCAACAAGCCAAAGAAGGTGTGCAGCAAAAAGAGAAAGGAGAAGTTCGCCAGCCAATCGTCGAAAGCGTACATGGCCGTCGTTACCACTACGGTGCGGCGCTGAGCACCCCGAACGGCCAGATGATGGAACCCATCGACAGCCAAACCCACGCTATACAAGCGCGGATCTTGCCGTTGAGCGGGAGTAAGCTGATTTACGTAATCAAAATCGCCTTCCTTATACACCAACCGCCCGTTTTCATAGCCAGCATAGCTTAAATCGGAGCCCAGGCCCGGCTGGAAAAACTTCTGATCGACCAGCAATTCAGGTACGACACTATAGGCTGTCAGTTTTTTGAGTGAAAGCTCTAACAGAACGGTACTCGTGCCTCCCGCGGAAGTAACCACTGGTACAAAAGCCACATAGCGCCGGGAGCTAAAGGAGTTGCTGTTGTGAATCAGATACAGGTCTGGGTGATCTGTGGACAGGGCAGTACGCAGAAGGCGCCGCCGCAGCTGAGGCAGATTCAGTGTTTCCTCGTTGCCATCCAGAGAGCGCCCTGCAGGGTCGAAGAGCGTGATTACAATCTCATATTTATCAAAGTAGTCGCGCAGGTAATATTTCACGATCTTCTGACGCACCACATCCTGGTTGGCGAAAGGGCGCGCCAGCATAGTCTGGATTAATGGGTCGGCGGCCATTTGGCGGGAGCGCTCCGCCAACAGATATTCACCCTGCAAGTCATTATCAACCAACAGGTTACTGGCGATTCGCTGCTTGTTTATGACTAGCTGACGATCGAAGTGTTCATATAAAGCCAAAGCTCCTACCACTGAACTCACCCCCAGCATCAGGAATATAAATAAGTAAACCTGATAAGGCACCACCGAGGCTACTTGCCGCAGGCCCGTCAGCCGCACGATAAAAAAGAAGAGCAGGGCAAGCCCTAATAGTATCCCGTTGGTCAGGCTAAAGGCCAGCCCTAAAGGCAAGACTATAAGCGTTGTTAGTCCCAACAACACGATACCCACACTACGCGTAGCCGGTCGCACGGCCGCTATAAATAGCTGCGAGAGCATATAAAAGCCAACCAGATAACTTCCGGTATGCAGAATAATAGCCAAACACAGCAACCCTTTAAATACCGACACATCGATACTCTGGGTCACGTCGAGCACTAACTGGGAGTTATTGAAGCTATTGGAATAAAAGCTGAACAGCAGCTGCAATAAGCCATAAAAGCTTAGTACCGCCGTAGTAGCTACGATGAATAGCAAGTAAAACCGCCGAATCCGCCGCACCCGCCGCACTATTCCAAAGCGTCGGAATAGTAGCAAGGCATAATACGACAAGGCCACAAACAAACAGGCGTTGATCAACAGGTCGCCCAAGGAGGGTGAAAGCCATGAAGCCGCATACAAGCGCGGATCGAATAATGGAACCTCAACCAGCGAAAATGGCAGCCCTAAGAACAGCAGCGCAGCGCGCAGCGCCATGAGAGAGAATACCACCGAGCCTACTCCGGCTAGTATCCGGCCCGTGGAGAAGAAGCCAATGGCCAAGCGGAGCCAGCCAGCCAGGTACAACCCAAAACCCAGTAGCAAAAACGCCACGGGCAGGTACTTGCCGGTGACAGGATCAGGAGCAGAGCTCTCAATCGAAAAGAGATAATCTCCTTCTTCAGAGAAAAGGCGTGGTAATCGGGGGTTGCTATTAACTACCAGCCGCACATTTGCCCCCCGGAATAAGGCCTGCTTAGCCCCCTCGCGCAGATAGCGGTTGCTGATGCCATATCGCTTCTCCAGGGGGATATACGTTAGGATGGTGTGCTGCCCAACAGGACGGCGCAACACCAGATACTGTCCAAACCGCATATCGGCCAGCTTCTCGCGGAAGCTCTGGCCCACATTGGCTACCTCTGGCCGGATCGTATGATCAGACCAATACAATAGTTTCTCGCCTTCAAAGACAAAGCAAGGATAAGTGGTTAAACCAACAAGAGAGCTGAAATTGAGCACCTGCCCCTGCAAGCGCTCCGCAACTTCATCAGCTTCGCGCTCAGCGGTGCGCTGTGCCTCAATAACCAGATTTTGCAGACGCGCCGTTTCGGCGCGCAATAGGACCTCCGGCACCTGGCCATATCGATTGCTCAGGTAAGCTGCCACGAAACAAAGCGTAGCGGCCAACAGCAAAACCAGTGGAGACGAGCGAACTAACTTCAAAGGCAGTCAGGGTGCTAATGCACCACCACAGATGAGAATGGGATTTTAACAAAAATGCCGCCATTCGGCGGCATTTCCTATTCCATTGCTGACTACGCTTGCTATTAGCACCGCCCTGCCAGTGCGCTTAGCCTTGTTTTTTGGCTTGGCTATGCCGGTACCAGATAAACCCAACAACTCCCATCAGTACATAAGGTACCGTCATAAGCATTAATATGCCCTTGTTCAGACCAGAGGCATCATACTCATCCTTACCGCCCCGCGCCGACTCAACCTGTGTTTTGCACATTGAGCACTGAGCTTGCGCCGAGATAGGAGCAACACAAAGCAATAAGCCGAATAGGAAGGTAAACAAACCGATAATAGCTGCCTTTTTCATATTATTTCAACACTTTAATGAAGACAAAGTTTCCTTATTTCTATGTGTAATAGGGCGAGATCATAAAGTATACGATAACGCCCGTAACGGATACATATAGCCACACGGGAAAGGCCCAACGGGCTATTTTTCGATGTTTAGTAAACTGCTCAGTTAAAGCAAAGTACAGGGTAAACAACACTAACCCAACCGTCACGATGGCTAAAGCAATGTGCGTGAGCAGCAAAAAGAAGTATACATACCGAATAACACCCTCACCCCCAAAACGCGTGGACTCCACCTGGGAGTGATATACGACATAAGAAAGCAGAAAAATGCCCCCCAGCGCAAAAGCACTAGCCATCATGGCTCGGTGGCGGGCTACTTGTTTGTTTCGAATGAAGTAGTAGCCCAGCAACAGACAGATTGCGGTAAGTGAGTTTAGTACGGCATTTAAGGCTGGCAGAAACTTTACTTCCGCTCCCGGAATGCGAAACGCATTAGGGAAGTAATACAGAACAGCAACCAGCAGAGGCACAACAGCTGCCAGAACTCCCAGAATAACCTTGTACTTAGTAAAATCGCCCGGCTCAAGCGCGGGGCTCGTCGTTGTGGTCATAGGTGTAAAGCAACACGGAAATTTCAGTAATGAGGCGGTCTATTTCTCTGGCCTTCGTACCATCATAGATACCCCGCACCCGGTGGTTGCGATCTACTAGGAATAGCTGTTGACTATGCTGTATGGATGGTGCCTCGCCCACAGGAGCAGGAAGCCGATACTCTTCCGTTAACAACCGGTTCAATTGGTTTTTGTCACCAGTCAGAAAAAACCATTTACCAGCTATAGCTCCGTACCGTTCAGCATACCGCTCCAGCACTGCTACCGAATCCTGCGTTGGGTTCACGGTATAAGAAATCAGCCGGACTCTTGGCTCAAAGCGAAACTTCTCCTGCACACGCGTGAGCTGACTATTTCGCTGTGCACAGTCCTGCGGACAAGCTGTGTAAAAGAAGCTTGTCACGTACAAACCACCTTTCAGATCTTTTTGGCCCACAACCCGACCTGTTTGAGACGGGAAGCTATAATTCCGTAATCTGTGGAAAACAGTATCGCGCTGCCACATCCCGCCTACTAGTGTTGAATCAACATGGTCGGGTAGGTAAGTTGGCAGCGCGTAACGATTTGTACCGAATGACTTGAGAAACAAGAAAGCCAGTACCGGCACCAAAAGAATAAGGCCCAGAAACAACGTTTGCTTGGGCCTCATGCCTTAATTAAGAGCGTTTTGAATGGACTCACCGACATAAGAGCCTTCGCTAACTAAGGCTACTAGTAGCCAAATCAGAAGACCCATCGGAATCAAAATCGTCCAGATAAGTCCTTTCGTCTCATGCTTTAAGTGCATGAATTCGGCAACAATGAAAAAGGCCTTAAAGATCGTCAGGATAATGAAGATTGTATTGCGCAAAGTGCCAGGGTCCATCACAAATACGAACACGAACTCAAGAGCCGTGATACCTACAAGCACGAAGAATGTCTTCCAGATCCAAGCCGTATTGGGCTTTGGGATTTCGCCTAGCTGTGGCGGTTGGTTAGTGCTATGTTGAGCCATAACTTTTGAATTTAAATCTTAACTCAAACGACTGAATACAGATCGTTCCAATGAGAATTCTTCGTTTCTGAGATACTAAACGAGGTAGAAGAAGGTAAATACAAACACCCACACCAAATCTACAAAGTGCCAGTACAGACCGATTTTCTCTACCATCTCATAGTGTCCTCGCTTTTCGAAGGTACCATTGGTAGTTGCGATGAATGACCAAACCAGTAGGCAGATACCGCTGAATACGTGGGTGCCGTGAAAACCGGTAATGAAGAAGAACAAGTCGGCGAAAAGCACGGGCCCATATTCATTTCTTTGCAGGTTAGCGCCAAAAAAACGCGTACCGTCTACCATCAAAGTTCCCTTCTCAGTACCGCCAATAAAGTGTGACCACTCCCAAGCCTGGCAGCTTACGAAGGTGGCGCCAAATAAAATGGTCCACAATAGCCACTTCTGCACATCTTTCTTGTCCATCCGATGGCCAGCCTCTACAGCTAGAACCATTGTTACGGAGCTAAAAATCAGAATCATGGTCATTAGGGCCACAAATGCCAAAGGCAAATTGACACCATGTAGACCAGGGAAAGAATTAAATACTTTATCTGGGATAGGCCAATAAGCTGTTGAGAACTCAAATGCCTCGTTGGTACCGGTGTAAGCCAAATGGCGATGGCGCATCAACCCATAAGTGGTCAGAAATGCAGCAAACGTAAAGGCATCCGACAACAGGAAGAACCACATCATCAGCTTGCCATAGCTAGCCTTGAAGGGCTCATTGCCCCCATCCCATGTGCCAGTGCGTGGCTGCTCCTGGGTGGATGGCGAAGATAGAGTCTGTGTCGTTGAGGTAGTGGCCATATAAAGCGGGTAAGGACGAAATCAGTGGTTCAAAAGTAGGAACAAATACAAGTACAACCAAAGCGCTCCCAAGAAGTGCCAGTAGATAGTTCCATTGGTAATAGCCAGCATTTGACGAGAATGCACCTCATAGCGCAGACTCTTTACTACCACCAGTACGAGAAAAATAAGACCAGTGATTAAGTGGAACCCGTGAACTCCCGTGAGTACATACATAAAGGAGCCTGATGGATTGGAGTCGGCCCCGCCAAAGTATACTCTGTTACTCACCAATTCGCCCCATACTTGCCACTGCCCTATCAGGAAAAGCACGCCTAAAGCCAGGGTTGTCAGCATTCCGATTTTAACTTGACGCAAATTGTCCTTACGAGCTGAAAACCACGCCCACTGCATGGTAGCAGAGCTGATGGCGATTACGATCGTATTAAATAGTAACCCGGTAGGCAGATCAAACTCCAACCAGTTGCCTTCATCGCGGCGAACAATGTAGCCGCTTGTTAAGCCTGCGAACATCATCAGAATACTGATGATGAGCAGAATGAGCAATAGACGCAACGGGTGAAGACCAGTGCCGGTCTCTTTGTCGGTAAGCGTTTCAGAAGGATGCATACAGCAAAAGCGTTATAATTTATCAAACACCAGCGCAATCTGCACGATTGGCAGGTACAGAAAAGACCCAAACATGATGTTCATAGCCGCCTTTTTCGAGCAAGTACGCATCAGGTAAAAAGTCTGCATGAGAAATAATACCCCACACACCACCGCAATCATCGCTGATATCTTGCCGGCCATCCCAAACTGAAGGGGCAGTAAGCTTAGTGGAATCAGCAAAAGCGTGTAGGTCATTATCTGGAAAGCGGTGCGCAAATCTTTGCCCCCCGGAGTAGGCAACATCTTAAATCCCGCACGCTTATAGTCCTCATCTAAAACCCACGCAATGGCCCAAAAGTGCGGAAACTGCCACATAAATTGAATGCCAAATAGCACCCAAGCCTCTATACCCAAAACTCCTGTGGCCGCTACCCAACCAATAAGTGGTGGCATACCACCGGGAATGGCCCCCACAAAAACGCAGATCGGTGAAATGGTTTTAAGGGGCGTATAAATAAAGCCGTACAGGATCAGGGAGAGTAGGGAAAGAGCAGCAGTTAGCAGGTTGAAATAATAAGCCAATAAGCCTAAACCTGCTAATCCTAAGACTATTGCGAATACCCAAGCTTCTGGGATGCTAAGTACTCCCATTGGCAACGGACGCTTAGCAGTACGCTTCATGAGCTTGTCTAAATCGCGCTCATGAATCTGGTTAATTGTATTGGCCGAACCTGTTACGGCTAACCCGCCCAGCATTACTAGCAAGGCCCGACTCCAGTCTAACTCATGTACACCGAGCAGGTAACCAATAGCGCTTGAGAAGGCAACGGTGATTGAGAGCCGGAATTTGAGCAGCTGGAAATAAGCTTTGAGTTTCGTCATCAAGGATGGGTACAAAACACCCGATTGAACTTTGTCAAACGGGGCCGCAAAGTTACGCAACAACATGCGGATAAGTGGGCTTTGCTACTGATTTCGCCATTCTATGGTAAGCGACTAACACCAAGAATTGCCCCCCAAACAATAAAGTAGCTACTGTAAGGTGCACTGGCTGCATAGCTGCGGGCAATGCAAAGTAAGCCAGAACGATACCTGCCAGAATTTCTAAACCCAGGAACCCAAGCACCGCAGTAGTCAACTTGTGGAGCCGTTTGGATGGCAGCCTGTATAGCTGATAAGCGAGGTAGACGTTTAAGAGTAGAAGTAACAATGAGAACGTCCGGTGTACCTTAAAAATGCCCCCCAGTTGCTCAATCCAGCCTGCACGGTTGCCGTAATTCATAGTTGAAGCGACCAGGTCTACTTCTTCCCGTACTTGTGTACCTAGCACTATTTGACCAAAAGTGAGCAAGACCATTATCCAGAGTCCGGCTGTTAAGACAGGAGAGAACGGTATTGCTTCTGCTTGTTCAGTGGATTGCTGTGAACGATCAACAGCGTACAGGAGCATAGCCACAATTACAAGTGCTAACCCCATATGGATAGTCACCATTATCGGCAACAAGTTCGTTGAGACAACTAACGAACCTAACCACCCCTGAACTCCTACCAGAATAAAGCCGCCGAAAGCAAGCCAGAAAACTGTTTTATCTCGCCGCCAATAGGGCACAGCGAAAATGACAGTCAAGAAAACAAATACTCCAATTAAGGCACCCAACAATCTATTTAGGTACTCAATCCAGGTTTTAGTGACATTAAAATCCGTTTCAATGTATTGCGTAGGGTGCGCAAAAATGTCGCCTGCTACTTGCTTAAATCCAAATCGCTCAAGTGTGGCGGCCAGTCGCTTGTTTTTGGCTACTCGTTGAGCAGTATAAATTTCTTTGTAGTCAGAAGGGAGTTGACTAATGTGGATTGGTGGTATCCAAGTACCAAAACATTTGGGCCAGTCAGGGCAACCCATACCAGAGCCGGTGCTTCTCACTACCCCACCTACTAGAATGAGTAAATAAACGGCAGCAATTGTTAGAATACCGATAAAGCGAAAGCGGCGCACGAAGGCAGGAATCATTGTGCTTAAGATTTTCGACTAGGTTCGGATATATAACAATCAGAACTCACTTTTTGCCCAAAAAAGAAGGGAAATTCAGGTCGGCCAGCCGACTTTGAACTTCCCTTGTAATAAAAAAACGAGCCGCCGTAAATACAGCGGCTCGTTTTTTAAAGCTGGGGGGTAATTATTCAGCTGTTTCGCGCTCGTTAGGCAAGTTTGAAGACTGCGTTTGCGAGTACGGTACATTTTGTGGAATAAAGTCCTTTTCTGCACCAGGCTTGCTATAATCATAAGGCCAGCGGTGAACAGCAGGTATAGCACCAGGCCAGTTACCATGCCCAGGGATGACAGGAGTAGTCCATTCCAAAGTGTTCGAGTTCCATGGATTTTCAGTAGCACGACGACCACGCCAGATACTATAGAAGAAGTTGAAGATGAAAATGAACTGGCCTATAAAGGCAAATATGGCAGCAGCTGAGATGAACTTGTTCAGGTCGGCGAACTGGCTGAAGCTATCAAAACCAGTCCAAGCGTAGTAGCGACGGGGGAAACCTGCGATACCAACGTAGTGCATCGGCATGAACACCAAGTATACACCAATGAACGTGAGCCAAAAGTGAACATAACCCAACTTTTCATCAAGCATACGGCCGAACATCTTTGGAAACCAGTGATAAACGCCAGCAAACAAACCAAAGAAAGCCGAACTACCCATTACCAAGTGGAAGTGAGCCACTACAAAATAGGTATTGTGCATCTGAATATCCAGTGCTGCATTACCCAAGATAATACCGGTCAAACCTCCTGAGATGAACAGCGACACGAAGCCAATAGAAAACAGCATGGCAGTAGTGAAGCGAATATTTCCCCGCCATAGAGTAGCCAGCCAGTTAAACACTTTCACACCAGATGGTACGGCAATAATCAGCGTCAGGAACATGAATACTGATCCCAAGAACGGGTTCATGCCCGTCACGAACATATGGTGGGCCCATACGACGAAGGAAAGCAAAGAAATGCCTATTAGCGACCCAATCATGGCCCGGTAGCCAAAGATGGGCTTACGAGAATTGGTAGCCAGAATTTCGGATACCATACCCATCGCAGGCATGATAACGATGTACACCTCAGGGTGACCTAAAAACCAGAATAAGTGCTGGAATAGAATAGGGCTACCACCGGTGTTATTTAATGCTTGGCCAGCAATGTATATATCTGACAAGAAGAAGCTGGTACCAAACGAACGGTCGAAGATCAATAGTAGAGCAGCCGAGAAGAGCACGGGAAAAGCTAACAAACCTAATATAGCAGTCAAGAAAAACGACCAGATAGTCAGTGGCAATTTACCCATTGACATTCCACGAGTTCTTAGGTTAATAACTGTAGTGATGTAGTTAACACCACCCAACAACTGGGATATGATAAAGAGGGCCATGCTCACCAACCACAGCGTCATGCCAGCGCCTGAACCTGGAATCGCCTGTGGCAATGCGCTCAAGGGAGGATAAATTGTCCAACCAGCGGAGGCAGGGCCGGTTTCAATGAATATAGAGCTGAACATTATAATACTGGATATAAAGAAAAACCAGTAAGAAAGCATATTCATGAAGCCTGATGCCATATCACGAGCTCCAACTTGCAAAGGAATCAAGAAGTTAGAGAATGTACCGCTCAAGCCAGCCGTCAGCACAAAGAACACCATGATAGTGCCGTGCATTGTAACGAGGGCAAGGTAGAACTCAGGATTAAGCTTACCAGCTTCAACCCATTTGCCTAGTACAGGTGTCAACCAAGACATAGTTGACTCGGGCCATCCTAGCTGAAGACGGAATAAGCTAGACAGCGCACCTCCCATAATGGCCCAAAAAATACCAGTTATAAGGAATTGCTTAGCAATGACTTTATGGTCCTGACTAAATATATATTTAGTCAGGAAACTTTGCTCATGGTGCTCGTCATGATGTAGGTGCTCATCGTGCTCAACATGAGGCACTGTGGGCGTTCCGTGTACTGGAGCGTTGGTGGGAATATTAGCAGCCATACAGTTGAGCGTGCGTTATATAGTAAGTTAGAGCGAAGCTTTAGTAGTCTGAGTTAAGACAGCGGCAGCATCAGCCGCTTTATCTTTAACCAGTTTATCTGACTTCTGTTTGAAGCTAGCTAAAACATCAGGATTCTGTTCTGCAAATGATTTTTGTTGAGCAAACCAAGCTACGTAGTCATCGGGCTCATCTACAACTATGGTTGCTTTCATAGCAAAATGCCCACGACCACATACTTGTGAACAGGCTAGCTCATAGTTGAATTTAGGGTTACCTAATTGAGCACGCATTTCATCCGTAGTTTTAGTGGGAGTGAACCAAAATTTGGTTGGCATGCCTGGCACTGCGTACATCTGCACCCGGAAGTTTGGCATATACACACCATGCAGCACATCGCGTGACCGAATCTTAAGCAATACAGGATGGCCCTTTGGCACATGGATTTCATTCACAGTGAAATCATCCATGGCATTGTTGTCATTCAAATCGAAGCCAAATTCGTTTGTTGCATCAATTAAGCGGTAGTTAACCACTCCTAATTTCTGATCACGGCCAGGATAGCGTACCAACCAGTTGAACTGCTTGCCCATTATTTCCAGAACGATAGAATCTTTAGGAGCAGGACCAGTAATCTTAGTCCACTCTTTCCAACCTGCGAACACGAGGCTAGCCATCACGATAGCTGGGATCAATGTCCAGATAATCTCAATCTTGTTATTGTGAGAAAAGAAGAATGCCCTGCGTCCTTCCTTATGCTGATACCGGTAAGAGAAGATGAACAGCATAAGGTGGGTTAGCGCAAAGGCTACACCCAAAATGATCATCGTAGTCCAAAACATATTTTCTACTGCATACCCATGAATGGACGCAATAGGAGGATTCATCTTATCGTAGTTGTCGATAAATGACCAAGCGAAGGCCCCCCCGCCAACCACCATAAAGATGATCATAAGGATAGCATTGACTCGGTTGCTCATGCCGATTTCACGGGTCAGGCTACCAGAAAAGATGGAAGTAAGGATCTGGAGGCGAAACAACAAGCCGAATACGACTAGCAGAAGCACCAATACCAGTAGGATACCAAGAGCAATCATTATCTAGGGATAGATGTGAGTACAGTGATTATGAGTATGTAAGTAGTAAGCGTACCACCTATTTGGGTTTACTTTTTACCTAATACTCAAATCAATTTTATGTTGTATGATGTACGCTTTCGTCAAGGAAAGGATGATGCACGGGCACTAATGACGCTTGAGACAGACGCTTTGTAAACAATAACAGGAAAGAGCCCAAAAAGATCAGTGCAATACCAATTTCAATAACAAATCCGCTTTCAGCCTTCATGGTTGCAGGCATAATCATCAGATAGAAATCAAACCAGTGCCCTATCAAGATGGCTATACATACAATTTTCAGCATAATCATTTGGCGCTTTGCGTCCCGTGTCATCATCACAAGGAATGGAAAAGCGAAGTTGATGATCAAATTGAAATAGAAGATCCAAGTATAGTGACCATTAAAGCCCCCCAAGCGCTGATTAAAATAAACTGCCTCTTCAGGAAAGTTGGCATACCATATCAGCATAAACTGTGAAAACCATATATAGGTCCAGAATATGCTGAAACCAAACATGAGCTTACCAAGATCATGAAGATGGTTAGCGTTTAGAAAACGTAGATAACCAGCTTGCTTTAGATAGATAGCAGCAAGCGTTACTGCGGCAATGCCCGATACCCACCAGCTAGCGAATACATACCAGCCAAACATTGTACTAAACCAGTGTACGTCAATTGACATCACCCAATCCCAGGCTGCCATTGAGGACGAGACGGCAAACAGAACCAGAAAGAGAGCCCCTACATTTATACTCTTATGGAAGTACTCCGTTCCTCCATTAATGTCTTCCTCAAGTGAAAGCTTTCTGAGTCTTTCTGAAAAGAACCACCAGATACCCAAATAAGTAACCATTCTGATTACATAGAATGGCAAATTTAAGAAACCGCTTTTACCTGCCACTATCGCGTCGTAGTTCTCATGACCAAGTGTCATAATTCCATCGTGAGTCCAGTGAAACAGATCATGGCGGCCCACAAAGAACACGATAAGCATAATTATAGCACCTGGCATAAGCCAGGCACTTAAGGCTTCGTTTATACGCTTGATTAGTACAGACCAACCAGCGTAGGCTACGTATTGTAGTGCTACGAAGAAGGTACCGATAACGGCAATACCAATGAAGTAAACATTACTATGCCAGAGGCTTACCAACACTCGCTTCAGCCAAACCGGACTTCCCTCATGGTGCTCCGCCGAGGCGCCTGCTCCGGTTCCTACTTCATGGCCAGTAGCGGCACTATGCTCCTCTCCTATTCCTAGGGCAGCTAACACTACTCCGATAATCAACAGGATAACACCCGCCGCGATTATAGTAATGAATTTCTTACGAGTGCTAGGCGAAAGTTGTAAATGTTCAGCCGTAACACCATCCTGGTGCGTCAGAGTTGCCATAATTGTTAGTTCGCCGTTCCGTTTCTTGCCTCCGTACCACCTTGCCCTGGAGTCGCTGATGCTTTGTCAGCTTGTGCCTCCCCTATCGGACTCTGGTTGGCACGATCAGTCATTTCGGTAGAATCCTGACTGACATCCACTAGTTTGGCCAATCCATCAGGACCTTCACCACGCTGTAGCACGCGTACGTACATAGCAATTTTCCAGCGCTCTTCAGGGTTCACAATAGAACCGTGTGGCATCATACGGTTACGTCCCCATTGAATGACATGATAGATATGTCCGTCATTCATAGTTTTATAGGCACCCGCAGAATAGTTAGGAACACCTTTGAACTTGATACCTACAGGTCCTTGGCCCCCACCATCTTCACCATGGCAATGTGAACAAACTCTGGTGTAGAGCGCCTTTCCCTCTTCCAAGTTAGCCTTTGAATAAGCATAAGGATTACGCAATACACGCTCCGCAATACCTACACTGTCTTTAGGAATGTGCGTGTAGTAATTTAATTTACCCAATGGAACGGTTCCCACTACTGGAACACGTTCGTTGATACCCATTGGGTTGATTAAATTAACGTTAGTTTGCCTAAGCGGTTCGTATGGGATGGACTCATACATTTCGGGGGCATATTGGATAGCCGGAACGTCAGCACGGTCGCAGCTAGTAGCTAATACCGCAGCAAAGAGCATTGTCGACCCCTGAAGACTTAATTTCAGCCAGTGCATCATTATTTTTGGGTCATTTCTTTTTCGTTGACTTCCGATGCACCGTTTTCGCGGAGCAGTTGAGTTAAGCGGCTCAATTCAGAAGCATCATCTTTTAATTCGATGGCCATTACAAACTTGTCATCAGTAGCACGAACATCCATCACTGGCACTTTCCAACGTGGGTAGAGCTTGCTGATCGTGAAAAAGGTAATTACCATGCCATGAGCACAGAAAAGCACCGTCATCTCAAAGCTCACGGGAATAAATGCTGGCAGAGCAATATGAGGTTTACCACCAATAATCATTGGCCAATCGAAACCCAGCATATAAATCTGCATCCATAAGGCAAATGATAAGCCTGTCAGACCAAAGAAAAATGCTGCGATGGGTAGGCGCGAACGCTCAATACCGAGAGCGTCGTCGATACCGTGAACAGGATAAGGCGAGAACACGTCGTGGATCTTAACTCCAGCGGCGCGGATGTTCTCGATGGCGTGCAACAGCACGTCCTCGTCGTCGAAGATGCCGAGGGCGAAGCGCTTAGTCATGCTTATTATAATTTACGGGAGCTGAAGCTGGGACGGCAGGAGCTACTGGTTGATGAACTGGAGCCACTTGGTGGCTATGATGACCGACATACGTTGGGCCATTATCCACTCCATACTTAAGAATAGTCTTAACCTCAGCCATATTCACTACTGGAAAGAACTTAGCAAATAGAAGGAAGAGGGTAAAAAACAGACCTAGGGTGCCAACATAGATTCCGATATCGACCCAAGTTGGAGAGAACATTACCCAGCTTGAAGGCAAGTAATCACGATGCAACGACGTTACGATAATCACGAATCGTTCAAACCACATACCGATGTTCACGATAATAGAAAGAACGAACGTAGCCGGAATGCTGTAGCGAATGCGCCGGAACCACACTAGCTGAGGCGTAATTACGTTACACGTCATCATAGAAGCATAAGCCCACCAATACGGTCCAGTAGCACGGTTGATAAATGCGTATTGCTCAAACTCAACTTGTGAATACCAGGCAATGAAGAACTCAGTGATGTAGGCAACACCTACTATAGAGCCTGTAATCATCATGATTTTGTTCATCAAAGCAATGTGCTCTAGTGTAATGTAGTCTTCGAGCTTAAATACTACCCGCGTGATAAGCATCAGCGTTAGTACCATCGCAAAACCGGAGAAAATCGCCCCCGCAACGAAATAAGGAGGAAAAATAGTGGTATGCCAACCAGGTACAATGGAGGTTGCAAAGTCCATTGATACAATAGTATGTACCGAAAGCACTAGAGGAGTTGCAACACCGGCTAAGATCAGCGACACTGTCTCGTAACGTGACCAAGCTTTGGCCGAACCTTTCCAACCAAAGCTCAGCAGGGCATAAGCGCGCTTAGCAATAGGGCCTTTTGCCCGATCGCGAATAGTAGCGAAGTCGGGAATGAGGCCGATATACCAGAATACTAGGGAAACTGAGAAGTATGTGGAGATGGCAAATACATCCCACAGAAGAGGTGAATTAAAGTTCACCCACAGCGAACCAAACGTATTTTGAAATGGGAATACCCAATAAGCCAACCAAGGCCGGCCCATGTGCAGTACAGGGAACATGGCCGCGCATATTACAGCAAAAATGGTCATTGCCTCAGCTGCGCGGTTAATAGAGCTACGCCATTTTTGACGGAACAGCAATAGTACTGCTGAAATCAAAGTACCAGCGTGACCGATACCTACCCACCATACAAAGTTGGTAATGTCCCAAGCCCAGCCAACCGTTTTGTTCAGGCCCCATTCTCCGATGCCATACCATAAAGTGCGGTATACAGAATAGAAGAAAATGCCCAGAAAAAAGAGCGCCACGCTCAGGGCTGCCATCCATCGAATATTTGGCTTAGCTTCCACCTGGCGGCACACGTCCTGCGTGATGTCGTGGTAAGTTTTGCCCCCCGTTACAAGCGGCTCTCTTACTGGCGATACGTGCTGCATAATTTTGAATGTAAAAAGTGGCGAGACGAGTTATTTTATCAGCGATATAATCTCTTGTCCCTTCGCTGTTTCTAAACTGTTAGCTTTTTGCCTGGCTCCACATTACGAATCTTCGTCAGATACGTGATGTTTGGCTGCACATTGATAGCGTCGAGTACGTGAAAGCCACGTTCTCCATCTTCGCGTCGTGTAACTTGTGACACGCGCGAGTTTGGATCGCGTAGGTCACCAAATACGATAGCCTGGGTTGGGCAAGACTGGGCGCAAGCTGTAACTACTTCGCCGTCTACCGGACGACGACGCTCTTTTTTGGCTTCCAGCTTAGCAAGTTGAATACGCTGAACGCAGAAGCTACACTTCTCCATTACCCCGCGTGCCCGTACTGTCACGTCAGGGTTCAAGACCATGCGACCTAGGTCGGTGAACATGTGACCATTTACAGCCTCGAACTTCTCATTCGTATAGTAAGAGAACCAGTTGAAACGGCGCACTTTGTAAGGGCAGTTGTTTGCACAATAACGAGTACCTACGCAACGGTTGTAGGTCATTTGGTTCAATCCTTCGCTGCTATGTGTAGTCGCAAGTACTGGACATACCGTCTCGCAGGGAGCATGATTGCAGTGCTGACATAACATTGGCTCGAAGATTACGCTCGGATTTTCCGATGGTTCTTCCATTGCGTCGTAAGTATCCAGCTTACCCTTCTCCGCGAAATCCTCTTTAGTAGTATCTGAGCTATAGTAGCGGTCAATACGCAGCCAATGCATCTCACGACGATTGATTACTTCCTGCTTACCTACTACCGCTATGTTATTTTCTACCTGGCAACCGATTACGCAGGCACCACAGCCAATACAGGAGTTTAGGTCGATGACCATACCCCAGTGGTGATTCTTGTACTCATAATCTTGCCACAGAGACACCTTGTTGGGCTTTTCGAGACCATCAGGGGTAGCAACTTTATCGTACTCAGTTACCTCTTTAGGGTTTTTGATATACTGAGCTAGGGTAGACTCTTGCACTACTGGCTTACGGTCCATAACCGTGTGGTGCGTCTGCGTCTGAGCGATGGGTGACTTCGCGCCGGTCTTCTCTAGGGTAGCAGTACCGCTATATTGGAGTGCGTTGCCACGGACTGTTGCTAAAGGATAAGCGTTGGCGCCCACTTTGCTGCCTACTTTACCAGCCAACTCGCGGCCATAACCAACTGCTATACTAACTGATCCTTTTGCCTGACCTGGCTGAATAAGAACGGGGAGTTCAATTGATGTACCGTTGGCGGTAACTTTAAGTACATCGCCCTGCTCCCACTCATTTGCTACAGCCATGTCGCGGGGTACAGCTATATAGTTACCCCAAGTAGCTTTTGATATTGGGTCAGGTAATTCTTGCAACCAAGGGTTATTGGCTTCGAAACCATTACCGATACCTACTTTCTCGTAAAGCGAGAATTCGATGCCTCCTGCTTTTGGTGCGCGGGCTATAGCACTGATCGCTTGATTAGTATCAACTGCGGTAGCAACCGGAGCGAGTGGCGCAGGTGAAAGCGAACCAGCGGCTACACCATCATGAACGGCCTTATCCCAACCTTGTTGGAAATTGCCCCCCAGAATGCTACGCCAGTTGGCGCGCAGGAAGTTGTAGTAGCTCTGTGGATTGCCAGCCCATGTCAGCAAGCTGTCCTGAGCCTGACGGGTAGCGAAAAGAGGAGAAATTGTAGGTTGCGCTAAGCTTAATGAACCGCGTTTAGGCTCATAGTCATTCCACGACTCTAAGTAATGATGATCAGGGGCAGCATAGTAGCAGAGGCTACCTGTTTCATCCAAGCGGTCATTGAAAGAAATGCTCAACGGTACTTTAGCAATGCCTGATTTTACTTTGGCAGCTAATGGGTGATCATAAACAGGATTGGCGTGATAAAATATCACAGCACCAACGCTACCAGCATTCATCTCATTCACGAGACGGATCATGCGAGTATCATCTCCCTGGCGTACCATCGAAGGATTTGCCGTGTCAATTGTAGCCCCTATGTTACCTAATGATTGGTTGATGGCAGCTACAAGCGTTTGGATTGCTACATCGTTAGAGCCAGCAACTACTAAGCTACGGCCTCTGTTGGCTTTCAACTCGGCAGCAGCTTTCTTCAACTGTGCATTATTAAAACTAGAAGCAGCACCGCCACCTACTACCTCATTATATAACGCCAGTGTAGCCTGCCCCATTTCTGAAGGCTTGAGCGGCACGCGTATATCGGCATTAGAGCCAGTTAGAGAAAGATTGGGCTCAAACTGGAAATGACGCGACATTGTTCTTTTGTCGCTTGATACTTTGCGATTCGTGATATACTGGTGAGCGTGCTCCACTGGCGATATCCAAGTACCTAGGAAGTCAGCCCCTAAGCTCACAATCACATTGGCTTTGCTAAAGTCGAAAGAAGGCAGTACACCTCCATTAGCCTGTATCAACGCCGACTGAGATTGAGCGTCATACATCACATGCTCTGTAGTGGGATAGCGTGAGGCAAATTCCGCAATAGCTCTTTTAGTCGAAGGGCTAATGATGGTTGGTGATACGATAGCAATTTTGCCCCCCGTAGCAACAAGCTTACTGCGAATCTCTTGGTCAACGCGGTCCTTATCAGCTTGCTGGCCTTTGATTGTGAAATACTGTAGACGAGCGCTGTCATACAGGCTCAAAACAGAAGCTTGAGCACGAGCTGACAGACCACCTCGCGTAATTAGTGACTCTGGATTCCCCTCCAACTTGATTGGCCGGCCTTCCCGGGTCTTTACTAAGACGCTGTTGTAATCTGAACCGTTGAAATAAGTCGAAGCATAGAAGTTAGCAATACCTGGATCGACTTCCTCAGGTTTGTTAAGATATGGAATTGCTTTATGAATAGGAGCCTCACAGCTAGCCAGAGTGGCTGCTGCCAAGCTGAACCCCATCAGCTTCAGGAAATCACGACGTGGAGAAACAGTAGCGTCAGTAGAGCTGTTTTTTTCGCTCACCGGCAGGAAATCGGCAAATTCGCTGAAAGCATTCTTTGCAAACTCTGGCGAGTTTTCTAGCTCCTCGATTCCTTTCCAGTATTTGGGCGACTCTTGCATTTTGTTTGACTTGTATTCTTGGAGATCTAAAGATCTGAGAGAAACCCAGTTATAATCTCTAAGTAAGAAGTGTTATTTTAAGGTACTGAGCCTGAAAGCGCAAGTGTGAGCAGAATTCATACTCACACTTAAGCTATATGGTAACTCAATAGTGGCACTTGGAGCACTCAGTACCACCATTTGATGACACTGTGAAGGCGGCACCTTGGTTGGCAGCATCGTGCAATTTCACGAGGTTGTCATAATAGCCGTTGCCTTTTGTATTAAGCGGTTGCTCGCGGTGGCAGTTAATGCACCAGCCCATAGTCAGGGGTGAATATTGGTACACTACTTCCATATTCTGGATAGGACCGTGGCAGGTCTGGCACTCAATACCGCCTACCTGCGTGTGCTGAGAGTGGTTGAAGTAAGCCAAATCTGGCAGATTGTGCACTCGTACCCATTGGATAGGCTGCTTGCGCTCAATGGCACGATAAATTTTCTTGATTTCGGGTGATTCCGTCTTGATCTGTGAGTGGCAGTTCATACAGATGTTAGCCGAAGGAATGTTAGCGCTCTTGCTCTTATATACGCTAGTGTGGCAATAAGCACAGTTGATCTGGTTCTCGCCAGCGTGCAGTTTGTGCGAGAAAGCAATTGGCTGCGTAGGTTGATAGCCTTGGTCCAGACCAATAGCCATTACGCCTTGTACCGACTCATATAGAACTACGAGAACAAAAAGCCCCACAGCCAACCCACGCACGACGTTAGACTTGTATATTTTGCTGAAATCAAATTTCTGATCAAGCAGCTCTATATCTCGGCCATCAAGATCCTTGCGGCCTTTCAGGACATCGCCCATGATATTGGCGATGATAACTAAGGTTACAACCAAGACAATCAGAACAACTACCAATACGATCAGAAGTAGGTCGACGTATTGACCAGCACCCGTGCCAACGCCGGCTCCACCTGCCTCTTGACCATCAACTTGACCAGCATTGCCAGCAGTTGCACCACCAGCGGTCACTTGAGAGGGCTTTTCGCTCTCGGCAGCGATGTAGGATACAATAGAGGTGATCTCGGCATCAGTCAGCGCGAAGCTAGGCATCTGCTGCTTCTGATACTGATTGTAGATCTTAACCGCGTACTCATCACCGCTGGCTACCATCTTGCTGGAGTTCTTGATCCAAGGGATCAGCCAGGAAATGGGGCGGCGCTTATGCACATCCTTCAGAGCCGGTCCTACCACTACCTCGTTGATGGCGTGGCACTGGGCGCAGTTACCTTTAAATAACGCGTCGCCAGCGGCAATTGCGGCAGGGTCGCCGGTGGTAGTGCCTGCAGCGGCGGCGGGCGCAGCTTGGGCTGCAGCTCCGGGAACCACCCCTTCTTTACTTACGGCCGGCGCGGCACCAACGTCCTGTGCCGAGGCACGGCCGACGGAGGCAAACGTCAGAAACAGAGCAAGAAAGAAGTGGGGAAGGGTACGAAGTCGGATGCTATTCATAGCACAAATTCACTGGGGAAAAGAAACGCAGGGGTGCCTTAAGGCCACAAATGTAGGTCGGGAAATGCAGGAAACAAAAGCGACACTTCTAATTTTTGGGAAAGGAAAACACAGCAAAACCCACCAAAAACCCACTTCGCAGCACTTCAGCACTAAAATAAGGGGTTGCAACTCAACTAGCCAGATGTAAGCCCACTGTACTAGTGGATTTGGCAATTATCGTGGTCTGTTAGTTCTCCAACTGTTGTTGCCAGCGAAAGGTTTTACTTAGTTTATAGTAAGCAATGTTTCCGTTAAAATTTCCATTCAGCACCTCTATATAGTTGTTTGGCAGGAAATTGATTTTCCGGTTTCAAGGTAAAAATAAGTGAAGTGTTTAGCGCAGATATCCTGTTATTTAGCTACCTTTGCCCCCTAATTTAGTTTTTCACTTAATTTTTTCATCCCGTCTAATGGAAGTAAGAAATTACGAGACGGTCTTTCTCCTGACGCCCGTTCTGAACGAAAGTCAGGTGCAAGAGACGATCGAGAAGTTCTCGCAGGTGCTTAAGGAAAATGGCGCCGACATTATCAACACTGAAAACTGGGGCCTTAAAAAGCTTGCTTACCCAATTCAGAAGAAATCTACCGGGTATTATCACCTAGTAGAATTCGCTGGCTCTGGTAACATAGTGGACCAGCTGGAGCTAGCATTTCGCCGCGATGAGCGTGTGATTCGTTTTTTGACTACGGTGCTCGACAAGCACGCAGTAGCTTATAACGAGCGCCGCCGCAATGGGGAAATGAACCAGCAGAAAGCCCAGAAACAATCGGAAGCAGTAGCCCAATAATTAAGAAGATGAGCCTCGCCAACGAAAAGATCCACAAGCAGGATACCCGCAAAAAGTACTGCCGCTTCAAGAAGAACGGTATTAAGTACGTGGACTACAAAGACCCGAACTTCCTTCTGAAGTTTGTAAACGAGCAGGGCCGCGTGCTGCCCCGCCGCCTTACGGGCACCAGCCTGAAATTCCAGCGCAAAGTGGCTCAGGCCGTGGCTAAGGCCCGTCACCTGGCGCTCATGCCCTACGTAACCGACTCTTTGAAATAGACATGAGATAGGAGAAGCGAGGAGTGAGACTATGTTCTCAAGTAATTGGCTTGAAATAGTAGTCTCATCTCTCACTTCTCATCTCTCACTTCTCCTAAAAACATGGAAGTAATTCTGAAAGACGACGTAAAGAACCTGGGCTACAAGAACGACATCGTGACGGTAAAGCCTGGATATGGTCGCAACTTCCTGCTCCCGCAGGGGTTGGCTATTCTAGCCGACAAGACTAACAAGAAAATTGTAGCTGAAAATGTACGCCAAGCGGCGCACAAGGCTGAAAAGATCAAAACCGAAGCTCAGAGCGTGGCTACCCAGATTGGTGACGTGGCTTTCGACATTCGCGCCAAAGTAGGCGAGAGTGGTAAAATTTTTGGCCGCGTGACTACGCTTCAGCTTGCTGAGGCGTTGAAAGCTAAAGGCATCGACGTAGACCGCAAGCGTATTTCTTTTGATCAGGAACCAACCGCTGTTGGTGAGTACACTGCTACCATCAACCTACACAAAGAAGTAAAGCATCAGGTTCGTTTCAATGTTGTAGCTGAGTAAGCTGCTTCGCTTCAAGAAAAAGCCCCCCAGCACCGCGCTGGGGGGCTTTTTTCTTAATCAACCTCGCGCCTTTTATCACCGACGGTAACTTTGACCGAGTTGGAGGCATTATCTGATCTGAGGCTGGCAATCCATACCAGGTAGGTTGCTGTTTTGGCTAAAAGAGGAGAGTTGAGTAGGTTGCTTACCCATTGACCCATTTCTGGTCATTTATTATTCTGATGTTTCGTACTGAAATACCTCTAACGCCTCATTCTAGCCCTTTATCGCTCGCGGCTCGCGTGCTGACGGTAGGCTCCTGCTTTTCGGATGTGTTGGGTGATCGATTGAATACTTATAAAGTACGGTCGCTCACCAATCCGTTTGGTACTGTCTTTAATCCGTTGTCAGCCTGCAAACTGTTGCGAGCCGCGGCGGGGGAGGAGATGGATTGGCAACAGCACTTGGTGCCTGCTCGGGGGCGCTGGCAGAGCTATGATTTGCATGCTACGGTAGGCTCAGACTCTCCCGTGGAACTGCTACAGCACATTCAGGAGTTGATGCAGCATACTGGCCAGTTTCTTGAAACGGCTGATGTTGTTGTTCTGACTCTGGGAACGGCCTACGCTTATCGGTTGCGGGAAACCCAGGAAATAGTGAGTAACTGCCATAAGGTGCCTGCTGACCAGTTTGAGAAAGAGCTGCTGACACCTGATGAGATTATCAATGCCATAGCTGAGACGCACGCGCTACTGCGTCGCCGCAACCCGAAGCTGCGCTTCGTGCTGACAGTGAGTCCGGTGCGTCATATAAAGGACACGCTGCCTTTGAATGCGGTCAGTAAGTCGATATTGCGGGTAGCTTGTCACTATCTAAGCGAACTGCTGCCCGATGTGACGTATTTCCCTGCCTATGAGCTGCTGATGGATGATTTGCGGGATTATCGGTTCTACGCCGCTGATATGATTCATCCCACGCCAGTAGCGGAAGACTATGTCTGGGAGCGTTTCTCGCGCGAATATTTTGATAGCAGCTTTGGCCGTTTTCAGAAGGAATGGGACGCCGTACGTCAGGCGATGGCCCATCGTCCGTTGTATCCGGCTTCTCCCGAGCACCGCCAGTTTCTGGAAACCACCCTTACCCGCCTGCGACGGCTTGGGAACCAAGTAGACGTGCGGCCAGAGGTTCGGGAGGTGCAGAAACAGCTTCATTCACTTCCGGCGCCCCTTAAACCTCGCCCGGCACCTGTACCGGAAGTTGATGAGGACGAAGAAGAGCGTATTGACATAGGAGAGGTTGAAAATGCCCCACAGCCCGCAATAGTCCCTGTCGCGGTCACTACCGCACCTACTTCCTACTCCTCCCCTACCCCAGAACAAGCTGTCAGTGAGGAAACAATATCGGAGGCGACAGAAGCTGCTCCATTTAAGAAAAAACGTCGGTCGCGGGGCGGCGCTAAACGCAGTGGCCGCAAGAAGGCCGCGCAGTTGGCGGCGACGCTGGCCAGCGTCGCAAATGAGGATTTGTCGATTGCTGATAATTCTTCAGACCAACGAGAAATAGTTGAAGCTGAGACTGAAATGACTCCCAACTCACCAGTTGAGATTACAGATTATACGGACAAAACTGTAGAGGTTACCAGTCAGGATGCTGCTCCAGCAGAAGTACCTTCTAGTAGGGAGGTACAAGGATCAGGGACAGCGCCTGAGGTGCAAGCTCATGCCCCAGCGCCGCCTAAACGGCGGACGGCGGCCCAAGTGAAAGCCGCTAAAACTTCACGCAAGCCCACAAAAGCAACGACAACGAAAGCTGAGAGCAAGCCAAGAACTGCTCGTCCGGCCCGGCGCAAGCCGACTGTTGAGCCGCCGTCACCAGCCCCTGAGCAACTTTCTCTTACTTTGGCTGCCTCCAGCTTGCCTACGGCAGATGCTCCGCCTGCACCGGAAACTCCCCCCACGTCGGATTCAAAGCCTGTTAAATCCTCACCGAAGCGCCGAGCAAGGCCTCCGCGCAAAAAGCCTGCTTCATCTTCCGACCAACCAACTTCCGAAACGTAAAATGAAACCCGGCCTTTTCGCCGGGTTTCTTCTTTAGTTAGCCGCGCACTTTATTATATATGTCTGCCTCCCAAACGCCAGCTTACACTAACCTTCTTAGCCTCGAAACCAGCCCTTACCTGCTCCAACACGCGCATAATCCCGTGGACTGGTATCCGTGGGGCGAGGAAGCGCTGCGAAAGGCCAAAGCTGAGCAAAAGCCGATACTGGTAAGCATTGGCTACGCGGCCTGCCACTGGTGTCACGTCATGGAGCGCGAATCGTTCGAGAATCCGCGCATCGCGGAGGTGATGAACGCGCATTTCGTGTGCATTAAGGTCGACCGTGAAGAGCGCCCCGACGTGGACCAGTTATATATGGATGCCGTGCACGCGATGGGCGTACAAGGTGGGTGGCCGCTAAATGTGTTTTTGAATCCCGAGGCCAAGCCGTTTTATGGTGGCACCTATTTTCCGCCGCGCAACTGGACGCAACTGCTCACCAGCATAGGCCAGGCGTATCAGGGTGAGCAGCGGGGGGAGCTGGATGAGTCGGCGGAGCAGTTTGCCAGCGCTTTACAAGCCAGCGACTTGGCCAAGTACGGGTTGGGACCTACAGCCTCTACCGTATCGGACGAGCAGTTTGAGCTGCTGCTAGCTGATCTGGGGGGCAAATTTGACCAGACTTGGGGTGGAATGAACCGCGCGCCCAAGTTTCCCATGCCCAGTATCTGGCGTTTCCTGTTGCGGGCCTATCATCTGAAAGGCAGCCAACCCATCTTTGATCAACTTAATCGAACCCTGCGTCAGATGGCCTGGGGCGGCCTGTATGATCAGATTGGCGGCGGCTTTGCCCGCTATTCGGTAGACGCGGAGTGGCTGGCTCCGCATTTTGAAAAGATGCTCTACGATAATGGACAGCTCGTCAGCCTGTATGCCGAGGCGTATCAGGTGACCAGGGACGAGCTATACCAGACGGTGGTGTATGACACTATCGAGTTCGTGCGCCGGGAGCTGATGAGCCCGGAGGGGGGCTTTTACTCCTCCCTGGATGCCGATAGCGAGGGCGTGGAAGGCAGATTTTACGTATTCACCAAAAATGAGCTACGCGACATTCTCGACGATGAGGAGCTGCTGTTTTCTGCCTACTATAACTGCACGGCTGCCGGCAATTGGGAGCACGGCCAGAACATTCTGCACCGCCGCGAGTCGAACGAAGACTTTGCTGCAATCCACGAAATTGCCCCCCAGGTGCTGGCGGAGCTGGTGCATGGCTGGGGAAAGAAAATCATGGCGGCTCGTGCCAAGCGTGTCCGGCCCGGCACGGACGACAAGATTCTGACTGGTTGGAATGCCCTCATGCTCAACGGCCTCATCGACGCGTACCGCGCGTTTGGCGACGGGAAGTTTCTGGAATTAGCCTTACGCAACGCTCATTTTATTCAAATGAATCTGCGCAACGGTCCGCGTTTGTGGCGCAACTACAAGGATGGCAGAGCGACGATTGCAGGCTTTTTGGAAGACTACGCGCTGGTTATTCAGGCTTATATTAATCTGTATGAAGCCACATTTGACGCGCAGTGGCTGCACGAGGCGGAAACCCTAACCAGCTACGTGCAGGCTAACTTTTTTGACCCTGAAGAAAACCTGTTTTTCTACACCGACGCCAGCAGCGAGGCGCTGATTGCCCGTAAGAAAGAGCTGTTCGACAACGTAATTCCTGGCTCTAACTCTTTGATGGCGCACAACCTGCACCGTCTCAGCCTCCACCTCGAAAATGCCCCCCTAGGCGAGCTGGCGGCCACTATGCTGGCGCAAGTGCAGGACTTGGTAGTGAAGGAGCCGCAGCACCTCACCAACTGGGCCAGCTTGTATGCAGCCTTCCTGCGGCCATTAGCCGAAATCGCCATCGTCGGGCCAGAGGCGGAAACATTTCGCCGGGAGCTAAGCCGGCACTTTCTGCCGAACGTGGTGCTGGCGGGCGCAGCCTCGCCTACCGACGAGCTTCCGCTTTTGCAGCAGCGCACGGCGCTGGAGGGCCGCACTACGATTTACGTGTGTTTTAATCGGGCTTGCCAGCAGCCGGTTCATACTGTGGCTGAGGCGTTAGCGAAACTTTAGCCAGAAATGGCAGGTGAGATTTCGCGGCATTTACCCCTGTCAATTGTTAAGTAAAGGGAGTGCATGCGGTGACGCATTCTTACGAATAGCAGGGAGCAAGCGCGGGTCCGCGCCGCATCTCCTGTTATCTTTACCCTCCGACTTTGCCTGTTCTTTCCGTTGAGCCTCACCTTTGATTTTGTTTCGCCGGAGCCGGCGGCCACCGACCGCGTCACGCTGTTTGCCGACGTGATTCTGCCCCTGCCCCTGCCCAAGCTATACACCTACCGCGTGCCCTACGAGATGAACGACGAGGTCGTGATCGGGGGGCGGGTGATCGTGCAGTTTGGGGCCAAAAAAACGCTGAGCTGCATCGTGGCGGCCGTGCATGAAACGCCCCCCGCGCAGTATCAGGCCAAGTATATTCTCGAATTCATCGATGACGCGCCCGTCGTGACGCAGCCGCAGCTGAAGCTGTTTCGCTGGATGGCCGACTATTATATGTGTACGCTGGGCGAGGTCATCAACGCGGCGCTGCCCTCGGCGCTGAAGCTAAGCTCCGAATCGCGCATTCAGCTGCACCCGGCTTTCGTGGCGGAGGGCAGCCCCTACCCTATCTCGGAGCCGGAACAGCAGATTCTGACGGCTTTGAGCACTGAGGATGGTAAGTCTATGACATTCACGGAAGTGGGCGAGCTACTCGGCGTCAGCAGCTTTCATAAAGTCATTAAGTCCTTGATGCAGAAGGATATCATCTTCCTATTTGAGCATCTGGCCGACAAGTACTCGCCCAAAGTGGTGAAGAAGGTGCGGCTGGCGCATCATTTCATTGAGGAAAGCGCGCTGGAAACGCTTTTCGGCCAGCTGGCCGGCCGGCCCAAGCAGCTCGACGTGCTCATGCGCTATTTGCAGCGGGTGCCAGTGTACCAGAATATTCACGCTAATCATCGGGGGCTGGAGAAAAGCGCGCTGACCAGCAGTCCGCACCTTTCGCCATCGGCGGTGAATACGCTCATCAAAAACGGCGTACTGGAGCAGTTCGACGTGATTGTGTCGCGCTTTCCGCTGGATGATGAGCCCGAAGCCAAGCTGCATTTTACCTTCAGCGAAGCCCAGACCACCGCCCGCGACGAGATATTAACCCAATTCAGCCAGCGCGACATCGTGCTCCTGCACGGCGTGACGGGCGCGGGCAAAACCGAAATATACATCGAACTCATCCGCAATGCCCTGGATGGCGGTGGCCAAGTGCTGTACCTGCTGCCCGAAATTGCCCTCACCGCCCAGATTGTGACCCGTCTGATGCGCGTATTTGGGACGCGCCTGGGCGTGTACCACTCCAAGTTCTCGGATAATGAGCGCGTGGAAGTATGGAATGGCGTGCTGTCGGGGCGGTTTCAGGTGGTGGTGGGCGTACGCTCGGCGGTGTTTCTGCCGTTTGATAATCTGGCGCTGATTATCGTGGACGAGGAGCACGAGTCGAGCTACAAGCAGTACGAGCCGGCCCCGCGCTACAACGCCCGCGAGGTGGCCCTTATGATGGCCAACTATCAGGGGGCAAAAACCCTGCTGGGCTCGGCCACGCCGGCCGTGGAAACCTACTACCAGACTCGTGCCGGGCGCTGGGGGCTGGTGCAGCTTACCAAGCGCTTCGGCGAGGCTGGCTTGCCCGAAATTGAGCTGGTAGATACGCGCAAGCATCGCGAGGCCAAGAAGATGCACAACCACTTTACGCCCGAGCTGCTCAGTGAGATTGAGCGCAAGCTAGGCCTGCAGGAGCAGGTAATTCTGTTTCAGAACCGCCGCGGCTACTCTCCTTTCATCAACTGCCTCGACTGCGGCTGGATTCCGAAGTGTAAAAACTGCGCCGTGAGTTTGAGCTACCACAAGCATAGCCACGAGCTGCGCTGCCACTACTGCGGCTACAACGACCGGATGCCCGTGGAGTGCCCCGCCTGCGGCTCCCGCGCCCTGAAAACCGTCGGTTTCGGCACCGAGAAAATCGAAGACGACCTCAAAATCATGTTGCCGGCCGCCAACGTGCAGCGCATGGACTTGGACACGACCCGCGCTAAAAATTCGTACCAGCAGATCATCGCTGACTTCGAGAACCAGGTGACGAACGTGTTGGTAGGCACCCAGATGGTAACCAAGGGTCTGGACTTCGCCAACGTGAGTCTGGTAGGCATTATCAATGCCGACAGCATCATTCACTACCCCGATTTTCGGGCGCACGAGCGGGCTTTTCAGATGTTTGTGCAGGTAAGCGGCCGGGCCGGGCGCAAGGGCAAAAAGGGCAAAGTCATCATCCAGACCGCCGACCCAACGCAGGTTATTTTCGACAAGGTTATCCGCAACGACTACCTCGAATTTTACGAGTACGAAATCGGGCAGCGCCGCGAGTACGGCTTCCCACCGTTTATGCGCGTTATTCGTCTTACGGTGAAGCACGTCGATCAGCTGTTGGCGGAGCAGGCGGCCATTTTGCTCACCCAGGAGCTGGTGGAAAGGCTGGGCCGCGAGGCCGTTTTAGGGCCAGAAGCACCGTATATCTTTCGCATTCGTAATTTCTATCTACAGGAAATTACGGTTAAGATTGACCGCGAGCACACGGTGCTCAAGCAGGCCAAAGCCCATGTGTTGGCGGCTATGAACGTGGTGAAAGACCAGAAAGAATTCAAGCAAGCCCGCCTCGTGGCCGATGTGGACCCGATGTAGCCGTCAACTTTCAATCACAAAAAAGCCCCCCAGCGCGATGCTGGGGGGCTTTTTGTATACGGTTGCTCTTATAATTCATCAAGCAGATAAAGAACAATGAGAATTATACCCACAATGACTAAAATAGTACCAATGATACCAATCAATGTGCCTATTCCTCCACTAAGAGCTGTTCCTAATAATCCAACTAGTAGACCAACGATAAGCAGGATGATACCTTGGCGCAGTCTGCCTCCCAGCCGCTCGGCTCCGGCTGTTTCTGTCCGTTGCTTCACCTGCATCTTGCTCGACATTTTCTCAGCTTTTTTAGCTAGCTTCTGCACTAACGCTTTCTGTGCAAAACTCAGCTTGGGGGCCACGGTAGCCTTTGCAGGCGCGACAGCAACTGCGGGGGCTACTGCCTGAGCAGAGGCAGTTGGCGCTGCTACGGTAGCGGGGGGTACCTCAACCGGACGAGTAATAGCTACTTCCTCTGAAGTTGATATGGGAGCTTCGACAGCAGGAGTAACTTCGGTAGCGGCAGGAGCTTTCACAGCGGGTGCTACTGTTACGGCGCGCTGGGCAGTACCGTGATACGATGTTGTTTGAGGCAGCATGGCGTATTCAGCGCGGTTGCAGCTGCTCAATGCGGCAGTTACGGCTACAACGACCGTTAGCTTGTGCCAGAGTCCGGATAGGTGTTTCATAGGTCAAAAATGTAAGTGGAGAGAAGTAGAACCGGCTTTTGTACGGTCCAAAGGTAGAAAGGGGTGGATAAAATCACCTTTTTGAATATATTTTTTCTGAATTAGCTGACGTTATCTAAGCTCTCTCACCTACAATGGGGTAGTGAACAGACGAGAAATTTATTTCCCGAACGCTTCAGGCTCCTTAGCTGTTTGCTTATCCGTAGCATCCCTGTTTGTTTTCTATGCATACCGTTTCGCTGATTTTTTCGTGGGTCATATTACCAGCCGCGCTGCTTTTACATGCTACTTCCTGCACGCAGCCTCCCACCGAAAGCCGCTTACCCCTCGAGACGGAGAAGCGCCTGAATGCTTCGCGCGATACCAGCGGCTACGAAATAAAGCCCCCCGCCGACCCCAATGGCATCGGCAAGTATTATATGGGCCGCCAGATTGCCCACGTAATGGGCCATGAGGGCGCGGGCTGGCTGGAGCGCGACGACCGGCAGCAGGAAGAAGGCACCGATATCTTATTGCGTGAGCTCAAGCTCAAGCCCACCGACGTAGTAGCCGATATTGGCGCGGGCACGGGCTTTTTCACCTTTCAGATGAGCCAGCTGGTGCCCCAGGGCAAAGTACTGGCGGTGGATATTCAGCCCGAAATGATTGCTTACTTAAAGGAGAATAAAGCCCGCAACAAGGCACCGAATGTGGAGCCTGTATTAAGCACCAACCGCAACCCAAATTTGCCCCCCAATAGCGTTGATCTGGTGCTGATTGTGGATGCGTACCACGAGTTTGACCACCCGCGCGAAATGATGACGGCCATTCGCAAAAGTCTCACGCCTACGGGGCGCTTGGCACTGGTGGAATACCGCGCCGAGGACGTGAATGTGCCCATCAAGCGTATTCATAAGATGAGCATAGAGCAGGCCCGCAAGGAGATGGCCGCCGTTGGGCTCGAGTTTATCGAAAGCGTAGAAAGCCTGCCGCAGCAGCATCTCATGTTTTTTCAACGGGCCGATTAGCCTGCTTTGGTTTAAAGAAGTCAGCCGCCCCGGATTAGCGCACAAGCAGCTACCTCGGGGCGGCTGACTTTTGTGCGCCAGCCGTCGACTGCCTGCTTACCTTTGCGGCTATGTCCGCCTTTCCCGATCCGCGTCAGCTTTCCATCCAGGATTTTACCTACGAATTGCCCCCCCATCGCATCGCGCCGGAGCCCTTGCCCCACCGCGACCAGTCGCGCCTACTGGTATATCGGGGGGGGCAGATTTCCGATCAACGCTTCCGTAATTTATCGTCTGAATTGCCCCCCAGCGCCTTACTGGTCTTCAACGACACAAAGGTGGTGCGGGCGCGGCTTTTTTGCCAGAAGCCTACGGGCGGCGCGGTCGAGCTGTTTTGCCTGGAGCCCGTAGCCCCGCACCGCGCCGTGGAGCCAGCCATGCAGCAAACCGGCAGCTGTGTCTGGAAGTGTCTGGTAGGCAATGGCAAGCGCTGGAAAACAGGCCCCGTACAGCTGGCATTTGCTGTTGATGATGAGCCGGCTTTGCTCACGGCTGAGCGCCGGGAAGTGGCCGACGGCTACTCCCTTATTCAGTTCAGTTGGGAGCCGGCTGCGTTGCCTTTCGCGGAAGTGCTGCGCTATGCCGGGCACTTGCCGCTTCCACCTTACCTCAACCGCGCAGACACCGACGTAGATGCCGTGCGCTACCAGACCGTGTACGCGGCCCACGAAGGCGCGGTGGCTGCTCCCACGGCCGGCCTGCACTTCTCCGATGCCGTGTTGGCTGACCTCAGTAAGCACGGCTTCCAAACGGCCCGCGTAACGCTGCATGTGGGCGCCGGCACTTTCCAGCCCGTAAAAGCCGAGCACATGGCGGGCCACGCCATGCACGACGAGCCGTTTGTGGTGGAAGCCAGCGTGCTGCGCCAACTGTTGGAGCAGGCACCACAGCCCATTATCGCGGTGGGCACTACCAGTCTGCGCACCCTCGAAAGCCTGTACTGGCTGGGGGCCAGGCTGACTCAGCAGCCCGATAGGATGTCCGTAACCGGGCTGCATGTGACCCAGTGGCAGCCGTACGAAGAAGGACCGCTGGTAACGGTAGCGGAGGCATTGCAGGCCTTACTGCGATACGTGGAAGGCAGTGGCAATACTTTCCTGCGCGCTACCACGCAGCTGCTTATTGCGCCGGGCTACGAGTTCAGGGTAGTTCAGGGTCTGGTCACCAACTTTCACCAGCCCGAAAGCACCCTGCTGCTGCTCGTAGCAGCTCTTATTGGCCCCGCCTGGCGGCGAGTTTACAACCACGCTTTAGCGCACGAGTATCGATTTTTGAGCTACGGCGATAGCTCGCTGCTGCTGCCAACTGAACACAAGTTGTAGCTCAACCGAAAGTAAAGAAGGGAATAGGACATACTTATTTGCGGGTCTGCCGTATAAGGCCCCGTAAGACACATTTGTCTTTCCCCTTAAATATGAAACCCGTTATGAAAAAGGCTCTTTTGCTGTTCTTCGCGACAGCTTTTTCTTCCGCTGCCTTCGCGCAGACTACCACTACTACCACCGGCGATAAGGCTACCGGCAACACCTCTACGACTGAAGTAGACGTGCGCGACAACGGCACCGTAAAAACCGAAACCACTACCCGCACCGGCCGCACGGCGGTTGGCCAGAAGCGTTACAACACCACCCAGGACGTTAAGCGCGCCGGCCGCAAAACCGGCAACGCGGTCGAAAAAGGCGCTAAGAAAACCGGCAAAGCCGTGAAGAAAGGTGCCAAGAAAGTAGGCAACAAAGCCGAGGACATCGTTGATTAATTTTTGTTTTGCGCAGTAAAAAGCCCCCCGGAAGTTTCTGGGGGGCTTTTTTTGTGTCGTAACCTCCACCCCTAATCCGGGGCCAGGGGTGGAGGGTAGCTACTGCCCCACAAAAAACAACGCGTTGCCGAATAACAGCTTGCCACCCTGCCAGAACCCGCGAAACAGCGGATTATCGCCCAGGTACACTACCTGGCCCCGGCCCATTTCCTGGGTGCCCAGCACAAACGTGTCGGTGAGCTTCTGGCGGGCGCGGCGGCCAGTAAAGCCCGCGGCGGAGCCTTCTTTTTTGAGGATGCCCACATTCCAGCCGCCTTCGCCCAAAAAGCGGTAGTTGAGTGTATCGCGCACCAGGGCGTAATACGTGGAGCCGTAGCCAAAGGCCAGCGGGTGGGTATTGTCGAGCTGCACGCGGTAGACGCTGCCCTGCACGCGCTCCTCAATCTGGCGGCGCTCAGAGTCGGCATAGCGCCGGAGCGACGCGTAGGGAGCCGCTTTCTTGGCGGCGGCCGAGTCGGCGGGCTTGGTTTTGAGCAGAAAATCCTTGCGGTTGGCGAGGTAGGCAGCGGCGCCTTCCATCGCGATGAGCTTACCACCGGCCCGCACCCAGGCTTTCAGGTTTTCGAGGCTTTTTTCGGGGTAGATATCGGCATAGTTGCCATCGGGCAGAATCAGCACGTCAAACTTTTGCAGCGGTATGCTATTTAGGTAGTCCGTGCCCAGCACCGTGACGGGGTAGCCAATCTGCTGCTCAAAGAAGTGCCACACCTCGCCAAAAGCAGTGGGCGAGATACCTTCGCCCGCCACCAGGCCCACGGTGGGCTGCTTCACGTAGCGCACCGAGCTGGACCCAAAGTCGGCCCCCGTAGTCGAGAAACCCGAGCGCACGGACTGCACCCTTACCCCCATCGAATCGGCCTGGGCCCGCACGATCTGGTCGAAGCGCGGGCCTAGGTTTTCGTTGCCCGTGCGCGTAATGACCAGCGTGCCGGCCTGATATTTCTGACCTTCGGCCTCAAATGGCAGCTCCGCCACCCGCACTTTCACCTTCTTCTGCAACAGCTGGCTCAGGAAACGCAGATCCTGCACATTCGTCCAGCGCGCCACATAGGCATACGGCGTACCAGCGGCAGCTTGCGCGCCGCGCGCCGCGGGGGCAATACCCGGAGCCGGTGAAGCAGCATTTGCCCCCCGCAGCTGCTCTTTCAGCGCATACGCTTGCAGGCCATACGCATAAGGTAAGGCCCAGGCCGTAATATCGTAGGTCAACGAATCCTCCAGGGCCGGGCGGGGCTCGAACAGCACCTTCACCAGCGTCGATTTGGGCTGATACATGCTTACTATGAGGTCGCGGGGCTGCACTTCCACGGTTTCATTTTTGCCGGTGGCGTAGTTGAATCCTTTGGTGCGCAGCTTACGCGGCGCGTAGCCATAGCTGATTTGCTGCCGCTCCAGGTACTTGCGAAGACTTTCCAGCTGGCCGGGGTCGTTGGTGGCGGCCAGCACGTAGGTCTTGTACTCGCCACCGGGCTTGGTGCGGGCAGTGGTGTAGTACTTCTCAAACTCACGCACCAGCGGGTCGTGGCGCTCGGCCGTAGCCTGAATGGTGGCCAGACTGGCGGCGTGGTGGTGGGCAATGCGCTGGGCGAGCGTGAGCGTGTCGCCGTCGGCTTTGGCAATCTGCACCCCGGCCCGGCCCGCGCCGCCCTGCTCATACGTCATGCCGATGGCTCCATTAAACGAGGGATACGTGTCGCCGTAGCTGGGGTAAAACAAGTCATAGGTTTCGCGGGTGAAATAGAGCCAGTTATTCTGGTCGAACACCTTCCGGTTATACTCGCCAATCGTGTTCTGAAACTCCCGCTGAAAAGGCGTAATGTCGGCGTGAAACGGCTTGGCGGCGGGCGAGAAGTAATACGGGTTGTCTACGCCCATCTCGTGAAAGTCGGCATGAACCTGGGGCAGCCACTGGCTGTAGAGCGCCACGCGCTGCTTACTTTCCTGCTGGGTTTGCCAGGCCCAGTCGCGGTTCAGATCGAAATAATAATGGTTAAAACGCCCCCCAGGCCAGGGTTCGTGGTGTTCCCAGGCATAGGGCGAGGCGTTGGGCGTGCGGTTGCGGACGCGGTTGTACCACTGCGCGTACCGCTCGCGGCCGTCGGGGTTCACGCATGGGTCCAGGAGCACTACCGTATTCTGGAGCCACTGCTGGGTCTGCTGGTTCTGGGGGTTGGCCAGGTCATACAGCACCTGCATCATGGCCTCCGACGACACCGCTTCATTACCGTGGATATTGTAGCTCAACCACACAATGGCGGGGTCTTTGGCCTGGGCAGCTCCACTTTCCAGGCCGGCCCGGCGCAGGTTGTTGCGCCGGATTTCATCCAGACGGCTTAGGTTTTCGGGCGAGGCGATCTGCACTACTTCCAGGGGGCGGTTTTCGTAGGTGCGGCCGTAGGACTGCAGGCGCATCCGACCCCCGGAATGCTGCACGACGTGGTCTACGTAGCGCAGCAGCTCGGAGTGGGGCGTAAAATTGGCCCCCAGCGGATAGCCCAGAAACTGGGCGGGCGTCAGCAGCGCGCTTGCGGCTGCGGTAACTGGTGCCGTCTGGGCCTGACCGGCGGCTGGGGAGCCAAACAGCAGAGCCAGCAGGAAAAACAGGGATTGGATCGAGCCAGTGCAGACTTTCGTCCGCCGGGTAGCGGGTTTCTTCATAGAGTAAATGTGGCCAGCCAGTGCTGGAAATACAGAAAAACAAAGTGAAACTAACGGCCCAAACCAGTCGGCCCGGCTGCTACGCTCCGTCACCAGGCGTTGCAGGGCGCGACAGTTTCAAAGCAAGGTACTAACCTGATAGTAGCAGTGTGCGAATCTCTGTTACTTTCGTCGTATTCTTTCTGCAACCTGTCCATTTTTTCTTCCCCCATGAAGTCACCCCTACTCTTTCGCCTGCTTACCACGGCGCTGCTGCTGGCCAGCGCTACGGCCTACGGCCAGAAAATCAACGCCGACTCGGCCTACGTGCGCCAGCATTACCGCAAAACCGAGCAGCTGGTAGCCATGCGCGACGGCCGCAAGCTGCACACCGTCATCTACGCTCCCACCGACGCGGCCGCGAAACGCTACCCCGTCATGCTGAATCGTACGCCTTATTCGGCCGGCCCCTACGGCCCCGACACCTACAAGCTCGCCCTCGGCCCGTCGCCGACGATGATGCGCGAGGGCTATATGTTCGTGTATCAGGATGTGCGAGGGGCGTATATGTCGGAGGGCGAGTTTGTGAATATGCGGCCGGTCAAGGACAAGCCGCGCGGCAAGCAGGACATCGACGAGGGCACCGACACGTTTGATACCATTGAGTGGCTGGTCAAAAAAGGCCCCCGCAATAATGGGCGCGTGGGCCAGTGGGGCATATCGTATCCGGGCTTCTACACGTCGGTGGGCCTCACCAGCCGGCACCCGGCACTCAAGGCTTCCTCGCCGCAGGCCCCGATTGCCGACTGGTTCTGGGACGATTTTCACCACAACGGGGCATTTTTCCTGCCCCACGCCTTTAATTTTCTGGCCAGCTTCGGCCTGCCGCGCCCCCAGCCTACGCCCACCCGCAATCCCGCGTTTCAGCACGGCACGCCCGATGGCTACGAGTTCTTTCTGCGCATGGGTCCGCTCAAAAACGCCAATGAGCGCTACTTTAAGAATAACGTGGCCTTCTGGAACGACCTGACGGCTCACCCCAACTACGACGAGTTCTGGCAGGCCCGCAACCTGCGCCCCCATCTGCGCGACCTGAACCCGAACACCGCCGTGCTTACCGTGGGTGGCTTTAATGATGCCGAAAACCTGTTTGGAGCCCTGCAAACTTATAAAACCATTGAGCAGAACAACCCTAAGCTCACCAACCGCCTCGTGATGGGGCCCTGGGTACACGGCGGCTGGGCGCGCGGCACGGGCGAAATGGTGGGCAACGTAGCTTACGGCCCGGCCCCGTCGCTATTCTATCAGGACAGCATCGAGGCCCCATTCTTCCGGTCTCAGTTGAAGGCTGACAAGTCAACTGACCCGAAGCTGCCCGAGGCTTACATCTTCGAGGGTGGCACCAACCGCTGGCGCACTTTCGATGCCTGGCCGCCTAAGCAGGCCCAGGACCGGACGCTGTTTTTCCAGCCTGGGGGGCAAATTTCCTTCGATAAACCAACCGCTACTGCGCCTGGGGGGCTTTTTGACGAATACACCAGCGACCCCGCCAAGCCCGTGCCCTTCACCGAAGCCACCGCCACCGGCATGACCCGCGAGTACATGACCGATGACCAGCGCTTCGCCGCGCGCCGCCCCGACGTGCTCACCTATCAAACCGGCGTTTTGACTGAAGACCTTACCCTGGCCGGCCCCATTCAGGCCCTGCTGCAGGTAGCCACCACTGGCACCGACGCCGACTGGGTCGTCAAAATCATCGACGTGTACCCCGACGACACGCCCGACAACACGCGCACCTTGCCCGATGTGAAGCTCGGCGGCTACCAGCAGCTCATCCGCTCCGAGGTAATGCGCGGCCGTTTCCGCGAGAGCTTTTCCCAACCCAAAGCCTTTACACCCAATGAAGTAACGCCCGTGCCCTTCGCCCTCCAGGACCTGTGCCACACCTTCCGTAAGGGCCACCGCCTGATGGTGCAGGTGCAAAGCTCCTGGTTCCCGCTCGTGGACCGCAACCCGCAGACCTTCGTGCCCAATATCTATGAGGCGAAGGAGCAGGATTTTCAAAAGGCCACGCACCGCCTCTATCATTCGCCTGAACACGCCTCGCAGCTGGTAGTGAAGGTGTTGAAATAATGTTGACGTACGGTGGTACTACGACTCCAAAGTCGTAATACCACTATTGTTGCTGATGCGCGAACGACCTCGTTCAAGGATAGTGGTACTACCAACCGCTCCCCGGAATTGGTAGTACCACACCTCGCCTTCACAAGGAAGGTCCTCTTATCATATTAGATTTTATGGACATCACGCTCACTACGCCGGCCCTGCTCTTTCCGGCTTTGTCGCTGCTGCTGCTGGCCTACACCAACCGCTTCATGGCCCTGGCCAACCGGGTGCGTACGCTCAAATCGCAGTATCAGACCACGCATAGCACCCACCTGATGCTCCAGATCCAGAACCTGCGGCAGCGGCTGGCGATTGTGCGCAATATGCAGGCGGTGGGTATAGCCAGCATGTTTGGATGCGTGCTCTGCATGTTTCTGCTGTTTGCGGGCTTCGTGCGGGCGGGGCAGCTGGTTTTTGGCGCGAGCCTGCTGGCCTTGCTGGTGTCGCTGGCTATGTCGCTGCGCGAGATTCAAATTTCCGGCGATGCGCTCAACATTGAGCTGAATGATATGCAGAATGATGAGGAGCGCCGCCGCGAAGCTGCCGGCTTCTCTCCGCTCCAAAACCATAGCCAGACAGAGTAGCTTAGTATGTCGAGCCATCCACCAAAAAGCCCCCAGAACAAATTCTGGGGGGCTTTTTTATCTAAGAACTAGAAAGCTGTTCAAGGTTGCATCTCGTCGTTGAACGACCGCTACCGCACGGCATAAGCGACATCAGCAACGACAAGGCGCAACTATGCGTCTCTACCTCGTTCCAGTTAACCACACAGACATTAAGAAGCGACGCCGGCGCTAAGTATTTTATCCGGGGTAATCGGCAGGTCGCGGACGCGCTTGCCCGTGGCGTGGAATACCGCGTTGGCCACGGCCGCCGCCACGCCCACCATCGAAATTTCGCCGATGCCTTTCACGCCCATCGCATTGATATAAGGATCGTGCTCCTCGATAAACTCGACGGTCATCTCGGGAATATCGGCATTGACGGGAATGTGGTAGTCAGCCAGCGTGGCGTTGGTGTAGCGGGCGAACGTATCGTCGCGGTGCGTAGCTTCCATCAGGGCGTTACCGATGCCGAAGATGCTGCCGCCGATAATCTGGCTGCGGGCCGTTTTGGCGTTTAGGATGCGGCCGGCCGCGTGCACGCTCACCCACCGCGACACGCGCACGGTTCCCAGCTCCGGATCGACGCGCACTTCGCAGAAGTGCGCTCCGAAGGAGTGCATGGAGTGCCCGGCGGTATCGTCTTTATGGCCTGAGTCGGCGGGGCTGGCTGCCATACCCGATTCGTAGCCCGCACCGTACTTGCCGTTGCCGGTGCCCTCGATATCGGTCAGCTCAATGCGCTTCATCAGCACCGCAAAATCTTCACCTTTGGCTTTGTCTTTTCTGAGAACCAACCGGCCTTTTTCGTTTATCACGTCCTCCGGCTTGGCCCGAAACAGCGGCGACCTTTTGTCCTGAATAGCCAGCTTGGTTAGCTTCTGCCACACATCCTGCGCCGCCATATAGATGGATGACGACACCGTACCCGCCGCCACCGAGCCGCCTGAATTGGGCGCGGTGGGCAGGCGCGTATCACCCAGCTCAAACCGAATTTTATCAACCGGCAAGCCCAAAGAGTCGGCCGCCACTTGGGTCATGACGGTGTAGGTACCGGTGCCCAGGTCGGTGGCGCCGCTCTGCACCACGGCATGGCCGTCGGCGTAAAGGCGCACGCGGGCCGTGCCCTGGGAGTTATGCACGGGGTAGCTGGCGGTGGCCATGCCCAGGCCTACCAGATGGCGGCCGTCGCGGGTCAGACCGTTTTTGGGGTTGCGCTTGCTCCAGCCAAACAGCTCCGCCCCGCGGGCGTAGCATTGCTTCAGGCTCTTACTCGACCACGGCTTTCCAGTGCTGGGGTCTTTCTCCGCATAATTCAGCAGCCGAAGCTGAATCGGGTCGATGCCGAGCTGATACGCCAGATCATCCATCAAGCATTCAATGGCAAAGGAGCCGGGTGCCTCGCCGGGGGCACGCGTGAAGGTGGAGGTCATCACGTTGGCGCGGGCCAGCTCGTACTTCGCCTCGAAGTTGGGACATTCGTAGAGCAGGTTGATAATGCGGCTGTTGGGCTCCGCATAATTATCCCAGGGCGAGGTAGTGGACGTTTTTTCGTGAATGAGGGCCGTGAGCTTACCTTCCTTGGTCGCGCCCAGCGTTAGAGTCTGAGTTTGATCTTCGCGATGGCCCATGGAGGTAAACATCTGCGGGCGGGTGAGAACCAACTTCACCGGCCGTCCTACGGCCTTGGCGGCCTGCACCGTCAGCGGCGTATGCGGCCAGCACGAGCCTTTGCAGCCAAAGCCTCCGCCAATGTATTTGGTCACCACGCGAACCTGCTCCCGCGGCAGTCCCAGCATCTGCGACAGGGCTGTCTGGGTCCGCGTTACGCCCTGGGTCGACTCATATACGGTCAGTCGGTCGGCGGCCTCCCAGTGGGCCGTGGTCGCGCCGGGCTCCATGGGGTTGTGGTGATTGATGGCGTGGTTGTAGGTAGCTTTCAATTTCACGGCCGAAGCCGCCAGCGCCGCCTGTGGGTCGCCCCGGCGGGTGTGGCCGGGTGTCTTGCCATCCTGCACTTTCAGCGGATCAAAGATTTCCGCTTTCGCATCCAGAAAAGAAGCAATGGGCTGCGCAGCCTGATACTGGACGCGCACCAGCGAAGCCGCGTGCGTGGCCCGCTCGAAGGTATCGGCCACGATCAGCGCCACTGGCTGCCCGGCATAGTGGATCTCGTCGCTGGTAAGCGGCAAAAAGCCCATAGGTGCCCCAATCGCCTTTTTGCCCTCCGGCGTGTTAGGCGTTTGGGCGAGCTTGGGCAGATTCAGGTGGGTGAGTACCGCGATTACGCCCGGCTCTTTGGTGGCGGCTGTGGTATCGATGCTCGTAATCTTGCCTTTGGCAATCTCGCTGGTTCTGAGCACCCCGTATGTAAGGCCGGGCAGCGGAAACTCGGCTGAGTAGCGGGCTTTGCCAGTTACTTTGTCGTGGCCATCCACCCGGTCGAGGGGCTGGCCCACGCTGCCCCCCGCGCCGGGCGATTCAAAGAAGTTTGGTTCGTTCATAACGGCGATGCTTAGACTTTGGCGGTGAGGTCGAAGAGGGCGCGCACGAGGGTGTTTTTGGCCAGCTCCACTTTATAGCCATTGTGTTCGCGGGGCTGCGCCCCCTGCAGGGCCGCGGCGGCGGCGGCCCGAAACGTTGCTTCCGTGGCGGGAGCGCCCGTCAGGATCTTTTCGGCCTCTAACGAGCGCCAGGGCTGGGCACCAACGCCGCCCAGCGCCACGCGGGCCGAGCGAATTTGCCCCCCCTGCACATCCAGACCCACGGCGGCTGAAGCCAGCGCGTAGGCGTAGGAAGTGCGCTCGCGCACTTTCAGGTACATCGAGCGCCGGGCGTGCGCGGCAGTGGGCACGGTTACGGCCACAATCAACTCGCCGGGTTCCAGCACGGTTTCCTTGTGGGGCGTGTTGCCGGGCAGCAGGTAAAAGTTGGTCAGCGGCACGCGGCGCTGCTTGCCTTTCGCGTTTTCTAAGGTCAGTACTGCGTCCAGGGCAACCAGGGCCACGGCCAGGTCGCCGGGGTTGCTGTTGGCAATGCAGCTGTCACTCACGCCGAGGATGGCCAGGTTGCGGTTGTCACCTTTCTGGGCGGGGCAGCCCGAGCCGGGCTCGCGCTTATTGCACGGAAAAGCCACGTCGCGGAAGTAGCCGCAGCGGGTGCGCTGCAACAGATTGCCCCCTATACTGGCCATGTTGCGCAGTTGGGGCGAGGCGGCCAGCAGCAGCGACTCCGAAATAGCCGGGTACTGCTCCAGCACCAACCGGTTCTCTCCTACGTCGCTCATTCGCTCCAACGCGCCAATGCGCAAACCGTCGCTGGTCTGCTCAATGCCTTTGAAGGGCAGCAGATTAATGTCTACGAGCTGAGAATGCTGCTCGATGTTGGTCTTCATCAAGTCCAGCAACGTAGTGCCGCCGGCAATGAAGGCCGCCTGCTTGTCCTCGCGCAGAATGGCGGTGGCATCTTTGGCCTTCCCCACTTGCTGATAGGCAAAATTATTCATGCTTTTCCGCCTCCTTTCTGTTGTACTTCCCGCACTGCGGCCACAATGTTGGGGTAAGCGCCACAGCGACATAAGTTGCCGCTCATCCACTCCCGCGTTTGGGCGTCGGAGGTGGCGTGGCCCTCATTCACACAGGCCACGCCCGATAGAATCTGGCCCGGCGTGCAGTAGCCGCACTGAAAACCGTCGTGCTTAACGAAGGCGGCCTGCATAGGGTGCAGGTCGTCGCCTTTGGCCAAGCCTTCGATGGTCGTGATTTCCCTGCCTTGGTTCATCACGGCCAGCGTGAGGCAGGAGTTAATGCGGCGGCCATCTACCAGTACGGTGCAGGCCCCGCACTGGCCCAGGTCGCAGCCTTTTTTGGAGCCGGTCAGGTCGAGGTACTCGCGCAGGGCATCGAGTAAGGTCACGCGGGGCTCGGCATTTATAACGCGCACGGTACCATTCACTTTCAGCCGCATTTCCGATACGCCCTGCACCTTGCGGGAAAGTGCGGTGAGCCGCTCAGCCTGACTGACGAAAGGCGGCGTCAGGGCCAGACCCAAAATGCCCCCCGCCTGCTTCATAAAGCTACGCCGCGAGCCATCGTCCGGCGCGGCGCCGGGCTGGTCGGTGAAAGAATCGTTTGTCATGGAAGGGGATTTGGAGGATGACGGAGCCAGCAAGCCGTCAGGCGGGTGCCCGTGAGTGACCTACGGATGTTTAACTGGGACGAAGCAATCCGGTTTGCTTAGCGAAGCTGAATGAAGAGATGAGTAATCAACAGATTAACAATACGCTATATCTAGTATGTCTACTAAATCTCCACAGTCGTTTTCTTACGCTTATCACCAGCTAATGTTCAGGTAAAATGCCTCAATCGAGGTCCGTTTCCGACCTGGATAGCAGGTGGTAGTACGGCTTTGGAGCCGTACTACCACCTGCTATCCAGACCCCTCAGCCGGGAATCGAGAAGCCGAAAAACAGCGGGCGCAAATGGCTCCCTGTTTTTTGGCTTTCCTCCTAGTTGTGCTATTGGCTACTCCTGCGCCTGCGGAATCTCGTCTGTTATAACGGCAGAAGGGCCTTTCTCGCGCAGCTCATACAGTACGCCTTCCGACACGCCGCGCCCAAATACGCACAGCCCGGCATTGAACACGCCCAGCGCCAGGGTACCGGCCGCCACCCACTCGGCAGTGGGTACTTGCTTGCGCTGGAGGCTGGTAGCCCATTGAATCAGACAAGTGCCAAACCCAACCAGCATCAGTCCGGAGGGAGCAAACAGCAGCCATTTTTTCTTGTGTGTCATTCGTCTTGCAATTAAAAAGTGTGTCAAATGGGAAAATAATACGTCACAGATCGGCCTACCGGCGCTCCGTAAAAAAACTACTGCCGATTAAAACCCGCGCTGTCTTTTCTCCAATCGTACCTTTCACCTTTTAGGTTACGTCTACCTGCTCTGGGGGGCTTTTTCAACGGCGGCCCCAAGGCCTTTCACGCTTCTTTATCACTACCAACATGAGTGCTCTTGACTACGAACAATTGCTACGTGCCGCCTTTCGCACCGACGCTGACGCGGCTTACTACCTCACTGAGCCCGACACGGCGGCCTACGCCACCTTCGAGCACGCCCGCCGCGCCGATGTTCCCTTCCGCTTTGAGCGCGTGCGCCTGGGCGTGGCCATGTCCTTGCTCAAGTTGCTCACCGACCTGGGCGACCACGAGGAAAGCCGCCGTGTACTCGACGTGCTGCACCGCGCCCTGGGCGCCCGCTCCGTCGCCGACATCGACACCGTTATTACCCGTGACGCCAAACTTTTTGAGCGTCTTTATACCAACCTCTATGTGAATGAGGAGGGCGAACAGATCTTGCAGCTTTTCGAGCGCACCCTCGACGCCGATATCCAGCCCCTGATGGACGCCGTGATACGGGAAGCTCTAGCGCTAGCTCAGGAGATAGACTTCGACGCCCTGCAGGAGGACGAGGATGAGGATGAATAGCCTGTGCTCAGTGATTTTAAAACCCGCCGGTTTCACCGCTCTATTTCAAACGGTGGCTCAAACTCGTATCTTTTCGTAGCGGGCGAGGGGCATTTTTCGCGCCTTCTCCTCGCTACCACTTCCCTTTCTACCCTAACCCCTCCCCTGTATGACTCTTGTTTTTCTCGGCCTTGTGCTGCTTATTCTGGGGTATAATGCGAGCAAAATCTCGTACGCTTTCCAGCAGTTTCGCAGCCTGCTGCTGTTCGCCGGGCTTACGTTGGTGGTGCTGGGCTTAGCGCTGAGTACGATGGTACAGATTGAGGCCGGGCAAGTCGGCGTTCAGACGCTGTTTGGTAAGGTGCAGCCGCGCATCCTTACCAGCGGCCTGAATGTGGTTAATCCGCTGGTAGACGTCACCAAATTTGACACGCGCACCCAGAACTACACCATGTCGGCCCAGCGTGAGGAAGGCCAGCGCGTGGGCGACGATGCCATTCAGGTGCTCACCGCCGACGGCCTAGAAGTCGTCATCGATCTGACAGTGCTTTACCGTGTAGTGCCCGACAAGGCGCCTCACGTTTTGTCTACCATTGGCCCCAACTATCAGGATGCCATCGTGCGCCCCGTCACGCGCACCCGCATCCGCGACAATGCCGTGTATTACGACGCCGTGGCCCTCTACTCTACTCGGCGCGACGAGTTTCAGAGCCGCATTTACAACACCATCGACCGCGACTTTAAGCAACGCGGCCTTCAGCTCGAGCAGCTCCTGATTCGCAATATCCAGCTTCCCGCCCCCGTCAAACGCAGCATCGAAAGCAAGATTTCCGCCGAGCAGGAAGCCCAGAAGATGCAGTTCGTGCTGCAGAAGGAGCGGCAGGAAGCCGAGCGCAAGCGCCTCGAAGCCCAGGGCATCGCCGACTACCAGAAAATCATCAGCGCCGAGCTCAGCGACAAGCTTCTGCAATACGAAACCATCAAGGCCAACCAGGCCATCGCCACTTCCGCCAACAGCAAGGTCATCATCATGGGCAACAGCCGAAATGCCCCCCAGGTGTTGCTGACCGATAAATAGCTAATTGATAAGGCATAAAAAAGCCCCCCAGAAGGACTCTGGGGGGCTTTTTTATGCCTCAATGTAAACTCGATTAGTAACCAGGGTTCTGCACCAGATTGGGATTCAGGTCCGTCTCACGCTTCGGAATTGGAAGCACCAGAATATTACTGGTAATCGGAATGATAACTGGCGGAGTACCGGTAGTGACGATATTCGTACCAGTCCGTTTCAGATCATGAATGCGAAAGCCCTCAAAAGCGAGCTCCAACTGCCGCTCACGCAGAATAGTGGCAAGCGTCAGATTAGGAGCAGTCAAAGGCGTAGCACCTGAACGAGTACGAATACGGTTGACATCTGCAAGGGCAGCAGGGAGATCCCCTGCCCGAAATGCAGTCTCAGCGCGATTCAAATACATTTCGGCGAGACGTATTACCGGAATGTTTTGACCTAATGTCGTGTACTTACCTGACCGCAATTGGCCACTGAAGCTGTTTCGGCCCGTTCCGGGGTAGATAAGCTGCAAGCGGCCACGGGCATCCGTAGCCTCATACTGGTTAGCAAAAGCGGACAGCACCTGTATGTCGCCGCGGCCCAAATCACCGATACTAGAGAAGAACGTAGTTAAGGTCCCCGCATTATTCTGATCGTTCTGTTGAATTTCCAGCAACGTTTCGGACGTGTTACGGCCCGTGAACACTGACTGCAATGTGGGAGATAGGGTTCTACCACTATTCACAATAACGTCGTTGGCCTGGGTCCGGGCGGCCGTAAAGTTACTTTGCTGCAAGTACACACGCGACAGCAGCGCCTTGGCCGTGAAGCGTGAGGCCCTCGAGCCATTGTTGGCTGGCAGCAACGTCGAAGCCTGCGTTAGGTCCGTAATTACTTGCGTGTACACTTCCTCTACCGTAGCCCGTGCGCCCAGCACTGAAGCTTCCTTAGACGTTTTTACGGGCACTAGGTTAATAGGCACTCCCAACTGCGTGTTGGTTGTTCCGGGGGTGTACTGCTTTGCGTACAAGCGTACCAGTTCGAAGTACATAGCAGCCCGGATAAAGCGAGCTTCCCCTTCGAACCGCGCCTTTAGGGCGGGCGTGGTTACAACGGGCAGCGCATCAATCACCAGATTAGCTTGGTTGATAGTCTGATAAGCAGCCTGCCAAATACCCTGAGCCGTAGCGTTTTCCGAGTTGGTAGTTCGGCGGGCCAGTTGCCGGTAGTTGGCAAAGGTGCCCTGAAAGTTGATGTAGCCATCAGCTGCCATAAGCTCTGGTACCATAATCAGGTTGCCGCCGTACAGGTTCGAGCCGCTAATAGAGGAGTACAAACCAACGACGGCGCTGGTCACGTTAGCTTCAGAGTTCAACGCCGTGGTGGCATCGATGGCTTGCAGCGGATCAATATTGAGTTTATCGTCGCACGCGCCCAGACCCAAGCTCAAGCTCAGGGCTGTAATAGCGGCCGATCGGAAAAATATCGTTTTCATCAGTAATTCCGTTGAGATTAAAAGCCTACGTTAATACCCACCAAGAAGGTCTTGGCCAGTGGTGGGGTGTAGAAGTCGTGACCAATCAGGAAGTTAGCCTGACCGAAAGCAGCGGTGTTTACCTCTGGGTCATAGCCATCGTAGTTGGTAATGGTCGCCAGATTTTGGGCCGACACGTAGATACGAGCCGACTGTGCGTAGCCACGCTTAGCCAGCGTCTGAGGTAGTGTGTAGCCCAGGGTCAGGTTTTTGACCCGCAGGAAAGAACCTTTGGTTACCCAACGCGACGACTGGACGGTGCCATTGGCACCATATAGGCGGGCTTGAGGAACATCCGTAATGTCGCCGGGCTTCTGCCACCGATCCAGCTGGTCAATGGTTTGGTTATCAAAGTAGTCACCATTGGCCGACTGGAAGATACCAGCTGAGTTATAGATGTCGTTGCCATACACGAACTGACCCAGCACGCTCAGGTCGAAGCCTTTAAACGAGAAAGTATTCGTAACACCACCCGTATAGTCTGGGGTAGGATCACCCACTTTCTGTAGGAAGGCTCGTGAAGCAAGATTAGTAGTACTGCCATCCTCCGCAAAATAAAGCGCATCCCCATTTGCAGGGTCTACCCCAGCATACTTACGACCGTAGAACACGCCGATTGGCTCGCCCTGGCGCACACTGCCCAGATACTGGCTCTGAATAGGTGCGGCCAACGAAGTGATTTTGTTGCGGTTGAAGGAGATGTTGAAGTTAGTGCTCCACTTGAAGTCACCATCGAAGTTGCGCGTGTTCAGCGCGATTTCCAAACCGCGGTTCTGCAATGAGCCTACGTTTTCGGTAATGCTGCTGTAGCCGTTGCTGAATGGCAACGGACGGCTGAGCAGCAGGTCGGTAGTCTTCTTGTTGTACACGTCGATTTCACCGGAAATGCGGTTATCGAAGAAACCAAACTCCAATCCGAGGTCAGCTTGGGCTGTGCTCTCCCACGACAAATCGGGGTTGCCTACCACCGTGCTCGGACGAATACCCGCCTGATCGGCATAAGGAACAGCCAAGAACAAGCCACGCGAAGCGAAGTTGCCGATTTCGGCGTTACCTGTGAGGCCGTAGCTGGCACGCAGCTTCAGGAAGTTCAGAATAGAATTGTCTTGCAGAAAACCTTCCTCCGAAATTACCCAACCAATAGAACCAGCCCCAAAGTTGCCGTATTTGTTATTCGCGCCAAAGCGCGACGAGCCGTCGCGGCGTACGCTACCCGACAACAGATATTTGCCTTTAAACGCATAGTTGAGGCGTCCAAAGTAAGAGACGAATGAGAAGCCTGTTTGCTCAGAAGCCGAGCCTGCCGTTTTGATGGCAGCACTGGCAACTTTGGTGAACTCAGGGTTAGCAAATCCCCGGCCCTCGGCTGAAGTCTCTTTTGTATCAGAACGCTGGAAGGAGAAACCGAGCAGCGCCTCTACGTTGTGGTCTTCGTTGAAGCTGCGGTTGTAAACGGCCGTGTTGTTGGTCGTGTAGTTGATTACCTGCACCTGGTTGCTGAAACCATAGCCGGTGTTACTACCGAGGATAGTGCCAGCTGCCCCGTAAAGGTTCTCGTTCAGGTTCAGAAAGTCAGCCCCGGCCTCTGTGCGCAGCGTTAAGTTCTTAATTGGCTGATACGAGAGATTGAAGTTGCTGAAGGAACGGTACGTACCAGAGCGATTCTCGCTTCGACTCAAGTCAATCAGGTTGTTATAGTACAGCGTGTTCCGGTTCAGCTCGTTCGTCTCCGGGTCAATCTTAGGCTGAATGGGGGGCAGAGCGTTCAGCTGCACGGGGTTTGAGAAGAGATTATCATTGGGCGTACGATCATTTACCGAGCGGGTCAACGACAAGTTCAAGCCCACGCGTAGCTTCTCTGTAATAGAGTGGTCAAGGTTGATGCGGGCACTACCCCGACGATACCGGTTGCCAATGATGATACCTGTTTGGTCATTATACGTTGTGCTGAGGTAGAAGCGCGTCTTGGCATCGCCCCCACTTACGTTTACATCGTACTGCGCTACTTTGCCCTTGCGGAAAGGCTCATCCGACCATTTCTGATCAACGGTGGAGTTAATATCCAAGCCGTTGTTTTCAAACTCTTCTGCGGCATCCAGGTCTTCATTTTCGGCTGCTTCCGTGAATAGCTCCTTGTATTGGGCAGCGTTCAGAAACTGTTGCCGCCGAGTGGTTTCGCTGGTACCTACATAGTAGCCCATGTTCACCTTCGTCTGGCCTGCGCGGCCGGTCTTGGTCGTTACCAAGATTACCCCATTAGAAGCGCGCGAGCCATAAATAGCGGAAGAAGCGGCGTCCTTTAGGATGGTGATGGACTCAATGTCGTTCGGGTTCAGGTCAGCCAGCGGGTTGAGCGGCTCCGTATCCGAACCTACGTCTTGGGAGGTTACCGGAATACCGTCGATTACATACAAGGGCTGGTTGGAAGCTGTTACTGATGAGGAGCCCCGCACCCGGATTTGCACCCCGGCCCCGAGCTTACCCGAGCCCTGGTTAATGGTGACGCCCGGCGTACGGCCCTGAATGGCCTGCTCGAAGCTCACCGTTGGGATGTTCTCCACATCCTTGCTGCTGAGCTGCGTGACGGAGCCCGTTACTTCGGACTTGGCCTGGCTGCCGTAGCCCACTACCACGGCCTCGTTCAGCAGCGTTTCGTTGGAGCCCAGGCGCGCGTTAATGACGCTCTGGTTGCCTACCGGAATCGTCTGGCTGTTGTAGCCGATGGAGCTGATGATCAGCGTGGCGTTGGGTTGCACACTCAGCGAGAAGGCACCGTCGACGCTGGTGCTTACCCCATTGGTGGTGCCGCGCTCCAGCACCGTCACGCCGGGCAGGCCCGTGCCCGTAGCGTCGGTCACGCGGCCGGTCACCGTGCGGGTCTGGGCCCACGCGGCCGTAACCAGCAGCAGGCACCAGACGAGAGAGAGTAAAAATTTTTGTTTCATTTAGGGTTTGGCTTTTAACCAGTTAGAGTGAGAAATACCGGCTTGTCAGACCGGCCGCAAAGGTGTAAAAAAGTAAAAAGTGAAAGCTTTGTTTTCGCCGAGTTGCCTGCCCCGACGCTGTCTGAGCGAATATGCCGCTTAAAGTACTACATAAATGCTTTTCTTTTTTGGTTAAATACTATTGCGCCGAAATCCGTGGGAGCTAACCAATTGCTTTATAAGCACTTACTAATAGTTAGTCTGCTCATGCGGGACTCGCCCTATATTGTTGCCTTTGCGCTATTCCGCTACACCACCCCGCGCAACCGGCCGAACCCCACACTCCGCTCCTACGCCGCCTTTCCACCGCTAACGACCCTGGCTTTTGCTAAAGTACTGATTCCGGCTAGGATTTCAAGAGTTCATGCAACACCGTCTGCATAGAAAACACCCGGTTGCCGGCTTCCTGAATCACGAGCGAGTTCGGCGAGTCGAGAATGGCGTCGGATACTTCCACGTTGCGGCGCACGGGCAGGCAGTGCAGAAACCTGGCGTTATGAGTTTCGGCCAGGTGCTCGGGCGTGAGCATCCAGGCGGGGTCGTTGCTGAGGACCTGGCCGTAGTCGAGGTAGCTGCTCCAGTTCTTGGCTTGAACGAAGTCGGCGCCTTCCAAGGCTTTGCGTTGATCGTACTCGATATGGGCTCCTTTAGTGAACTGGGGGGCTAATTCGTAACCTTCGGGATGAGTGATGACGAAGTCTACCCAATCCACTTCCGAGAACCAGTCAGCGAAAGAGTTGGGCACGCACTGGGGCAGGGCGCGCACGTGCGGAGCCCATGTCAGCACCACTTTCACGCGCTCCTTCTGCTTGTGCTCGGCTACTGTAATCAGATCGGCAAACGACTGCAACGGGTGCAGCGTGGCGCTTTCCAGGCTGATAACGGGCACGGTGGCGTACTTCAGAATCTTGTTGAAAACTTCCTCGCTGTAGTCGGCCTCGCGGTCCGTGAGCGTGGGGAAGGTGCGCACGCCCAGCACATCGCAGTACTGGCTCATCACGGCAATAGCCTCCTTGATGTGCTCCTGTGTGCCGCCGTTCATCACCACGCCATCGGCCATTTCCAGCGTCCAGGAGTCGGCCCCCGCGTTGAGCACCCAGGCTTGCGCGCCGAGGTTGTAGGCGGCTTTGATGGAGCTGAGCCGGGTACGCAGGCTGGGGTTGAAGAAAATCAACCCCACGGTTTTGTTCTTGCCAATGTGCTGGTAGCCGTACGGATTCGCCTTGACTTCCAGGGCTTGCTGCAACAGGGCCTTGTAGTCGCCCGCATCGGCGAAGGAGGTGAAGTTTTGCATATTTAGGAGACGGAATCTGAAGCTTATATCTTGTCAGGAGTTTGTATTTAAATCTCTTGCTTAGTTATGCGAATCCAAGATGTCAAGGTTGGGGATTTTATTGAGCTAGATGGCTTATTGGGCGTTGTGGTCGGAATTATTCCCAACGAACATGGTAATCTTGAAGACCATCTAGTTATTTGGTTCGGAGCCGAATCACAAAAACGTATATCTCAAGGTGGAGCAGGAAATCCCATTCCCGAAGTTTGGACAGTGCCAGCAGAGTATTGCAAACCTGCCCAGCCACCAGTATTTCGTCATTAATTCTGAAGCTATTCGGAGGTCAGATAAGTTACTATTAGAGTGTCATGCTGAGCTTGTCGAAGCATCTCTACCGCTCCGTTGGGGTCATCTTGTCCACGTTTCTAAATCAATAACCTGCCAAGTCGGATTGAATGCTGTAATCAACATATCTTTCTTGTGGCGTGTCCAGCCTTTCAGCTGCTTTTCCCGTGCAATGGCCTGTGTGGCATCCGGGCACAACTCGAAGAACACAAGCAAATCCGCCTGATACCGGCCGGTAAATTTTCCGGCGTCGCCTCGGCCACTGCTGTGCTTATAGAGTCGCCGTATGAGGTCGTTGGTAACGCCGATATACAGGACGGTTTGGGTTGGATTAGTGAGGATGTAAACGTACATACGGTTACAATACAAAGAAAACCAGACCGTCATGCTGAGCTTGCCGAAGCATCTCTACCACGCCGTTTGAATAGCACCACAACAAAGCAGTAGAGATGCTTCGACAAGCTCAGCATGACCGTCTTTTTTCCTTAATTCTGCCAGTTACATCGCCTTATACTCGTTCCAGCTCTTAATCTTCAGATCCTCCAGCTTCAGCGTACAGAAGGCCTGAATGAATGCTTTGGCCAGCCGCGCATTCGTTAGCAAGCCCACGCCAAAGTCCACGGCGGTGCGGCGGATTTTGTAGTCGTTGTCCAGTTCGCCTTTCGAGAGGTTCTTGGGGATGTTAATGACTAGGTCGATTTTCTTCTCCTTGAGGTAAGTCAGTACGTTGGGCTCCTGGTGGTCGTCGGGCCAGAACAGGAGGCTGCTGGGCACGTTGTTTTCGGCGAAGAATCGGTGCGTGCCCTGGGTGGCGTAGATGGTGTAGCCGTGCTTCACCAGTAGCTCGGCCGCCGAGAGCAAGGCCACTTTCGACTTGATAGGTCCGCTGGAAATCAGCACCGACTTCGCGGGTATTTTATACCCTACGCTCAGCATCGATTTCAGCAGGGCTTCCTCAGCGGTGTCGCCCAGGCAGCCCACCTCGCCGGTGCTCACCATATCCACGCGCATGACCGGGTCGGCGCCGGGGAGGCGGGTGAAGGAGAACTGGGGGGCTTTTACACCCACGAAGGGCAGGTCGTAGATTCGCTCGCTCTCGTCGCGGGTCACTTTCTTGCCCAGTAGTACCTGGGTGGCTTTTTTGATCAGGTTGTTGCCCGAAATCTTCGATACGAACGGGTAGCTGCGGGAGGCGCGCAGGTTGCACTCAATCACCCGGATTTCGCCGTCTTTTTCCAGAAACTGAATATTGAACGGGCCGCTGATTTCGTAGCGCTTGGCCACCTTCTCGGCAATAATTTTGAGCTTGCGGATGGTGCCCACGTACAGCTTCTGGGGCGGGTAGTACATGGTGGCGTCGCCGGAGTGTACGCCGGCAAACTCCACATGCTCGGAAATGGCGTAGCTCACGATTTCGCCCTTGTCGGCCACCGCATCCAGCTCAACTTCCTTGGCTTCCTGAATAAATTCCGACACCACTACCGGGTATTCGGCGCTTACTTCCTTGGCAGCTTTCAAAAATTCCTCCAGCTCGAAGTTGTTGGAAACAACGTTCATTGCTGCCCCCGACAAGACATAGGAAGGCCGAATCAGCACCGGGAAGCCCACTGCCTGCACAAACATCAGCATGGCATCCAGTGAGGTCAGCTCCTTCCAGCGGGGCTGCGCAATGCCCAGCTCGTCCATGATGCTGGAGAACTTATGACGGTTCTCGGCCTCGTCAATGCGGAAAGCCGTGGTACCCAGAATAGGCGCGTTGGCTTCCTCCAGTCGGGTAGCCAGGTTATTCGGAATTTGCCCCCCAGTGGAGAGAATAAGGCCCCCCGGCTGCTCAAATTCCAGAATATCCATCACCCGCTCGAAGCTCAGCTCCTCGAAGTACAGCCGGTCGCTGACGTCATAGTCGGTGCTGACGGTTTCGGGGTTATAGTTGATGATGATGGTTTTGTAGCCCTCTTCGGCAGCCGTCTGCACGGCCTGCACGCCGCACCAGTCAAACTCCACGGAGCTGCCAATGCGGTACACACCCGAGCCCAATACCACCACCGACTTATCGGTTTCGGGCTCCAGGTCGTTTTCAGTGCCGTGGTAGGTGGTGTAGAGGTAGTTGGTTTTGGCAGGAAACTCGGCCGCCAGCGTGTCAATCTGCTTAATGACGGGCAGCACGCCCAGCGCCTTGCGGCGGGCACGCACCAGCAGCTCGTCGGCTTTTACGTCGCCTTCGCCGAGTAGCTTCACGGCTATTTGCTGGTCCGAGAAACCGGCTTTCTTCACGTCGCGCAGCAGCTCGGTTTCCAAGGCACCTAAGCCGCTGCCGCGCTTCTCTGCGAGCTGGGTGCCGAGCTGAAAGATGGTGTACAAGCGCTGCAAAAACCAATGGTCGATTTTGGTCAAATCATGCACCTGGTCCAGCGTGTAGCCGGCTTCAAATGCCAGATTAATGGCGAAGATCCGCTCCTCGTTCGGCTCGTTGAGCAGCTTGTCGATGGTGGCGGTATCCAGGTCTTCAGGCTTATTAGCCACGAAGCCGCGCTTGCCGGTGTCCAGCATGCGCAGGCCCTTCTGAATAGCTTCCTCGAAGGATTTACCGATGGCCATGACCTCGCCCACGCTTTTCATAGCGGAGCCAATCTGCCGGTTCACGCCCTCAAATTTGCCCAAGTCCCAGCGCGGCAGCTTCACTACCACGTAGTCCAGGGCCGGCTCAAAGAAGGCCGACGTCGTCTGCGTCACGCTGTTTTTCAGCTCGGCCAGCGAGTAGCCCAGGCTTAGCTTGGCCGCCACAAATGCCAGCGGATAGCCCGTCGCCTTAGAGGCCAGCGCCGAGGAGCGGGACAGGCGGGCATTCACTTCAATTACACGGTAATCCTCCGAAACGGGGTCCAGGGCATACTGAATGTTACACTCGCCCACGATGCCCAGGTAGCGAATGGTCTTGATGCCGATGCTGCGCAATTTGTGGTACTCACGGTTGCTCAACGTCTGCGAGGGCGCTACCACGATGCTCTCCCCGGTGTGAATACCGATGGGGTCGAAGTTCTCCATGTTGCAGACCGTGATGCAGTTATCGTACTGGTCGCGCACCACTTCGTACTCCACTTCCTTCCAACCCTTCAACGATTCTTCCACCAGAATCTGATCGGAAATCGTGAAAGCCTTCTGGGCCAGGGCCCGCAGCTCGTCCATGTTATTAGCGAAGCCGCTGCCCAGGCCACCCAGCGCAAACGCCGCCCGCACGATAATCGGGAAACCAATTCTCTCAGCGGCCTTCAGCGCATCCTCAATGCTGGTTACGGCCTCGCTACGAGCTGAGAATACGCCAATCTGGTCGAGCTTCTCCTTGAAAATATCCCGGTCCTCGGTATCGATGATGGCCTGCACGGGCGTGCCCAGCACCTTCACGTTGTACTTCTCAAACACACCGCCGCGGAATAACGCCACGGCGCAGTTCAGAGCAGTTTGCCCCCCAAAGGCCACCAGAATGCCATCGGGCTGTTCCTTCTTAATGACCTCCTCCACGAAGAAAGGCGTCACGGGCAGAAAGTACACATCGTCGGCAATGTTGTCCGACGTTTGCACGGTGGCAATGTTGGGGTTAATGAGGATGGTGCGGATGCCCTCCTCTTTCAGCGCCTTAAGGGCCTGGGAGCCGGAGTAGTCGAACTCTCCGGCCTCGCCAATTTTCAGCGCGCCGGAACCGAGGATGAGAACTTTGTTGGGTTTGTTCATGTGCGGAACCCCACCCCCCGGCCCCCTCCCCGGTGGGGAGGGGGAGCCAGACGACTTGTGGGTTTATGTTTTTTAAACTTCTACTGAAGCTGATTTTGCAAAAGGGTTTTCCTTAGCGAGGCTCTGTTCGACGAAATCAATAGCGGCTTGCGGATTATCGAAATACCTCTTTTCGGTATTGTCGTAGCTTGAAACGGTGTACTGGTCTTGATGAAAATACAAGCACACAAACTCGTCAGATTGCCCACGCTCATTAGCATCATAACATTCTAGTCCCAAGCGCCCTAAACTGATATATGGCAGCAGCTGGCGAAGGCTTCTGGAAGCTCTGCAAGCATCCAGAAACTCTATGGTTTTCTGAGGATGAAAATGCAGCGAAAACTCGGCTAGACGGAGGCGTATCTGATGCCATTTCTTATTATTTTCAACCATAACCCGCTAATTAGATTACGTGAATTGAAGCCCCTCCCCATCGGGGAGGGGTGGGGGTGGGGTTAGCGGTTCTTATACTCCGCCACCGCCTTCAAAAAATCATCAAACAGAAACTCCGTATCCTCCGGGCCGCCGGCGGCTTCGGGGTGAAACTGAGTGGAGAAGAACGGCTTGGTTTTGTGCTTAATGCCTTCGCAGGTGCCGTCGTTCAGGTTTTCGAACAGCATGTCCCAATCGGCGGGCAGCGTATCGGTATCGACGGCGAAACCGTGGTTTTGACTGGTGATATAGCAGCGCTGGGTGCCTGAAAGCTTTACTGGCTGGTTGTGGCTGCGGTGGCCGTATTTTAGCTTGAACGTATCGCCGCCGGCCGCCAGGCTCATGAGCTGGGAGCCCAGGCAGATGCCGAAAATGGGCTTGTCCTGCAGCAAAGCGGTTTGGAGGTGTCTGATAGTTGCCTCGCACATCTTTGGGTCGCCGGGGCCGTTGCTCAGGAAGAGGCCGTCGTAGTCGAGTTGGGTGAAGTCGTAGTCCCAGGGCACGCGGATCAGCTCCACGTCGCGGTTGAGGAAGCAGCGGATGATATTGGTTTTGGTGCCGCAATCCACCAGCACGATTTTGTGCTGACCAGTACCGTAGTGCTGCACGCCAGGGGGGCTTACCTGAGCTACCAGGTTTTCCTGGTTGGGGTTGTAGAGCGGCACGTCGACTTCGGCTACAATCTTACCCAGCATAGCGCCTTTCTCGCGCAGCTTTTTGGTGAGCATACGCGTGTCCACGCCGAAAATGCCGGGGATGTTGTACTCCTTGAGCCAGTCGCCGAGGCTTTTGGCGGCGTTCCAATGGCTGTGCTCCTCAGAGTAATAGTTGACGACCAGCCCGGAGATATGAATCTTGTCCGACTCGAAAATATTGGAGATCGACTCGTAGAGCTCTTCGCCTGGCACACCGTAGTTGCCCACCATGGGGTAGGTCAGCACCAGGATTTGTCCTCTGAACGACGGATCCGTCAGGTTTTCGGGGTAGCCCGTCATGGCCGTGCTGAATACAACTTCGCCCGCGGCTGAGGTGTGCGCCCCGAACCCAGTTCCTTCGATTTCGGTGCCGTCTTCGAGGATTAGCTTTACTTGTTTCATATCAGCGTGGACCTCACCCCCTAGCTCCCTCTCCTCGGGGAGAGGGGGGACTAGTTTCTAGTTTTTAAGGCCAGAAAGTTCGGCTGGTGATGAGGCGAGAAAAGGGGGGATGGAAACTACTTTTTTAGAGCTAGTTCCCCCTAGCCCCCTCTCCTGCGGAGAGGGGGCTAGGGGGTAAGGTCCGGTAGAGCGCCGCCAGAAACCTATCAACATCGGCCTTGGTGATATTGAGCGGGGGCAGCAGACGAAGCACAGTTGGGTCGGAGGCGTTGCCGACGAAGATGTGGTGCTCCGTCAGCAGCCTGTCGCGCAGGTCCTTGATGGGAAAGTTATACTTGATGCCTACCATCAGCCCGCGGCCCCGGATTTCCTGGGCACCGGTGTTAGCTTCCAGCTCGGCGCGCAAGTAGCCCCCCAGCTCATCGGCGTGAGCTATCAGATTTTCTTGTTCAATAACTTCCAATACCGCCAGTGCGGCGGCGCAAGCCAGATGGTTGCCGCCAAACGTAGTGCCCAACAGGCCATAGGAAGCCTTTAGCTCCGGCGAAATCAGGATGCCGCCGATGGGAAAGCCGTTACCCATGCCTTTGGCCACCGAAATAATATCGGGTTGAATACCGGCGTGCTGGTGGGCAAAGAAGCGGCCGCTACGCCCATAGCCGCTTTGTACTTCGTCAGCAATGAGCACGACACTATGCGTTTTGCATAGCGCCGCGAGGCCTTGCAGAAATACATCGGAAGGCCGTAAAATGCCCCCCACACCTTGAATCGGCTCGATAATGACGGCGCAAACTGCTTCACTTTGCATTACTCGCTCTACTTCGGCCAGGTCGTAGCCGACGAAAGAGATGCCGTGGCCCGCGTTGAAGGGCGCTACAATCTTGGCGTTATCGGTGGCGGCTACGGCGCCGGATGTGCGGCCGTGGAAGGCTCCTTTGAAAGCAATAACATGCTTTTTGCCGGTGTGAAACGAGGCCAGCTTCAGAGCATTTTCATTGGCCTCAGCCCCGGAATTACACAGAAACAAACTGTACTCTGGGTAGCCGGAAACTTCGCCCAGCTTCCGGGCCAACTGGGCCTGAATTGGAATCTGCACGGAGTTGGAGTAAAACCCAATCTGGCTGAGCTGCTCGCTGATGCGGCGGACGTAGTGCGGGTGGCTGTGGCCGATGGAAATAACGGCGTGGCCGCCGTAGAAATCCAGGTACTCCTGGCCGTTTTCGTCCCACAACGTTGCTCCCAGAGCCTTTACCGGCGTGATGTTAACGAGTGGGTAAACGTTGAATAAATCCATTAGAAAGCGACTGATTTGAGCTGAAGTCCTTCATTTTCCTCCCACCCAAAGAGCAGGTTCATGTTCTGCACAGCCTGCCCGGAGGCGCCCTTCACCAGATTATCCAAAGCGGATGTGATGAGCAGCTGCTTGCCGATTTTCTGCACATGCAGCACACACTTGTTGGTATTCACTACCTGCTTCAGGTGAATTTCCCTGTCTGATACCGTAGTGAAAGGAGCATCGACATAGAAATCCTTGAACAGCTTCCGCGCCTCCTCCTGACTTAGCTCGGAAGGCGTGTACACGCTGGCGAAAATGCCCCGTGAGAAGTTGCCGCGGTACGGAATGAAGTGAATATCACCTTCCAGCTGCGGCTGTAGCTGCGTCAGGCTCTCTCCTATCTCGCCGAGGTGCTGGTGCGTGAAAGGCTTATAGATAGACACGTTATTAGTACGCCACGAGAAATGCACCGTCTCCGACAAGCTCTGCCCCGCACCCGTAGAACCAGTAATTGCCGATACGTGCACGTCGCTAGTAAGCAGGCCGGCTTGCGCCAAAGGCAGCAAAGCGAGCTGAATAGTCGTGGCAAAGCAGCCGGGATTGGCAATGTTCTGCGCAGATTGAATGGCAGATTTATTCAGCTCGGGCAAGCCATATACGAAGCTTCGTCCAGCCACCTCTTTATCAACATTCAGCCGAAAATCATTACTTAAATCAATGATTTTGGCTTCTGCGGGCACAGTGTTCTTCTCCAGAAAACTGCGGGAATTGCCGTGACCCAGGCACAGGAAAACCACCTCTTCGTCGCCGTTCAGGTCGCTTTGAAAGCGCAGGTCGGTTTCGCCCACTAAGTCGTCGTGTACCTGATACACGGGGTTGCCGGCATTGGAAGAGCTGACCACCGCGCTGATCGTTACCTGCGGATGATACAGCAGAATGCGAATCAGCTCGCCGGCCGTGTAGCCGGCCCCGCCCACAATGCCTACCTTAACTTTCGCCATTGAAGCTGCCGTGAATTTTGAGCTGGTTGCTGAATATTTTGATGAAACCCTGCGCATCGCGGGCATCCCAGGCGTCGTTTTCCTCGCCGTAGGTCGCTACTTTGGAGCGCATCATATCAAACTTGGAATCAATGCCTTGCAGCTCAAATTGGTAGGGCTTCAGCTTGATAAATACCGTGCCCGACACCCGCGCCTGCGACGACTCTAGGAAAGCTTCCATGTCGCGCATCACCGGGTCGAGGTACTGGGCCTCGTGCAGGAGCGTGCCGTACCAGTTGGCGATATAGTCCTTGTGTAGCAGCTGCCAGCGCGAGGACGTGTGCTTTTCCAGCAAATGGTGGGCTTTAATGAGCATCAGCGCGGCCGGTGCCTCGAAGCCTACGCGGCCTTTAATGCCCAGAATCGTGTCGCCTACGTGGATGTCGCGGCCGATGGCGTAGCGGCCCGCCAGCTCGTTCAGCGCCTGAATAAGTTCTACGGGGGGCATTTTTTGACCGTTCAGCGCCACGGGTTCGCCTTTTTCGAAGGTGACTTCGATAGTCGTAGGCTCGGTTTGCTCAAGCTGGGTAGGATAAGCCGTTTCCGGCAGGGCCTGGTGCGAAGTCAGCGTTTCCACGCCGCCCACGCTGGTACCCCAGATGCCTTTGTTGATGGAGTATCGGGCTTTTTCCCAGCTCATTTCTACGCCGTGGCCGCGCAGATACTCAATCTCGGCCTGGCGGCTGAGCTTCTGGTCGCGGATGGGCGTAATGATTTCGGTGTGGGGGGCAATTACGGAGAAAGCCACATCGAAGCGCACTTGGTCGTTTCCGGCACCGGTGCTGCCGTGGGCGATGTAATCGGCTTTATGCTCACGGGCGTACTCGGCCAGTGCCAGGGCCTGAAACATGCGCTCGGCGCTCACGGAGAGCGGATACGTGTCGTTTTTCAGCACGTTGCCGAACAGCAGATAGCGCAGACAATCCTGGTAAAACCGCGCCGTGACGTCGATAACCTCGTGCTTGCTGGAGCCCAGCTCATAGGCCCGCGTCTCGATTTGTTGCAATTCTTCGGCAGAAAAGCCCCCCGAGTTGACAATGACCGTGTGTACTTCCAAGCCTAACTCTTTGGTCAGATACACCACGCAGTACGACGTATCCAGGCCGCCGCTGTACGCTAAAACTACTTTTTTCATTTGTTGGGAATGACGGTTATAAGGCGGTCATGCTACGGTCGTGTTATGCTGAGGAACCGAAGCATCTCTACCGCTTCGTTGAGTTACCATCGCAACAAAGCGGTAGAGATGCTTCGGTTCCTCAGCATAACCGCCTTTTTGTTGGTAAAATAGTACCACGCACGCGAGATGCTTCGACAAGCTCTGCATGACGGCCGCTTCTATTTCTCCTGACTTAAAATCTCAATACTCTGCTGGCTGAACTGGTCGTTGAGCGTATCGTAGACCATGCCCGTGCAGAGGCACATTTTGCGCTCATTCTCCATCAGGATGGGGTAGTTTTTGCAGCTGGAACAACCCTTCCAGAAGTCGTCGCTCCGCGTTAGCTCCGTGAAGGTCACGGGCTTATATCCTAGCTCGGTATTAATCTTCATTACCGCCAGGCTGGTGGTAATACCGAAAATCTTAGCTGCCGGGTATTTGGTGCGCGAAAGCTTGAACACCTCGTGCTTGATGGCGCGGCCCAGGCCTTCCTTGCGCAAAGCGGTATTCACGATCAGGCCCGAATTGACCACAAATGTGTTGTCCTCGTAGGTTTCGATATAGCAGAAACCAGCCAGCTCGTTGTCGATAAAGGCAATAATAGCGTCGCCCTTCACCATTTTCTGGCGAACGTAATCGGGGTTGCGCTTGGCGATGCCTACGCCCCGCTGTTTGGCCGATTCCTCGTACCATTGACAAAGTGTTTCCACGTACCGCGCGTCGTCGGCATTGGCTACGCGTATTATCATGGGAGTAAAACTGGGGTGCCTGATGGCAGATAGTACAAATTGAGAGCAAGAAGGGCGGTCCTTACGGACGAGGATACACGGCAACCGGAACCAGTTCGGGAAGTAAACCCAGAAGAAAGGGGGTGGTTGGCTTACGTCTCGCCAGGGCAGCAAAAGCTGTCAACCAGGCAAGATAAGGCACACTATAGCTTACACTCGTGTCAAAGGATGATTCGTGAACGTTCTCTTCAATGGGGTTCTTTGGGAGGGCCCCATGCCGGTTTTTATCGATCTAAAAACGCAGGCAGATTATTGCAGCCAGCTCTTAAGCTGGCATTGTTCGCACGGCCAAAGTGGGCCGCGGCAGAAGTGCAATAGAAGAGAGAAGAATCATGATAGGTACCGTAGTACGGAGTGAGATTGTGCGGTTTAAATTGAATAGGCCGCTAAATCGTTGCAAAACTAGATGTTTTTTTTTGGAAACTTTACCCGGCCGGCTTTAAAACACTGTTAAGCCGATCCGGTGCCGGTGCTGGCGATTCGCCGGATTAGTTACAAACTCAGCCACATGGACCTGAGCGCCACCTTTACCCTTTCTCTACCTGCATGAGCGAAGTCCTGAAAATTTTCAAGATCGGGGGCGGAATTATTGACGACCCCGACCAGCTTCGCTTCTTTCTGGGCGAGCTGGCGCGGGTGGGGGGCAAAAAAATTCTGGTCCACGGCGGCGGCAAGGGGGCCAACGAGCTGCTGGCCAGCCTGGGGATGCTGCCCAACATGATCAACGGCCGCCGCATCACGGATGCGGTCACCCTGGACGTGGTAACCATGTTCTACGCGGGCAAAACCAACAAGCAAATCGTGGCCCTGCTTCAGCAGGCGGGCGTAAATGCCCTGGGCCTCTCCGGTGCCGACGGCAACGTTATTCGGGCCAGCAAGCGGCCCGTGGGGGAGGTTGACTACGGCTTCGTGGGCGACTTGCAGAAGCAAAACATCCACACTGACTTTATCGAGCTGCTGCTGGGGGGCAATCTGATGCCCGTTTTCTGCGCCATCACCCACGATGGCCACGGCCAGCTGCTCAACACCAACGCCGATACCATTGCCAGCACCTTGGCCCGCGCTCTGGCCGGCCGCTACCAGGTAGAGCTGCATTTCTGCTTCGAGAAAGATGGCGTGCTGGCCGACGTGAACGACGAAAGCTCCGTTATTCCCCAAATCACGCCCACGCTCTACGCCGCCTTGAAAGCCCGCGGCACCATTGCCGCCGGGATGCTGCCCAAGCTCGACAATGCGTTTGCGGCACTGGATGAGGGCGTAGCGAAAGTCATCATTGAAAACGCATTGAAAATCAACGAGCCGGTAAAAACGATTGTATGCCGCGCCTAATCGAGCAGCTTACCGAAGGGGCCATTGCCTTATTGATTCAGCTTATTCAAACGCCTTCGTTTTCGCGGGAAGAAGACAAAACGGCTGATTTGATTTTTGCCTTCCTGACGACGCACGGTGCTCAGCCTCAACGCTCGGGCAACAACGTGTGGGCCGTCGCCCAACAATTTGCCCCCCACAAGCCCACCATCCTGCTCAATTCCCATCACGATACCGTGAAGCCCGGCACAAGCTGGACCCACGACCCGTTCGGGGCCGCGCGGGAAGGCGACAAGCTCATTGGCCTGGGCAGCAATGATGCCGGGGCAGCAGCGGTAAGCCTGCTGGCTGCGTTTCTTTATTTTCAGGAGCGGGAAACCGCCTTCAACCTCATCTGCGCTATCACGGCCGAGGAAGAAGTTTCGGGCGCGAATGGTATTCGCAGCATTTTGCCCCACTTGGGTAAAATTGACCTGGGCATCGTCGGTGAGCCAACCCAGATGGACCTGGCCATTGCCGAAAAAGGCCTGGTTGTCTTGGATTGCGTAGCCCACGGCCGCACCGGCCACGCCGCCCGCGACGAAGGCGAAAATGCTCTTTACAAAGCCCTGGACGATATGCAGTGGGTGCGCAGCTACCGCTTCCCCAACGAGTCGAAGCTGCTGGGGGCGGTGAAAATGACGGTGACCCAGGTGCAGGCCGGCACCCAGCACAACGTAGTGCCCGATACCTGCCGGTTTGTGGTCGACGTGCGGCCCAATGAGCTATATTCCAATGAGGAAATCGTGCGCGTCGTGCGGGAGCACCTGCGGGCGGAAGTCACGCCGCGCTCGGTGCATCTCAACTCCTCGCGCATAGCCCCCACGCATCCGCTGGTGCTGCGGGGGGCAAATCTGGGCCGGAAGCTGTTTGGGTCTGCTACTCTCTCCGACCAGGCCGTGCTGCCGTTTGACACGGTCAAGATAGGCCCCGGCGACTCGGCCCGCTCCCACACCCCCGACGAATACATTTACCTTAGCGAGGTGAGGGCCGGAATCCGAGGCTACATCGAACTGCTGGAAGGCTTTAGTTTTTGAGACATGAAAATCTGGGAAAAAGGCACGGCCGTTGACGAGAAAATAGAGCGGTTCACGGTCGGCAAAGACCGGGAGCTGGACATGTACCTGGCGCACTTCGACGTGCTGGCCTCCAAAGCCCAGGCCATCATGCTGGCCAAAGTCGGCCTCATTTCAACGGAAGAAAAAGACCAACTACTACAAGGCTTTGGTGAGTTAGAAGCCGAAATTGCCGCCGGCCGCTTCGTTATTGAAGACAGCTTCGAGGATGTACATTCGAAAATCGAGTTTTACCTCACCGAGAAGTTTGGCGACGCGGGCAAGAAGATTCACACCGCCCGCTCCCGCAACGACCAGGTACTGACCGCCATTCAGCTTTTTCTGAAAGACTACACCCGGCAGGCCGCCGCCAAAATCATGGCGCTGGTGGATATTCTGCTGCAAAAAGCCGAAACCCACCAGGCCGATCTGATGCCCGGCTACACTCATTTTCAGGCCGCTATGCCCAGCAGCTTCGGCCTGTGGTTTTCAGCCTACGCCGAGCATCTGCTGCTGGATATTGCCCTGTTTGAAGCCGCGCACACCGTCGCCGATCAAAACCCGCTGGGCTCGGGGGCCGGCTTTGGCAGCAGCTTCCCCATTGACAGAAAGCTTACCACCCAGGAAATGGGCTTCGGGCAGCTGGCCGTAAGCGCGGTGGGCGCGCAGATGCTGCGGGGCAAAACCGAGAAGACGCTGGCTTTTGCCCTGGCGGGCGTGGGGGCCACGCTCTCCAAGCTGGCCTACGATCTGGTGCTCTACAACAGCCAGGATCTGGCCTTCGTGGAATTGCCCTCCGCCTTCACCACGGGCTCCAGCATCATGCCCCACAAGAAAAACCCCGACGTGTTTGAGCTCGTGCGGGCCCGCTGCAATGCCTTGCAGGCGCTGCCCAACACGATTACGCTTTGCGTGAACAACCTCCCCAGCGGCTACCACCGCGATTTTCAGCTGCTGAAAGAGCTGCTGTTTGAGCCGATGATGCAGTTCGTGGATATTCTCGATATACTCATTTTCGCTCTTCCGCAGCTCAGCATCAAGCCCGACCTGCTCAGCCAGGCCAAGTACGACGGGGTGTTTTCGGTGGAGAACATCAATCAGCTTATTCAGGCCGGGGTGCCTTTCCGCGAGGCCTACCAGCAGGTGGGGCGGGCCGTAGACGACGGCAGCTACGTGCCCCACCGCGAGTTTATGACCACGCACCTGGGCAGCATCCATAACCTGGGCCTGGCCGAAATCCGGGCGAAAGTGGAGCAGGTGCGGCAGCACAGCGCCGTGCTGAGCCGCTGATGCCCACTGCCGGCCGCGCCGTTGCTTTTGCCCCCCACTCCTGCCTACCTTTGATAAAATGCCCCCCGGCCTTGCCGCCTGGTGTGGGCTCTGTTTTTTGTCTTGATTTCCATGTCACAACCCGATATACACTACCTGACAACTCCGGCGGCCGTGCAGGCGGCAGCCGATGCCATGCGTCCCGCCCCGCGCATCGCGGTGGACCTGGAGTTTGATGATATGCGCCACCGCTACGGCCGCAATCTCGCCCTGATCCAGATCTTCGACGGCCCCAGCGTTTACCTCATCGACCCGCTTCCCCTTACCAATCCGGCCCAGGACCTGGAGCCCATTTGGGAGCTACTGCGCGACCCGGCCATCGAGAAGGTATTTCACAGCTGCAAGTCTGATATTCTGCTGCTTGATGAGCTATATGGTGTACACGTGCGCCACATCACCGATACCAGCGTGCAGTACACGTTGCTGGCTGAGGCCGACAACAATATCTCCCTGGGTCGGCTGATTCAGAGTGAGTTAGGCCTGGAAGTGGATAAGGGTGAGCAGAAGTCGAACTGGCTGAAGCGCCCGCTTACGGATGCGCAGAAGGTGTACGCGGCCAACGACGTCATCTACCTGTTTGAGCTGGCCGACCGCCTCACGGCCAAGCTGGAGGCCTTGGGCCGGGCTCATTGGGCCACCGAGGAAAACGCGGCCCTGGAAACGGTGCGCTATACCCGCGACGAGCGGCCTTACCTGCGTATTGCCGGCAAATACCGCATTCTGCCCGACGAGCTGCCCTTGTTTCGCGACCTCTACCTGCTGCGCGACCAGGTAGCCAAGCAGCTCGACCGGCCGCCCTATATGGTGTTCGCCAACGACCGCCTCTCGGAGCTAGTACGCACCACGCCCCGCGACCTCAGCGACTGGAAAGCCGCCCGCGGCCTTCACCCCGAGCTGAAGCGCGCGCCCTACCTCGACCAGCTCGCGGCGCTCTCGGCCGATACGTTTGTGCCCGCGCCCGAGCCGGCCGCCACGGGCGAGCAGCGGCGCTTTCCGTTCCGGCGGCGGCTCAACGGCCAGAAAGCGGCTCAGGCCGACGCCCGCGAGCAGCTGCTGCTTCAGCTCAAGGCCTTTATCACGACCGACATCAACGGCTTCGTGGCTAATCTGGTGCTGTCCAACCGCCTCGTGGCCGACATCGTGGAGCTGGGGGCCGGCCAGGTACTCCGACCATGGCAGCAAGCCATCCTGCGCGAAACCGCTGAGCGGCATTCGCTTGATTATGGGCTGATTGCGGAGCCCTTCTAAATCGCGGATGTTGCAGATTTATTTGATTGCATTGATTCTAGAAGGGAACTGTTTATTTGGCTTCAAGCCATAGTTTGTTAATAAAAAAGCCCCCCAGACCGTACTGGGGGGGCTTTTTTGATGGCGGCACAATCATTCACGAATCTGTGCGATTCAATAAATCTGCAACATCTGCGATTTAGAATTGTGCTTCTTCCGTGGAGCCGACCAGCGCGGCCGTGCTGGTTTTGCCCCCCGACACCACGTTTTGCACCGCGTCGAAGTAGCCGGTGCCCACGGAAGACTGGTGCTTCACGGCTTTGAAACCCTGCTTTTGCAAAGCAAACTCCCGCTCCTGCAACTCGGAGTAGCCGGCCATGCCCCGGTCGCGGTAGGCTAGGGCCAGCTCAAACATGCTGGTATTCAGGGCATGGAAGCCGGCCAGGGTGATAAACTGAAATTTGTAGCCTAGGGCCGCCAGCTCTTCGCGGAAGCTTTCCATCTGCTCCACGCTCAGCTTGCTGGCCCAGTTAAAGGATGGCGAGCAGTTGTAGGCCAGCAGCTTGCCGGGGTACTGGGCATGAATAGCTTCGGCAAACTGCCGCGCCTGCGCCAGGTCGGGGTGCGACGTTTCCATCCAGATCATGTCGGCGTAGGGCGCGTAGTAGGCCAGGCCGCGGGCAATGCACGACTCCACGCCGGGCCGTACGCGGTAGAAGCCTTCGCTGGTGCGGCCGTCCTCACTGAGCACGAAGCGCAGGTCGCGCTCATCCACGTCGCTCGTGATCAGGTCGGCGGCATCGGCGTCGGTGCGAGCCACGATCAGCGTGGGTACGCCCAGCACGTCGGTGGCCAGGCGGGCGGCGACCAGCTTGTTGATAGCTTCCTGAGTGGGCACGAGCACTTTGCCCCCCAGGTGCCCGCATTTCTTGGCCGAGGACAGCTGATCTTCGAAATGCACCCCGGCGGCCCCGGCCTCAATCATCATCTTCATCAGCTCAAAGGCGTTCAGATTACCGCCAAAGCCCGCTTCCGCGTCGGCCACGATGGGCACCAGCCAATGCACGTCGCCGTCACCGGTCAGGTTCTGAATCTAATTGGCGCGGAGCAGCGCATTATTGATGCGCTTAACTGCGTTGGGCACGCTGTCGGCAGGGTAGAGGCTCTAGTCAGGGTACATCTGACCGGCGCCGTTGGCATCGGCGGCTACCTGCCAGCCGCTGAGGTAGATGGCGTTCAGGCCAGCCTGCACTTCCTGCACGGCCTGGTTGCCGGTAAGCGCGCCCAGTCCGGCCACGTACTCCTCCGAGTGCAGCAGCTGCCACAGCCGCTCAGCGCCCTGCCGGGCCAAGGAATACTCAATCTTCATGGAATTTTGCAGCTTCACTACTTCCTCGGCGGTATAAGGCCGGCTAATGCCCTGCCAGCGCGGATTACTGGTCCAGTCCTGGTTGATGGCGGCAATGCGTTCGGGCTTGTTCATGGCGGTTTATGGTTAAGAATTAGCGTTAAAAAAGGGCTAAGCATGTCCATGCTGCTCAGGAAAGCGGCTTTTTCGCAGAGAAAAGAGGAAATCGGTAAGCGGGCGGGGTGGTACTACGACTTTTTCTGTCGTAGTACCACTATCGTTGTGGATGTCTGCCCCAACGTGGGTCGTTCAACGATAGTGGTACTACCAACCGCTCCTCGGAATTGGTAGTACCGCGGCGACCTAGGCTAGTTGTTCGTAAGCCGGTAGGGTTAGAAACTCGGTGAATTCCTTGGTCGTCACAAGACGGTCGAAGAGGCGGGCGGCTTGTTCATAATGGCCTTGCGTGAAATTCTCCTCTCCTATTGCTTTGCGCATAAGGGCTATCTGATCGGTGATGAGCGAACGGTACAGTTCCAGCGTGACGGGGCGGCCATCCTCTAGGGTGGTACCAGGCGTGTGCAGCCACTGCCACATCTGCGCCCGTGATATTTCGGCGGTGGCGGCGTCTTCCATTAGATTATAAAGCGGCACGCACCCATTGCCTCCCAGCCATGCCTCGAGGTACCGAATAGCCACGTCGATATTCAGGCGCAGGCCGGCTTCGGTAATGGTGCCTTGCGGCGCTTGCACCAGGTCGGCGGCAGTTACGTGCACGTCTTCGCGCTTGCGCTCTATCTGGTTGGCACTGGGCATCAATTCATTGAATACCTGCAAGGCGATGGGCACCAGACCCGGATGCGCTACCCAGGTTCCGTCGTGGCCGTTTTTGGCCTCGCGTACTTTATCCTGCCTGACTTTTTCCAGTGCGGACTCGTTGGCATCCGGGTCATTTTTGATGGGAATCTGAGCGGCCATGCCCCCAATGGCGTGCACGCCGCGCCGGTGACAGGTCTGGACAACAAGCTGGGAATAAGCCGCCATAAACGGCACCGTCATGGTTACCTGGGCACGGTCAGGCAGGCGGAAATCGGGGTTCAGGCCCAGGCGCTTGATATAGGAAAAGATATAATCCCAGCGCCCGCAGTTCAGACCCGCCGAGTGGTCGCGCAGCTCATACAATATCTCGTTTAACTCGAAGCTGGCGGGCAGCGTCTCAATTAACACCGTTGCTTTAATACTGCTTTTTGGAATCTTGAGCGACCATTGGGCAATGCCAAACACATCATTCCACAGCCGGGCCTCCAAGTGACTTTCGATTTTGGGAAGGTAAAAGTAAGGGCCGCTACCCCGCGCCAGCAGTTCGTGGGCATTATGGAAAAAGTATAAGCCAAAGTCAAACAGGGCGGCGCTGATGGGCTCGCCATCCACCAACACATGTTTTTCGAGCAGATGCCAGCCGCGCGGCCGCACAATGAGCGTGGCGATTTCCTCATTCAAGCGATATTCTTTCGTGGGTGTGCTGAGCGAAATAGTGCGGCGTACCGCATCACGCAGGTTAATTTGCCCCCCAACGACGTTGGCCCAGGTAGGAGAATTCGAGTCCTCCAGGTCGGCCATGAACACTTTGGCGCCTGAGTTCAGGGCGTTGATAATCATTTTGCGCTCCGCGGGCCCGGTGATTTCCACACGGCGGTCGAGCAGATCGGTGGGCAGGGGCGCTACGGTCCATGGCTTTTCACGGATGAGCCGTGTTTCGGATATAAAATCGGGGAGCTTGCCGGCGGCAAATTCTTTTTGGCGTGCTACGCGCCGGGCCAGCAAGTCGCGGCGGGTGCGGTCGAAGCGCCGGTGCAGCTCGGCAACAAAGGCTAACGCAGATGGCGTCAGAATTTCGGCAAACTCTGCTGTATATGCACCTAGCACTTTTACCCGCTCGGGGGCCAAATACTTCGGGAGTGATACTAGCATGTGCGGCTCGGAGAAGGTCATAGCTGAGAGTGGTTTGGCGGGTTGAATACACTATGCACCAAACATAACTAAGCGAATTTTATTAAACAAGCGAATATTCGCTAATATTTAATAATCGCTCACAAAGCGTAGATTTGTCAACCTTTCAACACTAAGTATCAAGACGGAAGGAACAAGGCGTCCCGTCGCATCTATATTAATATGCTTAGTCACGGTCAGATAGTACGATTGATTTTTGGGTTGAAGCTTCGTGAGTTGCGGCAAGAGCGAGGGCTGACTCCCGCCGAGATGGCCCGCGCCTGCGATGTATCGGTCTCGTACCTCAATGAGATTGAGAAAGGCAAGAAATATCCGAAGGCGGATAAAATACTGAGTCTGAGTAAGGTACTAGGCGTGAGCTACGATCAGCTTACATCGCTTACGCTGAGCCGTAAGCTGGAGCCCATTTCGGAGCTGCTCCAGTCGGACTTGCTCAAGGAGTTTCCGCTGGAGATGTTTGGGCTGGACCCAATGCGCATCGTGGAGCTGATTGCGGATGCGCCGGCCAAAATGAATGCCTTTATCAGCACCTTGTTTGAGATTGGCCGCAACTACGAGATGCGGCAGGAGCATTTTTTTCTGGCGGCTCTGCGCTCCTACCAGGAAATGCACGACAACTATTTTGAGGAGTTGGAGCAGGATGTACGCACCTTCACGGTAGAGCAAAAGCTAAACGCCGCCGCGCCCTTCGACACGCGCCAGCTGGAGCGCGTACTGACTGATAAGTATGGATACTCACTGGACCGCAGCCTGTTAGATGAATATGCTTCGTTGGGACGGTTACGGTCGGTGTTCCAGCCCAAAACCCGCCGGCTGTTGCTGCGGCCCGGCTTGAGCAGTGCGCAGGAGGCTTTCGTACTTGGACGGGAGGTAGCGTTTCACTATCTCAACCTGCGCGAGCGGCCGTATGTGAATGCCAGTTTCCCAGTGCGCTCTTTCGATGAGGTACTCAATAATTTTAAGGCCTCTTACTTCGCCGGGGCGCTGCTGATGGAGGAAGAAGCCCTGGTGCGGGATTTGCAAAAGCTGTTTGACGCCACCAAATGGGATGAAAGCCAATGGCTGAGCTTGCTGACCAAGTATAATGTGTCGCCGGAAATGTTCATGCAGCGCCTGACTAATCTGCTGCCCCGGCATTTTGGCCTCCAAAGCCTGTTTTTCCTGCGCTTCGATCAGGCAAACGCTACGGCACCTTACGAGCTGACAAAGGAACTGCACCTTTCGCGCCTGCACAACCCGCACGGCAACGAGCTGCATGAGCACTATTGCCGGCGCTGGATTTCGCTGCGCCTGCTGGCCGAGCTGCGCCTGCAAGCGAAGCCGGGCGCGCCCACGGTGGCCATTGGCGCCCAACGCTCCCGCTATTACGGCACCGATAACGAGTATATCTGCCTGACGCTGGCCCGCGCCTCGACCGCCACGGAGCCGGCCGTGAGCGTAACGGTTGGGCTGCTCTGCGACGAGAACCTGAAGCGCAAAGTTCGTTTTATCGGCGACCCGGCTATTCCGCTGCGCATCGTGAATGAAACCTGTGAGCGGTGCTCCATTCCTGACTGTGAGGTGCGCTCGGCCCCACCCCTAGAAATTGAGCGCCAGCAGCGGCGGCAGCAACTGGCCGAAGCGGTAGCCACACTGGTGCATGGCGGGTAGGGGCGCGTGGTACGCGCCCGTCGTCGAACGATGCTCCGGGGCGGCATACCTAAACCATCACTACACGTAAAACACCTAAACAACAACGGGCGCGTGCAAAGCCCCCCTACCCAAAAATGCCCCCCAGCTCCGCCAAAGAACAATTTGACCGCCAAGCGCCGCACTATAATGCGCAGTGGAACTCCTGGACGGCCTCTTCCCTGGAATGGCTGCTGGCACAGGCAGCGTGCCATTCCAGGGATACGGTCTTAGATGTGGCCACCGGTACGGGCTTTACCGCGCTTGCATTTGCCCCCCACGTCCAGTCGGTGGTGGGGCTGGATGTATCGCCGGGAATGCTGGCGCAGGCGCAGCGGAATCAGGTTGCACGCGGCCTTACGAATGTGCGCTGGCAGGAGGGCGCCGCAGAGACAATACCTTTTCCAGATGCTAGTTTTTCCGTGGTTACGTGTCGGATTGCGCCCCATCATTTTCAGTCGGTACCGGCTTTCCTGGTTGAAGTGAATCGAGTACTGCTTCCTGGGGGGCGTTTTTTGCTGGCTGACACTACTATTCCTGATGATGATCCAACAACAGGCCAGTGGCAAAACCGCGTGGAAACTTTCCGCGACCCCTCGCACGCCCGCAACCTTGCCCCGAGTGAGTGGCGGCAAGCGCTAACTGACGCGGGGCTAACGGTACAGGCAATGACTTTAGCGGGTGGCACTACGCCCATGTCGCTGAATGACTGGCTGGAAAAAGCGGGTTGCGTGGATGAGGCAGCCGCGGCCGTACGCCAAGCCTTCGCCGAAGCGCCACCCGCCGCCGTAGAAGCTTTTCAAATTCGGGTAGAGCCCCCCGATGAGTATACTTTTGTGTGGCAGCGCCTCGTTGCGAGAGCAGAAAAGCCTGGATAGGCGCCCACGTTAATACGCATTTGTTGATACGAATCAGGTTTGAATAAAGTAGCTTCTTCTCACTCCCCAAATCGGCGCTGGCGCTGGCTGGGGGGCATTTTTCTGGCCGTCGTCTTCGTCTTGGCAGGCACGGGGCTGTATGCGGCCTGGCGCGTACGGTGGAAACCCAACGTGGCCGTTTCGCCTTTTGGGCCCGCATATTTGTATATCCATACGGGTTCTTCGTTTCAGGCGGTGCTCGACTCTATTCGGCGGCAGGAGTTGCTACAGGAGCCGGAAACCTTTGTTTGGCTGGCAGAACACCGGGAGTATGCGAGGCAGGTGCGGCCGGGCCGGTATCGGTTGGAGGCCGGCTTGGGCAATGATGCCTTGCTCGATAAGCTGATGAACGGCGAGCAGGATACGGTTGCTTTTGAGCTGAACGCCTTCAAATACAAGCCGCAGCTGGTAGGTCAAATTACCCCCCAGCTAGAAGCCAACTCAACTACGCTGCGCGCTTTGTTGCAGGACGACAGTTTTTTACGCCGCCGCTACCAGCTCGACACCACTACGGTGCTGACCATATTTTTGCCTGGTCCTTATCGATTCCTGTGGAACACTTCTGCTGAGCAATTTCTCGATTCAGCAGCTGCGGTTCATCGTCGCTTTTGGACACCGGAGCGCCGCCAGCGGGCCGATTCTTTAAAGCTCTCGCCAGCGCAGGTGCATGTGCTGGCCAGCATTGTGCAGCGTGAAACGGCTAAGCCGGAGGATAAGCCCATTATTGCCGGCGTGTACCTTAACCGGCTGCGCCAGGGCATGCGCCTGCAGGCTGACCCGACGCTACTGTGGGCCATTGGCAACTTCGGGGTACGGCGCGTGCTCAACAAAGATAAATTCGTGGATTCGCCTTATAATACGTACAAGCACAAAGGGTTGCCCCCCGGCCCCATTACCTCGGCTAATCGGCAGAGCCTGAACGCGGTGCTCAAGCCCGCCGCCCACGACTACCTTTTCTTCTGTGCCCGCCCCGACTTTAGCGGCTACTCCGATTTTGCTGCCACCTACGCCGAACACCGCCGCAATGCCCGCCGCTATCAACGCACGCTCGATAGCTTGAAGATTCGGCGGTAGAGCTATTTGGGGGATCGTAATGTTATCTCTTCTTAACCGTCATGCTGCGCGCTGCGCCGCATGACGGTCTTATAAATATATCCACTTACTCGAGCCGGATTAACCGCAGCTGCAAAGAGTCGCGGGCGGCGGCTTGCTGGCGGGCTAGGGTCTGGTGATACGTCAGGCCGGTATACTCTGAGTGTTCCAGAAAAAGTAGAGGTGAGGTGAGCTGTAACTCGGGCCAGGCAGCTACCGCCGGTTGGCGACGCAATGCCTCAAACCGCTGAACGCCGGCTACGCGCCAGTAGGCATCAAGCAGGACATAGCGGTAGCTTTGCTGACGCAGGGCAGGTAGTTGCTTTTCATCGGTAATGACAACTACTGGCATTGACGCGACGAAAGGTGCTGCCCCTTGCCCTATCGTGCTGAGCAGCTTAGCAACTCGTTGATTCCGCAGCCATTCTGCCACCTTCGGATAATTAGTGGGCGCATACGAATACACTTCGCGCTCAATGCGGTACACGTTGAACCCAACTGCCAGCAGCACCAGCACGCCCAGGACTTTACCAGAAACCAGGCGGCGCAGACTCAGAAAGGTCAGCGCGTAAAAGACGCCATACGCCAGCAGCAGCCCGCGGGGGGCTTTTATAAGCAGCGACATGCCCGCCAAAAAACAGTAGCCCCACACGGCCAGGTAGCGCGCTAGGTTAGGCAGCTGTTGCCGCTGAAACAGCTCCCGCCGCCACAGCACTGGTGCCACCAGCAACGTCAGCAGCACCAGCGGCGACTCAAAGTCGCGCAGAAAGTAGAAGTAGTAGAGTAGGTCGAGGTGGAAGATGCCGACGTTACCGGCCAAGTTGGGCTCGCCGCGCATGATCAGGCCATAATACACGGCCAGCCATTGGCGCTGCAAAGGCAACCCTGCTACTAAGCTCACCAAGCCCAGCACCACAAAAGGCGCGACTAAGATTGCTATGACTCGCCAGGCGTTACCGCGCCGAAGCAACAGGTCATCGGCGGCCAGCAGCTCGAAAGCGACCAGAATCGGAACAGTGAATAAAAAGCGGTAATTAAAGCCGATTCCCAGCATGAGCCAGACGGCTGCCCGCAGCAGGGTTTGGCGGCTGGGCACCTGTAGGCGATGATAATAAGCCCGTAGCAGACCGGCAAACACCAGCAGATTACCGGAATTCATGGTGAAGTCGCGGCCGGAGAAGGTCAGGAATACCGAGGTACCGATGAACAGGGCTAACCCAGCCGTTTGCCACGCGGAAAGACGAGCTTCACGCCCGACGAACGTTGCCAGGCTGCCCACTGCCACCACCGACAATAAGGCGTTGGCGTGTTGTAGAAAGTGAAAATTGCCCCCCAGCCATACCAAAGGGGCGATAATCAGATAAAACAGCGGGGCACCCTGGTGAAACAAGTGCGTTAGGTCGCCCGCGGCTACTTCCCGCACGATTTGCCAGTTATACACCGAATCATAATCGGGCAGGGCGGCGCCTGCCAGTCCGTACAGCCGCACGGCCGCAACCACCAGTAAAGCCAGAAACAGGAGCAACAAACGCTGATTCAAGGGGCACCTAACCGTTAACGATGAGCGACCCAGATCAGGCCCTTTCATTTGAGAAGGCAAGATTAAGGCTTTACTTGCGGTGGTACTACGAACCGCTCCGCGGAATTCGTAGTACCATTATCGTTGCTGACGTTCGAGCCTAGATTGAATGAGTCGTTCAACGATAGTGGTCCTACGACAGAAGGAGTCGTAGGACCACGCCACACACTTTGTTCAAGCTCAACAATGCGCGTAGTAGTTCAGCGGGTGCGGGAGGCCCGCGTGGTAGTAGAAGGCCGGACGGTAGGAGAAATCGGACCGGGGCTGCTGGTGCTGGCCGGATTTGCCCCCCACGATGATGCCCGGTCGCTGGATTGGATGGCGCGCAAGCTGGTGCAGCTCCGCATTTTCTCCGATGAGGAAGGCAAAATGAATCGTAGTGTGCAGGATGTCGGGGGGCAAATTCTGGTCGTGAGTCAGTTCACGTTGCTCGCCGATGCCCGCAAAGGCAACCGCCCCAGCTACATCGGTGCCGCCCCGCCGCCCGTGGCCGTCGCGCTGTATCAGCAGTTTGTGCAGCAAGTAGAAGGACTGCTCGGCAAATCCGTGCCCACCGGCGAGTTTGGGGCGGATATGCAGGTAAGCTTGCTCAACGACGGCCCGGTAACGCTCGTGCTTGATTCGCCGCCGAGCTAACATCAACTCAACTTTTTATTTCCCCTTATGACCATCGAAGAAGCTCAACAAACCGTCGACACCTGGATTCAGACTACCGGTGTGCGGTATTTTAACGAGCTGACCAATATGGCCATGCTCACGGAGGAAGTGGGCGAGGTAGCCCGCATTATCGCGCGCCAGTACGGCGAGCAGTCTTTTAAAGAATCCGACAAGGACAGAGTGCTGGCCGATGAGCTGGCCGACGTGCTGTTTGTGGTGATTTGCCTGGCTAATCAAACCGGTGTAAATCTGACCGAAGCGCTGGCGAAGAATCTGGAGAAGAAAACCACGCGCGACGCCACCCGCCACCACGACAATGAGAAGCTGAAGTAGACTGTGCCACGATCACAGCGCCACGATTCGGCCATCCTGCCAGATGGGCACGAGGTTGTATTCATCCAATTGGAGGCAGAATTCCATATCCTTATTCACCTCAAGGCTGTTCAGGCGCCGCACATGCGCTGATTGCAGGAGGTAGCCTGCCAGGTCGTCTTTGGCGTACTGCCACAGATGCAGAGCGGCCAGTGTGGCGTCGCTACTAGCCGTGTCGAAGTCGGCGGCCAGGCGCTCGGCCAGAGCGCCGCCGTACAGGGTATCTTCCAGATTAAACTGGCCTTTCCAGCCCGCGCACACGACCAGCACGTCTTTCTGCTGCTGGCGCAAAAAATTGGCCACGGCTTCTAGGTTCAAAAAGCCCCCCAGCACGACGCTATCGGCAGAGAGAGACAGGTGAATGGCGCGGGTGCCGTTGGTAGTGGTGATGGCCAGGGCCCGGCCCTTAACGGACACTTTGCCATCGAGGTAGCCGAAAGGCGAATTGCCCAGATCGACGCCTTCGGCCTGCACGCCGTCGCGCTCGGCGGCGGTGAGGTAGCCCTGGGGGGCAAATGCGCGGCATTCGGCCAGCTCCGCCACCGGAATGATATGCGTAATGCCCGCGGCCAGCGCCGTCACCATGGAGGACGTAGCGCGCAGAATATCCACCACCACAGCCACCTTGCCGCGCAGATCATATAGTGTTAGCAGCTCGGGGGAAAAACAAACGTCGAGGGCAGGCATTTTTATAGTAGTCTATTTGAAAAAGCGTCATGCAGAGCGGAGCGGAGCATCTCGCGTGTGGTCGTCGGATTACTAACCCAACGGCTGCACGCGAGATGCTTCGCTCCGCTCTGCATGACGTTCTAACGGTACCCTTTTTACTCCTCCGTGCCCTTTACAAACGGCAGCTTCACGACCGTAGCGGGCAGGTTTTTGCCGCGCACTTGCACGAACACCTTACTGCCGGGTGTGCTGAACTCCGTTTTTACATAGCCTAAGCCAACTCCTTTACCCAACGATGGCGACTGCGTACCCGAAGTAACTTCTCCGATTTTGGTTCCGGCCTCGTCTACCAGCTCGTAGTGGCTGCGTGGGATGCCGCCGCTGTCCATCAGAAAGCCAACGAGCTTACGGCTCACGCCCTGCTCCTTCTGCTTTTTGAGGTTGTCGGCGTTGGTGAAGTCTTTGGTAAACTTCGTTACCCAACCTAGGCCAGCTTCCAGGGGCGAGGTGGCGTCGTCGATGTCGTTGCCGTAGAGGCAGTAGCCCATTTCGAGGCGAAGCGTGTCGCGGGCACCCAGACCAATGGGCTTCAGGCCAAACTCCTGGCCGGTCGCCATGATTTTGTCCCACACCGCGCGGGCACTTTCATTCGGCACATACAGCTCGAAGCCGCCCGCGCCGGTGTAGCCAGTGGCGGAAATAATGACGTTGGGAGCACCGGCAAACGTGCCCTGCACGAAAGAGTAGTACGGAATGCCCCCCAGGTCCACATCGGTCAAGGGTTGCAGCGCGGCAGCGGCTTTCGGGCCCTGCACGGCAAACAGACTGATCTGGTCAGAGATGTTTTCCATCTCCACGCCTTCCGTGTTGTGCTGGCTGATCCAGTTCCAGTCCTTCTCGATGTTGGAGGCATTTACGACCAGCAGATAATCGTTTTCGGCCAGGCGATACACCAGCAAATCGTCCACGATGCCACCTTCAGTATTCGGTAGGCAGGCATATTGGGCCTTGCCGTCCACGAGCTTGCTGGCGTCGTTGCTGGTGACGCGCTGAATCAGGTCGAGCGCCTGGGGGCCGCGCACTCGGAATTCACCCATGTGGGATACATCGAAAATACCGACGGCCCGACGCACCGTGTGGTGCTCGTCGAGGTCGGAAGAGTAGCGCACGGGCATATTATAGCCCGCGAAGGGCACCATTTTGGCCCCCAGCTGCTGGTGTACGTCGTTGAGAGTAACGGTTTTGAGGTCTTCGGCCATCGGTAAAGGAGTGAGGTACAAGGGTGGGTTCTGGGGGGCAAAACTAGCCAATTCCATCGGCTAGGCTACTTAACCATACCTGCTACCTTTGAGTTATCATACGTAGGGGGCCAAACCCGTGAACAATGAGCCTGGTTTTCTCGTTGGTCGAGGCGCATCCACACGGAGAGTCTGCATCCGCCCTTTGGGCCTTTTGGCGCTTTAAGGGCGAAGTTTTTATGCACGAAGATTTAAAACAGGACTTTGAAATGGCGCAGGTACGGCACCTGCTGTTCAAATCGAAACTCCGCTCGGCCCTTTACGGTAGTGGCATTGCCGAAGCGCCCATCCGGGATGCGCAGTTGTGCGCGCTCGGCGTCTGGATTCGGGAGCGGGCCCTAGCAGCCTATGCCCATCTGCCCGAAAGCCGCGAACTGGACAAAGTGCATCAGCAAATTCATCAGGAAGCCAACCGTCTACTCGATTTGCACCAGGCCGGTAATGTGGAGCAAGCCATTGCTGGCCTGGCCTCCGTACAAGTATACGTCGACGAAATTACGCGCCTGCTACGCACAATGGAGCAGAGGCTGCGCACCGAAAGCCCAAGCCTGGGCCGGTAATTTCTTTTATTACCGCCTCGCATGAAGCTCAAGCTTTCTACTAAACTCTTCGCCGGCTTTCTGGCCATTTCAGTGCTGTTCGCGGCGGTGGTTATCATCAATTACCAGCTGTCGCGCAAAGTGCTGCGCAACTCGTTGCGGGTGGAAGAATCGCAGCTGCGGACGGAAGAAGCTACCACGCTGCTTCGCAATATCATTGACATGGAGACGGGCTTCCGGGGCTATATGCTCGTGGGCAACGAAGCCATGCTGGAGCCTTACCATATAGGGGAGCGTAACCTCTTGGGCCGCTTCGTGAATCTGCGCCAGCAAATGCCCCCCGATAGCCCCCAGCGCGGCCGCTTAGAGCGCGCCCAGCACTTGTTTCAACAGTGGGCATCCTACTCGCATCTGATGATCAGTGAGAAGCGCGAAGCCCTGCGCCGCAACCCCTATCAGGTGGCCCTCGAAGGGCTGGAGCATAAACTGCTGGCGGAAGGATTGACGGGCAAGATGCTCATGGACCAGATTCGGGCTTTATTTGATGGGTTTGAAGCAGATGAGCTGGCGGCCCGCCTTGAGCGGCGCGACAAGCTCACCGATAGCATTCAGCAGACCCGGATGCTGTCTATCTCGCTCACCATCATTGCTATCACCATGGGCATTGTGTGGGCCACGTATATCACCCGCCTGCTGGCCCAACGCATTGCCATGATGCTGGACCTGTCGCGGCGGGTAGCGGGGGGCGATTATCAAACCCAGCTGAAGGATACGGACCAGGATGAGCTGAGCGAGCTGGTGACGTCCCTGAATATGATGGCCCGCACCATTGGCTCGACCATTACACAATTGGAGCGGCGCAACAATGAGCTGGACCAGTTCGCCTACGTGGTCTCGCACGATTTGAAAGCGCCTTTGCGCGGCATTGAAAGCGCCTCCCGCTGGATTGAGGAAGACCTGGGCCAGGAGCTACCCGACCACATCCGGGAGTTCCTGCAGCTGATGCGGACCCGCGTGCACCGCATGGAAAACCTGATCAGCGGCATTCTGGAGCTGGCCCGCGTAGGACGTACGGCTCAGGCTCAGGAGCGGGTAAACGTACGGGAGTTCCTGACCGAAATTATTGATTCGCTGGCACCGCCCGCTGGTTTCAAAGTTGATCTGCCAAGTTATCTGCCTACCCTTATTACCAATCGGGTGCAGCTCCAGCAGGTATTCACCAATCTGATCAGCAATGCCTTCAAATACCACGACCACCCCGATACGGGCACCGTGCGTATCAGCTGCCGCGAAGACCGCCAGCAGTACACTTTCTCCATTGCCGACGATGGACCGGGCATTGACCCGGAATACCACGAGCGGATATTCGTGATTTTTCAGACCCTTACTGACCGCGATACGCTTGAAAGCACCGGCGTAGGGCTGGCCATCGTGAAGAAGATAGTAGAACGCCAGGGTGGCACTATCCAGGTAGAATCAGCTGAAGGCCAGGGGGCAATTTTCACGTTTACCTGGCCCAAACTGGCTGTGGCCGAAGCGAGCCGTGCTATCGAAACCGGCATTCGGACAGCCTAATTTGCCCCCCGGTCGTATAGGGAGCCAGAAACGAGTCTGTTTTATCGCTTTAGTTTCTGTATTCTATGTCGCTCGAAACCACTACTACCCCTAGTATTCTGCTCGTCGAAGATGATCAGATGGATGTTATGAACGTGCAACGCGAGTTGCGCAAGCACAACATTGACGTGCCGCTTCACCTGGCCCGCAACGGCCGCGAGGCGCTGAATCTGCTGCGTGGCGAAAATGGGCAAGTCAAGATAGCCAAGCCCAACGTGGTAATGCTCGACATCAACATGCCCCGCATGAATGGCCTGGAGTTGCTCGAAGCCCTGCGCTCCGACCCCGAGTTCGTGGGGTTGAACGTATTTATCATGACCACCTCCGACCTCGAAGCCGACCGCCTCAAAGCCACCGAACTGGCCGTGAGCGGCTACATCGTTAAGCCCCTAAGCTTTGACAAATTCGGAGAAGGCGCCACCACGGTCGATGGGTTCAGCCTCTTTCTGGATTTACTACAGATGAAAGGGTGAAATTGTGAGGGGCGATGTAGCACATACTAAAGCTGCATCCTGGCTTTTCGAAACTTCACCCTTACAATAGCCGAAAGCCCAGCCGGTGATGCTCCGTGGGGCCGTACGCCCGAATGGCGGCGCGGTGGCTTTTGGTGGGGTAGCCTGCGTTCTGTTCCCAGCCATAGTCGGGAAATTCCGCCGCCAAGGTCCGCATTCGCTCGTCCCGAAACGTTTTGGCCAGCACTGACGCAGCCGCTATACTGGCGTAGTGCGCATCGCCCGCTACAAAACACGTATGCTCGATACCCGAATAAGGCTGAAATCGGTTGCCATCCACGATCAGATGCGTAGGCACCACGGTAAGCGCCGCCACTGCCCGATGCATGGCCAGACAGCTGGCCTGGGCGATATTGATACTGGCAATTTCGGCCGGTGAGGCTTCGGCCACGGCCCATGCCACCGCGCCCGCGCATATTTCGGTCCTCACCAGCTCACGGCGACGGGCCGTCATCTGCTTGGAGTCGTTGAGGAAGGCTGAGGTGAAGCTGGGGGGCAAAATAACGGCCGCCGCGAACACCGGCCCGGCCAGACAGCCCCGGCCAGCTTCGTCAAGGCCCGCTTCGAGCGGCTCGTGCGTGTGGGAAATCAGGAGCATAGTAGCCGCGAAAGTAAGCAGCCAGCGCTGCTTACGGCATCAATGCCCACAGAAAAGGCTTTCCCTGCGGCCAGTAGCGCCGTGGGGAAAGCCTTTTTAAGTAATTTTAAGTAATAAACTATGCTACTGCCAAAGGGCGGAGCGGCTTATTTGTGGTCGCCGGCGTTGCTGCCGATTACGGGAGCCTCATTTTCGCCGCGCCGGAAACCCTGGCTGTCGCGGGGACCTTCGTCCAGGGCTTCATCCTCTTCAGTGGTAATATACTCGTTGGTAAGAGGGCCGAGGCCGCCGGTTTTCTGGGCCAGTTCGGCTTCAGCCTGGGCGTGCTTAAGGTTGAAAAGCGGGTCGCCGGGCTGGGGTTGATTTGGTTGCTTTTTGGGTTGATTAGCCATAGGAATATCGGGGGCAGCCCGGAATGTGTGCGGGCGGCTAGTTCTTGGTACGCGCACTCGCCGCCCTGGGTTGGTATACGATTACGGCCACGCGCACATTTTGCCCCCCCAAACAAAAAAGGCCATTGCATAGTGCAACAGCCTTTTTTTGTGCGCCGATGGTCTATATTGATTCACCCTACTCCTAGGCCTGATCGGCACCCCACGGAAAGATTCTTCCTTTCCACAACCTCCCCCCGCGGGTACTTATACTATTGATGCAAAAGTATTATCCATCAGCCAATTAACCGAAATATTTTGGACCAACTCAGACTACTACTCGCCCAACTTGCTAATTCCCCCGATGGACGCCTCGCTTGGTCGCTCTTCGGCCCGCGCCTTACCTTTGTGCTTCTTACCTTTTTGCCGCAGCTCTACCCTATGTCCCATTCCGCACTCTCCGACTTCAATCCGAATCATAACCCCTGGCGGGTACTCAGCACCGACCTCAAATACCAGAACCCGTGGATTTCGGTGCGCGAAGACCAAGTACTGAACCCGGCGGGCGGACCCGGTATCTACGGAGTAGTGAGCATGAAAAACAAGGCCATCGGCATTGTACCCCTAGATACGGATGGCAATACGTGGCTGGTGGGCCAGTACCGCTACACGCTGAATGAATACTCTTGGGAAATACCGATGGGCGGGGGGCCAATTGAGCTGGATGTGCTGGAATCGGCCCAGCGAGAGCTCCGGGAGGAGACGGGCCTGCTTGCCCGACGCTGGACTACCATTTCCCGCATTCACACCTCCAACTCCGTTACGGACGAAGAGGGCTTCATTTTTCTGGCCGAAGACCTAGAACAGGGTGATGTGGAGCCCGAAGAAACCGAGGACCTCCGCGTGTGGAAGCTGCCACTAGCCGAAGCCATCCGCATGGTAATGGATGACCGCATTACCGATGCCATCAGTGTGGCTGGCTTGCTCAAAGCAGAAAAAGTACTGGCCAGTAGAAAGCAGCCGGAAGAAGCAAGGAGCTAACAGCACCGCCTTGGGGTTACATTCTAAATAGGCTATTTTCGCTTGCAACCAGCCCACTGGAAAATAGCCGCCTGGTTCGTTTTATATCTTGCGGGGGGCAAAAATGGAGTGCGCTTATTCTTGATATTCCAAAAAGAGGCTTACTTCCGGGCTTCTAACTCCTATCTCCTAAATTTGTGTTATGCGTGACTTGCTGCGTTTTCTCGGACATCGGCTGTATACTACCTGGAGCACCTTCTGGTTTGTGATGCCCTTCGTAGTCACGTATCCGGCGCAGTGGGTACTGGGGCGGCGGCCGGCCTGGTATCGGCACCTACACACGTTTAATCGGAGTTGGTCTATCATCTCGATTCGAATGTGGGGCATGCCTGTGGAGGTGGTGCGCAAAAACCAATTGCCCCCCGGCCAGCCGTGCGTGTACGTGGCCAACCACAGTTCCTACATTGATATTCCAATGTTATTCAAAGCCATTCCCGGCTTTCTGAACATCATGGGCAAAAGTGATTTGGCGAAGGTGCCGTTCTGGGGGCCATTATTTGGGCGCGTGTACATTACCGTAAACCGCGAAAGCGCCATGAGCCGGGGCCGGGCCATCGTGCAGGCACGGGCCGGACTGGCGCAGGGCCGCTCCATCATTATTTTCCCGGAGGGCACCATTTCCAAGAAGCCCGGTGAAGAGATGGTGCCTTTCAAGGATGGCGCGTTTCAGCTCGCTATTTCCGCCGGCGTGCCCATCGTGCCCGTCTCGATGCCACTCAATCACCGCTTTCTGCCCGATCTTGACGGCGCGTTGCGCGTGCGCTACTCTCCGCTGCGCATCGTACTCCACGACCCTATTCCGACCCAACACCTGACAATGAATGACGTGGAAGCGCTTAAGCAGCGCGCATTCGCTATTATTGCCAGCGAGTTTCACCCCGATGCTGCTGGCCTGCCCGAGCCTTCACCCCGGCCATTTTTGCGCGCCAGCAAATCAGAAGTCACCATAAAGGCCCCCCAGCAGCTTTCCAGCTCAGGGGCAAACGCCAACGAGACGCTAACCAACGGCAACGCCGGGCTTAGCCTGCCCAATTCCTGATTCTTCATTCCTAATTCCTCATTGATACCGTGAGTACTGACCTTGCCACCCTGCGCCAACTTGCCCATCTGGCCCGCCTCGAGTTCGACGCCACCAAGGAGCAGGAAATGCTCGGCGACCTGAATAAAATCCTGGATTGGGTAGCTGAGCTGCGTGAGCTTGACACCACCGACGTAGAGCCGCTGGTACATTTATCCCAGGAAATCAACGTGTTGCGCCCCGACGAAGCCCAGAACACTATTAACCATCAGGATGGTCTGCGCAACGCGCCGCGCAAAGACTCGGATTACTTCCGCGTTCCGAAAGTGCTGGAATAACCGTTGGTGCCTACCCCTGCTTTGCCGCCTGCTCCGCGCCGGCGTGTTGCCCTGCTTATTCTAGGTTTTGTGGCGTTGCTGGCCGTCGGGCTGGCCTTGTTTCATTCCTTCACCGGCTCCGAGCGGACCCTGCCCGTAGTTACGGTGCCGCAGCTCACGCCCATCCCCACCACGCTCACACCACTTAAGATTGGTCTCGATGAGCTGGCCGTGCGCCTCAACGGCTACCTGGTCACGCAAACGTATGATGTGGCTGGGCCTTATGTGCAGCCCGAAGCCGCTATGGCCTGGCTAGGGTTGCTGGCGGTTTGTCTGGTGTATTTTCTGGCCCTGGTAAGCACGCTGGCTCGCCCTGCCTTCGTGGTGGGCATGGCGCTGGTTATCTTCCTGCTGATGTCGCTCAATGCCGACCTGCTCGGCGTGTTCGACTCGTTGCAGCAGTATTTTCTGGTTCTGGCATTGGCGCTGCTGGGGCTGCCGGCCTTTGCTTTTCACGCTTTCTGGCCCACGGCTACCCTGGGGCAGCGGCTGCTCACGTTCGCGGTAGTGGTGAGCGCGCTGAACGTTATTCTCCTATCGCAAAGCAACTTCTCTCCTGCTTTTACAGCCCTTCACTTAACCAGTTACGCCACCATAAGCGGCGCGGTGGCTTTTGCCCTGTTGGTGCTGTGGGTAGCCTTCGAGAATATTCATGGGCTATTGTGGTTGAATACCCAGGCTGAAAATCCGGGTAGCCGGTTTGGCCTGCTGCCATTTGTGCTGGCAAGCGGGCTTTACCTAGGCACGTTGCTGTTGTATTACCTGAACGACGGCGAAGTTCTGATTCTGCCTAACGTCCGTCTGGATCCCTACTTGCTGCTGTTGCCGGCCGTGCTGGTGGGCTGGCTGGGACTACGGCGGCGGGCGGCTACCTATGGCTCCTGGGTTGGCTACTGGCCGGGCGCGGCGCACATTTATCTGGTACTGGTGGCGCTGGCGGCGGGCAGCCTGGGCTACGCGCTGGCTACGGCGAATGATCCGCTTATCACCGCCGGCCGTGACTTTACGGCATTGGCCCTGCTGACCTGCGGGGGGGCTTTTTTGCTGTACATTTTACTCAATTTCGCGCCGCTCATGCGGCAGCGGCTGCGCGTGTACCGCGTGGTGTATGAGCCGCGGCGGCTGCCATTTTATACCGTTTATGTTATCGGGATTGGGGCATTGGGGATTGTGTCTATGCGCAATAACTTCTTCGTGCTCAACCAGGTACGGGCAGGTTTCTACAACAACCTTGGTGACTTGAGCCGCCTGCAAAGTGAGGAAGATCCTACGAACGATGGTCTGGCCCTGCTAGCAGAGCGCTATTACGCCGAGAGCGACGTGTACGACCGCTTTAACCATCGCGCCAGCATGGGTCGGGCGGCTCTTTACCGCTTTCGCAATCAGCGGCAGAACGAAATCAACGCCCTGCGTAGAGCCTTAAGTCGCGCGCCTTCCGAAAAAATACCCCTACGGTTGGCCGCTTTATTCGATGAGCCTTCCGACTTCTTCGACCGTCAGAAGACCTTGCAGGAAGGCATTAAAAATGCCCCCCGGAGTGCGCGGCTGGCCAACGACCTGGCTCAACTGTACTCCCGCTCCGCCCTCACCGACTCCGTCCTTTTTTATCAGCAACGGGCCACTACGCTGTCGCCTGATAATACCATCGTGAGGGCCAACCAGCTGGCTTTTTTGGTGCAGAACCAGGAATTAAAGGCGGCTCAGGAGTTGCTGCGAGAGAATGCCCCCCAGACTGATGATATGGCTTTACAAAGCAATGCGCTGCTTTTAGCCCAACTCACCGGCGACAATACAGCTACTGGAACCAGTACACTTGCTGACTCAACCAATGGCCTTAGTGCCGCCGAGTTTGGCCGCCTTTACCACACCGGCCTGCGCCGGTTAGCCGCCCATGACACTACGCTCCTACCTCTATTAAATCAAGCAATTAGCCACCCCGACAATGAGGCTTATGTTGAGCAGCTGACGTTTCTACGCGCTTTAACCCAATACTACGGGGGCCGGCCGGTGGCCGCGCAGGCAACGCTGCTTCCACTGGTTATTGGTACCTCGCCCAGTGCGGCCTATTACCAGCAGGTGCGGGCAATGTGGCTGCTCGACCAAGGTCTGTACGCCACGGCAGCTGCCTATTTCGCGGAAGCTGCCCGCAACGGATTCGCGGAAGTCGCCTTGCCCCGCGCCTATGCCTTTGCCTTGGCAGGCCAGCCTGATTCAGCTCAGATCCAGGCTGCCGTGGCTGCCCAAGACCCAAACCCCACATTAGCTCGGCAAGGTCAACGGTTACGCAATCTTCTTACGCTGGACTTCACCACGCAGTTTCCGTCGGCACCTGATTCAATAAAGGCCCAGTACATAGTAGTTGTGGGAGCGGCCGACGCCAATCCTATGGCTCTGCTCACGGCGGCTGAAGCTATAGAAACGCCCACAGCTCGGCAGGCAGCTTTGCTAGCTCAATTGCCGCGCGTTTTAGCCGCAGGAAATCTGGAAGGGGTACGCGCCGCTTTACAACGCTATGCGCCTTCACCGGCCACTAAAAGCGCTGCATCCTCCCAATGGAACGCGCTGCGAGGAAAGCTGTATGTGCAAACCCAGCAGACTACAAATCTTCGCCAACTGGTAAGCACAAGCTATTTTGCCCCCCAGCATCAGCCGCACAGACTTTATTTTCAGGCTACGCTCGCCGATAAGCCCGTTGATGCTGCGCGCCTTTATGCCAAACTTATAAGGGAAGCTCCCTACCTGACTGAGGGCGTACTGGCAGCAGCTGATTTCCATGTCCGCCAGCGCGACTATGCCAAAGCGTACGATGTCCTGCTCAAAGGATTGGACTATAATCCTGAATCAGTTCCGTTGTTAAAGGCTTATGTAATAGCGGCTGTACGGGCGGGATTAGCGCCTTACGCGGAGGAGCCGTTGGATAAATTGCGCACATTGCTCGCCCCGGCGGAATATGCTACCTTTCGTAGTCAATATGAAGCGCAACGCGCCGCGCAGGCCGCTGCTCTTGCTCCCTGGAACTAACCCGGCTCGCTGCTCATGCAACCTCCTGTCATTGAAACCACTGGCATCTCCAAAATTTATCAGATGGGCGCTGAGCGTATTCACGCGCTGCGGTCCGTCACGATCAGTATTCAGCGCGGTGAGTACGTAGCCTTTATGGGTCCTTCGGGCTCGGGCAAATCGACGCTGATGAACATTGTCGGCTGCCTAGATACGCCTACAGATGGCAGCTATGTTCTGAATGGTCAGGACGTAAGCCGGATGTCAGATAATCAGCTGGCGGAGGTGCGCAACAAGGAAATCGGCTTCGTCTTTCAAACCTTTAACCTGTTGCCCCGCGCCAGTTCCCTGGACAACGTAGCCCTGCCGCTTATCTACGCTGGCTATAATAAGCGCGACCGGGAAGAAAAGGCGATGGACTCGCTGCGTAGCGTAGGTCTCGACACTCGTGCCAAGCACCGCCCTAATGAGCTGTCGGGTGGTCAGCGGCAACGGGTGGCTATTGCCCGTGCTTTGGTGAATAACCCCAGCATTCTGCTGGCCGACGAACCTACCGGCAACCTAGACACCAAAACCAGCCACGAAATCATGGACCTGTTCGAGGCGCTCTACGCCAAAGGGCATACCATTATCATGGTGACTCACGAAGAAGACATTGCCCGCTATGCCCACCGCATCGTGCGCCTGCGCGATGGATTGGTAGAGTCGGACACGGTAAACACCGACATTGCCACGCACCACCTGGTGAATGGCTAGATGGCTGAATGGTTAAATGGCTGGTCGTTCAACGAGCTACTAGAACAATTAGCCATTTAACAGTTTAACAGTTCAGCCATTTAATTTCCCATGAAAATCTATACCAAAACCGGCGATAAAGGACTTACCTCTCTTATCGGCGGCACTCGCGTCTCTAAGGCCAGCCTGCGCATTGAAAGCTACGGCACCGTGGATGAGCTTAATTCCTATATCGGCTTGGTCCGGGACCAGGAAATAAATGCCCCCCGCCGCGACTTGCTCAAGGAAATTCAGGACCGCCTCTTCACCATCGGCGCTTCCCTGGCTTCTGACCCGGAAAAATCGAAGATGAAGATTCCGGACCTGCACGAGGAAGACGTGCTGTTGCTGGAAAGTGAGATGGACCGCATGAACGAGCAGCTTTCCGAGCTGCATGCTTTCATCCTGCCGGGTGGCCACGTAGCGGTGTCGTATGCTCATGTCGCGCGCTGCGTGTGCCGGCGCGCCGAGCGATTGGCCATTCACCTGAGCGAAGAATCCTTTGTGGCCGAGCTGGTCATTATTTACCTGAATCGGCTGTCGGACTACCTGTTTGTACTAAGCCGTCAGATGGCACAAGACCTTGGTGCTGAAGAAGTAACCTGGAAGGCGCGGTTGTAAACTATTCATCGTACCTGGGGGACAATTTTTGTATCTTGATTTATTAAAGCTCGCTTCTGCCCCAAAGCGCCCCTCCCGCCAGCGTCGGCCTTTAGCGGCTTATCTTTGTACCCCAAGCGGCGGCAACTGCCCACCCCAGTCTGCCGTTTGATACTTACCCACCCACCCTTTCCATCATCCACCCTATGCTTGATACCTTGACCATTCGGACCCAGCGTACCACAGCTTCTCGCCTATCGCAACTCGACGCCAGCACGCTCGAGTTCGGCAAGATTTTCTCCGATCATATGTTCGCGGTAGACTACCACGATGGCGAGTGGCAGGAGCCCCAAATTGTTCCCTACGGTGACATGGCGGTCAGCCCTGCCAACTCAGCTCTGCACTATGGTCAGGCTATCTTCGAGGGCATGAAAGCGTACAAAAACGCCGACGGCGAAGTAGCCCTGTTTCGCCCCCTCGACAACTTTCACCGCTTGAATGCCTCGGCCGAGCGCATGTGCATGCCCACGCTTCCCGAGGAGCTATTCATGCAGGGCCTTACGCAGCTCGTTCGTCTTGACTCCGCTTGGATTCCCGACGGGCCGGGCAGTGCGCTGTACATCCGCCCGTTCATGTTTGCCACCGATGGCTTCGTGGGTGTTCGGCCCTCTAACTCTTACCGCTTTATGATATTCACCTGCCCCGTTGGCTTGTATTATAATAAGCCATTGCGGGTTCGGTTTGAAGAGAAATTCGTTCGCTCGGCTGAGGGTGGCGCGGGCTATGCCAAAGCGGCCGGCAACTATGGCGCTTCCATGTTCCCTACCAAAAAGGCTAACCTCGAAGGCTACCATCAGTTGCTGTGGACTGATGCCTCGGAGCATCGCTACGTAGAGGAGTCGGGTACGATGAACGTGATGTTCGTCATTAACGGACGCATTATTACTCCCGCCCTCAGCACTTCTATTCTGGATGGCATTACGCGCAAGAGTGTGCTGCAAATAGCCCGCGATTGGGGCTTACAAATAGAGGAGCGTAAGATTTCAATTGATGAGATTTTGAAGGCTCAGGCTGCCGGCACCTTACAGGAGGCATTTGGAGTAGGCACGGCCGCTACCATTGCCCCTATTGCCACCATCGGCTACCGCGATCAGGACTACGATTTGCCCCCCAGCGGCCCTGACTCCATTTCCAAGAGAGTCTCTCAGGCCTTGGATGCCATTCGCAACGGCCGGTCCGCCGATACGCACGGCTGGATGGTGAGCGTATAACCCGCTGGTCAGTTAGTTACAGCTTATTCTTAAAGCGGTCAGTCTACTACAAGGCTGACCGCTTTATTTTGCGGACCTTTGCCGCTTTCCTACTTAATATCCATTTTTCTATTCCCACATGACCCAAGATCAGGTTAAGGAATTGAAGGGCCGCGCTGAGGCCCTGAGGAGGTATCTTTGACTACGATAACCGCAAAGCCCAAATAGAAGCCGCTGAGGAGCAAACAACGGCCCCCGATTTCTGGGATGACTCCAAGAAGGCCGAAGCCATTCTCAAAGACATCAAGTCGATCAAAGTCTGGACCGATGACTACGAAGCCGTAGCCCACTCCGTAGCCGACACCGAAGTCTTGTTCGACTTCTACCGCGAGGGCGAGGCCACCGAGCAGGAGATGCAGCGCGAATTCGACAAGGCCCAAAAAGCCGTAGAGGAGCTCGAATTCAAGCGGATGCTTTCCGATGAGGAAGACCAGCTCTCTGCCATCATCGACATCAATCCCGGCGCTGGCGGCACCGAAAGCCAGGACTGGGCTGAGATGCTCATGCGTATGTACATCATGTGGGGCGAGAAGCACGATTTTGAGGTGCGACAGGTGAGCTACCAACCCGGCGAAGGTGGCGGCATCAAGTCGGCCTCCATAGAAATCAGCGGCGACTTTGCCTACGGCTACCTCAAAAGCGAGATTGGCGTGCATCGTCTAGTGCGCATGTCCCCTTTCGACTCCAGCGGCCGGCGTCACACGTCGTTCGCGTCGGTATTTGCCTATCCCGTTGTTGATGACACCATCAACATTCAGATCAATCCGGCCGACATCACCTGGGATACGTATCGGGCTGGCGGTGCCGGGGGGCAAAATGTAAACAAAGTCGAAACCGCAGTTCGGCTTAAGCACGCGCCTTCCGGCATTATCATCGAATGCCAGATTGAGCGCAGCCAGCTCATGAATAAGGAGCACGCCCTGCGTATGCTCAAGTCAAGGCTCTACCAGATTGAAATCGACAAGCGCAACACCGAGCGCGACAAGGTGGAAGCTGGCAAGAAGCGCATCGACTTTGGCTCGCAGATCCGTAACTACGTGCTACACCCCTACAAGCTCATCAAAGACCTGCGCACCGGCATCGAGCGCACCGACGTGCAAAACGTGCTGGATGGCGACCTAGACGAGTACATCAAGGGTTTCCTGATGCAGAGCTAAACCCTGTTGCACAAAAAGGCCCCCCAGCAGCTTGCTGGGGGGCCTTTTTGTGGTCCTGATCCGAGGATTACGGATTAGCAATGTCCCACTGCTTCTCAGCCGCTGGCCGCTCCAGGCGAGTAAACAGCCGGAAAGGGGCAGCGGTGAAAGCAAGCGTCTGTCCAGGAGCTGGGTTCGGGTTCAACCGATTCAGACGACGCAGATCGATCCAACGGTGGCCTTCATAGAACAAGGAATACCGACGCTGCTTCAGAATCTCGTTGATATACTGAGCTGAACCTGCGAGCGAGCCAGCCGTGAGGGCAGGCAGACCGCCAGCCCGAGTCCGAATAGCATTGATATCGGCCAAAGCACCCGTCAAGTCACCCGTACCAACCCGCGCTTCCGCCGCAATCAGAATAAGCTCTTCGTTGCGGATGATGTCAAGAGGAGCATTTTGGGATGGAAACACACGCGCCTCGTAGGTCCCTGTTATGTTACCCAGCGTGCGAGGTGTGGTGCGCAGCGCTACTTTTGCTAAGCGCGTATCGCCCGCTTCAGCCTCCGTCACAAAATTGCTAGGCACCGTTACCAGGTTAGATGGCTCACCATTCGGTACCTGAAAGTATGGGTTGCCTACGTCGCTGGCGGTGGTTGGGCTAAAGGTAATTTTTGGGCCCAAAGTAAGGCTACCAGCCCGATCATAAAACGATGCATTCAGAGCCGTCAGAGCACCGGCAAAGTCAGCTTGGTACAATGACACCCGCGCAGCCAGTGCCCGATTGAAGCGCCGGAAGGTGGTAGGTGTATTAAAGCCAGCGTAGCCGCTTGAAAGCGGGAAAGCAAAAGCTGCACCCGCAGCAGCCAGATCCTGGTCGGCTTGATCGAGCTGCTGGCGAATATTTACTAACGCTTCAGCTGGCGTCACAAATTTGCCAGGGCGCCGAATATCGTCCAGGTCTACCCGGATACCATTCTCACCTTGCAGGTTGAGCAGATGCAGTTTGCTTAGCGCCTCATACGTGCGCGTGAAGCCGGCAATGCCACTCTTTTGCTCGGCATTAACTACTGCACTCGCCTCGGCCGATGCCCGGAAGACCCGGGCCGCGCGGCCTACGCGCGCGAAGTCAGTGTACTGACCATTGTAGAAAGCAGCATCATCAAGCACATCCACACTAACGTTTCCAGTAGCTCCCCGGCGGCCTTGCAATTCCAGATACCAACGACTTTCCGTTTGGGCCAGCACGGTCACCTCGCGGCCCAGCGTACCTACGATCTGGTTATAGGAGCTGTTGTTCGCGTGCCCCAGTCGAAGCGACGCTTCCACGCCTACGGCAAGCGCGTTCAGTTGAGCCTGGCTGGCGTTAGTAGCCACACTCTCAATGCTGGCATTGTTAGGGTCCGTTACCTTATCAATCTCGAAAAAGCTGCAGCTGCTCGCGCTAAGCAAAGTAGCCAAAGTGCCCGCCATCAATAGAGGACGAGCTTGAAATTTTAATATTTTATTCATTGGTAGAGTGAAGCAAGTGAAGATTAAAAATCGAGGCTCAAGTGAAAAAACACCCGCCGTGTATTCGGGAAGCTGCTCACATCTACCTGAGCACCATTGGAGGTAGAACCAAAGTTGGAAACCTCTGGGTCATAGCCAACATAATCAGTGTAAGTCAGCAAATTGTTCCCCGACACCCCTATGCGAATATTTCGCACATAGTCTTTGAACAGGCTGGTGCGCACGCTGGCTGGCACCGAATAATAGATGCTCGCCTCCCGTACGCGTACAAAGCCACTGTTTTGAATAAACTCACGGGCCGTTCCACTCTGACGCTGCTGGCCATTTACCTCGCCATCACCATCATCGTCCTGGCTCCAATCCTCTGTCGTGCCGCCCTCATCCTGTAGAAGACGGCTCAGGTTGCTTGTGTAGGAGTCTTTGCGCCAGTTTACCAGAAAGGATAACTCCACGTTTTTAAATAGAGTAAAGCTGTTCAAAAACGACATTTGGAATTTTGGCTGCGCCTCTTCGTAACGCGTCAGGAAGCTAGGGTTGTTGGGGTTATCAGTAGCACTAGTAGGGGAACCATACCAGCGTGAGGGCGACTGCCCCAAGGAGAATACGTTGCGGCCGAATGAGGCGCCAAAACCTAAGCCAGTATTAAAATTAGGTACCACTTGGCGCGTCACCTTCGTGCGGTTAGACCAATATTGGGTGGTTGAGGTCCAGCTGAAGTTATCCGTGCGTACAGGCGTCGCGCCTAACGATAACTCTATGCCACGGTTCTGCAGGTCGCCCACCGGGAATGCTCGAATAGAAGTAACACCCGTGCTTGGCGCCAGCTGGAATATATTGATAAGGTCTTTTGCTACCTTATTATACACCGTTGCTTCCAGAGTGATGCGGTTGTCAAGAAACGCTAAGTCTACTCCGGTTTCAAATTCGGTAGCCCGCTCCGGCCCAATGTTAGGATTACCCACTAGCGTTGAAGGCAAAAAGCCAATCCGCCCCCCCGTGCTTATGTTTACCAATGGCGAGAAAGTAGAGCCAAAGATGGGTGGAGCACCCGTTTCACCGTAGGCCGCACGAAGCTTTACTAAGTTTACCGCTGGCAAATCAAAGAAGCCAAACTTAGCTATGTTCACTGCTAAGGAAGCCTTCGGGAAAGCATAGTACTTATTCGGGTCGCCGTTGCGGCTCGATTTATCAAATCGTACGCCTGCCGTAGCGATAATCTGATCCCGAAAGTTTATCTCTTGCTGGGCAACCTGGCCAATATCCTGCTCAGAGCCGAACTCAACTTCCTGAGTTACCAATGAGCTACGATTAGGTGATAATGGGTTACCAGGCGCTAAGTTCTGCCCCTGGCTAAAGCTCAAATCACGCTCAAGGCCCAAACGTACCGAACCAATTTGGGAGGTCAGGTTGATGGTTTCGCCTATACGCCAGTCATACACTAAGAATGCCTGCGCATTGTAATTGAAGAACTGGTTTTTTACTACCCGCACTGCGCCAGGATTAGCGAGGTTCCGTTGTGATTGTAGATCGGCTGGTAATGCCAGCAATGCATCGCTGCTCGAAAAGTCAATACCGCCTTGCACAGCCAGCCGTAGTGAAGAGCCTTCTTTTTCTAAAATACGGAGCACCCCAGTAGCTGCCTGCACCGTGCGATTAGTGTTTTCTTCATTTATCGAACGCTCTACAATAGCCAATGGGTTATCACCGCCATATGGATTTTCAGGGAATACACCTGCTTCATTAGGCTGCAACTGAGCATAGCTTGGCAAGTATGCCAAGGTGTAGCCCAAGCTCACTCCCCGGTTGTCATTGCCTGTAAAGCCCCGCCGGTTCTGCGTATTGATAAAGCTTGAAGTAACTCCTATATCGATGCGTTCACCAATCTTTTGATCTATGTTGGCCCGAACTGAGTTACGCTTGAATCCGGTGCGGTTCACAATACCTTCTTCATTGCTGGTAGTGCCTGCTACGTAGAATTTCGTTCGCTCCGATCCACCAGAGATACTGACCGAGGAATTGCGCAAGAATCCGGTATTCCCGAATACTTCCTTCTCATAATCGAAAATCTGTCCATTGGCTTGGGCGGTACGTAAGCGCTCTTTTTCAAGTGCAGCACGGGCCCCACTGTATACGAGGTCAATCTTACTATCCGTCCAGTCTTCCTTTCCCAATAAACGCCAGGCCTTAGCAAAGCCTAAGTCTTGATTAAAGCTAACACGGGTCTGACCAGCTACTCCACGCTTAGTCTTAATGATGATTACGCCATTGTTAGCCCGAGTACCATAAATGGCCGCCGCGCTGGAGCCCTTCAGGACCTCAATGCTTTCAATATCATTAGGATTCAGGTCTGATATGCGGTTGACCGGGTTATCCTGTGAGCTACGGCCAGCAACTGTGGAAGCCGCCGCCGAAAAAGCCGCCGCGCCGGCTCCATTACCAACTTCAGCATTAACGGCATAGACGCCATCAATAATATAGAGCGGTTGAGTGCTACCATTTAGCGTGGAAATACCGCGTAGCTGAATAGCCACACCACCACCAGGCGCCCCGGAGGTTTGAGAGATATTGGCACCCACTACTTTGCCGTTCAGAGCAGCATCTACTGTCACCGGCCGTGTGCTACCTACCAGTTCCTTAGCTGAGATAGTAGTCACGGCATTGGCCAGGTTAGAACGTTTGATAGAGGTGGCCAAACCGGTTACGACTACTTCCTCTAACTGACGAGTGTCAGTTGCCAGCTGCACATCGATAACATTTGAGTTGCCTATAGGCCGCTCAACGGAGAGATAGCCTATAGATGAAAAGGTAAGCGTAGCTGCCGTTGAGGGTACACTCAGATTAAAAGTGCCATCACTATTGGTAGAGGCCCCTACTGTTGTGCCCTTCACCAGCACCGTCACGCCCGGCAAGCCCTGACCGCTTGCCGCGTCGGTCACGCGTCCGGAAATACTTCTATCCTGGGCTACCACCTGCTGCAACAGCGCGGTGACCATCAAGAAGATGATGAATAAAGTTTTTTTCATGTGGTTTAAAGTTGTGGGAGTGTGTTGAGACAATAAGAAGGAAAGAGTTAAAACTAGAATTTCTTCTGCCAAGCTAAGCAAAATTTTACTAGATTATTTATATTATCAACTGGATGCATGCCTATATCTTCTGTCCTTATCCATATTCAAAAACCCAGACCTCAACTATACCACGATCGAGGAGCAAGAAACCTGATGATTTTAATCTCTGGATTGGCAAGTCCGTGCTGCTCCCTTATAAGCTTATTAAAGACTTGCGCACCGATATATAGTGCACAGACTTGCAAAATATGCTGAATGGGCCTTGGCCGAGGACATTAGGGCCTGACTGAGACAACCCACACAAAAAAGCCCCCCACAAATTGTGGGGGGCTTTTTTGTGTGGGTATTACGGAATACTAAAATTTATCCCAAAATATTTTAGTCGTTACAACATCTCCCCCAATTGCAGAAGATGCGGAGGTATAATTCGCTCCATTAAGGTTTTGCTCTATCACCGGATAAGTGAAGCGCAGGGGTAATGCGCTCAATGCACCAGCCGGAGCAGTCAGCCTTGGATAGTCGAGACGACGAAACTCCTTCCATGACTCTACAGGCTGCGCGTATAAGGCAATCCATTTCTGGATACCTATTTTCTCTTTGTACGTGCTACCAGCAGTAGCGTAGGCAACGGTTGGCTGGGCTAGGTAAGTAGTCGCCTCAGCTGTGGTACCGCCCCATTGCTGAATAGAGGCCGTTACAGCTCTGTTATAGTGAGTAGCAGCGGTTCCGCCAACAGCAAAGCCCCGCTCAACAGCCTCAGCTAACAGGAACTCAACCTCGGAATACGAGAGCAACACGCCTGGCTGGGTCGGATCTTCCAGCTTTTCGCCTGGCGCAGAGAAAGAAGCATAGCTGTTGTTCGTGCCATATACCCCACCACGGAAGGTGCCAGCATTAGTACCACCCGCTACCGTCTTGAAGTAGTCGTCCCTTCTTGGATCATTCCGGGTATTCAACTGGTTGATGAAGGTGCTAGCGCCGACGTAGTCGAAACGACCACTCTGCACTAGGTCTTCCCAAACAGGATTAGCATTAGGAAAGCTGGAAAGGAAATTCAATTGTGCGTTATCCGCATTACTGGTTAACACTTTAGATGCAGCCTGCTCAGCCAACAGTTTTGCTTTGGTAGCATCCACGTCGGCGATTGTAAGCGCCATGCGTAGCTTGAGGGAGTTGGCAAACTTCAACCATCCCGCAATATCGCCATGGTAATACAAATCTGCATCTGCAAACGAGCCGCTACCTGCGTCTCCTTTCATTTGCCCAATGGCCGCATCAAGCCGTGCGATGAGGTCGGTATAAATGGTAGCAGCGTCATCGTAAGCAGGCTGGGTATTTTTGAAGTCCAGGGCCTGCGTATAGGGTACGTTGCCAAACGTGTTAACCAGCGTTGACCATGCATACACTTCCATCACCTCCAGAATAGCCAGCTGATTAGCTTTCACTGCCTCGGTGGGAACTGGATCGGCCGTGATAATTTTTTTGGCCTCTCTTAGATCTCCCAATACATCACGGTATAAGGCAGTCCAGAAAGTATTGTTAATGGCGCGAGTATCGATGTTGTAGATGCTTTCATCGAAGTACGTGGTTTGTGCCCAGTACTGCACGTAAAGCCTGAAAGGGTTCAGGTTCACGTTGGAGCTGGTAATGGTACGAGCTAAGCTGCGTTGTGCATTGGTGATCAAGGTAACGCCAGGCACAGTGGTGGCGCGTTTAGGATCAACGTTGTAGTCGTCCAGACTATCCACGCATGACGTGGCTAGAAATAGAGCTGTAAAGCCGAAAAGAAGTATCTTTTTCATTCGTTGTTTTTCTTAAAACCGGAAGCGGATATTAGCACCCACACTGCGCGTAGTGGGGAAAGCACCCGATGAATATCCCTGACCTAAGTTGCCGGAACTCAAGGCATCTTCGGGATCAGCGTCAGGTAGGTTCTTGTGAATCAACCACAGGTTGCGACCTATCAAGGAAACATCAATTCCTTTTACACCGCCTACCCGCGTCACAAACGCTGTTGGCAGAGTATAAGACAATGACACTTCCCGGAGCTTCACAAAGCTGGCATCATACACAAAAGCTGAGTTTGGATTGCGTAAGTAGCCAAACAAGCCATAGTTCGTATTGCTCGACCGCACCGTGTTCGGTTGGCCGGAAACATCCTGACCATTGATGGTAGTTCCGGGGGCATAAACGCCAGGCAGAATTACACCACCACTGTTTGCAGCGTAGGATCCATCTGCGTTACGTGCAATTGGGCTCCGCGATGGATTTCCCAGATCGTTATCACCTGCCGTTTCCTCGGTCATACCGGTAGCAAGGCCATAGTAGCGGTCGAGTGAGAAAACATCACCACCCTTACGAATATCCAGCAGGAAGTAGAGAGAGATGCCTTTATAGTTAATCGTGTTGGAAAGACCAGCCTTCCAGTCAGGATTGGGGTCTCCGATAACTTCATTAGATGTAGATGACTGAGCGTAGTAAGCGGTCGTAGGCAAGCCAGCAGCATTTTTCCTTACGTCCAGAATTCTCTCTCCATTATCATTAAGCCGGTACGTAGAGCCCCGTAGCGAACCAAATGCTTGGCCTACGGTAGCATTGGAAGTAACCCCACCCTGGTAGCTGGCTAATACAATGTTATCAACTCCTTCAAACAAAGAAAGAACCTCATTACGGTTTTTGTACCAGTTAGCATTCACCGTCCAGGTCAGTTTATCGCTTCTGAAAGGCGTTACATAACCAGCCAATTCTACGCCGCGGTTGCGAACGTTTCCGGAGTTAACAAACAGGCGGCTGAAGCCAGTAGCAGTAGAGATATTGAGTGGAATGATTTGATCTACAGTATTCTGTTGATATACTGTAGCGTTCAAACCAACACGGCTTTCTAAGAATGCCAGTTCCACTCCTGCTTCGGCGCTTTTAGTCCGCTCGGGCATTAGCTCCGGGTTGTTTTTCGTATCGGGCAACGAGAAAAGCGGAATCGATCCAAAGCCCGTAGGCTTAACATAGGTATCAAAAACGCTCAAAGGGGAAGCACCTTGTCCTACCTCCGCATAGTTAATGAGGGCTTTACCGTACGACAGCCAAGGAGCAGATTCCTTCGTTAGCTCAGAAAAGGCGAAACCAAGGGCAGCTGAAGGATAGTAAAACACATTATTGTTGACGGGTAGCGTTGTGGACTTATCCCGACGGACGGTCAGGTCCAGGAACAGCATGTCCCGCAGTCCAAACGTAGTGCTGGCAAAAACACCATCTACTCCTACCTGTATCTCACTCTCAACTGGTGGCTGCAGAGGATCGACGGTATTAGACAAAGAATACAATCTCGGCACAACGAGGCCACCAGTAGTGGAAGCAAGAATTGAGCTAAAAGCCTGACGACGCAAGTTGGTACCTAACAAGCCTTTAAAGGAAATAGCATCGGTAATGTTTGCTGAAAAATTACCAATCAAGTCGAAGTTAGCCTCTTTAGAAGTTCTGTTAAAGCGTGAATACTCCGATACGCCCACACTTCCAACGGCTAGACGCTCTTCCTGCTGTTCGCTATAAGTATCTAAGGTTACACGGCCAAGTACATTAAACCAATCGGCAAACTTGTATGTGGCAGCCACGTTACCAAAATACCTGTCGCGTGAGTCTGTCTCGTAGTTTTGCTCGCGTACCCAGTAAGGGTTATTCCAGTAGATAGGAGTCAGATTGTCTGGATCAGCGTAGTTCCAGGTTGGGTTGAAATTGCGGGCAGCATTGCGCTCATAGGCGGCTTTTTGCTCCTTAATGTCAACGTTTGTCTGCCACCACTGCCGGAAGTTCGTCATGATGTTGCCATCACCATAGCCGGTGCCATAGCGGCCTCTACCTTGCAGATTTGTGTAGTTAATAGCTGCGCTGGTCGTTAAGCGAGGAGTCAGATTAAGAGAGGCAGCGAGATTAATGATGTTCTTGGTTATTTTACTATTCGGCAATACCCCCGTATCATCTACCCGGTTGTATCCCAATTTGAAATAGCCATTATCATTAGCACCATCGATCATAACGCTATTATTCAGCGTAGTAGCCGTTTCAAAAAAGGTATCGGCCCCATTCGCAGCGGCAACCCATGGCGTAGCCTTTCTGTAGTTGGGCGAGGTTGGATCATAGGAATCCCATTGATAAACCAGCAAATTTGGGTCAAAAGGAGCACCATAAGAGGCATCTTCCGATAGAGGAGTTACTAAAGCGTCTTCGCCATTACCCAGCACATCGCGGGAAAGGAAATAACCAGACTCATCTTCATAGTAGCGGCCATAACCAGCTCCATAGCGCGTCTGGTGTTTAATAAAGGTGCTCTTATCGATACGGCCAACAGTAGCTCCGGCATTTACAGTTACGCCCAGTCCTTTGCGACCTTTTTTGGTCGTTATCAAGATTACTCCATTAGCTGCTCGTTCGCCATAAAGTGCTGTGGCGGCAGCGCCTTTTAGTACCGTAGTAGAAGCAATATCATCTGGGTTGATATCGGCGGCGGCGTTACCATAATCATAGCCACCCCGGCCAGTTTGCTGACCAGCAGTGTTGGTGTTGGCATTGCTGATTGGCACGCCATCGACCACAAACAGTGCTTGGTTGTTGCCGAAGAGCGATTTAGTGCCCCGAATTACAACGTTAGAGGATCCACCTAAGCCATTATTTTGCTGAATGTTCAAACCAGCCACCTTACCCGATAGTCCGTTAACAGCGTTGGGGTTACGAGCAACCGTGATATTCTCGCCCTCTACTACTGTGGCAGTAAAAGGCAAGGAGTTACGCGTTCTTTCTACGTTGAGTGCCGTAATCACTACCTCATTTAGCTGCTTGGTATCAGTGGTGAGAGTAACATTGATAGTGGAGGCACCACTGATAGCACGCTCAACACTATTATAACCAATAAAGCTGAACGTAAGTGTGGTAGCCGACGCTGGAATACTTAATGTATACGCGCCATCAGCACCAGTTGAGGCCCCAATAGTAGTACCCTTCACGAGTACTGTCACTCCAGGAAGACCCTGCCCATTGGCAGCATCAGCCACAACCCCAGAGATGCCTCTGTCTTGAGCCGCTACCTGCTGCAACAGGGCGACCATAAACAGAAAACTGCATAATAAGAAAAGTCTTTTCATGTACTAATTTGTGTTGGTGAGTGAATTTTATATGAGTGATGAAACCCAAACGTAAAGAAAAAAACCGTCTAAAGCGCTAAGAAGTGGTTTTTACTTTAATTCGCTTTTAATATAACAGTTTCCCCGCGAAGGTCATATACCCCTCTATTAACATCCTCTGAGGTGGTCCAATACTAATAGATGTTGAACCAATAAGTAGGTTAAGCAGGAGAGTCTGTTCAGATTGGTGAGAAGAGTGCTTGCTGAGTGGCGAGGGTTAGAGTAGAAAACCCAAGTTGCGGAGTAGCTGCATAGTGGCGGCATGTTGGTAGAAATGGCCACAAGCGGACACATAAGCCGCGTAGCAGCGACAGATTTCCTTGCGCCTCTGTCGCCGCTACGCGACTATTCCGTAACTTGGGTTAGAAATAGAAGTGGTGTCTCACTTTGGTCAGGCTTCTATGAGGTAATCTAATACACCACCTCAAGCACAGATTGGCCCAGCAGGCAATTCAGATACCGTGGCAAGTGGATTGGGCCTCAGTTCAGCCTGCAGTCGTTTGATTTCGCCTTGCTCTGCGCTGATGGGCAGGGCCTAGTCCAATGCTTAGAGCCACTAGCTTAAGTAACGGGGACAAAATGGTTCATACATGGGCCGCAATGCTTTGCCAGTCATCAATAGTCGCCGACGTACGCACTCAGCTTTGAATGAGGATATATAGGCCTTGCGGGTGGTGAGCAACTCACCAAGATTCATTTTTTCGTTCACCGGCAGTAGAAGTTAAGAATTCTCCCCGTCCGTTTTGGTTAGACCGCCTTAGTTTCGTAAAAACAACTGCGTAAGTCTTAAATAATCTACATGCACCTGATTGGCAAGTATTTCAAAGTATGAGTGCCTACGGAGAAGCAGTAAAAGAATCTTTAAATACACCAATTATTTTGCAGCATTCCTATAACTATTGTTATTTTCTCTATGCTATATTAATTTCTATTAGATTTTTAATGTCTGTTTTTAAACATATGAGTTGGTGTAATCACTGTAAAAAGTGATCTAAAATCTTGTTTTCCATAAATCCTCCTTATTTTTAGCAGAGCAAAAGTTAAGTTTCACATTTCTTCTTACCCAAATCTTTTTTGCATGAAAAGAATCTTACTCATGAGCATATTGCTCATGTTCACCTTGCTACAGCAAGTCACGGCCCAGGACCGAAATGTATCGGGTCAGGTTACGGATCGACAAACGGGGGAAGGCCTTCCAGGCGTAACAGTGCTGCTGAAAGGCACTACGAATGGCATTTCAACGAATTCTGACGGTACATTTACGCTCACAGTACCAGCTACCGGTGGCGTATTAACCTTCAGTTCTATTGGCTATATCACCGTAGATCGGTCTATCGGCACTGAAGATCGAATCAATGTTGGCTTAGCTTCTGACACCAAGCAGCTGAGTGAAGTAGTTGTTACCGCACTTGGTCAGGAGACTCAAAAGAAGTCACTGGGCTACTCAGTATCTCAGGTTCAGGCGGAAGAGCTAACGCAAGCCCGTCAGACTAACGTAGTAAACTCGCTGGCTGGTAAGGTAGCGGGCGTACGCGTTCAAGGCTCCAGCGGCATGGTAGGCGCGTCTTCTAACATTTTTATTCGTGGTCTAACCACATTTAACGGCAGCAATCAGCCTCTATTTGTAGTAGACGGTATTCCGATTGACAACGGTGGAGGCGGCAACGCGCTCCAGAACGGGGTTGCTAACTCCAACCGGGCCATCGACATCAACCAGGACGATATCGAAACCGTTTCCATTCTGAAAGGACCTGCTGCGGCCGTACTATATGGCTCGCGGGCCGCTTCGGGCGCTATCCTTATCACGACTAAAAGAGGAGCTACGCTAGGCTCGAAGAAGCAGTCGATAAACGTAACCTCGAACTACAACATCGTTAAGGTGGGCCGTCTGCCTGATTATCAGAACACCTATGGTCAGGGCAACAGTGGTAATTTCGGCCGCACCAGTGTCGCTTCTTATGGTCCTCGGGTAGAAGGCCAGACCGTCACGAACTTCCGAGGTGAAGATGAGGTCCTGACTATCAACCCTGACAACGTCAAAGACATTTTCAAGACAGGCTCCAACTTCCAGAATAACGTCTCTTTATCAGGTGCTACTGAGCGGACGCGTTATTTTGCCTCCTATGGTAATCTGCATGAAGTGGGTATTTTGGACAATAATGACCTGAAGCGTAATACCGTAACCTTCAACGGCAATGCGCAGCTCACGGACAAATTGCGTACGGGCGTTAATATGATCTTCTCCAACAACGTTTCCTCACGAACTCCTCAGGGAAATACGTTGGCAAACCCCTTTTTCCGTAGCTGGTCCCTACCCCGCAGCTACGACGTACACCGCTATCCTTTTGAGCTACCCAACGGTGGTCAGCAGGGTGCAGCTGTTGTTGGCACCTTTACGCCCAACAATACCTGGTACAGCAATGATGATAACCCATTGTGGACGATCAAGAACAACACCTACGACGATGAGATAAACCGTATCGTGGGTAATGTGAGCGTGGGCTATGACTTCACCGATTGGCTGTCGTTGGACTACAAACTGGGCACGGATACGTACGCTCAGGAATTCAAGTATGTTGGGGCCCGTGATGGTCGGGGAAGTTTTGTTCCCGGCGCGCAGGCTGTTATTGGTGCTATTCGGGATCAAACGTTCAACCGTCGCGAGCTTAGCTCGTACCTGAACCTGACGTTCAACCGCAATATCACGGAGGATCTGAATGTACGCCTGCTGGTAGGTAACGAAATCAACCAGCGTCGGACAACGAGCCGGGGTGTAACGGGTAGTGACATTGTAATCCGTGGTTTCGACAACATTGCCAATACCAAAACCTTTCTGCCCTTCGGCACTACGTCGGCAACCCGCTTGATTGGTTTTTATGGTGATTTGAACGTTGGCTATAAAGATTTCGCCTTCCTTGGCTTAACGGGTCGTAATGACCTCTCGTCAACTTTCAGCCCTGAAAACCGCTCTTACTTCTATCCTGGCGTATCAGCCAGCGTTGTGTTCACCGAAGCTATACCGGGCTTAAAGGACAATAAATACTTCACCTCCGGTAAAATCAGAGGTGCTGCTGCCACAGTAGGTCGTGAGGCTCCCGTATATTCTACCGATACCTACTTCTCTTCTACCAATATCCCAGCCGATGGTTTTGGCCCAGCCATTAACTTCCCTTTCCGTGATCAGGTCGGTCAGTCTCTGGACAACGTAGGGGGCAATCCTGACTTAGGTCCGGAGTTTACCACTACCTACGAGGGTGGCCTTGATTTAAGCTTCTTCGGAGGACGTTTAGGATTGGAAGGTACTGTTTACAACCAGCAGAGTAAGGACATCATTTTCCAGGTGCCCGTAGCTGCAGCTTCAGGTTTCACTAACAATTTTCAGAACATTGGTAAGTCGGAAGCTAAAGGTATAGAGCTGCTTATCACTTCTATTCCTGTAAAGGCTGGAGGCTTCACGTACAGCAACTCTTTCAACTGGACGCGTATTCGCAACCGTGTAGTGTCTTTGGCTCCTGGCGTGGAGCAGATTACTCTGGGTGGTTTCGTTACTCCCAGCACTCGGCTGATTGCCGGCCAACCCTACGGTGTAATTTTCGGCAGCGTATTCCAACGCTCTCCCGATGGGCAGTTACTACTCAATGCCCAGGGTCGTGCTCAATTGGCTTTGGATAACAAGATCGTGGGCGATCCAAACCCAAAATGGTCGGGCGGTATCACCAATACCTTTGCATTTAAGGGCCTGACCCTTAATACCCTGTTGGACATTCGCTACGGTGGCGACGTCATCTCGCGCAACGTAAGCGACTTGCGTCGGTTTGGTGCAGCCGAGGAGACCGGAGATCGTGACAATCTATATGTCATTAAGGGCGTAGTTCAGCAGGCCGATGGCAGCTTTACCCCCAATACAACTCAGATCAGAGCCGAAGAGTATTTTGATGACCTTTATGGTTTCGGCCGAGCAGAGTTCGTGGTATTTGATGCCTCCTGGATTCGTCTGCGCGAATTAGCCTTAACTTATTCGCTGCCCAAAGCCCTGACGGATAGAACCTTTTTAGGCAACGTTGAGTTGGGCCTGAACGCTCGTAACGTGTTCTTGTACGCTCCGAACATCCCGCACATTGACCCGGAGGTGAACGCTCAGGGCCAAAGCAATTCGCAGGGTCTGGAGTTCAACGCGCTGCCCCAGTCGCGCACGTACGGCGCTTCAATTCGCCTCACTTTCTAATTGATCAAACGAACATACTATGCGATTTTCCCGCTTTACTAAATACGTCGCATTCACGGCCACACTAGGGCTGCTTGGTGCCTGCGACAACTTTCTGGATATTAACCGAAGCCCGAATGATGTGCTGGTTGCTCCAGCAGCCAACATACTGGTGTCTGCTGAAACCCAGCTCGGATTTTTGATGGGTTCTGATATCCATCGGTACACCTCCCTGTTCGTGCAGCAGTTTTCCGGTCAGGGCGGCTCGGGTACTCAGACGGCTGAGTACGACCGCTACAGCGTGACTGCGACTGATCTGAACAATGCCTGGCGGGGCAACATCTACGGAGGAGCTTTGGCTGATATGCAGAAGCTCATTGATCAGACGCAAGCCGCTAGTCCTAAGTATGCCGGCATCAGCAAGATCATGCAGGCTTTCACATTTGCTATCACTACAGATGCCTTTGGAGACATTCCTTTCACGGAAGCGTTGAAATTTGGTGCCAACGTGCAGCCTAAATATGATAAGTCGGAGGATGTGTACACCGGAATTATGGCTCTCCTTGATTCGGGCATTGAGGATCTTGGAAAGGCGTCGGATTTTACCCCTGCTGGTGACGACTTGATCTATAATGGTGACCTGACTAAGTGGACGAAGTTTGCCAACACGCTTAAGCTGCGTTTGTACGTTCACTACTATCCCAAGGTATCAGCTACTGCCACCAGTAATATTGCTGCCCTCATTGCGAAGGGGCCTACGAGTTTTATGGGTAGCAATACCGATAACTTTCAATTGGATTTCGCAGCCGTATCCCGGAACGAAAACCCTATTCATCAATTTGAGATAAGCCGTCCCGGCACGTTCTTTCCAAGTTCGACGCTGGTTAGCTTGATGAATACAAAATCGGATCCGCGTCGGCCTTCTTACTTTACAGCTTCTCCAGCGGCTGGTCAGTACACCGGTGCCGGCAACGGTACGGGCGTAACAGGTGCGCCGAATATTACCTTTTCGCGCATGAACACATACCTGCGTGGCGCGCTTACACCCGGTTCTACTACTACTTATACAGGAGCGGCTCCTATTCGGATGCTGACTTACGCTGAGTACAACTTAATTCTGGCTGAGTATTATCAACGCACGGGCAACGTAGCAAGCGCTACCACCGCGCTGAGAGCAGGTATTCAGGCATCCATGGATGCCGCCGGTGTAGCCCCCGCTGACGCAACTACCTACATTGCAGGCAGAGTCGCGCAGATCACTCCAGCCAACCTGCTTCGGACGATCATCGAAGAAAAGTTTGTAGCCAATTATGGTGTAGCAGTAGAGCCTTGGACGGACTGGCGCCGTACTGGCTTTCCTACCCTGTCATTGGCTGCTAATGCGGTCTTGCAGCAGATTCCTCGTATTCTTCCTTACCCGGATCTAGAGCGTGTAGCGAACCCAGCAAACACACCGGAGCGTACCGATCTGACGGCACCATCTGTATTCTGGGATCCAGGCCGCTAGCAAAATGCTGCCGCGTGGGGGCCAACAACTTCTCCACGCGGCGCTTTTCCCACTTTCTAATCAAGAATTCGATTCATGAAAAAAATCATCTACCATGTGCTGTTGCTTTTAGTAGCAGCGATGACACTCGCTAGTTGCAAAAAGGAAGAGGAGAACTTCCGGATTATTCCCCAGACTCCGATCATTTTTGACGACAACATCAATAAGATCACCGCTGACTACCCTTTAAATAGCAACATTGTTCTGAAAATATCGGCGGCAGGGGCTAGCAGCGTAACCGTGACTAATCTTACAGGTGGTACTAAAGTTTTGGGTACTCTGCCTATAGTCGACGGAACTGCTACCCTGTCTGTTCCGGCTAACTCGATTCGTGCCACTGGTACAGTGGTAGGGGCTGGTACTAGTCCAGCTTCCTCGCGTGCGGCCAACACATTTAATTTCAAAGTTGATGCAACTCTGGCTGGTGGAACTACTGCCACACGCTATTACACGGCTGTGATAGTGCGCCCCTAGTACTTGCGCGTTATTCAACGCGGAAATATTTGATTACAAAAAAAGCCCCCCAGAAGTCTGGGGGGCTTTTTCTTATTTAGCCAATGCCTAATACTTATATAAAGGCTTAATCAAAATTGTCACGCTTAACAGCATCAGAAGCACAGTATATATAATAAACTCTTATACATCATATATAATAACGTATATACAAAATGTATTATAATTAATCCTATAAAGTGTGTTTCTATAATGTTATGATATTTTATTTATGTTTATCTTAGTTGACCAAACTCACTTAATTCATTTCTATTGCATGAAAAAAATCTTACTGATGAGCTTTTTGCTCATTGTCACCCTGTTGCAGCAGGTGACAGCTCAAGACCGGAGTATATCTGGCCGGGTTACAGACCGGCAAACGGGAGAAGGCTTGCCAGGGGTTACCATTCTGGTAAAAGGCACTAGTAATGGTATTTCAACCAATTCAGACGGTACATTCACGCTTGCAGTACCAAGCACTGGTACCACATTGGTTTTCAGCTCAATTGGGTATGTAACTCAGGAACAACCTATTGGCACTAACAACCAAGTAAATGTTTCGCTTGCAGCTGATACGAAAGCACTGAGCGAAGTGGTCGTGGTAGGCTACGGCAGCCAGTCTAAAGCATTGGTTACGGGGGCTATCACCTCCGTTGACGCCAAGGAGTTTCAGGGGCAGCCTATTGCAGGCGTAGATCAAGCTCTCCAAGGCCGGGCCTCCGGGGTGCAGGTTACGGCCAACTCAGGTACTCCGGGAGGGGGCATTTCTGTGCGCATCCGGGGCAACAACTCCATCTCCGCCAGCAGCGACCCGCTGTATGTGGTGGACGGGGTGCCAATCAACACGGGCAGCTATTCCAACATTGGCGTTGGCAACCAGCAGCTGAATGCTCTGTCCGACATCAACCCGAACGACATTGCCTCCATCGAAATTCTGAAGGATGCCGCCGCCGCTGCCATTTATGGCTCACGGGCCGCGAACGGTGTGGTCCTTATCACGACCAAGCGCGGTCAGGCGGGCCGCACCAAAATAACGTTCGATGCTTATAAGGGCGTTCAGGAGACAATAAAGCGCCTAGATGTACTAGACGGACAGCAGTCGCAGGACATCATCAATGAATCCCGCGTTAATGTTGGATTGGCCCCACGCTACGTGGAAGCTAATCCGACTGCGCAACAGGCGCTGTTTACCGGGGCCAGCACAAACTGGCAGGATGAGATCTTCCGCACCGCTGGTATAAGCAACTATACGCTTACTGCCTCCGGAGGCGACGAGCGTACCCGCTTCCTGCTTTCGGGCAGCTACTTTGATCAAGAGGGTATCATCATTGCCTCGGGCTTCAAGCGCGGCAGTATGCGCCTCAACATTGACAATAAAATCTCTGACCGGATTCGGGTGGGCGTAAACGTGACCGGTAGCCGCTCGCTGAGCAACCGTATCGCCAACGACAACAACATCTACGGTGTACTGAGCGCCGCCATCCTGCTGGGCTCACAGACGCCACTCCGTAACGCTGATGGCAGCTTTGGCCGGGACCCTTTCTCCTCGGTAGAAAACCCGGTGGCAGCCGCGACCTTGCCTACCCTGGAAGCGCGCAGCAACCGCATGATCGGCAACATCTACGCGGAAGCTGACATTCTGAAGGATCTGCGTCTGCGCACCACTCTAGGAGCTGACTACCTGAACCTGAAAGAGGATCGGTTTATCCCCAGCACTCTGCTGCAGGGAGCAGGCAGCAATGGCATAGGCAACGCCAACAGCCGCTATGACGTGCTGTGGCAAACGGAGAACACGCTGACCTACACGAAGTCTTTGGGTGACCATAACATCACGCTATTGGCCGGTCAGAGCGCAATTAAGTCAACCCAGGAAGGCATCACGACCACCGTCTCGGGGTTTGCGACCAACAAGATCAAACGCCTGGCGGCCGGCTCGGTCAGAACCGAAGCCTCCTCCGATGGGACGCTCTGGACACTGCTTTCCTATTTTGGCCGGGTGAACTACGATTACAAGGGCCGCTACATTCTGAGCGGCTCGTTGCGCCGCGATGGCTCGTCGCGCTTCGGGGTTCAAAACAAGTACGGCGTTTTTCCGGCTGTTTCGGGCAGCTGGCGCATCTCGGAAGAAGCTTTCTTCCCTGAGCAGAAATTCGTAAACGAGCTGAAGGTGCGTGGGGGCTATGGCCAAACCGGCAACTTCGAAATCGGCAACTTTGCCTCACGCAATCTGTACGGGGTAGGTGCCGGCAACCTGGCCAACTACAACCAGATCGCCGGCCTGGTGCCCACGCAGATCGGGGTAGATGATTTGACCTGGGAAAAGTCAGCAGAAGTAAACGTGGGCCTGGATGTGGGCCTGCTGGATAGCCGGCTGCTCTTCTCAGCCAACGTGTTTAAGAAGCAGGCAGATCGTTTGCTGCTGAACCGTCAGCTGCCGCTGACTTCCGGCTTCCTCTCCGTCACGCAGAACATTGGTAGCCTCGAAAACAAGGGCTTGGAGCTGGAATTAACCACGCAGAACGTCAAAAATGACGCGTTTACTTGGACTACCAACTTTAATATGTCCTTTATCCGCAATGAAGTAACCAGTCTGGTGAATGACGCACCGTTTCAGGCTGGCTTCGCCAACCGGGTGCAGGTAGGCTCGCCCCTGGGCAGCTTCTACGGCTATGTGGTAGACCGCATCTACCAGAGCCAGGAGGAAATTGATGCCGATAATGCCCGCGCCCGTGAGCTTGCCGGCCGTACCACCGTGTTCTATCAGGCAGCAGGAACCCGCCCAGGTGACATTCGCTTCCGTGACCTAGACGGCGATGGCATGATAGGCCAGGCTGACCAGGACATTATTGGCTCGGCGCAGCCCAAGTTCTTTGGTGGCATAAACAACCAGCTGAGCTTTAAAGGCTTCGATTTAGGCTTCTTCTTCCAGTATCAGTCCGGCAATGAGATTTACAACAATACCCGCGCTTTTGCAGAAGGCATGAACGGTCAGTTTGGTCAGCTTGCCTCGGTTCTTGACCGGTGGCGCCCCGATGCCCCCAACACCGATATGCCCCGCGCGGCATTCGGCGACCCCAACAACAACCGTCGTACCTCGACGCGCTTTCTGGAAGATGGCTCTTACCTGCGCCTGAAGACGCTCACGCTCGGCTACAACATTCCGGAAGCCTTCACGAAAGTGATGCGTGTGCAAACGGCCCGGTTATATCTCTCCGGCCAGAACGTATTGACCTTCACCAACTACTCTGGCCTGGACCCTGAGATCAACACCTTCAGCGGCAGCAACACGTCTTTGGGCACTGACTTTCTAACTTTCCCGCAAGCCCGCACCTTCCAGGTAGGTGTTAATCTAGGCTTCTAAACCGTCTTTCTCTTCTGACCATATGACAATTCGTTCAAAATTTGCCACCCTGGCAATGCTTGGTCTACTGGGTCTGAGCGCAGGCAGCTGCTCCGACTTTCTAGACCCCACTCCCCAGACTTCGGTCGACCGGAATGATGTATTCACTGACCTGGAAGGAGCACGCGGGGCAGTAATCGGCATTTACGGCGCGCTGACCAGTTCCAACTACTACGGCCTGGAGTATCCGATTTTTGCTGATCTGGTAGCCGATAACCTGGCTCACATCGGCACTTTTCCGACGTTTGCGCAGATAAAGAACCGCAACATTCTGACAGACAACGCAAACAATCAGAATACTTATTTTGCCCTGTACCGCACTATTGGTCGCGCCAACAACGTGATTGCCCAGGTGCCCGGCATAACGAGTATTGAGGAAACCCAGCGTAACGCGTTCGTAGCCGAAGCCTTGTTTTTGCGGGCCCTCGCCCACTTCGACGCTACGCGCTATTGGGGTGATGTAGCGATAGTGCTCACGCCGACCTCTACGCCCGACGCGACCCTGAACGTAGCCCGTTCGCCGCAGGCCGCGGTCTACGAGCAAGTGCTGACCGATCTGGCAGCCGCTGAACCCTCCTTGCCGGAAGTCAACGTAGGCCGCGCTACCAAATCAGCTGCCCGCGCGCTGCGGGCGCGCGTAGAGCTGTACCGTAAGAACTGGCAAGCCGCCGCCGCCGCCGCTGATCAGATTATCGCCAGCAACCGTTTTCAGTTGCTCCCCAGCTATCGGACCATTTTCACCACCGAGAACTCGATCGAATCGATTTTTGAGGTTCAGTTTGATGCCAATACGTCGAGCCAGTACGCTTTCTACTTTCTGCCCGGCTCCAGTGGGGGCCGCAATGAATTGAGCCCAACGGGCGCGGCAAGCTCACTGCCTACGGCCTACGAAGCCGGTGACCTGCGCAAAGACGCCACCATATCCAATGGCGCGGCTACTGTCACTACCTCAAACGGGCTGCGCATTCCTGCCGGATACGGAATCAAATTCATCGATCCGGGCACCGGCACCGATAACTTCCGCGTTTTTCGGTTTGCCGAAATCCTGCTGATCGGGGCAGAAGCGAAAGCCCAGCTGGGCGACATCCCCGGCTCGCTAACGCTGCTAAACCGGGTGCGGGTGAGGGCTGGGCTGGCGGCCAGAGCCGGCCTTACCCAGGCGGCTCTGCTAGATGCTATTGCGCAGGAGCGTCGGGTTGAGCTGGCCCTGGAAGGCCACCGCTGGTTTGACTTGGTGCGTACCGGCCGGGCCCAAAGCGTACTGGGAATTGTAGACCCTAACCGTCTGCTCTTCCCGATTCCGTTCCGTGAAACGGTGAACAATCCGAATATAACCCAGAACCCTGGCTACTAATAAATTGTAGCTTAAATAAAAAGCCCCCCAGAATAGTCTGGGGGGCTTTTTTTGGCACTACCTACTAAGGCAACCTATATGCTAAGGCCGCAGCGATATCACCCAATCAACTCAGTTAGAGTGAGGCAAGAATCTTGCGGGCGACTTCTACCGGATCCGCGAGTTTATCCTCGGTGTGAAAAGCAACAAACTTGTCGACTTCGCTAAACTGCCGGTTATCAGTGCCGCGAATTTGCTCCTGCATGCCTGTATCCAGCACCCCCGGTGATATAGTTTGAACGCGTACCCCTGTCCCCCGCAAGTCCTGCTCCTTCTGAATGGCGCGTGACAACGCATCGAGGGCGGCCTTAGAGGCGGAATAAGCGGCCCAGCCATCTACGGCGCGCTACGCGGCCCCACTACTGATATTGAGGATAGTGCGCGGGCAAGTCATGCCGGCGTATTTGCTCAAAAAGGTATTCATGAGCATAGCCGGAGCCACTAAGCTCACGTCGAAAGCGAATGTGAAATGCTCATTGGGTAGCTCACCCACGTATCCGATTTGGCCTAATACCGCTGCATTATTCACCAGCGTAATGCTGGACGCATCGGGCTGGGGGGCAAATACCTTATGCAAATTGGCTTCCACGGCCACGATATCCGATAAGTCGAGAGGCTGGTGCTGATAGCGGGCATGCTCGATGGTAGCGTGGCGCGAAACCCCCAGCACCATCGTATCGGGTTGGCGCAGGATTTCTTCGGCCAGCGCTTTGCCTAAGCCTCGGCTCGCGCCAGTAATGATATAGTAGTGCATCGCGTATAGAAATTGAAGATGAAGCGGTCGAAAGAAATTCTTATACGGGCAAATTAGCCGCAGAGGAAACCCAACGAAAAAGGCGGCTCTGAGAGCCGCCTTTTTCGTTGGAATACTTTAGTTGAGGACTAGCTCACCTATCTGACTCTACTGTAAATCAGAGAATATACTGCGACAAATCTCGGTTGCGGACCATATCGCGGAGGCGCTCTTCTACCAGCTCGCGTGTAATCAGAATGTGCGCATTGGCTCCAATGCGGTCGGGCACATCGAACAGAATATCGTTGAGCAAGCGACTCATCACCGTGTGCAGGCGTCGGGCCCCAATGTTTTCAACTTCTTCGTTCACCTCAAAAGCAATTTCGGCCACGCGCTCCAAAGCGGCGTCATCAAAGGACAACTCCACCTCTTCCGCTATCAAGAGCGCCTCATACTGCTTGGTAAGCGCGTTTTTAGGCTCTTTGAGAATACGGAAGAAATCGGCTTTTGTGAGGCTTTGCAGCTCTACGCGAATCGGGAAGCGGCCTTGCAGCTCGGGAATAAGGTCGCTGGGCTTGGCTACGTGGAAGGCACCAGCGGCGATAAACAGGATATGATCCGTATTAATAACGCCATACTTGGTGCTGACGGCCGAGCCTTCCACGATGGGCAGCAAATCACGCTGCACGCCTTCGCGGCTTACGTCGGGGCCACCTCCCCCACTTTTACCGTTGCGGCTGGCTACTTTGTCAATCTCATCAATGAAGATAATGCCGGCGTTTTCGGCATTGCGGATGGCTTCGTCCTTCACTTCATCCATATCGATGAGCTTAGCGGCTTCTTCATCGAGCAGGATTTTACGAGCTTCGGCGATGGTTACTTTGCGCTTCCGGGTTTTCTTGGGCATCATGCTGCTCAGCATATCCTGAAGGCCGGCCATCGAGGCTTCATCCATGCCGCCAGGGCCACCCACTACCCCAATACCGGGCGTATTATTTTGCTGAACCTTGATGTCAATTTTGCGGTCGTCCAACTCGCCGGCCCGAATTTTCTGGCGGAATTTCTCGCGGGTGCGCTCGTTTAGCTCGTGGTCGCTCTCAGGCATGTTTCCCTCACCGCTGAAGTCGACGGACGACTTGCTTACCGTAGTGGGCGTGCTGGAAATGGGCGGAATAAGCGCATCTAAAATGATATCCTCTACTACCTGGGCAGCCTGTACTTTCACTTCTTCCTTACGGCGCATCCGCACCATGTTCACCGATTGCTCCACAAGGTCGCGCACCATGCTTTCCACGTCGCGGCCTACATAGCCGACTTCGGTAAACTTGGAGGCTTCCACTTTCGTGAAGGGCGCATCGGCGATGCTGGCCAGACGGCGGGCAATCTCCGTTTTGCCCACGCCCGTCGAGCCAATCATGAGGATATTGTTGGGCACTATTTCGCGCTGCATATCGGCGGGAGCATGCAGGCGGCGCCAGCGGTTGCGCAGCGCGATAGCTACGTGACGCTTGGCATCGTGCTGACCAATAATATACTTATCGAGTTCGGCCACTATCTGGGCCGGGGTAAGAAAAGAAGCTGATTCAATCATGGGATAAACGAAACGTGGGCTGGTGTGAAACCCACAGGTGGTGTAGGTAGGGCTTGTAATCGTAGGTGGGCCCTTTATACGTCGTGCTAACCATATAGGCTATTGACCTCATAACCCTAAGCAAACGAATTACTTAAGAAAAATTGTGTCGCCGGCTTATCATGCCGGACAACCAAAGAGTAGGTATCTGGTGGAACGGACAACCCTTATAACTATCTGATAGCAACATCAGTTGCTGGTATTCTTGTTAAAAAGCGAATTCAGATTACGGGCCACGGTAAGATAATTGGCTGCGCCCGAAGCGTGGTAATAGGCGCGGGTATAGTCGAGCTGAAATTCACTGATGCGTAGCATAGCACCAAAGCTCAACCCAGCGCCTGCCGAGGTATTTTCCAGGCGTAGCTCCCGGCGCTGCAAGTGGTTGTAACCGGCCCGCAGGTGAAAGTTCTTGCTGAACAACAATTCGCCCCCCACCACAAAGTGTCGGGCAATTTTGTCACCCAGCGACTTTTTCGGCTTGATTTCGTCGCCATTATCGTCGAGCTGCCCGCGCTGGTTGGGGTCGAGGTACACGATATCCAGCTGCTGGAGGTGGTGCGCCGTGATGGAAAGGCGCAGCGGCATATATTCAGGCTTAAAGGAAGCCCCCAGCTGTACGTCCAGCGGCATGGGCTCACGGTCGGCTCCAGCGTAGGGTTGGAGCTGGTAGCCGACATTGCGCACAGTGAGGCCCACCGTAAAATCCTTTGTCGGATGCTTGAAAATGCCCCCCACATCGGCCAAGGCAGCCAGCGAATGATTGCCAGCAATACCAGACACGGCCAGCTTGAGCGTACCGGCCAGCGTGAAGTTGCCGCTGGTGTAGGCGTCGGACACGCCCAGCGCGTATTCGTTTACCGAAAACTCACCCAGACTAGTACCTGCCGCGTCGAACTGCTCAAACCTGCCGTAGTTCAGATACGTGAGCCCAACGCCAAACCGACCCAATGACTTTGTATTGAAGACGTAGGCCGCCGTACTCTGCTTGATATCAGATAGATAATCGACGTAGCCGAGCGCCAGGCGACCGTCCATATCAGCGTTAAGCAGGGCCGGATTGCCATAGATCATGGTCGCGTCGGCGTCGCGGGAGCTGACATTGACGCCGCCCAAACCGGCCAGCTTAGCGCTGGGGGGCAAATTCAGGAAGGTGAATGCCTGCTGGCCCCCAATCTGCGCTGCCACCGGCTTACTTGCCAATACTATTCCCAGCACCAAACCAAAGAAGGCAAGCAACGAACGAGAGGGCAGCGGGCGAATCATCGTTCCAAGATACAGCGTTTCGGCTATTCTGGCCTTACCTATATGCGGTAAAACAGGAAGACCAGCACCCACTAGATGCATCATTACAGTCGTCGGGGGGCTTTCACCTACTACTGCAACGTTACACCCAGCGGGTGCTGGTCTTCTTTCTTACTAGGATACCTCTACGCTCGGGCCATACAATGCTGGCGCGGGCTCGTCGCGCACCGTGAGCTTAAGCGGGTTGGCTACCAACTCATCCAGCAGAGCTACTTTCAGCACATCATCGACGCGGGCAGCGTAGTGGATAGTAAGGTCCTTGAGATATTCAGCTGAAATTTCCTGAATGTCTTTACGATTTTTGTCGCAAAGAATCACGTCGCGGATGCCGGCACGCTTGGCAGCAAGAATCTTCTCTTTGATGCCGCCTACGGGCAACACTTTGCCGCGCAGGGTAATTTCGCCCGTCATGGCCAGATGCGAGCGGATCTTGCGCTGCGTGAACACGGAGGCAATACTGGTGAAGATGGCAATACCCGCGCTGGGGCCATCTTTGGGCACGGCCCCCTCCGGAAAGTGAATATGCAGGTCGTATTGGTCGAAAATCCGGTAATCGATGCCCAGTGAATCGGCGCGGCTGCGCAGATACGATAAGGCCGTCACGGCCGACTCCTTCATCACGTCGCCCAGCTGGCCCGAGAGCGTCACCTTCCCCCGACCACGGCTCAGCAGGCTCTCGATAAAGAGGATGTCCCCCCCTACCGACGTCCAGGCCAGGCCCGTCACGACGCCAGCGGTTTCGTTGTCCTGATACAGGTCGCGGTCGAAAATGGCGGCCCCCAGAATGCGACTTACATCCTTCGGCTCTAATATGGTGGCATGCTCCTCCTTCAGCGCCTTGCTTTTGGCAATGTTGCGAGCCACCGAGCCGAGCTTGCGCTCTAGGCCACGCACCCCCGACTCGCGCGTATAATCATCAACCACACGTTGCAAAGCCGGCTGCGTGATGCTCACGTCTTTTGGCGTCAGGCCATTCTCGTGGAGTACTTTCGGCCAGAGGTGCTTTTTAGCAATCTGGGTTTTTTCCTCCAGCGTATAGCCCGTCAGGTCAATAATTTCCATCCGGTCGCGCAAGGCCGGATGAATGGTATCCAGGGAGTTGGCCGTAGCGATGAACAGCACTTTCGACAGGTCGTACTCCACCTCCAGGTAATTATCGGTGAAGGTGGAATTCTGCTCCGGGTCCAGCACTTCCAGCAGCGCCGACTGTGGGTCGCCGCGAAAGTCGGCCCCTACCTTATCAATCTCATCCAGAATAATGACCGGATTAGAAGCACCGGCCTTTTTAATCTGGGCAATAAGACGGCCCGGCATAGCGCCCACGTAGGTTTTGCGGTGCCCGCGAATCTCGGCCTCGTCGCGCACGCCACCCAGGCTCATTCGCACATATTTGCGACCCAATGCCTGAGCCACCGAACGACCCAAAGAAGTTTTGCCCACGCCGGGAGGGCCATACAGGCACAAAATTGGGGCCTTCATGTCCTGCTTGAGCTTGAGCACCGCCAGGTACTCTATAATGCGGTCCTTTACCTTCTCCAGGCCATAGTGGTCCTGGTCAAGGATTTTGCGGGTACGCTTCAGATTGAAGTTATCCTTGGTGTACTCGGCCCAGGGCAAATCGATCAGAAACTCCACGTAGTTGACGCTCATCGGGTACTCTGCGGCCTGCGGGTTCACCCGACTGAGCTTATCTACCTCCTTATTAAAGTGCTTGGCTACGGCGGGGGGCCATTTTTTGTCCTTGGCCCGCGCGCGTAGCTTCTCTACTTCCTGGTCGGGACCATCGAAGCCTAGCTCATCCTGCAGCACTTTTATCTGCTGGCGCAGAAAGTAATCGCGCTGCTGCTGGTCGATGTCGGTGTGAACCTTGTTGTGGATTTCGTGCTTTATTTCCAGGAGCTGAATCTCCTTGAGCATCATTTCCAGCAGGCGCGTGCCCCGCTCCACGCCATCATTTATTTCCAGCAGTTTTTGCTTAAGGCCTACCTCCACGTTGATATTCGAGGAGAGAAAATGAGTGAGGAAAGCCGGCGACTCAATATTATCCAGGGCCACCTGCGCTTCCTGCGGAATTTCGGGGTTGAGCTTGAGCATCTTGGCCGCCGCATCCTTCAGCGACGACACCAAGCCCTTCACTTCCTTGGAAGTCTTGTTGGGAAACGTTTCGGAGAAATAGCTGACCCGAGCCGTCAGATAGGGGCTGTCCTGCTGCTCTTCCTCTACCTTGAATCGGCTTTGGCCCTGAATGATGATGGTGGTGTTGCCATCGGGCAGCACCAACAGTTTCAGAATGCGGGCCATGGTGCCCACTTCATATAAGTCGGTGATGGTTGGGTCGTCGCTCTGCGTGTTTTTTTGGGCTAATACGCCTACGATCTTATTACCACGATACGCTTTACGCACCAGGCGAATACTTTTTTTGCGCGTTACGGTGACGGGCAGTACCACGCCCGGGAACAGCACGGTGTTGCGTACGGGCAACAAAGGCAATACCTCGGGCGCATCCTGGCCGGACATGACCTGCTCAGGATCGGTGGCGATAATGGACACCATCTCGGCGGGATCTTCAGCCATATGTAGCACAGACGACTTGGGACGGCGCGAATTGCGGTTTTCACTCATAATAATACAATCGAGGAAGAGATGGCGGTGCCAGAATGACAGAATTGCAGCGCTCCGTAGCTCCCCAGGGCCAACGGTAGGTCAAAGGTACGGCTTTGGCAAGTGCTATGCCATGATACCCCCTGCGCGATTTGCCGACAAAGCGGCATAAATGCCCCCCGGCGACTAGCCAATCAGGCAGATAATAAGCTTAGCACTTGCATTGAAAAACTTCTATTTTTGGTGTCTGGCGCGGCAATTGTAGCGGCTCTTGGTGTTCAAAAACTCTGTATGCATCGCTTGTTCCGTCTAGTCTTACTACTGTGGTTTTTGACCGCTACGGCCGCATATGCGCAACAACCGACTGGTAAGTCCGCCCAAGCGCGACCAGTCCCAAGCAAAAAAGCCCCCCCGCTGCGCTTACGACCGGATGCTACCCCCAGCTTCCCCAACGTGAACCGGGTAGCGTATTATCAGAATAAGAAAGAGCTGAAAGAGATTCAGCGGGCCGAGAAGCGCCGAAACTGGGCCCAGGCCCGCAAGCTGCTCGAAGCGTATGTGCATCAGTTTGGCATTCAGAACTTCGAAAAAGACACGCCGCTACTTTGGCGCTTAGGTCAGCTTTGTGAGCGCACCGGCGACGAGGCACGCGCCAAAGCCTACTATAGATTGGCGCTCAAGCATCACCGGCAGGATATCACTAAAATTCAACTCTACTACGACTCTCTGGAACAGAAAACCCAGGATTTGTATGTGCCCCTGAAAACCTACTACGACTTGGTTGAGTACCGAAAAAACATCGTCACGTTTCATCCGCCCAAAGGCGTGTATACGAGCATGGGCGATGGTATCAACTCCGACGTGGAAGACTATGGCCCGACGCTGAATTCGGAAGCGGGCCTGTTTATTTTCTCCTCCAAGCGCAAGACCCGTGGTATTACCAGCCCCGTGGTTGATGAGGACCTATACACGTCGCGTAAGGAAGGCGACTACTGGACTGACGCCGAACCGCTGCCTAAGCCCATCAACTCGCCTTACAACGAGGGCTCGGCTTGCATTACCAAGGATGGCCGCACGATCTACTTTGCCCGTTGCGAATGCCCGAACTGCCACGGCAACTGCGACCTTTTTCAGTCGACGTTTCAGGATGGGCAATGGTCGGTGCCGAAGAGTTTGGGGGCTAATGTAAACTCATCGGCCTGGGATTCGCAGCCTACTTTGTCGCGGGGGGAAGACACGCTGTACTTCGCCTCCGACCGGCTGGGAGGCTTTGGGCTGTCGGACATCTGGTACACGGCGCGGCAAAAAAACGGGCAGTGGGGCAAAGCCCAGAATCTGGGTCCGGTGGTAAATACCCGCGAAAGCGAGGTCAGCCCATTCTTTCACCCGCTGTATAATGTGCTGTACTTCAGCTCCAGGGGGCAATTATTGAATTACGGCGACTTCGATATCTATAAGAGCTACCGCGTGCAGGGCCGCTGGCAGGAGCCGCGCAACGTGGGGCCGCTGGTAAATGGCAAAGGGTCAGAGTATTACTTCACCATCGACGGCGACTCCAAGAATCTTTATTACGCCCGCTCGGAGGTGAAAGACCTCAAAAACCTCGACCTCTACTCCTTTCCGCTCCCGATGGAAGCCCAGCCGCTGGCAACCACCCATGTGGAGGGCGTGCTGGCTGACTCAGTAAGCAAAAAGCCGCTGGGGGGCATTGTCAGCATTATCGATACTGATGATGGCATTGAGGTAGCCAGCAAATACCTGCGCCCTGATGGCTCCTTCGACTTTGATCTGATCGAGGGCTCGCACTACGTGTTGCTGATTCAGAGCCCGGATTTCTTCAGCGTGGAAAAGCAGTTTGAGCTGAAAGGCGACACGGTAATGCGCTTGCTCACTAACTCGCTTGACTACCGTCTGCCCCTGATTTTTCGCAACATCGAATTTGACCAAGGCAAATCGGCCATCCGCCCCTCTATGCATCAAACGCTGGATCAGATTGCGTTATATATGGTTGACCACCCCACGTTCCGGCTTAGCATTTCAGGCCACACCGACGCCAGCGGCGACCCGGACGTCAATGTGGCCCTCTCGCAGGACCGTGCCCAGGCCATTCGCAACTACATTGAGCAAAAGGGTAAGCTCAAGCCCAACCGTATCGATAACATGGGCTATGGCAGCACGCAGCCTTTACGCGAAGAGAAAACCGAAGATGACAGCCGCTTTAACCGCCGAGTGGAGTTCCGTTTGATTAAACTGGAGGAGAATAAAGACGCGGGCGCGGGTTGGTAACTACTTGCTGTTAACTCCCTTCCACAATCGGCGTTACCATACATACGTCGCGGCGGCACCGGGCGGCAGCGTAGCAGTTACGGTTTGCTGCCCGCGGCGGATACCGAAGGTTTTAGGCTCAGTGCCTTCATTCTGCACGATAATCACCAGCTGACCATCTGGCGTGCGAAAAGCTACGTTTGGCAAACCGGTCGTTTCAGTAGAGGCCACGCGCACCGAACCGGGTTGCACGAATTTGCTGGCGTGGGCGATGATATAATACGCGTCCTCGCGCTTCACTGAATCACCATCAATGGTAATTGCCCCCCGACATTCCGTGCAGCCGCCGGGCGTGTGTGGGTTTTGCTGGGAGTCGGCCGCTAAGTTCCACTCCAGCACGGTGCGCGCCCAATTGCGCGGCGCCCCGATGACGAGGTTCTTGATGTGCCAACTAAAATTGTCGGCAAACTTGGTTTTGGAACCCACCCACTGCTCGGTAAAATAAAGATGCTTATCGGGGTAAGCAGCGTGTACCTTGCTGAGCGCCTCAATTTGCCCCCCATACAAGTGAAACGCCGAGCCATCGATGTAAGCGCGGGCCTCCGGGTCGTTGAGAACGGTAATTGGGTACTCCGGCTTATCGGCGTTGTGGTCGTAGATGATGATCTTGGTGTCGAGCTTCGCGGCTTTGAAAGCCGGCCCGAGATTACTCTTAATGAATGTAGCCTGTTGCTCCGCCAGCATCAGCAAGCTGGGGTTATTGCCAGGATGCAGTGGCTCGTTCTGCACTGTAATTGCGTCAATTCGAATGCCCTCCGCCGCGTAGCCCTGCACGTATTTCACAAAGTAGCGTGCGTAGGCATCGTACCATTCCGGCTTGAGGCTACCGCCCTTGGAGTTGGCGTTGGTTTTCATCCAGGTGGGCGGCGACCAGGGAGAGCCGAGTAGTTTAATGTCGGGACTGACAGCCAGAATTTCCTTGAGCACCGGAATTAGGTGTTCCTGATCGGGAGCTAAGCTGAACCGCGCCAGCGTCGGATCAGTCTCACCGAGGGGCAAATCATTGTAGGAAAATACCCGGTCGTCGAGGTCGGAAGCGCCGATGCTCAAGCGCAGATAGCTTATGCCAATAGCGTCGTCTTTCACGCCAAACAACTCACGCAATAGCTTAGCGCGCGCTTCGGGGGTCATTTTATGCAGAAGCATGGCGCTGCCACCGGTGAGTGTATAGCCAAACCCGTCCATGGTTTGAAAGCGCTGCTGCTCATCGATAGCAATGATAGGAACGTCGGCGGTGATTATCGCCCCTGAGCGCAGACTAGGCTGAACGGCAAACCGCTCTGCTTGTGCTGGGTTGGTGAGCCATACTTGCACGAGGCCGGTACTGGCGCGGCCGCTTTTCGAGCCAGACAAAACACCGCAACCAACAGCAAAAGCCAGGAGCCCGGCACTAAGTAGAATCAGAGTTAGGGAAGACCGCATGACGATGAAAGTAGTAAATAACCAGCTGGGCTATTCACTATTTAAAGACCAGGTCACCTTACTATCGCTACACGCATTAATCTGCGCCAGAAACGCTGCCTAAAAACTTAGCTTTTGCTCGTCGTTGCCGGCGCGGAACAAGGCGCTTTGCTTTTTACCGCCGCCGTCTACATTCACGATATTCATCTGGTCCTGAAAGGTATCCAGGAGCAAGCGGTGCTGCAGATAGATGGTAGTGGCAGGCTTGGGGGGCATTTTTACGGAGAAATATATCCAGTGCGCGTCCTTGTCCTTCTCAACGCCAACTAAGCGGAGCGGCAGGGTTTCGCCGGTCTTGGTGCCGAAGGCCACGGAGCGTTGCAGCAGTGCGGTGGTCAGGCTGGAAACCTGAGCCGGGGAAAGCTTATCGAAAGTGACGGCGTTAGGCTGGCCGGCACTTAGGCCTTTCTCAAAATCATCGGTAAAAACCTTCAACGCCACTTCCAGCTGCTGCTTTTTCGGGTTGTACCGCACGTCCATGATGCTGGCGTGGTAGGCATGTGCCATCGCAGAAAAGCTAAGCAGACACAAAGCGCAGAAAACGAGCAGATAACGCATACAGATCAAAGGAGTTGGAAACAAAAATAGAACGAAGCGGACTCCGTTCTATTTAGGTAAAAAAGCGGCCAATAAGTTCTAAAACAGTGTTTTGAACAGGTCGTTGAAGATAACGAATACCATCAAACTCAGCAGCAACGCCATGCCTACCTTCTGGGAGTTCTCCAAGAACTTATCGGAAGGCTTACGGCCCGATACCATCTCGTAGGTCAGGAACATGACGTGGCCGCCGTCGAGGGCCGGAATGGGCAGCAGGTTCATGAAGGCCAGCACCATGGACAGCATGCCGGTCAGGGTCCAGAACTTGATCCAGTTGAAGGTGCCGCCGTAAGTTTGGGCAATAGCCATTGGTCCGCCCAATGACTTGCTGGCCGATGCCTCGCCCCGGAATATCTTGCCAAACGCCTGCACCTGATTGCTCACGATACCAAATGCCTGCGAAGCCCCAGCCGGAATGGCTTCAAAGAAGTTGTAGTCCTTGGTCGAGTATTGGAGCAAGGATTTGGGCATGAAGCCCAGCGTTCCTTCGTCTTCAATGTTGGCCGTAATCGTAATCGGCTGGCTATTGCGCTGCACGAGCAGGGCGGTAGCCTTACCCGCGTTGTCTTTTAGGGCTTGCTGTAGCTCGGGGAAGAAGTTGATTTCCTGGTTGCCGACCCGTAGAATCCGGTCGCCGGGCTGCAAACCAGCTTTGGCGGCGGCGCGGCCGGCCACTACTTCGCCTACTTCAAACGGATTTAGCGGCTCTACGAAGCGGGCGGGATCTTTCTGATTATCAGCCAAGCGGTCCATAAAGTCGGTGGGCAGCTTGATATCGAGCAGCTGGCCGTTGCGCTCCACGGTGTAGTAGCTCTGGTTGCCCATCACCACGTCCGGGTCGTACACGTCGTCGAACTGCTCGAACGGCCGGCCATTGATTTTCACGATTTTGTCGCCTTTGCGGAAGCCTATCTCTTCGCCTAGCTTGCTGGGCACCACGCCGAAGCGCACTTCCGAAGCTGGCAGATAGCTCTGCCCGTACTTGGCGGTAAGAATGGTGAAGATGAGGATACCGGTGAGCACGTTCACGATAATGCCCCCCAGCATCACAATCAGGCGCTGCCAGGCTGGCTTGGCCCGAAACTCATAGGGCTGGGGCTCCTGGCTCATGGCCTCTGTATCGAGCGACTCGTCGATCATACCCGTGATCTTAACAAAGCCCCCCAGGGGCACAGCACCAATCATGTACTCAGTTTCGCCGATTTTTTTGCCGAATAATTTCGGTGGAAAGCCGATGGCGAATTTCTCCACCCGCATCCCAAACCACTTGGCCGATAGCATATGCCCCATTTCGTGGACGCCCACCAGAATCGTCAGCCCCAGAATGAGCTGCCCGGCCATTATCAGAATATCCAAAGCTTTTTGTTTTTACAGAGTGATAAAAATCGGTGTTTCCGCGCTGTTTAGTATCAGTCCGGCGGATTAATTGGGGGAAAAGTGCAAGTCAAGCATGGCACTGTAACGAAGCAGTAGCGGTGCTTCGTTCCGCGCGGCTATACTTAGAATGACACGGGGTTTGGGTTAATGTTTTAAAAATTCCTGCGCTACGCGGCGCGTTTCCAAGTCGGTTTGCACGTAGTCGTCGAGCGCAGGCTCGGCAAGGTACGAAACCTTCAACAGGCAGTTTTCCACGAGGTCGGGCATTTGCAGGAAACCGATGCCATCACGCAGGAACGCAGCTACGGCAACTTCGTTGGCGGCGTTGAGAATGCAGGGAGCATTTCCGCCCCGACGCATGGCCTCAAAAGCCAGCGGCAGATTGCGAAATGTGCCGTGGTCGGGCTGCTCGAAGGTAAGCTGAGGATAATCGAGGAAGGAAAAGCGTGGGTAGTTGCTCGGCAGCCGCTCAGGGTAGCCCAAGGCGTATTGGATCGGCAGCTTCATATCGGGTAGGCCGAGCTGGGCTTTCAGAGAGCCGTCTTCAAACTGCACAAGGGAGTGAATAATGCTCTGCGGATGCACTACTACTTCAATCTGGTCGTCACGCAGCCCGAACAGCCATTTAGCCTCAATCACCTCCAGGCCTTTATTCATCAACGAAGCGGAGTCAATGGTGATTTTGGCCCCCATGTCCCAGTTGGGATGCTTCAGTGCTTGCACCTTCGTTACGGTAGCTAACTCCTGCAACGTGCGCCCCCGAAAAGGCCCCCCAGAGGCCGTCAGAATAATTTTTTCAATTGGATTGCACTCCTCGCCCACCAAGCATTGAAAAATAGCCGAGTGCTCGGAATCGACAGGATACAAGCCCACGCCGTGCTTTTTGACTAAGCCCGTAATAAGCTGACCAGCCACTACCAGGGTTTCTTTGTTAGCCAGCGCAATGGTTTTGCCGGCCTGAATAGCGCGCACGGTAGGCAGCAGCCCCGCGTAGCCCACCATAGCCGTGAGCACGATGTCCGTATCGGCGCGGCTGGCTATTTCTTCTAATGCCGCAATGCCCGCCAGCACTTCCGTCGGCTGCCCAGCCAGCGCATTTCTGACGGTCTGATAGTGCTTCTCGTCGCCGATAACGACAGCAGCCGGCCGAAACTCTAACGCCTGCTGGATCAATAAATCGGCATTGGAGTGGGCCGAAAGTGCCGAAATAATAAACCGGTCCGGCTGGGAGCGCACTACATCCAAAGCTTGGTTACCGATGGAGCCAGTAGAGCCGAGTAGGGTAAGACGTTTGGGTGGGTGGAACATGCGAAGCGGTGACGTGGGTCAACAAAGGTAATGCAATGACCATGGCAATGCCGACACCTGTTAGCTGATGCTCATCAGGGAAATACTGCATTCAAAAGTATTAACCAAGCAAACATTCCCACCAAGACAGCTACCGAGAAGAACGTCTCCCGCCTCGTGGGCTTATAATAAGGGTGGCCCTTATAGGATCTAGGACCCATCACTAGAACCGGAACCGACTTTAAAGATGGATACTCCTGGAAAAGTATAAATAGCAGCACTCGCAACCATATTATATATACAAAGGGCAAGAAGAAAAGGGCTTGGCTTCTCGCATCTAGCAGCGGCGCCCAGATACTCATGCATCCAACACCAAATAGCATAGTTACTATGGCATATTGCTTGAAGAAATTGCCATCAATAATTCGCTGGAAAGCTAATACTATACTAATACTATAATTAAAGGAACAAAATGAGCTATAACTCCTCGCTCAGTATATAACCCTGAGCAGCCAGCCTTTATACTGGCTGCTTCTACCCACGTCAGCACGAAAATAATAAAGAACAGAACCGCCGGCCAGACTAATGCTTTTGGTCGTTGGGCTACTCGATGCCCGCCCTGTTTCTTTTTTACTTTAGCCATGAGATTTTCTAGTGCACATGGTATACACTCACTACTTTCCCATTGAACACCGCTTCCTCCCCCGCCCGCTTCCCACTCAGTGCCACCGCCACCGGCGCCGCGGCCGATACAGCAAAGTAATCTTTACCATCAACAGTAAGCTTACCAGCGCTGATACTGATAAAAAAGCCCCCTATGCTCGTCTCGACCAGCGCGCCCGGCCGCACCGTATCGCAGGCTTGCTCGGGGTTGATGCGGGCCAGCTCGGCGTGCAGGTTCTGGGCTTCGCGGAGCTGCACGGCGTTGCGGTTGCGCTCCTCCTGCGCCATGGCGCGGCCGGTTTCGTACTTGTCGCCGGCGCTACTCTTGGTTTCGGAGTTGGCCGATTCCTGAGCGGCTTGCATGGCCTGAGTAGCCGCGGCTATGCGGTCCTGGACGTAGGCGAGGCAGGCGGCGTGGAGGTGGGGTTTTAAAATACCTGACATTAAGCACTTAACGATTTCAATGCGTTTTTGACTTTCGACACCCATTGGTCGTCTTCGGGCAACACGACCAACATTTTGAAATTATGTCGCTCTGCTTCTATCCGAACACCTTCTGAATCATCAATCAGCAAGTCAATGGCAAAACTTGGAGGGTGTTTAGTACAGAGAGCCTGGACTGCAAGCTTATGGCGCGACTGATTTATTACGCCATCCAGCCAAATTCCATGTAACCAGAACAATTTCCGAACATACCAATTACTGCGATACGAGGTCGTATATACCCATACTTCCAGGCTTTGCTAATGACAGTAGTCTATTATTTCTTTCGTTCCTTGCCGCAACTCCTCTTTTCCCAGCAGCTTGGCCAGCATAGCCCGTTTTGGCTTTTCAAGCGGGAAATCGTAGCCGCAACGAATTAATGTATTGTCGAGGTCAAAGGCTATGCGCATTAGATACTGCTATCAAAATCCCATTCCACAAACAGAAAGTTTTCCGGCTGTAAACCCGCCCGCAAGCCTGCTTCCAGCCATAACGGCTGCGTTGTTTGAAGCCGGTCTTTCTTGCGCCGTTTCAGCTCAGCGAATACTATTGTTTTGCCGTGCCACCCGATTACATCCCAGCAGCCACCATAGCGGCCTTTGTTATAGGCTGCTATTACCTCTAGCAGCTCAGCTACCCAAGCAACACGCAGCGGCTGATGTTGCTGCTGTTTTAGTGGCACATCGAGCCAATTGGTAAATAAATAAGGACCAGCCGCTGGCGCACCATACGTTTCAAGCCACCGTGCCTCCCAACCCGACAGTCGGAATAGCTCGTATACGCACAACTCCGCAAACACCGGGAGCCCACCGAAATCAATCAGGGGCTTATGACCGAAGTGATTCATAAGTGGCGCTCCCAGCCAAGGCCGAAGCAATAGCTCTACTTTAGGAACAGCGAACGACTGACCAGCTACTACTATGCTTTCGGTAGCCGTGGGGCGAAGTAAGCTGGGATACTCAATCACCCGTTTATTTTTTATCCTTTAACCTAATTATTCTACCTACTTTCTCCATTGGTGGCATTTCCGTTGGGTAATTACCAAGCTTCGCCTGCTCCTCGAAATAAACTTTGCGGCGTAGATATTCCAAATGCTGCATCCTTTCTTCTACCGTCCGGGTGAGCCAGTATGCTACGTCGTCGATGTCGTAGTTCGGAGCATTTTCGTCTGGCTGGGTTACATCTGTCACAACTCAAGATACAGCTTTTAAACCGCGCTGACCAACCCATCAGCCACGCCCCGGTCATTGCTCAGGCGCGGCACTTTATTTTGCCCCCCAAGCTTGCCTAAGCCTTTCATGTAGCGCTGAAATGCGCCCGGCGGCAAGCTTGTGAGCCGGAGCGGAGCCAGAATATTACCCCCCAGCAGGTCGTCGTAGTACGTGTTGCGGCGGCGCAGACCGACATCCAGAGCGGCGGCAAAGGCGGCAGCATCCTGGGGCGGGCGGGCAAATTCCATGAGCCACTCGTGCTGGGAGGGCTCATCGGGCGTGGTGCTCACGCGGGGCGCGACGGTAAACTCCACCACTTCCACTTCCGGGAATTGGGCCATGACTTCGCGCAGCGTTAGCTCTATTTCTTCCCCAATGACGTGTTCGCCGAAGGCCGACAGAAAATGCTTGATGCGCCCGCTCACCACCACGCGGTGGGGCGAAAGGCTCACGAAGCGAACCGTGTCGCCGATGCTGTAGCCCCAGAGGCCGGCGTTGGAGTTGAGCACTAAGGCGTACTGCTTGTCCAGCTCCACATCAGCAATGGTGAGGCGGGGCGGGTTAGGCTCAAAAAAGCGTTCGGCGGGAATAAATTCGAAGAAAATGCCGGCATCGAGCAGGAGCAGCAAGCCGGGGTTGCCAGGCTCATCCTGAAAAGCCAGAAAGCCCTCGGAGGCCGGAAACAACTCGATACTATCCACGGGGCGACCGATGGTTTCAAAAAGCTTGGCGCGGTAGGGCTCGAAGTTGACGCCCCCATATACGAACAGGTCGAAATCGGGAAAAATATCCTTGATGGGCTGGCCCGTGCGCTGCACCAGGCGGTCAAAATACATCTGCACCCAAGGCGGAATGCCCGAAATCAGACTCATTGGCTGCTCAATAGTCTCGTCCACGATGCGGTCGAGCTTCTGCTCCCAGTCTTCGATGCAATTGGTAGTATAGCCAGGCAGTTGGCTGCGGCGCAGGTAAGCCGGCACATGGTGATTGGCAATGCCTGACAAGCGCCCTGTTCTAATCCCATTGACTATGCTCAGCTCTGGACTACCCGACAGAAACATGAGCTTACCATCCAGAAACTGTGCTTTGCCCGTGCGGTGCACGTAGGTGAGCAAAGCATCGCGGGCCCCATTAATGTGATTGGAAATGCTGGCGGTGGTAATCGGTATGTACTTGGTGCCCGAGGTAGTACCGCTGGTTTTGGCTAAATACAGGGGACGGCCAGGCCACAGTACATCGGGCTCACCCTCCTGTACCCGCCGAAAATAAGGGGATAACGCCTCGTAGTCGCGCACTGGTACCTGACGAGCCAGGTCCGTGGCATTGCTGATGCTGGCAAGATCATGGTCGCGGCCGAAAGCAGTAGCGTGGGCCTGACTGATTAAGCTCGCTAACACGCGCTTCTGTGTAGCTACCGGGCGGTGCAACCATTGCTGATAGCGATGGTATAGGAGCGCGGCAAGTGGACGGCTGAAAGCGGCCTTTAGGGCCATAAACAAGCGAAAAAGTTTCTGAAATAACTACGTACCCGGCGCCAGCACGTCATACCGAGAAATACGTACGAATTTTAGTAGCGTAAGTACTAACCGGGGGGCAAATTATCGGATTAATTTAACCTAAGCGTCCAACAGACTGTATAATCGGCTAATAACTGTTGCTGTCGCGGCAAATTGCCTCTGTCACTCCAAATTTATCAGACACCACAACCCAACGCGCATTTTATAGGTTGGTAGATTATATCAACCCATTTTTCACCCCTTACTCATCACATCATGGCAGATCATGCAGGCAAGGCCATTTGGAACGGCGACCAAAAAGGCAGCGGTACCCTCACCACCCAGAGCGGCGCCCTGAACGCGCCATATTCGGTTGGCAGCCGTTTCGAAGGCAAGCAAGGCACCAATCCGGAGGAGTTGGTGGGCGCGGCGCACGCGGGCTGCTACACCATGTATTTAGCCATTCAGCTCAGCAAGGCCGGTGCCCAGGTCCAACAGCTCAATACCGAATCGAAGGTGACCATGGATACGGTAGATGGCAAGCCCAAAGTCACCAAAATTCACGTCACGACGGAAGGGCAGGTAACCGGCATTTCACCCGAAGACTTCCAGAAGCACGCCGAAGACGCCAAGCTAAACTGCCCTATTTCGCAGCTCCTGCAAGCTGTGCCCGAAATGACGCTGAGCGCAAGCCTGAAGTAATTTTTGCTGGTGATAACGCTCGTTAGTTAATCCAGCAGGTAAATATTGCGAAGCAACTAAAAACCGGTAATGCCCACAGCCTTGCCGGTTTTTAGTTTACTTTGCTTTTTGCCGAACTATCTGTTCTTTCTATGCCCGCTACTTCTACCCGCATTCGTCTGCAACCAGCCAATACCTCCCGCGTCCCATTTTGGGGCCAGGTACTCATTGCCTGCTTCTGGATTGCCTACACTTTGTTCTCCATGTCGTCGGATGACGGCGTGAACGACTATCACTTCCTGCACTGGGTGTTTCTGGTGTTCAGCTTCGTGTATCTGGGCTATGTACTGGTACATAATGCGCCCGTCTTTGGCACCCAGAGCTACCTGGAATTTACGCCGGGCTACATTGTGCACAAGGGCGGTTTGTTTCGGGCCAAGCAGGCTTTTGCGGCAGAGGATATTGCCAGCCTGGACTTTGTAGCGCAACAGCTCCGCATTAAGCTCAAAGCCGGCGACCAGTATAACCTGAGCATGCGTGAAGTAAGAGGCTCCCGGCGCAAACGCACCTTGCGCGACCAAGTGCGCGCCTTTGCCCATCAGCACCAGGTACCTCTGCGCGATGCGCAGCCAAACTCTTAACCTTCTAAAAGAAAAAAAGCCCCCCAGATTAGTCTGGGGGGCTTTTTTGCAGCCCCAAGCTGGAACCTCAGGGCTACTTGCCTGCGAATTTCTTGCGTAGCTCCGCGATGGTGCTGCGGAAGCTTTTATCGCTATCAATCAGGTCCGACACGGTTTGAACGGAGTGAATGACGGTACTATGGTCGCGGCCGCCGAAGTTGTGGCCGATGCTTTTGAGTGAATGGCTGGTATGCTCCTTCGCAAAATACATGGCCACCTGACGAGCCGTTACAACTTCTTTCTTGCGGGTTTTAGCCTTCAGCAAATCAACCGGAATGCTGAAATATTCCGCCACGGTTTTCTGAATGAAATCCAGATTGACTTCGGCCTCTACTTCCTCAATGATGTGGCGCAGGGCCTGTTTGGCCATTTCCAGGTCAATCTCGCGGCGGTTGAGGCTACTTTGAGCCACCAGCGAAATAAGTACCCCTTCCAGCTCGCGCACGTTGGTGTTCACGGAGTGGGCCAGATACTCCACTACCTGCGGCGGGATGTCGATGCCATCCTGCTGCATTTTGTTCTGAATAATGGCCATGCGCGTCTCGAAGTCCGGGCTCTGCAAGTCAGCCGTGAGGCCCCACTTGAAGCGGGATAGAAGCCGGTCTTCCAAACCATTAAGGTCGCGCGGAGGCCGGTCGGAAGTCATCACAATCTGACGGCCGGCCTGGTGCAGGTGGTTGAAGATGTGAAAGAACATTTCCTGGGTTTTATCCTTACCCGACAAAAACTGCACGTCGTCCAGAATCAGCGTGTCTACCAGCAGGTAGAAGTTGGCGAAGTCCTGCACCGCGTTGCTGCGCAGGCTCTCAATAAACTGATTCGTAAACTTCTCCGCCGACACGTAAAGCACGAACTTATCGGGCGTAGTGGCCTTGACGTGGTTGCCGATGGCTTGCACCAAATGCGTTTTGCCCAAGCCTACGCCGCCATAAATCATCAGCGGATTGAAACTGGTAGTACCCGGCTTATTGGCAACGGCCAAACCCGCTGAGCGGGCCAAACGGTTACAGTCGCCCTCTATGTAGTTCTCGAAAGAGTACGTATGGTTGAGCTGCGACTTCAGGTAATTCCGATCAATGCCCTTCGCGGCCTCAAACGGGTTCCGTAGGGTGTCAGGGTTGGCGGGTGCGCTGGCGGCGGCGGCCACGTTGCGGGCACTGGCCGTTTGAGCGCTAGCCGCTACTTGGGTCGCGCTGTTATTGCCGGGCGCGGGATACGCCGCTTTGCGCGACGTGGGGATGTTCACCGTCCGCGGCTTCGATTGGCCGTTGCCCTGATCAACTACAATGCTGTATTCCAAACGGCCTTCGTGGCCCAGCTCCTGGTAGATGCTTTTCTTGAGTACATCCACATAATGCTCCTCCAGCCATTCATAAAAGAACTGGCTGGGAACCTGAATAATCAGGACATTATGGTGGAGCTGCACCGGCACGATGGGTTCGAACCAGGTGCGGAAACTCTGCTCACCAATGTTTGCCTTGATGACGCGAAGACAGTTGGCCCATACGGTTTGGCAATCCTTCAGCATCAACTATATAGGACAAAAGCAACGGGTGCAGGGTCAGGTAAAATCATCGGAGCACGGGCCGACCGCGCCCCGATTATATTAGGGGGAGACAAAAATGTGGAAAAGTCAGGACACAAAAAAACGCCCGACTCCTTGCTTTTGTCAGGCCGTTCGCACGGTGACGACGGAAGCTGCCGCAACAGTAGGGCGTCGCGACTTGCGCTCGAACTCATAGTCCAAACGGCCGAGGTTGATTCCCGACCAACCAACCTGGTTAATCAGCGTCCGGTGCCCGCTGGGGCCGTCAATGGGCACGGGCGCATCGAGGAAGGTGTGCGTGTGGCCGCCCAAAATTAAGTCGATGCCAGCTACTTGCGCGGCTAATTTATGGTCATCAACTTTTTCATTTTTGTACTGATATCCCAAGTGCGACAGGCAAATAACCAAATCGCAACGCTCAGTGTCGCGCAAACGAGCCACGGTGGTACGGGCCGTGGCAATAGGATCGAGATACACGGTTTTGCCAAAATTTTTGTCGGCTACCAAGCCAGCCATTTCAATGCCCAACCCAAAAACTCCGATGCGGTGTCCGGCTTTCGTGAACACCTTATAGGGCTGAAAACGACCAGCCAGCGGTGTTTGTAAGAAATCGTAGTTGGCTATCAGAAAGGGGAAGTTCGCGTTAGGCAACTGCTTGGCCAGTCCTTCCAAACCGTTATCAAAATCATGGTTGCCAAGCGTGCCGGCATCGTAGCCCATCTGCGACATCAGCTTGAACTCCAGCTCTCCTCCAAAGAAGTTGAAATATGGAGTGCCTTGAAAAACGTCGCCGGAGTCGAGTAGCAGTACGTTGGGTTCCTGCGCCCGAATTTGCTGGATCAGCGTAGCCCGCCGCGCCATGCCACCCATGCCCGCAAACTGCCCGCTGCCTTCCGGAAACGGCTCGATGCGCGAGTGCATGTCGTTGGTATGCAGAATAGTGAGGCGCGAGCTTTTCGCGTCGCGGGCCAACGCTGGCACACCCAACAAGCTTAAGCTAGCGGCGCCAAGGGTCGAGTTTTTAAGAAAGTCGCGACGGTTCATGGATTTCATTTAACAGGCAGCAATGAACATTTAACAAAACTTTTATTAGCTGATGACTCACCATTACCTATTAACAATCTGATAGCTGTTAAATGACTTTCACCCGGCCCTCTACTTTGGCCTCCACGGGCTTGCCTTCTTTAGTAAGCTGACGAATATGGTCAGCAATAGCATTGCGCAGCAGTACACCAGTGCCCCGAGGCTTAATGGGTTTGAAGAACACCATATTATCACCACCGCCGGCCAGATAATCGGAAATAGCGACGGTATAGGTTTGGGCCGGGTTGAAAGGCCGACCACCAATTAGAATATTGGTTGGCTGGCCATCGGCACTTACCGCGTAGGTAGCACCTGAAACCGCCATCTTACTACGGGCCGAATAGTCGAATAGCTGCTGCATCACTGGGCCGGGCGCGTCAAGCACAACCAATTCATTTTCGAAAGGCATGAGCTCAAAAATACCCCCCAGCGTGAGCGAGCCGGCTGGAATATTCGTGCGCAGGCCTCCGTTGGTTATTACGCCTATATCAATGGATTTGCCCGTGACGGCGGTAGCGCGCTGGCGCTGAATATCGGCCACGAAGTTGGCCAGGGGCGATTCACCTGCGTTTTTGCTGATGGCTACGGGCACTGTACCTATCACCTCCACCATTTGCCGCGTTACCTTCTGCTGGTAAGGCTCAATAAGGGCTGCTATTTTAGGGTCGGGAGGCAGTGTCTGACCTACGGGCTGGGCCGTGGTGGGTGCTAGCGTGGGCTTAGCCACGTAGGGCCCGCGCTGACAGGCGGGCGCGACGGTAACGGCAAGAAGCAGACCGAGGCCAGCGACACGGGAGCGGAGAAAGTGCATAAAAACAGCAAAAGGCGAACAGACGGATGGCAAAGATAACGCGGGTCTTTGTGCTTTCGCCCAGGCCTAGCATAGAGTTGACTAGAACAGGCTTTTTCTCGACATGAGCCGCCCTTAATAACAAAGAGAGAAGCTCAGGTTATGTGAGCGAACAAAGCCAGATGCCGTACGCCGCCGTACAATCAACGGACCCAAGTCGCCATTATAACCCCAATCCGGTATCTTTAACCCGCATTCCTTACCGGAATCAGAGGCTTTTTACTATCCCCGTATGGCCGATACCCCACGCCCGGCACCCGTTTCGTTTCCCGAGTTTCAACCCGTCAGCACGGAGGCCTGGCAGGAGCGCATCCACCGCAACTTAAAAGGTACGGACCCCGCCACGCTGCTGTGGCAGACAACCGAAGGGTTCAGCGTACAGCCGTTTTACCACCGCGAGGCGCTGGAAGTGTTAGGCGCTTTGCCATCTCCTCTCCTACCGGAGCCTGCTGCTCCCGACCGCTCTTGGCGCAACGTGCCCGTGGTGCGCGTGGCGGCGCAAAACAGCGGCCATGAGGCCGTAGACCAGGCCCGTATAAGTCTGGACCGTGGCGCCGACGGTGTGCATTTTGTCTTCTCTGATGACGCCAGTGCTTTCGACGTAGACTATCTGCACAGCTTTCTGCCGCTCGACACCACTTTTATTGGGTATTCGGTGCCTCACCACCCAACCAGTCTACTGCGGCGGCTTCTGGCCGCCAGTGAGGAGTTGGGGGGCTTTTTATTGACTGATCCCCTCATTCATCACCATAATACGGAACTCGCCACCCACTTGCCCGAGCTGCGAACGGTCGTAAAGCTAACCCAACATCTGCCTACGTTTAAGGCGCTGACTATTGATGCCAGCTTCTTTGGCAATCGGGGCGGCACTAATACCCAGCAGGTTGGCTACGCGCTGAATGTGGCGGCAGCTTATCTGCAAAACCTGCCCAACGCCGAGCTAAGCGTGGCTGACGTGGCGGCTACCATGCAGCTTCACCTGGCCATAGGAACCAGCTACTTCCTGGAAATCGCCAAGCTGCGGGCCGTGCGGCGGCTGTGGGCAACGCTGCTTCATGCCTTCAATTTGCCCCCCAGCCTCGCGGCTACGTTGCGCATCCATACCAGCACGTCATCGTGGCTGCAAACTACCCTCGATCCGCATACCAACTTATTGCGCTTCACGACAGAGGCAATGGCCGCCGTGTTGGGCGGCGCTACCTCCCTTACCGTCGCGCCCTTCGATAGCCTGTACCGCGAGCCGGGCGAGTTTTCGGAGCGGCTGGCGCGCAACCTTTCCGTTATTTTGCGCGAAGAATCGCAACTGGGCCGCGTAACAGACCCCGCCGCAGGCTCCTACTATCTCGAAACGCTCACCGACACCCTGGCGCGTGAGGGATGGGCACTTTTTCAGGCAACCGAGGCAAAAGGCGGCTTACCCAAAGCCTGGGGCAGTGCGCTGGAAGAGCTGCGCACTGTCAGCCGTCAGCAGTTTAATCGCATAGCTACCGGCGAGCAGGTAATAGTGGGCACCAACCGCTTCACGCAACCCCAGGAAGAGTTTGAGTTCGATCCGAAAAAGCTGTTGCGTAGCCGCGACTTCGACACGACCCGTGCTACGTATCCTACCGAGGTGTTGAGCCTGGTAACGGCTTTGCATTTTCGGCGGCAGTTGCAGCAGAATCAGCGGGCTGCGGTGGTGCTTTTGGGTCAGGATGCCAACCGCACCATTCTGGATTCCTTTCTCAAAACCCTTCCCACCGAGGAGCAAGCGGCGCTTCCGCTAGCCGACCCGCCGGCCGATACGTTATCAGTGCTGTATTCCACGCCCGAAACGGCGACTTTAATGTACGCTACCATTGAGCAATACCGAGCCCTAGCCCGCGAAGTATCCGCTCCTGATTCTGCCGACCTTTCGGTGCATCTGCCCACCTTGCTATCCAGCGACGTGGCAACCATGCAAGCCGCCGTGCAGCGCCACGGCTTTCACGAGTTCAGCGTAAATGGCTACAACACCGACGATATGCTGGCCCGTTTGCAGGGAAAGAAATAATATAATGATTACGTCTGTCATGCTGAGCAGCGCGAAGCATCTCGTGTGCTGACGTTGCCAAGCTAAGCAATGAAACACGCGAGATGCTTCCTGCGGGAGGCTAGATCAAGCACGACGTTCGAATTTTCAAACACTTCCCAGGCCACTTTCACCTCACCCAACCATGAAGCCTGACTTTTCCCGGATTCCATACGATGCGGCGCCGTTGCCGCCCGCCCCGGCCGCGCCCACGCAGGCACTGACGCCCGAACAGATTCCAGTCCGTAGCTACTACACGGCCCAAGATGCCGCCGGCCTCGATCATCTGGGGTTCGGAGCAGGCGTAGCGCCTTACCTACGGGGGCCCTACGCTACCATGTACGTGCAGAATCCGTGGACCATCCGGCAATACGCGGGGTTTTCGACGGCTGAGGAAAGCAACGCTTTCTACCGTCGAAACTTGGCTGGGGGGCAAAAAGGCCTTTCTGTCGCCTTTGATCTGGCGACGCACCGCGGCTACGACTCCGACCACCCGCGCGTGGAGGGCGACGTGGGCAAAGCGGGCGTCGCCATCGACTCGGTAGAGGATATGAAGATTCTCTTCGACCAGATTCCGCTGGATCAGATGTCGGTATCGATGACCATGAACGGGGCCGTGCTGCCGATTATGGCCTTTTACATCGTGGCGGCGGCGGAGCAGGGTGTGAGTCCGGAGAAGCTGGCGGGCACCATTCAGAATGATATTCTGAAGGAATTTATGGTGCGCAATACCTACATCTATCCGCCCGCGCCGAGCATGCGCATCATCGCCGACATCTTTGCCTATACGGCCCAGCACATGCCGCGCTTCAACTCCATCAGCATCAGCGGCTATCACATGCAGGAAGCTGGCGCCACCGCCGACCTGGAGCTGGCCTACACCCTCGCCGACGGCCTTGAATACGTGCGCGCCGGCCTGGCCGTGGGCATGGACGTAGACCAATTTGCCCCCCGACTGTCGTTTTTCTGGGCAATTGGCATGAACCACTTCATGGAAATTGCCAAGCTGCGTGCCGGGCGCCTGTTGTGGGCCAAGCTCATGCAGCAATTTGCCCCCCAGAACCCAAAGTCGCTGGCGTTGCGCACGCACTGCCAGACCTCGGGCTATTCTCTGACGGAGCAGGACCCTTTCAACAACGTAGCGCGTACCTGCATTGAGGCAATGGCCGCCGCGTTGGGCGGCACCCAAAGCCTGCACACCAATGCGCTGGATGAGGCCATTGCTCTGCCCACCGACTTCTCGGCCCGTATTGCCCGCAACACCCAACTGTACCTCCAGCACGAAACCGACATTACCCGCGTCGTGGACCCGTGGGGCGGCTCGTATTATGTGGAAAGCCTCACCCACCAGCTCGCCGATAAAGCCTGGGCGCTGATTCAGGAAGTGGAAGAGCTGGGTGGTATGGCCAAAGCCATTGAGACTGGCTTACCCAAAATGAGGATCGAAGAAGCTGCGGCCCGCAAGCAGGCACGTATCGACTCAGGCAAGGAAATTATAGTAGGTGTAAATAAGTACCGGCCCACTGAAGAGCACAAAATCGATGTGCTTGATATTGATAATGCCGCCGTCCGGGAGGCGCAGCTCGCCCGGCTGGCGACTACAAAAGCTGAACGCGACGCTGTCGCGGTACAAGCAGCGTTAGAGGCCCTGACGGAAGCGGCTCGCAGCAGCTCCGAAAACCTGCTGGCGCTGGCTGTACAAGCTGCCCGCGTACGCGCTACTCTTGGTGAAATCTCGGATGCTTTAGAAAAAGTGTACGGACGCCACCAAGCCACCATTCGCGCCATTTCGGGCGTGTATTCCGCTGAGCTGGACTACGACGCCGAATTTCAGCGTACCCGCGAGATGGCTGACGAGTATGCCAAGCTGGAAGGGCGTCGACCACGCATTCTGGTGGCTAAAATGGGGCAGGACGGCCACGACCGGGGCTCGAAAATTATTGCTACCAGCTTCGCCGATGTGGGCTTCGACGTAGATATTGGCCCTCTGTTTCAAACGCCGGCCGAGGTAGCCCGCCAGGCCACCGAAAATGATGTGCACGTAGTAGGCGTGAGCAGTTTAGCCGCTGGCCATAAAACCCTGATTCCACAGCTTATCGAGGAGCTTAGAAAGCTCGACCGCGCTGACATTCTGGTAATCGCCGGCGGCGTGATTCCGGCCCAGGACTATGACTTTCTTTTCGAGATGGGAGTAGCTGGCGTCTATGGACCCGGAACGGTAATTGCAGTAGCAGCGCAGGAAATATTGCAGAAGCTAAAGGAGCTTCAGAAATGACCCACTGCTTAAGCGTTACCACGGATCTATTTGTATTTAGGCTGCTATCACACGGTATAAGTAAAATCAGTGTCGCCTTTCTAACACTTAAACTCTGTTAATTTTGATAACCTATAACTAAGTTTAACCCTACTAAAGCAATTTCAGACTCAGTGTACAGGATGTAGCGCGAACACCGAAGTAAGGTAGAGCTACGCTTCCGCTTCGCGCATCGTTGCCGAGGTTTTACAAGCCACTAGAAATGCTTCCAGCCAGTCACTAAACGATGCGTGAAACCTCTGCTTTACGCTATATCAACCAGCTATTCTGTACGGCAACTCCGAAATTCTAAGTTGTTAGTTGACTTACAGGTATGTACTGACTCAGCTTATATAGATTATGCTTAAAAATTATAGCTGATGAGCTTTCCTTACTTACTCTCTTATCTATTTTAAATTTATTCAACTACAAACAAGGATTTTTATAGGATTAAAACGACATTAAAGCATATCTTGCATATCTTGCACTGATAAATCTTTAGCCTTACTTCTTACAATTAACTTGATGAAAGCTCAGTTACGAAATACTTTAGCTCGGATTTATCGCTCCAGTGAGCGAGTAGTACGAGAGAACTTACATCTGTACGATTCAGAAGATAAGCTAATATCTGATTCTCAACATTATTGGGAACGCACTGACAAAGAGTACATTCCAGGCAATGCCCATTGGCGTGGCACAGGTGTATTCAAGAACAATGACGAGCGGTGGCTCAAGATGGGCCGCCACAATTACGAGATGTACCGCCGCTTGGCGGGCGTGGCAACCCTTGATAATCAACCAACCAGCATTGTAGACTGGGGGTGTGGTGGTGGCGCCAATGCCGTACATTTCGCGCCGGGCTCGAGCCGCTATTATGGCACTGATATTACCTCTGCCAGCGTGAATGAGTGCCAGAAGCAACTAGTACAGGAAGGCTTTCATCGCTTTGTTCCTATACAGTTTGAAGCTGGCACCCCCGAAACGGTCCTCAGCACTATTACGGAGCCCTGCGACCTGTTTTTCTCGACTTACGTCTTTGAGATTTTTCCTACCAAAGCCTACGGTAGCCGTGTATTAGATATCGCCTATAAACTCTTAAAGCCGGGCGGGCAAGCTTTTATTCAGATTCGCTACGCCGACAACACACCTATAAGCCAGCCGCATCGTTGGGGCTACGCCCAGAATCTACCACATATGGTGACGTACCGTATCGAGGAGTTTTGGGGAAACGCCATAAGCTGCGGCTTCGAACCGCAACTCGTTGCACTGGAAATTGAGCAGGAAGTAAAATTGGGGCGGCGCTACGCCTACTATTTGTTAACCAAGCCAGCTTAGCCTGTTTCCGGGCGAATTTCCGCATAGCAAAAAGCATCATAAAAAGAGGGCCGGCTTTTCTAACGCTTTGTTAGATAAGCCAGCCCTCTTTTTATGATGCATCGTTAGTTGGCCTATGCTATGTAGTATTTAGCGCGGCAGCACGTCGCGCCGATCTTTTCGTATCAAATTATCGACGCTCCAAGGGCCGGAGCCTTGCGCGGCGATATACAGGAACACGAAGCAGTACACAACTGCCGGCTCTCCCTGATTGAGAATAGGAAGGCTTCCTTGCGGCGCGTGGGCCATAAAGTAAGCTACGGCCATAGTACCACTGGCTATGAAAGCAGCAATGCGCGTCATAAGTCCGAAAGTAATCAGCAAGCCACCTACCAACTCAATGACTCCGGCAAGGCCTATGAGAGAAGCAATTTCCACGGGCGGCTTGTCACCGGGAAAACCCAGTAGCTTCTGGCTACCGTGCATCGCGAAAAGCAACCCCACCACAATGCGCAGCAAGGCATAAATGTAGGGGGCAAATCTGGCTAAGCTGTCCATTGAGAGAATATGTATAACCTGTTTAGCAACTTCATAACGAACATGTCAGCAGCAATTTTGGGTTGTTATACGGCCAATAGATAGGGAAGTGGTCAAACAGCTACTGGAGCAGTTGTAAAGCCTCCTCATTGCCCTGCTGCACAGCCAGATCCAACGCGGTAAGCCCCCGAATATCCTGGATAGTGGTATCGGCGCCGGCGTCGAGCATCAGCTTCACGAGCTTATTACGCCCAAACAACGTGGCAAACATGAGCGCTGTGCCGCCATTACCGTTCTGCAGGTTCAGGTCGGCCCCGTGCGCTATCAGCAGACTGGCAACTTCGGCGTGGCCTTTGAAGCAAACGCCCATTAGCGCATTGTTTCCGCCAGCATCCTGCACGTTTACGTCGGCTCCAGCTTCCAGCAAGAGTTGGGCAGCTTCCAGCTGATCGTCGTAAGCAGCCACGATGAGTGGGGTAAAGCCTTTGCCGTTCACGGTGTTTACGTCGACGTTGGCATCCAGCAGTTCTTTCAGATAAGTAACATCACCCCGACGGGCGGCATCAAACAGTAGATCTTCGGGACGGGCAGAGGAGAATGACATGGAACTATGCGTGTATTTTAATGAAATGATTGCAATGCATACGGTTACAACCCTGAATCGGCCATAACAACCGGCGCTGGGGGGCAAATTTCGAATCAGTAGCGGCTAACTTACAAGATAGAAGCGCTCTGGCTTTGGGACGCTCCTATTATCCTTCTAAGCCCAACGCACCTCTCACCCACGATCCTACTTACCTTTTGCACGCATCTCCTGGCGCCGCATGGGCATGGTATCGATGGTCTCAAATAAGGTCTTGGGGTCGATGGGATTAGTTTCCTTTCGCTTTACACCCCCATCTTTCCCAATGAGTACCACGGCGAAATCGCCCGGCTCTACCGCCAGCGTCTGGCGGATGTACTGCTTTTCGGTGGTGCTCAGGCATGTTTCAATAGCCTCGATGATAAGTATATCGCGAGCCTGCACCTGCGCTTTGGCGGTCGCCAGGCTGGCCAGCTGCTGCTTAAGCTTGGCTGATTCGGCCGTGGAAGCGTAGAGAACAACAATTCTTTTCCGCCACCGCTGAGCTTCTATCCTCTCCGGCAAGGAAGACTTAGTCGCTGGCACCTGAGCCACAGTACCTAAGACAAGGCCGCTTAGTAGTAACACCAGAATAAAGGAACGTAGCATGCGCGACAGGAAAGAAGTGGGGCTGATACGGCCTTGATCAGATAGTGGCCACTAAGGAGCTTTTTAGTTTTGTTGGGTTCAAAAAAGCCCCCCAGCTTGTCTTCTAACTACGTAAAGTGCTTGTCTGTTACTTTTTGCTGATGGTTTTCGCTGGAGACTGCGACCGGTAGCTATATTATCTTGGCACGAAATTCCGTTTTCCCTTCCGTAGCACCCGTTACTACACCTGCCCTAGCGCTTTGCAACTCTATGAAACGACTTCCTTTTTTGCTCTTGTTCGTTAGCCTTCTTACCACTTCCACAGCCTGGGCTCAGGCCGAGCAATCTATCTGGTACTTCGGCAATATGGCGGGGCTAAGCTTCGCCCAAGGCAAGCCCACTCCCCTACTCGACAGCAAGATGGTGAGCTACGAAAACTGCGCTGTAGCCACTACTAAAAGCGGCCAGCTGCTGTTTTACACCAATGGAGGCACTATCTACAACCGCCAGCACGCGCCCATGCCCAATGGCCGCCGGCTGATGGGCGGCCCGGAAAGCACGCAAGGGGTACTCATCGTGCCCGACCCCGGCAGCGGCAACATCTTCTACGTATTCATCACCGACTTTCAGGGCCGGCCCGGCGGCATGCGCTACTCCGTGGTGGACATGACCCGCGACAACGGCCTGGGCGACGTGCCCCGCGCCAATATGCTGCTCATCTCGCCCGTGGCCGAAAAGCTGGCCGCCGTGCGCCATCAGAACGGCCGCGACGTGTGGGTGGTGGGTCACCGCTGGAACTCCAATGCCTTTGTGGCTTACCTGGTCACGGCCGATGGGGTGCAGACCAAGCCTATTCTGAGCAACGTAGGCACCATGCACGCCGGCCCCGGCCGCAATGCCATCGGCTGCCTGAAATTCTCGCCCGATGGCAATAAGCTGGCCGCTGCCATCTGGCGCGAAAGCAACAAGTTCGAGGTTTTTGACTTTGACCGGAATACGGGGCTGGTGAGCAAGCCGCGCCAGTTTGGCCCCTACGAGGAAGCCTACGGCGTAGAGTTCTCGCCCGACGGCAGCAAGCTCTACGGCACCAACAACGGCACCGGCGGCGGGGCGGCCCAGATCTGGCAGTTTGACCTGAAAACCGACAAAGCCACCAAAATCGGCGACTCGAAGAACCGCAAAATCGGGGCGCTCCAGCGGGGGCCGGACGGCAAAATCTACGTGGCCCGCGAAGACAACCCCTTTCTGGGCATTATTGGGAACCCGAACGCCGCCGGCCTGGCCTGCCAGTACAAGGACGATGGCATCAGTCTGGGGGGCAAACGCAGCAAGTTTGGCTTGCCCAATTTCATCGTTAAGTAAGGGCAACCCGCACCTATGGCCAAACGCTTCACCGCCGATGAGTACGTGGCCGGCATCCGGGCCGGCAACCGCGTCGTGCTGAGTCGGGCTATTACGCTGGCGGAAAGCACCCTGGCTACCGACCAACAGCTCGCTCAGCAAGTACTCGACGCGGTGATGCCGCAAGCCGGCCGCTCGGTGCGAGTAGGCATTACGGGGGTGCCGGGCGTGGGCAAAAGCACGTTTATTGAGGCCCTGGGGCTGCATTTGGTAAATAAGCTGGGCAAAAAGCTGGCGGTACTGGCCGTGGACCCCACCAGCCAGCGCAGCGGGGGCAGCATCCTGGGCGACAAAACCCGCATGAGCGAGCTGGCGGCCCACCCGGCGGCTTACATCCGGCCCTCACCGGCGGGCCGCTCGCTGGGCGGCGTCACCAACAGCACCCGCGCGGCGCTTTTGCTCTGCGAGGCGGCCGGCCACGACGTGATTTTCGTGGAAACCGTGGGTGTGGGCCAGAGCGAGACAGCCGTGCATGGCATGGTCGATTTTTTTCTGCTGCTGATGCTGGCTGGGGCCGGCGACGAGCTGCAAGGCATCAAGAAGGGCATCATGGAAATGGCCGACGCCGTGACCATTACCAAAGCCGACGCTGGCAACGAACTGGCCGCGGCCCGCGCCCGCCGCGAATACCAGAATGCCCTGCATCTTTTCCCCAAAGCTGCCTCAAGCTGGGCGCCCTTGGTGACGACCAGCTCGGCGCTGACGGGCGCGGGCGTGGCGGAAGTGTGGGAGGTAATAGAGCTGTACGAGCAGCAGATGCAGGCCAGCGGCTACTTTCAGCGCCGCCGCCAGGAGCAGAATCTGCACTGGCTGCATGAGGCCATCCGGCAGGAGTTGGAAGAGCGCTTTTATGCCAATCCCCGCGTGCAACAGCAGCTGGCCGAGATGCGGGAGCAGGTGATGGGGGGCAAAAAATCGCCCTTTAGCGCCGCCGCCGAGCTGCTGGAACTATAGCTGGCAAGTAGCACGACAATGTAGCACGTAGTGGCACTCCGTGCTACTGATATACGCGTAGCCTTACCGCCTTTTTTTCAGCATCAGATAATCCAGGTAGTAGAGTACCTTCACCGATACAGAGTTATTGTGGGGCGTGTTGATGGTGTTGCTCAGGTTGTCGAAGTAAAGCGGGGTGGCCTCGTTGGCTTGCAGAAAGGAGGTGCCCGCGTTTTTCCAGACGATGCTGATCTGGGAGCCGGGCGCGAACCACCACGAGTACACGGCATCCACATTGAAGGCGTTGTAGGTATTGTCGCGGTTGCGGCGGTAGTCCACGGGCTGCTCCGCGCCGCCGGGGGCCAGGGTGGCAAAGTCCTGGTAGCGCACGTTGCTGGTGTAGTGGCGGGTGCGCACGGTCAGCGACATCCGGTTGGTGAAGGTGTAGGCCACCGACAGCACGTTGGACACCGTAACCACGTCGCGGCGGCCCAGCAGAATCTGGCCTATGAAGGGCTGATCCAGGGTATCGCGCGCGCTCAGGCCGCCGTTCACGTAGCCCACCTGGTGGCGGCGCAGGTTCCAGTCGAGGCTGTAGCGGAAGTTGAGCTGGTTATTGACGCGGTAGCGCGGCGAGATGCCCAGGCCGTAGCCCATTCGGCGCGGGCGCGGCAGACGCTCATCCCGGGCGTAGGTCCGGACGCCCCCGTTCACGTCCAAGGCCAGCTTTTTGCGGTAGTCGGTGGAGATGTAGCCGCCCACGTTCAGGCTGGTGGGCACGCGCACGTAGTAGTCACCCAGCGGAAACACGCGGGGCTCGAAGTAGTCGTGGGTGGTGGGCTGGAAGTTGAGGTTGAAGCCCGTGCTCAAAAAGTTTTTGGTGAAGGTGGTATTGGCGCCGGCGTATACACTCACGCGCTGGTAGCGCCTAGGCCGGTAGAGCAGAGAGTGCTCTACGCCCCCGAAGGTGTTCAGCCGATTGACTTTCCAGAATGGCTTGTAGATGTTGTAGCCCAGGTCCAGGCCCTGGCTAATGGAGTTGTTGCCAAACAGAATGCCCAGATCGTTCGGGTTGTAGGTATCCGACTCGATGCCGTGGCTGACGTTCCAGGTGAAGTTGCCGCTGATCTTGCCGTAGCTCAGCCCGTACTTGTAGCCGTCGCGGTCATCGATTCGCTGGTCGGAGCCGAAGACCTGGCCCCGGCGGCGCGAGTAGTTAGCCTGCCCGTTCAGGGCATAGGAGTTTTTTTTGTTGGCAAAGCGAAAAAGCCCCCCGGTCACGTTCGCGTCGTAGGTGCTGCCCCAGCGCGTGACGTTGGTGTTGATCAGGCTCACAAAAGAGTTATTTTTCAGGCTCTGATCGAGCACGGCAATGCTGTAGTTGCTCAGGGGCTGGGTCAGCACCTCGCGCTCCTGGCCGGTTTGCGCGTCGCGGAGGGTGGCGTACACGTTGTTCGACACGGCATTAAACAAGCCCACGCCCAGCCCCTTGCTGGTACGACCCGATACTTTGGTGGCATTCAGCAGGCGCGTCTCGGCCGGGTTGCGCACGATCTTTTCGTTTTCGCCCACCGTCACCTCGTAGAAACCAATGGGCGTGGCCCCCACCCGGCGCGAGTAGAACAAATTGCCTTTGTTGAACAGCTCCGTACCTTCGGTAAAAAACTGCCGGTTCTCGTTGAACTGCACCTCAAAGGGCGACAGGTTGAGTACCTGGTTGTCGCTTTGCACCTGCCCGAAATCCGGCACCAACGTGGCATCCAGGGTGAAGCTTTCGTTGATGCCCCACTTCACGTCGGCCCCGCCGTTGAAGCTGGTGGTGGTGCGGCGCGTGCCCTCCGCGTTGAGCGGGTTGTGGTTCACGTAGCTCGACACGTAGGGCGTCAGCGACAGGCGCAGCGGCGGCTTTACGTCCCGGATGCCCAGCAATTCGCCCCACTGGTTCACGAAGCCATCGACTTCGGGCCGCACGGGGTTCCAGAAAAACTGCTGGCGCGTGGCCTGGCGCTGACGCACGAAGTTGAGTCCCCACACCTGCTCGGGGTTGCCGCTGAAGCGGATGGCGGAGTAAGGAATGCGCATTTCAGCTATCCAGTTGGTGCCGCGCAGGGTGGTGCGCGAGTCCCAGACGGCATTCCAGTTATAGTCATCACCCACGGCCGGCGAGTAGCGCGCGTCTACCTGCACCCCGCCCGAGGTGACGGCGAAGCCGTAGCCGTTGAGCTTGTCGTGGTAAGTGTCCAGCATTACCCCGAAGTAGTCGGAGTTGTTGATGTCGTCGCGCTGGCTCAGTTCCCGCAGAATGGAATCGGGGCTCACGTCGTGCATCACGGCCCCGATGTAGAGGTTGGCGTCGTCGTAGAGCACGCGCACCTCGGTTTTGTGGTTTTCGGGGCGGCCGGGCGTGGGCCGGTTCTCGATGAAGTTGGTGGCAATGGGGGCCTGCTGCCAGATGGCCTCGTCCAGCACCCCATCGAGCTTGATGTTGTCGGTGATGCGCAGGGCCTGGAGCTGGCGCTTAGGTGCGGTGGCGGCCGGGGCCGCCGTGGGGGGCAAATTTTGCCCCCCAGCCAGGAAGGTGACTAATCCTAACCACCAGCACAGTAAAAAACGGCGCATAACACTGCTTATTAAAATCAAAAAATCGGGATATGGCCTTATAGATGCGCCCGGCGGGGCAAGCGTTGCCGCTGGGGGCATTTTTATTAAAAAAAGCCGGCTATTTCCTGGAAATAGCCGGCTTTTTAGGCCCTCATCTTATATCGTTGTTTCCTTATCCTCTATTCCTGCACGTTGACGGTCATGTTGAACTTCTGGCCGCGCCCGTGCTTGTCCAGCAGTTGGCGGTAGCGGCTGGCTACTGCCTCGGGCTGGCGCTTGCCGTTCACGGTCAGGCCCTTGTCGTTGAGCTGAAACTGGTACGACTTGTCGTTCTGGCCAATCAGCCCATCAGCCCGCAGCTGACTGCCCAGGTCCACGGACCCAAAGGTGGCGGCGCGGGGTGGGCGCGGCGGCCGGGGCGCCCGGGGCGGATTGGGAGGCGTGGGGGGCAGCGGCGGCGCGGGCGGCGCGCTGAAGGTGCTGGCCCTGGCATTGGGGCCACTGGAATGGACGCGGTTCACGTTGCTGCCGCTGTACGTCAGCAGCACGGAGCCCGAGGGGCTGATGGCGCGTCCGGTGCCCTCTTCGTACAGCTTGCGGTATTTGGCATACGCCGCGGCCGACTGCTTTTCGCCGTTCACGCGCAGCTCGGTGGCATTCATCATCAGCTGAAAATTCTGCCGATCCTTGATCAGGCCGTCTTTGAGCAGCTCGGCGATGAGGGCCTCGTCGGCCGCGCGGTTGCGGGCGTCGCGCTCGGCACGGGAGGCTTCTCGCTCGGCGCGAACCGTCTCTCGTTCAGCCTGGGCCGCTTCCCGCTCGGACTGAACGGCTTCCTGCACTTGTTCGCGCTCCTGCCGGATATTTTCCAGCTGCTCTCTGATCTTTTCCCGCTCCGTCTCATTGGTGGCCCGGCGCTCGGCCGCGCGCAGGCCCAGCTCCGCCGACCGCAGCGCCTGGCTACGGATTCTTTCGTCGTCAACTACTTGCGCGCTGCCCCGCAGATTAAGATTTCCCAGGTCGCGCGTCATCCTCTCGGTGTCCACCGTGAGCTCCCGTAGCGAGCGGCGCAGCTCGTTTTGGTCCAGGTCGGACAAGACGGAGCTGGCCAAGCCCGAATCGATTCGGGCGTCAGCTCGGCCGTACAAGCGGGTGGAGCTGCCTGTGCTGAGGCGAATAACCTGCGTCCCATCGGCTTTATTTCTCTTTTGCGCTTTGCCCAACGCCTGGCTATCAATGCGCTGGCCATCAACAATCACCTCCGTCAGGCGACCTTTTTTGTCGCGCTCCAGCACGATGGTGCCCTCCTCACGCCGGCCCCGCGCGCCATCCTGGATGATAACCATACGGTTGTTATCGTCCTTCCGCCGGCGCTTCTTTTTGTCCTTGTCCTTGTCTTTATCGCTTCCTTCTACTGTCTCACGCAAAGGGCCCTGGGGGGCAATTTTGGTGATGGGAGGCACTACCAGCAGGCCCGGCAACAAGTCGGCCCGCCAGGTATTGCCGACTGCCATCGTTTCATTCCGGCTGTTCTTGAAGTGCGGATCAGCCATGGAGAAAGCCGTACTCACGCCCAGCAGCACGATGCCACCCAGCACTACCACGGCCGCCATAAAGCCTTCGGAGAACGTGGGAGCCGAACGGCGCTGCACCAACCGCCGCACCCGGCCCAGCAGCGAGCCATCGGGCCCGACGGCGGCCACCGCCAGTCGCGGGGTGGCAAAGCGGTCGTGGCCCAGCTCGGCTAGTCCGGTAAGCGCCAGCGCCAGCGTCAGCGGGCTGCCACACAGGGCCGTAGCCATGTCGTCGCAGCAGTTTTCGCGCTCGGTGCGCAGGCAGGCATTCACGAACCAAACGCCGGGATGATAGAAAAAGAGAATCTCGGTAATGGACTGCACGAGGTTCATCAGGTAGTCGCGCCGGATAATATGGGCCAGCTCGTGTGCCAGAATTGCCTCCAGGTGCGCCTGGCTCAGGCCCGAAATGGTGCCCAGTGGCAGCAAAATAACGGGCCGCAGGTGACCGGCCACCAGCGGCGCCTTCACCAGCGCCGATTCCAGCAGGGCCACTGTCCGGCGCAGCCCCGCCCGATTGCCCAGCGCCGCCAGTCGGCGCTGCCACTCGGCCGGCAGGGGCCGCACGCGGTAGTGCCGCAAGCGGTCCAGGTAGGCCAGCCCGCCCAAAAAACGCAGCGTCATGGCCAGTAAGCCCAGCAGCCAGGCCGCTACGATCAAGGGCAGGTGCTGGTCGAAGTACGGCAGCCACGACGCAGCAGCGGCAGCGGGTGTAGCTGGCTGTACGGGTACGGCAGCTGTCAGGCGCTTATCAAGTGCGTAAACCAAGGGGAAATTGCCCCCCAGATTGGTTGAAACGGACGCTGGAGCGTTGGCCGTCGTAGCCAAGGCAGTTGGCACTACCTTAGCATCGGGATTTTCGGCCAGATAATACCGGCTAAATGTAACTACCGCCAAGCCCAGCAGCGCGACCAGGGCCACACCCGCCACCCGGTAGCGAATGCGCGCCGTGTGCTGCCGCAACAATAGCAGCAGCCCGGCTAAAGTCAATGCCACCACGGCTCCTTGCCACAGCGAGTGCACGAGGGTCCAGCCCAACGCCCGAACGATGGCCGGCGATAAAAGATGCTCAAGCCAGCTCATCAGTCCCTCCTTTCTCGGCTGCGTTTTTCTGTTGCTCCATATCGTTGAGCAGGTTCCGGATCTGGTCCAGCTCGGCCGGTGAGGTACGCTGGTGGCCCAAGGCCTGCACTACCAGCTTGAGGGCCGAGCCGCCAAAGGCCGCGTCCAGGAGGCGGTCGATGAGCAGGCCTTGGGTTTCCTCCTCGCGCACGGCGGCGCGGTACACATGGGTGCGGCTCTCATCGTCGCGGAGCACGAGGCCCTTGTCGAGCATGAGCTGCAGCAGCTTCAGGGTAGTAGTGTAGCCCACGTCGCGCTTGCGGCTCAGCTCGTCGTTCACGAGGCGGACGGTGGTGGGGCCGTGCTGCCAGAGTACCTGCAGGATCTCCAGTTCCGATTCGGTTGGTTTGGGAAGGGGTAGCTTGCTCATTGATTCTGAAAGTTATAGTAGTACGAAGGAATTCGTATGACAAACGTATACGAAAGCTATCGTACTAGCAAGCTTTATATACGAATAATTTCGTATACCATTCCCAGCGGTTACTCATCACTTGTCCGGGCCTTCAAAGTCACGTAAGTAAGTGGATTGTTGCGGCCTTCGGTTTTATGACAGTCAATCAATCCGATAAGATAAGTCGCATGGCATGTCTATCTATGGGTTTAGATTTAACCGTGAATATTAAAGTCAACCTCAGCGGCACTGGATTTTAGACAATTATAATATAAGCATTTGACATCTAACAAATTACAATATTTATGTAACCCTATTTAAATGTTTTTATATGACAAAACCAATATTGTTAGTGTCGAGCTTTAGTAAAAAAACAGGAATAATTTTTCATCAATTTTCAACTTAGCCAAAGACACCCCGTATTATTTATTGTCTGAGTATCACAACCTAACCCACGGCTATCAGCGCTTTCGCCTATGGAGCCTTCCACTAATCAATTCGACAACCAACAGCCTTATCAGGTGCCTGATCCCCGCGTCACAATTCCCGTGGTGGAGGAGCAGTTGCAGATCGGGAAGGATGTGGTGGAGACTGGCCGAATTCGGGTATCGAAGACGGTGCAGGAAGAACAGCGCGTGGTAGATGTACCCGTTATTCAGGAAGAAGTAAACGTAGAGCGTGTCACCATCAATCAATATGTAGCTACTCCGCCAGCGGTCCGCTACGAGGGCGACACGATGATAATGCCCATTTTAAGGGAAGTGTTAGTCGTTGAAAAACGGCTGCTATTAGTAGAAGAAGTACGCATTACAAAGCACCAGACGGAAACGCGTACGCCCCAACAAATAACGCTACGCAAGGAGGAAATTCATTTGCAGCGCATAGCGCCTGATCCCACCTCCCCCTCCGACCCCACTACCTAGACTTTACCCTTTACCAACCTATCAATCTTTCTTTCATTCATCCCCAATCCTAATACCTTAATATCATGGCACATACCGTAGTAGGAGTATTCAACACTGCCGCTGAAGCCCAGCGTGCGGTACAGCAACTTGAGCAGAATGGATTTCAGCGTGATTTCGTGGACGTAGCGCCATATAATCAGGGCAGTGATTCCGGCAGCAATTATAACTCTGGTGCCAGCACCAGCACTAATACCACTGGCACCCGCGCCGAAGCGGCCGCAGATAATGTGGGCGACAGCATTGGCAATTTTTTCAGCAACCTGTTTGGCAGCGACGACAACAGTACGGCCAGCAACTACTCAAACGTAGTGCGGAGCGGTAAATCATTGGTAACGGTACATGCCCAGTCAGCCGCGGAAGCTGAGCGGGCTCGCGACTTTCTTGATAATTACGGCGCGGTAGATGTTGATGATATGGCTTCGCAACACAATGCTGGCACTTCCGGCAATTCCTATGCGGGTGCTCAGTCTGACACTGACCAAACCGGCCAAACCGACTCGATGAAAGTGATGGAAGAGCAGTTGCAAGTAGATAAGCGCGTGGAGCAAACAGGGGGGGTGCGTTTGCGCAGCCGGATCGTGGAGCGCCCCGTAGAGGAGCATCTACGCCTGCGTGAGGAGCACGTAAAAGTAGAGCGCAACGCCGTAAACCGTCCGGCTACGGAAGCAGATTTTGCCGCCTTCAAAGAAGGTGAAATTGAAATCACGGAGAGTGCGGAACGTGCCGTAGTAGGCAAAGAAGCCCGCGTGGTGGAAGAAATCAGCCTTGGAAAAGAAGTGACCGAGCGGGAAGAAACTATTCGGGACACGGTGCGCAAAACGGAAGTGGATATCGAGCAGATTAACGATTCGACCAAAAATACCACGAATACCAACAACCCTAATAATCCTAATAATCCGAACAGAAACGCGTAAGCGGTGAGCAGCTGTCAGCTTGCTAAACATAAAAAAGGCGACCATAACTAGTCGCCTTTTTTATGTTTAGCAAGCTGACAGTAAACGTTTTTTCTACTTTTCTGGGTTCTGGGGGGCATTTTGGGCTCGTTTGCGCTTGAGAGTAATGCGTGCCCGGCGGCAAATGCCCCCCAGTGGTGGGTTGAACTTCGATACGCATACTTTCACGGTGTACACATGCGGAAACTGGGTTAGAATGCGGTCCATTACCCGATGCCCCACATGCTCCAGTAGCCGCGCCGGGGCCAGCATCTCTTCTGCTACCAGGCGGTAGAGTACCTCGTAGTTTACGGTTTCCTGCAACTTATCAGAAGCACCGGCCGCGTGCAGGTCAGTTTGGATGTACAGGTCTACGCCGTACTTATTCCCGATCTTCTGCTCCTCATCATAATAGCCGTGAAAAGCAAAGAACTCCATGCCCTCCAGCGCGATTTGTTCCATGATAGTACGTGATTAATAGTGGCGTAATGCCCTGAAATGACCAGAGAGGTGTGGGCGTAAAAAGCGCAAGGCCCGGCATAGCTTGCGGGCCTTGCGCTTTTTTCAGTCGTGGCTGAGATTAGATCTCGTCGAAAAACGATTTTTCGACTGAGGCCGCGGTAGCCATACCCGGATGCGTGGCCGGCGAAGGCGGCATAATCTCGGGGTGGCTGGGTCCTACGGGTTGAATGTCGGGCATTGGACGCTCAATATCGGGTGCGCCGGGCGCCGGGACGCGCGAAGGCTCCGGCTGGTAGATACGCGAAGGGTCGGCTTTGCCGGGGTTTTCATCGGGCGAGCTGGGCCGAATATCGGGGCCGGGCGTTTGGGCTGGCGCACCGGGGTCGGGCTGCTGGCCGGGTTTAGGGTTATAGTTACCGGGCTGAGGGCCAATGGGGCGGGATTCGGCCACCGAAATGCCCCCCAGGACGGCGCTGGAAGCGCCAGCTACCGCAGCAGCCGACGAAGTAGAAGCAGAAGATACACGCATGGCAGAGTCATTTTGGGGTGAAGGTTCGGTCCTGCTACCCTGTACGCTCTCGACCCGCGAAAGGATGGCGGCGGCCTTTGTTTTAGGTCGGGCTTTCGCCTTTGCTACTTTCTCCAGCGCGTCAGAAGCCAGGTGTTGCAAATCGCGCACGAGGTTTTCCATCTGGTTTTCCAGCCGATGACACTCTTGCCCCAGGCTATTGACTTCGGTGCGCATAGCTGCCACGCTTTTCTCAGCTTCGCGGGTAGCTTCTTCTACCAACCGACGCGCCTCCTGCCGGGCCTCGCTTAGCAGCTGATCCGCTTTGAGCTGCGCTTCGCGAACCCGCAAGTCAGCATCGCGCTGCGACTGCTCAGTGATGCTGTTGCCCGTGTCTTCGGCCGTTTTGAGGGTGCGGTAGAGGCTGGTTTCTACCTCGCGCATCTTCTGCACGTCGTGGGTAGCGTGCTCCAGCTTCAGGCGTAATTCCCGGTTTTCGTCGCCCATGCGCTCCCATTGCTGCGAGAGCGTGATCAGGAAGGCTTGTACTTCGTCCTTATCAACGCCGCGGAAGGCTTTTTCAAAGGTTTTCTGCCGAATATCAAGGGCGGTTATTTTCATTTCAAGGAGTAATTAAGAGTCGAGCCATTGACAGTGAGCAGTGAATCGATTGGCCGCGGTACGGCGGTTGCAATGCAGCCAGCACTACGAACCACGGATATGATGCCGCCACGCGGCTAGTTGACCAATTCTTCATTGCTCACTGCTCATTGTCAATTGCCAAACCGCCAGGCTGCGGTCGTCGCTACACGAAACTAGCCGATTCTGCCTCCCCGACCAAAATAACTTGTTGACGGAAGTGCCGTGGCCCGCGTGCCGGGCCTTATCCACCACCCGCAGCAAGCGTCCGGTTTCGGCCTCCCACACCTTAATGGACTTGTCCATACTGCACGTAGCCAGCAGCAATCCGTCGGGGCTGAATAGCAGGTGGTTAATGGTAAACATGTGGGCCACGATGCTGCCTACTTCGGCATAATTGCCCCCCACGGCCCAGGTGCGCAAGTGAGCATCGCGGCCGGCCGTCAGTAGCTGCTGACCATCGGGCGAGTAAGCAGCGGTAAATACTGAGTTGCTATGACCTGTAAGCGTATACTTCACGGCCAGCGAATCAGCATCCAGAATACGCACCGCTGTATCGCTGCCACCCACGGCCAATTCGCCGCGCTCCTCGTGCAATGCCAGGCAGCGCAGGCTTTTCTCGCTGAGAGAAATTAGCTTTTCCAGCGCAAAATCAGTGGCTCGCAACACGGCCAGCACCCCATTGCCGAGGGCCACGTACAAGCGCTGCCGGGGCGCGGAATACGCAACATCGAAGATGGCAACTGGTGGCAGAGCCGTGCTATGCACCAGCTTTCTTTCGGCTAACGCAATAGCCTGCACGCCCTGAAAATTGTGCCCCAGCACCAACAATCCTCGTTCAGGCAGGTAGTGCAGGGCATATACCGAATTTTCGACCCGAGCTACCAGCTCCCCATCGCGCGTGAGGTCATCAATGCTCCACACGGCGACCATTCCATCGGTGCCAGCCGAAAAGAAACGATCTTCCTCAGCGGCGCCGGCCAAGGCATACACGCAGTCGCGGTGGCCACTGAGGGTAGCCAGTTTCTGCACTTGCGGACGAGAAATCAACGGCATGGACGAGGTAAAAATTTAGGGCGAAATTACAGTGGTTTTTTCAAGCCTCTAGAGAAACAACTTGCAGTTGATTTTTCTAAGCAATTGGAGTCCTGCTTTTAACCAAGTCCGCAATAAGCAGGCGGTCTTGCTTTGCTGCGCGCGACATGACGTTCTAATTCCTCAATAAATCATGCCTCTATACTCCCTCACGCCGCTTTCCGAACATGCGTTACTAGGGCTGTGGCATCTTACGGAAATGCCCCCCGCGCTACATTCTCTTCTCCCCCACTCCGCGCACTATGCTTCGCAGCAGCCGGCAGTGCGCGATTTAACCCGCCAGGCGCAGTGGCTGGCGGGGCGGGCGCTGACGCATACGCTTTTGCGCAAGCTAACCTCTGTCCACGCCCTCCTGCTAAATGACGTGAACGGCCGTCCTTATCTGGAGCAATTGCCTGATTTTGCGGTTTCATTGTCACATTCGGGGGAGTGGGTAGCAGGAATTGTAGCGGCTCAAGGGCGCGTTGGCACAGATGTTGAACTGATAAGACCCAAAGCGCAACACTTGGCGACCCGGTTTCTAGCTGAAACTGAAAGAGCCAATGCCGGCGATGACTTAGCTAAATATAGTCTCTATTGGAGTGCCAAAGAGACATTGTATAAGCTGCATAGTCGCCGGGGCGTGGTGTTTAAAGAGCAATTGTTGCTCAACCCGTTTGAGCTGCGGGAGGCAGGTGTTTTGACGGGGCACCTGCTACTCGAAAACTTCCGCAGCCAACACCAAATTTCCTATCAACGCTTAGCAACCGACTACGTGCTAACGTATTGCGTTGAAGATGCTACACACGGCTGAGTTTTGCCTGCTTCATCTAGTTAAAGACATAAAAATCTACTTAGTAAGATTTGGCGCTTCGATTCTACTTCCTAAACTTCCCACCCATGCTCTTTCGCCGTATTTCCATTCTTGCCGCCACGGCCCTGCTCTTCTGTACCATTGCGGTAAGTGTGGCCAAGGCGCAGGATGGCCGCACCGTCAATGACTTCAGCCTCACCAGCCCCACTAATGCCACCATTACGCTGAGCAGCTATGCCAGCAATAAGGCTGTTGTGGTTGTATTCGTAAATCCTAACTGCGCCTTTTCCAAGCTCTATCAAAGCCGGCTCAGCGCCCTGAATGCAACTTACAGCGGCAAAGGCGTGCAGTTTTTGTTTATTAATGCGCCCATTAATCTGGAGGCTACGGCTGATGCTATCGACGCCGATAAGCTGAAGATGAAAACCACTGGCACCGACGACTATCCTTACCTCACCGATGAAGGCCAGAAAGTAAGCTCCCTGCTGGGCGCTACCAAAACGCCGGAGGTCGTGATATTGCAGCCCGTCGAAAAGGGATTTGCGGTGCGTTATAAAGGTGCTATCGACAATAACGCCCAGATAGAAGCCTACGCCAAAGAACACTACGTAGCTCAGGCGCTGGATAATATCCTGGCCGGCAGGCCCGCTGGCGTAGCCGATAAGCGAGCAGCAGGCTGTTTGATTAAAAAAATGTAAATCGGTTAGCTTATTCACAAGAAAAAGCCCCCCAGCGCTTTGCCGGGGGGCTTTTTTGTGGTCCTACAACTCCAAAGTCATAGGACTACTGTCGTTGAAGTGATGGAAAAGCCAATCAAAGATGGGCCTACGCTAGTGGCAGTACGGCTTTGGAATCGTACTACCACCTTTTTACTTATTCCTTAGGGTCAATATCAGTTAGGGGAGCTATTTCATCGGTCAGGATGGCGAGAAGCTTGCTCACTTCGGTGGCTTTGGCGGGCTCTTGCAGCTTCTCGAAGCTCATAACCAGGTTGCGCAACGCCCGGCGCACGATGTCGAGGTGCGAGCAGGGCATATAGAAAATATCGTTGGGCGATAGGTTCAGTTGCGCCACGTAGTGCTCAATATCGGTGCGCGAGAGGATAAGGCCACGGTTGTAGCAGTTGATATAAAACGGCTCCGAAATCTGACTTTGCGACTGATACATGAGCACAAACAGATTGGGCAGATTCACGCCATAAACCGGCAAATTCAGCCGCTGCGCCACCAGCATATAAATCACGCAGAGCGTAAGGGGATTGCCGCGCTTGGTTTCCAACACCAGGTGCAGCATGGAGTTGGCCGGCGAATGAAAGTTCTGCGTGTTGGCCCCTAGCTTATGCGCCCGGAACAATACATGGTTAAGCACCTGCACCTGGTCGGTGGGGTGCATGTTAGGGCGCATCAGCGTCCAGGCTTCAAAGCGCAGCTGCTCAACAGCCCGATTCAGGGCCTGCAAATCGGCATCCGGATATTGGTAGGAGTTGAGCAGCCACATGCCTTCAAGCAGGTTTTCACCGCCCGAATCGCGCCACACGCGCAGCCGCTGCTTCAGGCCATCAAATTGCAAATCGTGAATCAGATCCTCCAGGCGCTGCTGCTGGCGCGGGTCGAGGCTCTCCTCCCACGATTCTTCCAGAAAGGGAATTAGCGTTTCGCCCAATGCCTGAATCCGCTCCTCAATCTGGGGGGCAATTTCGGGGTCGTCGAGCAGCGAGATAAGTGCTTTAATTTCTTTATTGGTCATGTAGCGGATGGTCGGGGCGTGTGCAGCGGCCCCGAGTAGCACGAAGTAGCAAATAAAAGCAACCGACACGGTTTCGCCGCCGCCGGTTGCCTGTTTATTAACACGTAGAAGGTGCTGGAATGTTCACTCCGGTGGGCACGAGCGTTAATTCTCGCAGAGGAGAGTTGAGTTAATTTTCCTGAGTTGCGGGGGGCATTTTATCAGGATGCACCTCTAGAATCTGCCCGTTGCGCGACACGATGACGGGCGTCTTTTTGTAACGCTTGAAGTTCAGCATAGCGGCGTAGGCGGCTACTAGACCTGCTTGTAACTGGCGGTCAACCCAATCACTTTTTTCCTGATCAGTCATGGTAGGTAATAGTCAAGTGCTGCCACAGTTTTGAATCTAATACAACTTCTTCGCTGGAAGTACCTCTGGCAATTACTTGTCCTATGCCATTCGAGTTGTCTAGGAATACCCATTTATCGACGGTACTTCGGTAATGAGAGAAAAACTGCCGTAGTCCGCCTTCGTAGCGCCGTCGGATTACCGCCTCCGGAATACTATGGCCTCCCTCCTGCACTCTGATTCTCACCCGCTGTACTGCCGAATCCGGTGAGTCAAGCCAGAAAAAGAACAAACTGACGTGATACCCTTTCGCCCGTGCCATTTTGATGAACGGCAAATAGATTCGGGTAGCCAGCGTCGTTTCTAATGCAAAACTTTCTCCGGCCGCGACCAAGTCCTGCAAGCGCGTGAGCATAAGCCGCCCAGCCTGCACACTCACCGCTTCCGGCTGAAAAGGCGAAAGTCCACGCGCTATTTCATCGGCATTCACAAACTCGTGGCAATCCAGCAAACCCGGCAGCATGGCAAAGGCCGCTGTGGTTTTCCCAGCTCCGTTGCAGCCAGCAATGATGTAGAGCCTTTTCATGAGTGGAAAGGTATTGTTTACCGGGCGGCGCGGACGGATTCGCAGCATAGCTGCTCAAGCGTAAGCGTCACTCGGCGCAGCCGAGCGACTGCGGAGGGTATGTGTTAATTATTTCTTTTATAAAGAATGCCTTGATTCCATAGCCTATTGTTGGATGTTTATTGTTTTGACCTACGACAACTCCATCCAAATTCATACACTCATCTTCAACATAATTTAATATAGGTGCACCAGATATTCCTTTAAGATTTACTTCAGCATTAAACATGAAATAGTATATAGAATCATCTAATAAATCTTGAACTTCCTTTACAAGTTTAAAACTTAATATAGAATGACAATTTTCGACTTTACTTGAAAAACCCGTGATTTTCAAAAAACCGTCATAGTTCAAACTAAGATTTTCATTAAGCAATGGAAGAGGAAAAGCATTGTTCTTCAATTCGCTTGGAGTATCATTTAATTCTAAAACTGCTAGGTCCAACACTTTAGTATCGCTTAAATTATATGTATTATACCTAATAGATAATTTATCAGAACTTATTAGCAGCTCTTTATGAATTTCTATTAGACCATCAGGGGTCAATATCGATACCTCAGCAAGCAAATTATTTATAGATGGAACACTATATTTATCTAAGGTAGAGCTTGGGCAAAACAAATGTTTTGCTGTGACCAAAAAATACGCCTTATTATTAACGATAAATCCAGTTCCACGAAAACTACTACCGTTACCAATTGAAGATAATCTAAAGGATATCATAACTAAAGTTGGACTAAACTAAAACGATGAAAGATTATTTTAATCAATAAGCAATTATGTTCTTATACCTGAATAACGCCCACATTAAACGCCTTCTCAATCGGTGCATGGTTCGCAGCATCAATACCCATTGAAATTACCTTGCGCGTTTCCAGCGGGTCAATTACGGCGTCTACCCATAAGCGGGCGGCGGCGTAGTAAGGCGAGAGTTGCTCCTCGTAGCGGTTCTTGATGCGGTCGAGCAATTCCTTTTCGGCTTCGGGCGTGATTTCTTCGCCTTTGGCTTTTAGGCTGGCTACTTGTATCTGGAGGAGCGTATTGGCGGCGGCGGCTCCGCTCATTACTGCCAGTTGGGCCGTGGGCCAGGCCACGATGAGACGCGGGTCGTAGGCTTTGCCGCACATGGCGTAGTTGCCGGCCCCGTAACTATTACCCACGATAACCGTGAATTTGGGCACCACCGAGTTGCTCATGGCGCTTACCATCTTCGCGCCGTCCTTGATGATGCCGCCGTGCTCACTTTGCGAGCCCACCATGAAGCCCGACACATCGTGCAGAAACACCAACGGAATGCGCTTCTGGTTGCAGTTCATGATAAAGCGCGCCGCTTTGTCGGCCGAGTCGGAGTAGATGACGCCGCCCATCTGCATACCCGTTTTCTTCGACTTCACGATTTTGCGCTGGTTGGCCACAATTCCGACCGCCCAGCCATCAATGCGCGCCAGCCCGCAGATAAGGGTTTGGCCGTAGAGGTCTTTGTAAGGCTCAAACTCCGAGTTATCCACCAGGCGACGGATAATATCCATCATATCGTAGGGCTTGGCGCGGTCGGCGGGTAGCAGGCCATATATTTCCTCGGGCTTCTCGGCCGGCGCGGCGGGCGCGGCGCGGTGGAAGCCGGCGGTGGGCTGCCCCCCCATCTTATCAAAGATGTTGCGAATATGGTCGAGGCACTCTTCGTCGCTCTGAAACTTATAGTCAGTCACGCCCGAAATCTCGGAGTGCGTGGTAGCGCCGCCCAGCGTCTCGTTGTCGATGCTTTCACCAATAGCCGATTTCACCAAATAAGATCCCGCCAGAAATACCGAGCCCGTGCCGTCCACGATCATGGCCTCATCGCTCATGATAGGCAAATAAGCCCCCCCGGCCACGCAAGGCCCCATAATGGCGGCCAGCTGCACGATGCCCATGCTGCTCATCACAGCATTGTTGCGGAAAATGCGGCCGAAGTGTTCCTTATCGGGGAAAATCTCGTCCTGCATCGGCAGGTACACGCCCGCCGAATCGACGAGGTAGATAATGGGCAGCTTGTTTTCGATGCTGATTTCCTGGGCCCGCAGGTTCTTTTTGGCCGTAATCGGAAACCAAGCACCCGCTTTCACGGTGGCATCGTTGGCTACTACCACGCACTGCCGCCCTTTCACGTAGCCAATCACCACCACCACGCCGCCCGAGGGGCAGCCACCATGCTCCTGGTACATACCTTCGCCTGCAAAGGCCCCTATCTCTACCGTTTCCGCGCCTTCATCCAGCAAGTAGGCTATCCGCTCGCGGGCCGTGAGCTTGCCTTTGGCTTTGTGGGCCTCGATGCGCTTTTCACCGCCGCCCAAGGCTACTTTCTTATGACGCTGGCTGAGTTGGAAAATGAGTTGTTTGACTTGATCTTCGTTTTTGTTGAACTCCAGATTCATGCGGGTGGGAAAAGGGTGTTGGGGGGCAAATTTGGGTGGTAGGGCACAAAAAAATCCGCCCGAAGGCGGATTTCAAAGGTACTTAAAAATGGCAGACGCCTTATTTAACTGGCGCAATGACCGAGTCGACAGGAGCCATAGTTTGCGGGCTATCAGATTTTACTTTCTGCTCGGTTTCTATTTCGCCGTTAGGCTTTTTGGTCACTTCTTTCTTGGCTTTATCCTTGCCGCCAAACGAGATTAGCGAGAAATTGACGTAGCGCTTGGGGTTGGCCTTGAAGTCAACGAGCAGCGCGTCGGTGCTGGCAGCGGAGGCGTTGAGGTTGGTATAGAGCGAGTCATCATTGATAAGCTTGCCCAGCGAGCCTTTGGTACTGGTCAACGACTGGTTGAGCGAGGCCATGGTAGCCTGAGCTTCCGTCACGGTAGCATTCATTTTGCGCACCGTCTGGCTCAGGGGGGCATTTTTGAGCGTGTCCGTGATTTGCGCCAGGTTGGTAGCCAGGCGGTCGAACTTACGCTCTGTTACGTTGAGCGAGCGGGTCAGCTCGGCCATATTAGTCGTAATCTGGTTGATGTTGCGCTGATTCATAATCAGCAGGTTTTTCAGCGCCTCCGTCGAGCCCTGAGCGTTGAGCAGCGTCGCTTGCAGACTTACACGGGCATCTTTGGTCAGAAAGCTGTTTACCTTAATCAAGGTCGAGTCGACGGTCCCCAGCACGGGTAAAGCTTTGGCCTGAAACGCATCGGTAATACTGGCTACGGTATAGGACTTCAACTCCTCCCCGCCGTCATATATCTTCGAGTTCTTGCCCATGAATAGCGTAATGGTCTTGCTGCCCAGCAGCGTACCCGAGAGGCTGGCCACGGTGGAGTCGCCTACCACGATGTCCTTGTTCAGCTCGAACTGTACGCGCACCCGGTTGCCTTCTTCCGGTACCAGGTGCATTTCGCGCACCTGCCCCACTCTCACCCCGTTCAGGATAACGGGGTTGCCTAAGGCCAGTCCGTCCACGTTGTCATACTTGGCGTGAAACGTGCGGCTGGAGGAGAACAGATTGCTTCCTTTCAGGAAGGTAAACCCGAAGTAAAGGGCTACGATTGCCACGAGAGCGAGCAGGGCTACTTTGATTTCTTTTGACACGTCGGGTCAGCTGTTAGGGAAGGTGAGGAGCAGGCAAATAAGGTGTTAAATGCCATTGGGGGGCTTTTAGTCCCCGTTCATAGCTTCTAACTCATTCTTATAATCCCGGAATGCCCGGTATATACCCGAGGCCATATACGACTGACCCGATTTATCGTTCAGGTAGCTTTCCTCGTTGCGGTTGGTCAAAAACCCGACTTCGATCAGAGACGACGGCATCGTCGATTTCCAAAGCACCAAAAACCCAGCTTGCTTCACCCCGCGCGACTTCCGGCCCACCTTTGTTTTAAACTGATAGTCAACCTTTTGCGCGAAGCGCAGGCTGTTATCTACGTGGGCGCTCTGAAACAGGGAGAACAGGATATGACTCTGGGGCGAGTTGGGATCGAAGCCGCTGTAGCGAGCTTTATAGTTATCTTCCTGTAAAATAACTGCATTCTCACGCTTGGCTACGGCCAGATTAGCGTCGGTTTTGGCCGTACCCATCGTCCAGACCTCGGTGCCGTAAGCGGCAGATGGCCCCGCGTTGCAGTGCACGCTGATAAACAGGTCGGCATTATTTTTATTGGCAATGCCGGCCCGGTCGGCCAGCTCCACGAACACATCGGTCTTGCGGGTGTACACTACCTTCACATCGGGTTCATTGGCTTCGATGAGCCGGCCCAGCTCCAGAATTATTTTCAGGGACACGGCCGCCTCACGGGCCGACACGCCCGCGCAGCCTCTATCCTTTCCGCCATGGCCGGCATCCAGCACTATAGTGCGTAGTTGGTACTTCCTGGGGGGCAAAACCGTGGAGCCTGGGGCCACGGCTACCGACGAGCCAGAAATAAACAACAGACCCACCAGACAAACAGCTACAATATTCCGCACAGAGTTCGTTAGTTGGAGTAGCTACCCGCTACCTTTGCAAATCGCCACAAAATAAACGATAAAAACTACGTGGCCTTGTCCGCGCCGTTCCGCTTGAGTTATTCTTGCCTACTTCCCCATCCGGGTCGGCTGGTGCCGCTGCTGGCGGTTGTGCTGCTGGTGCTGAGTATCAGCGGCGCCTGGGGCCAACAGCGACGCCCGGCTACCCCCGTGCCCGCCGTCGTGCCACGCGTCAACTCTGACGGGCGCCAGACGACGAATGTGCTAGCCGACACAAGCCGAGCAGCGCGTGGAACGCGCCTCGTATCGGCTATTGATACCAGTGCAGCCGGCGACTCCCTACGCGTTGGGGCCGAAGTGAAGGGCGATATCAAAACCACGGTTAAGTATTCGGCGAAAGATTCCATTCGTTTTGATGTCCAGAAAAAGGTCGCGTATCTCTACGATGAAGCTAACGTTGACTACGGTGATTTATCGTTAAAGGCGGCCCTCATTACCGTTGATTACGGCCAAAACCTGCTCAAGGCGAACGGTGCCCCCGACTCCACGGGCAAAGTGCAGGGCCGGCCGGTGTTCAAAGACGCTGGGGGGCTTTATCAGGCCGGTTCTATCAACTACAACTTCAAAACGCGCAAGGGAAAAATTGCCGATGCCGTTACGCAGCAGGGTGAAGGCTACGTGCACGCTGGAATCGTGAAGAAGAATGCGCTGAACGAGATTTTCGGCCGCAACGGGCAGTACACGACGTGTAATCTGGAGCATCCACACTTTCATATCAACGCCACCAAAATGAAGGTAATTCCGGGGGAGAAAGTGGTAACCGGCCCTTTCAACCTCGTGATAAGCGATATTCCGACCCCGCTGGGTTTTCTCTTCGGCTACTTTCCAACTCCGGGCAAAAGTCGGGCATCGGGCCTTATTTTCCCCACATTCGGGCAGTCCGCCGACCGGGGCTTTTTCCTGCGTAATGGTGGCTACTACTTCGCGCCCAATGAGTACATTGGCCTCCGCCTAACCGGCGATGTATATGCTGGCAATGCCGAGGCATTCGGCGGCTTTGCCTTGCGGGGCGAGATGCAGTACATCAAGCGCTACAATTACAACGGCCTGTTAAGTATTGATTATACGCAGCGCCCTGCTAATCTTATTCTGCGCTCGGAGGCGCTCAATACCAACCAAGAGTTCCGGCGGCCGCGCAGCCCCAAGACTATCTGGATCAACTGGAACCATACGCCCACTCCCCGGCCCGGTGGGGGGCGTTTTTCGGCGAGCGTGCAGGCTGGCAGCACCGATTACAACCAGCAAAACTCCTTTGATACGCGGCGCTACCTCACGCCTTCGTTTAATTCCACGATCAGCTACCAAAAGCAGATTCGCAATTCGCCCATCAACTATTCCCTTCAGCTCAGCCAGAATCAGAATACCCAGACGGGTGTCATGAATTTTGTGCTGCCAGATGTGTCGGTGCAGGTAGCGCGGCAGTACCCGTATCAGTGGTTCGGGCTGGAGCCTAAAGGGATTTTTTACGAGCAGTTCGCTATATCCTATAACCTCATTGGTCGCAATGAGCTAAGCAACCTGGAGCAGCCTCGCTTGCTGAATGGTGGCATTATTCCCGTGATTGGCGGCACGCGTGAGGGCCGTACCATTCCCTTCGATTTCTCGAATCTGGCGCCTTTGCTAAATAATTCGCAGCCCACTGTACAGCACCAGTTCGGTATTACCCTGGGTAACTACACAGTCCTGAAGTATCTGAGTCTTAACCCTACGGTCAACTACGGAGAATCCTGGTATTTCAAACGTCTAAATTATAAGTTCGAGCCCGATGCGCAGGCCGTACGTATCGACACGGTTTCTCAGTTCGGCCGCTTGTACAATTATTCCGGCGGGGCCAGCCTATCGACCAATATCTATGGTATCGTGCCGATAAAAGGGGCTAAAATTGAGGCTATTCGCCACAAACTCACGCCGTCGGTTAGCTATAGCTACACCCCTAATTTTTCCCAAAACGACAATTTTTACGAGTCCAATCTGAACTTGGGGGCTCTTCGCGATGCGCAAGGCCGCTTGTACAACCAGTTTGGCCAGCAGAACGACATCACCCGCAATCCGATAGCGTTCAGCCGCTTCATTGGGGCTACGGCGGGCAACCCGAATGGGCGGGCTTCCAGCGCGCTGTCTGTTGGATTACAGAATCAGATAGAAATGAAGGTCCGCTCCAAAAATGATACGACCGGCACCACTCCGTTTGAGAAAGTAAGCTTGATTGATGGGCTGGACTTTAATACCGGCTACGACTTTGCCGCCGACTCGCTCAACCTGCTACCGCTGGCCGTTACGTTCCGCACCCAGGTAGCCAAGAAGCTGAACATCGTGGTGAACGCCGGCTTTGTCTTCTATCAACGCGACTCCACAGGCCGGTTTATCAACGAATACCTCTTCAATCAGCCGAAGCGGCGGCTGGCCCAGCTTACCACCGCTACTCTGAACTTAAGCTATCAGTTTAATCCGGCGGCGGGCACGAAAAAGTCTACCGTGGAGCGTGATGTGGCCCCCGCTAATGACCCTGTATTGGGTAATCCCGTGCGCGTCGACCCGTATGAGGACTATGTTGACTTTGATATTCCCTGGGAGCTGAGCACGTCCTTTGGTGCTACCTACCAAGACCCAGGCCCAATACCAGGCCGGCCCAACCGACCCCGCGCCGACGCGCTTACGGTCGCATCACTTAACCTGAGCGGCTCGGTGAAGCTCACCCAGAACCTGCGTATCGGCTACAGTAGCGGCTATGACTTCCGCAGCAACCAGGTTTCATTTACTTCCCTCGATTTTTACCGTGATTTGCACTGCTGGCAAATCAGTGGCAGTTGGTTTCCCTTCGGTATCCGCCAGGGCTACAACGTAACTATTGCCGCCAAATCAAGTCTGCTGCAAGACCTCAAGCTTAACCGCAACCGCACTTTCCAGAATCGGTAAGGCTGGGGGGCAAATTCAGTTTCCATCCTCGCGCTTGGAACCGTTTTAGTATCATTGTGCGGCCATTATGCACGTAGCGCGGCAATCTGTTCCGCGCCGGGCACCGCAAGAGGCTACGCGTCTGCGCGACATCGGATTCTCGCCTGCGGCTCGACGCGGAACGGATTGGCGCGCTACCATCACCAAAACTTCTCCTAAATTTCTCCGCTCCCATGTCCCAGCACAAAGAAGTTAAGCTTGTGACCACCCACCAGTTGCTAGCCATGAAGCAGCGGGGTGAGAAAATCGCTATGCTCACGGCCTACGACTTTTCGATGGCCACCCTGCTTGACGGCGCGGGCATTGATGTGCTGCTGGTAGGCGACTCGGCCTCCAACGTGATGGCCGGCCATGAAACGACTTTGCCCATCACGTTGGATCAGATGATTTACCATGCTTCCTCCGTGGTGCGGGCCGTAAAACGGGCATTTGTGGTGGTGGATATGCCTTTTGGCTCGTATCAGGGCAATTCATCGGAGGCGTTGCGCTCGGCCATTCGCATCATGAAAGAATCGGGTGGGCACGGCGTGAAGCTGGAAGGCGGCGCTGAAATCCGGGAGTCTATCACGCGCATACTTACAGCTGGTATCCCAGTCATGGGTCATCTAGGCCTCACGCCCCAAAGCATTTACAAATTCGGTACGTACACCGTGCGAGCCAAAGAAGAATCTGAGGCCCAAAAATTGCTTGAAGACTCACAGCTGCTGCAAGAGCTGGGATGCTTTGCACTGGTGCTGGAAAAAATCCCGTCGGCTTTGGCTAAGCAGGTTGCTGAAACGCTCACTATTCCGGTTATCGGTATCGGCGCTGGCCCCGACGTTGACGGGCAGGTGCTGGTAGTTCATGATATGTTGGGTATCACCAAAGAGTTTAAGCCCCGTTTCCTGCGCCGCTACGCCGAAATTGGTGATGTAATGCACGATGCCGTACAGCGCTACATTCAAGATGTAAAAACGCAAGACTTTCCTTCGTCCGAAGAAGCCTACTAGATTTCCCAGAACGGTTCGTTCTTCCCTCCTCGGCCTCAGTGTTATAGTGCTGGGGGGCTTTTTTAATAATTATTACTAGTCAATTAATTCCGCGTGACTCGTCCGAATTTATGGTCAGAACAGAAGGAGATTCTGTTTGAAGACAATCATCTGCTTATTATTAATAAGCCGGCCGGCTTGCTCGTACAAGGCGACTCTACCGGCGACGAACCGTTATCGGTAAAGGCCGCGGAGTATCTGCGTTTCAAATACAAAAAGCCGGGTGCGGCCTTCATAGGTGTGGCGCACCGCCTGGACAGACCCGTGAGCGGCGTAGTGGCCCTGGCTAAAACCTCGAAAGCCCTGAGCCGCCTCAATGAGATGTTCCGGGACAATACTGTGCACAAAACCTATTGGGCGCTGGTAGGCAAGCGCCCCGAGCCAGCCAACGGCCACTTAGTGCACTGGCTCGTCAAAGATCCTATTCGCAACGTTACCAAGGCATATTCCACCGCGCATCCGCAGGGCCAGCGCTCCGAGCTGGACTATGAAGTATTAGGTCAGGCTGGCTCGCGCTATCTCATTCAGGTAAACCCCATTACGGGGCGTCCACATCAGATTAGGGTGCAGCTCGCCACCGGTTTGGGTACGCCCATCGTGGGTGATGTGAAATATGGCTTTTTGGCACCTCTTCCTGATGTGAGTATCGCCTTACACGCTCGGCGTCTGGAGCTGGCGCACCCCGTCAGCAAGGAGCTGATGACTTTTGAGGCTCCGCTACCGGCTATCGCGCACTGGGAGGCAGCGAATGCATATTATTAAAAGCCAGTGCTTTCAGCTTTTTCCAACTTTTTGTTCGTTTGTGAGTTGAGGAGTAAGTATCATGACTGAAAGCTGTCACAACAACTGCTGTTGAGCCTGCCAAAGATTTTGTAATAGAATAGAACCTAAGGTATCAGTAATGACGCTTACTTGTTCTTGAATCAGGGTGAAATAGCACCTGAACAATATTTTGGCCTTTTCGGTCTATTTATTGACCCTACGCAGCTCTGGCTGTAGGTTTGTACTCGACATCTGAACTAAAGTCAACCGTGTAGACTTTTGCGAACAACCTTCTAGTTCTGACTCCTCTGATATCCAACACCCCTGCTTTATGCCCATACTTGTCTTCTTCGTTGCCCACTACTACCTTTCGCTGTTCACCCAGACATTTTATCTACACCGTTACGCGGCGCATAAAATGTTCACGATGAACAAGTTCTGGGAGAAGTTCTTCTACCTCTTTACGTACGCTTGTCAGGGATCCTCGTTCCTGTCGCCGCGGGCCTATGCCATCCTGCATCGGATGCATCACGCGTACTCCGACACCGAGATGGACCCGCACTCGCCCCACTTCTCATCCAACCCATTTGCGATGATGTGGAAGACGAAGGTCATTTATACTGACCTGCTTAAGCACAACGTAGAAGCTCCTGAGCGGTTTGAAGGTGATTATCCAGTATGGGAAGCCGTAGAAAGCTTCGGCAGTCAGTGGTATTCACGTCTGGGCTGGGGTACAGCTTACGTGCTGTTCTACATCAACTTTGCTACCGCTTGGTGGATGTATCTATTGCTGCCGGTTCACTTTTTGATGGGCCCGTTGCACGGCGCTATCGTGAACTGGGGTGGCCACAAGTACGGCTATCAGAACTTTGATAATCACGATAAGTCGAAGAATACGCTGGCTCTGGACTTTCTGGCTTTTGGTGAACTGTTTCAGAACAACCACCATAAGCTTCCCTTGCGCGTCAACTTCGGTGTGAAGTGGTGGGAGTTTGACCCTACCTACGTGTTCATCTGGAGTATGGATAAGATGGGCGTTATCAAAATCAAGCGTAAGCAGCAAGTTCCGGTGCGCGTTGCTGCTTAGTTTATCTTAGCCAATAGAAAGGCTGTTTCGGAAACGAGGCAGCCCTTTCTTTTACCTTTTAATAAGTGACAAAGCCAAGTAATCAGGTTGAATCTTATTAAAGGGGTTTCAATTGGGGCCAGTTGTGCGTACCTTTGCGCCTCACTTTCAATCAGACGGACGGGTTCCGTCGCTTAACCAACTAGGTTTATGGCAGTTAAAATCCGCCTCGCCCGCCGCGGCCGCAAGAAAGCCGCGCAATTTGACATCGTAGTAGCCGACGCCCGCGCCCCCCGCGATGGCCGTTTCATCGAGAAAATCGGTACCTACAACCCGAATACCAACCCAGCTACCATCAACTTCGACGGCGAAAAAGCTTTCGATTGGATCATGAAGGGTGCCCAGCCGACCGATACGGTGCGCGCTATGCTCTCGTATCGGGGTGTATTATACCGCAAGCACCTCCAACTAGGTGTTATCAAAGGTGCCATCGCTCAGGACGTAGCTGACGAGCGATTCACTGCTTGGAAAGAGCAGAAAGACGCGAAGATCGAAGGCAAGCTTACAAGCCTGGGCACTGCCAAGGAAGAGACTCGCAAGCAGCAGCTTGCCGCCGAAACCAAAGTTAAAGAGGCTCGTGCCGAAGCAATTCGCAAGAAGCAGACTCCTGCTGCTGAGCCAGTTGCCGAAACTGAAGGCGAGACGGCCGAAGCAGCTGCTCCGGCCGAAACAACTGAGGAAGCTGGCGCCTAAGTTTAGTTTAGGAGTTTAAACGTTTGAGAGTTTAGGAGTTGTTGTCTCGCGGCTTGTGTCGCGGCAGCTTCTCCTAAACTCTCAACTTTTTTCCCGCGAAGGCTCTCTTTTCTACCTCTTGCGCGTTCACCTCATCACAATCCCTATCTTATGACTATCGACGAATGCTATCAGCTCGGCGGCATTGGGAAGACACACGGCTTGAAAGGCTTCGTTGTAGCTTTCTTGGATGTAGACGACGTGGAGGCTTACCGTAAAATGAAGTCCGTGTGGCTGGAATTGCCCCCCACACCCGGCAAGCTGACGGCTTTCGCCGTGGAGCGAGTACAGCCTCAGGCGGCTGACCGCGTGTTATTAAAGCTTAAAGGCATCGACACGATAGAAGCGGCCGAGCCTTTGCGGAATGCGAAGCTTTACCAGGCGCTTGAAGAGTTGCCAGAGCTTGAGGATGACCAGTTTTACTTCCACGACGTTATCGGCTACCTCGTTGTTGATGAAACGTTAGGTGAGCTAGGTATCGTGGAGACGTTCTACGAGATGCCCCAGCAAGACCTGATGGGTATGCGCTACCTAGGGCAGGAAGTGCTGATTCCGGTCGTGGATGAGTTGGTTTTACACGCCGACGAAGCCGAGCTTAAGCTACACGTTAGATTGCCAGAGGGCTTGCTGGATGTTTACCTCAAGCCGTCTTCCCGGGAACGTGACGAGCCTGATGAGTTCATCGAACCGTAGCTAAAAAAGCCCCCAGCGCTTAATCACCGCTTTATTTATAGAACCTAGCTTCACTGCCAACGGCGGTGCTACCATGCGCCTCGATATAATCACCTGCCAGCCTGATTTATTGGCCAGTCCCTTTGCCCACTCCATTGTGAAGCGGGCGCAGGATAAGGGTTTGGCTGAAATTCACGTCCACGATTTGCGGCGCTTTGCTATTAACAAGCACGGGCAAATCGACGACTACGTATTTGGCGGCGGAGCAGGGATGGTATTGCGCGTAGAGCCCATTGCGGCTTGCCTGGACGGACTCTTAACCGAGCGCCGCTACGATGCTGTCATTTATATGACGCCAGATGGAGAGACGCTCAGGCAGCCGCTGGTAAACCGCCTGTCGCTGACCGAGAACGTCATCATCCTGTGCGGGCACTATAAAGGCATTGATGAGCGCATCCGGCAGGCCTACATCACGCACGAAATCAGCGTGGGTGACTACGTGCTCAGTGGCGGCGAGCTTGGGGCTGCCATTCTTACTGATGCTATCGTGCGGCTCTTGCCTGGGGTACTTGGCAATGAAGAATCAGCCTTAAGTGATTCTTTTCAGGATAATCTGCTGGCTCCGCCGGTATATACGCGCCCGGCGGAGTGGCGGGGCCAGACCGTGCCCGAGATTCTGCTCTCGGGTAATACACCTCAGGTTGACATCTGGCGGCACGAGCAAGCCTTGGAAAGGACTCGCCAAAGACGCCCTGATTTATTGGATGAGTAGCCAGCTAACCCCTGTATACGCAGCCGTTTGGCCCTTTCAGCATTTAACTCTGCAATAAGTTTGCCTTCCTCAAAACAGAGCGCTATATTTGCGCCTCTTTTACCCGAAACCACTCGGACGGCGGCGCCGTCCTATTTTTAGTTTTTCCCAGCCATGAGCGTACTACTCGATTTTATCCAGCAGGAATCCCAGGAGCGCCGCGCCAGCTTCCCCGCTTTCGCCGCCGGCGACACCGTTAATGTTCACGTGAAGATTCGCGAGGGCAACAAGGAGCGTGTTCAGCAGTTCCAGGGTGTTGTTATTCAACGCAAGAACCCAAACTCCAACGGCGAGACTTTCACCGTTCGTAAAATTTCGAACCAAATCGGCACCGAGCGTATTTTTCCCCTTCTGTCGCCCAATATTGACAAGATTGAGGTAGTGCGTCGCGGTAAAGTGCGTCGTGCTCGTTTGTTTTATCTGCGTGGCCTGTCGGGCAAAGCAGCCAAGATCAAAGAAAAGCGCGGCTAAGCCCGGCTTTTTTAAGCGTACAAAAAGCCGGCTCCTATCAAGGAGCCGGCTTTTTGCATTTATATAAATTCGATTAAGTAGCTATTAGCCGTTCGAATTTTTCAAATCCTGCTCGGGAGTAGAATTGACATTAGGGTTTTGCACCTGCTTGGCTGCCTTCAGCAAGGCTTCACCCAAGTTGGTTACTCGCTGGGCAGTGTTTGGGTTTTCAGCAAAAATGGCTGCCTTAAGCGTATTCTCACCCAAACGTCCCATTAACTGACCAACGAGTTTATGATCGATGGTGCCGCTGTTGAAGTGGGCCTTCAATGCCTGCAAATCAACTACAATCTGGTGTAGCTCCGGGTTGTTGACCTCTTTTACATCCTCAATCCAGCGCTGAAGCACATTGTCGAAGCCGGCGCGCGAGGCTTCTTCCTGTAAGTCATTATTCAGGTTATTCACCGCGCCATCTAGGTGGTTTTGGTGCTGGGTATCGTCTTTGGGGATTTTATTGAAAGACATAGGTAGGGGGTGTTAATCCGCAGGGCGGATAGTGGAACTGAGTTTGAGAAAACGGGCCGCCCGGCAGAAAGGTTGTGACACGGCATTTTGAGGCCGACCACGTACTTTCGTTCTATATTTATTCGCCCCTTATTCTTTCCTCCCCGCATGAAAAAGTTATTAGCCAGTTGCTGGCTTGCTTTTCTTCCTCTGGCACTTTCGGCCCAGACTACTTCACCTGGCGATTATTGGCAGCAGGAAGTCAATTATTCCATTAATGTCACCCTTGATGACCGCCAGCATACGCTCACGGCCCAGGAGGAAATACAGTACACCAACAATTCACCCGATCAGCTCACCTTTATTTGGTTTCACCTCTGGCCCAATGCCTACCGCGACAACACCACGGCTTTTGCGAAACAACAATTGCGCAACGGCAGCAGCAAGTTTCAATTTGCCCCCCAGGACCAGCGCGGCTTCATAGATCAGCTTGATTTCAAAGTAAACGGCCAACCCGCCACGCTCAGCTTCGACCCGGAGCACGCCGATATAGCGAAGCTAGCGTTGCCCCAACCCTTGGCACCGGGGGGCAAAATTACAATTACAACCCCTTTCCGGGTGAAGATTCCCGCTTCGTTTTCGCGCTTTGGCCACGTAGAGCAGTCGTATCAGATAACGCAGTGGTACCCGAAGCCGGCGGTGTACGATAGCCAGGGCTGGCACCCGATGCCCTACCTGGATCAGGGCGAGTTCTACTCCGAATTTGGGTCGTTCGATGTGCGCATTACCCTGCCCTCCAATTACACGGTGGGCGCTACCGGCGTACTGCAGAATGCCGAAGAGCAAGCCCGCTTAATGCAGCTAGCGACCACCGCTGCCGCTAAAAAGCCGGAAGACTACGGCAAAGACCTCACCTTCCCCGCCTCCGCTGCTGAGACGAAAACTTTGCGTTATGTGCAGGATCGTGTGCACGACTTCGCCTGGTTTGCTGACAAGCGGTTTAATGTGCTCAAGAGCGCCGTTACGCTGCCCTCGGGCAAGCAGGTGGATACGTGGGTGCTATTCGTGAATAAGGACGTAGCGAAGTGGATAAAAGGCCTGCAAGATGTAAACGACGCTATCACTTACTATTCGCAGTGGGTGGGTGAGTACCCATATACCGCCGCTACGGCCGTAGATGGGGCGCTGAGCGCTGGCTCGGGTATGGAGTATCCTATGGTAACCGTGACGATGCCTTCAGCTATTGTGCACGAGGTAGGGCACAATTGGTTCTACGGTATTTTGGGCTCTAATGAGCGAGCTTTCCCTTGGCTGGATGAGGGCGTGAACTCCTATATCGAAAATCGGGTGGCTGAGCGCGACAATCCGAATGCGGGTATGTTTGAAAGTGTCCTGAAATCGGGCAAAGCCTCTACTATTTTGGGCGTAGAAGGCTTGAATGCTACGGCTCTAAATCAGGTGCCTTACCAAGCCTCCGCCAGCCGGGGCCTCGATCAGGCGGTAAGCGGGCCTGGCTCGGCGGAGTACGGCAAAATCAATTATGGCATTATCGTGTACGGCAAAACGGCTTCCCTGCTCAAGTATCTGGCGGGGTATCTGGGTCAGGAGAAGTTTGATGCCGCTATGCGTGCCTACTACCAGCGCTGGCAGTTCAAGCACCCTACTCCTGCCGACATGCAGGCCATTTTTGAAGAAAGCACCGGGCAGCAACTGGATTGGTTTTTTGAGAATATGCTTCAAAACACCACTCGCTACAACGCCGCTGTAGGTGATATAGAGGTAACGAATGACCAGGTAAAAGTGCTGGTTCGCAATGACTCGCCGGCCCCCTTCGCCGTGCCGGTATCTACTCTCAATGCCCAGGGTCAGGTTCTTGAAACGCAATGGACGCCCGTATTTGGCAGCGGAGAAGAAGACGAGGCAACCCAGCTTGACTTCCGGCGCGAAGGTGTTGCCTCCGTCGTCATTGACCCAACCTACCTTACGCCCCAGCTCAACCGCCGCGATGACAAGCTCAAACTAGGGGGCAATTTGCCCCGCCTGGAGCCGCTGCGCTTGCAGCCGTTAGCCGGCGTGGAGCGCTGGGACCGCGCCGCCATCAACTGGGCGCCGGTGCTGGGAGCCAACACTTCCGACAAATTTATGCTGGGCGCGGCTTTCTATAGCAGCCCCTTGGTACCAAAGCGCCTGAGCTACCTGGCTATGCCAATGTACAGCTTTAACCGCAACGAACTGAACGGTATCGGCACGCTCAATCTGAACATTTTGCCCCGGCAAACCGCCCGGCAACTCGTTACTGGTGTTACGGTGCAACGTTTTGAGCGCTACGTGAAAGTGGAGCCCAGCTTGACCCTGACCTTGCCTAAGTCGGCTTATAATGCCCCCCAGCACACGGTGCAAATCGCCAACACGTCCGTGCGCGATGAAGACTTTGATGTGACCAGCAGCATCCAGACCTTGTTCTACCAAGTGCAAGCCGGCAACGCCCTGCAAACCTGGTCGGCCAGCGTGGAGCTGAACAGGCTTACTCCAGATTTATCAGTAGAAAATTCATCGCTACAGGCCACCTTACTGCGCGCTTCGGCTTCGTACAGCCGATATTACTCGCCGAAGAAGCGCGTGCAGGCGCGGCTCTTTGGAGGGCGTTTTTTGCAAAAGTCTAACGACGCGCCATTCTTCATTGGCCTGAGCGGCAGCCCTGACTACCGTCGCCAAACGGCCTTCCTGGACCGCCATCAGATCTCGGATGCCTTCACTGCCCAAACGCATCAAACTGACGACCGCGACGGTGCTTTCAAAGGCTTTATTCCAGTAAATAGCCAGCGCTGGCTTAGCACCCTCAACCTGCAAGCCGATCTGCCGGTCACCGGCCTTAGCGTGTTTGCTGACTTTGGTGTTACGAAGGAAGATAATACACTCTTCGGCCGCCGTGGGGGGCAAAATCTCTTCTACGATGCGGGCCTTGTGGTGCCGGTTATCAAAAATATCTTCCAGTTTTACTTGCCCGTAGCTGGTTCTCAATATGAGAATGGCTTGCCCAGCAGCCGCAAAGATTTCACCGATCAGATTCGCTTTGTGTTGCGGCTCGATCAACTCAATCCTTTTCGCCAGCTCGATGAGCAGCTGGCGAAATAAGCGCAAGTATTGATGCGGGGAGCCAAACGACTTTTAGGCAGCCTTCTGATTGGTCTTAGCGTAGCTGGTTGTCAAACCGACTACACTGAGCTACCGACCTTCTCGGCTGAGCGCAAGCTGCTCCAAGCTGTTATTGAGGTTCCGGCAGGCACCAACCTTGAGCGTCGCTACGACCCGGCTACCCACGAATTTGCCCCCCAGCAGCGGGCGGGCAAAGATCGGGTGCTGGAGTTTTTGCCTTACCCTGGCAACTACGGCTTTGTGCCGGGCACCAATACAGCTACCGGCGGCCCTTTGCCCGTGCTGGTACTTGCTGAAAGCCAGCCGACGGGTACGGTACTCGAAGTGTTGCCCCTTGGCTTATTACTGCTTGATAACGCTGGAGCGTTGGAACGGGTAGTGTTGGCTGTACCGGCCCGGCCGAGCCAGCAGATATTACGAGAAACGAGTACCTGGGCTGCTTTCATCCAACGCTACCCGGCTGCTCACCAGATACTACGGCTGTGGTTTCAGCAGCGGGCCTCACCGGGCACGATACGAATTATGGGGTGGAAAGACGAGCAGGCTGCCGTCGAGCAGGTGCGAAGTGTGATGCGCTAGGCGAAAAGCTATACGCTTCAGAAAAGAAAAAGCCCCCCAGACACCTCTGAGGAGCTTTTCTGCAGCTTATTACAGATTACTCGATTTTGTTCATCCGGTCCTTCACAGCCTCCAGAGCTACGCGCATATTGACAATGTCGGCGCGGGCAGCTTCTTGCTCTTTCAGGTTCATGTCCACCACGTTGTTGTACTGCAGAAGCTCAGCGGCGTTCTTCGCCAACTCCTGCTGAATATCCGTTTTGCGAGCTTTATTTTTCTCGATATCCTTCCGTACCAGGTCAGCCTTAGCTATTACTGCATTATGATTATTTTGAGAAATAATCAGAGACTTTTCAGCCTCAGCTACCTGCACGGCTAAGTCTTCGCGGTAAAGCAGGCGGGCAAAGTCTTTTAGGTACTTTTCCGCGGCGCTCCACTGTACGGGAGTAGCCGCTCTGTCGAGGTAAGCATTGCCCAGGTCAATAGCCCACCAGATGGTAGTACCCGTAGGGGTAGCATCAATCTTGCTAAAAACCCGAACTGGCGTTTTAGAAATTTCGTCGATCGTGACACCCTCCATCGAGTACACGCCTTTGTCGTTCTTCACTTTGCTACCAAACCTCTCATTCAGTCGTTTAGCCCACGAATCCTCTACGCGCTTGCTTTCAAGCTGTAAGGAAATACGTTGTCCTTTGCGGGGGATACCCTTAATAGACATATCCGTTTCATCAACGGGCGACTTCTGGGCGTAGCCGGTTACCGTCAGCATGAAGCTCAGGAGCAGAGTAAGTAGTACACCTTGTTTCATATATGAATGAAAAGGGTTAAAGAAAAAGTTATTATTAGAAAGATTGTGCTGCTATCTCAAATGTCACTACACCAAATCTATACCAGACTACCCTTTATCGAACACCCTTCGAGTTGTTTTTTTTCAAGAACACCCACTTTTATTTATTAAGTTATACCCCATATAGTTTAACTACCACAACCCGCATACAAGCTGATCTACAAAGTGATATCCCTTACTCTGTTAGCCTCTGAAGCCCTGACAAGTGTAGAATAAACAGGTATAACCATAGGCCACTGAACAAAACGCCGCACCTGTGGTTCAGCAAGCACTATGCAAGTCACTGTCTGTCGTAAGGAACATTTTAACGCCGCCCATCGGCTCTTCAATCCTGCCTGGGATGAGGCACGCAATCAGCAGGTGTTTGACAAGTGTAATAACCCTAATTACCACGGCCACAATTACGAGTTGATCGTACGCCTCACGGGCACTGTTGATCCGGAAACGGGCTACGTATATGACCTTAAACGCTTAAGCGACCTGATTAAGCGCGAGATTCTGGATACCTTTGATCATCGTAACCTCAATTTGGATACGGAAGAGTTTCGCCACCTCAACCCTACGGCCGAGAATATCGCCGTGGTAATTTGGCGAAAGCTACGGGCTCATGTGGAGCCGCATTTACTTTTATCGGTCACCTTGTATGAGACCGAACGCAACTTTGTTGAATACCATGGATAACGCCGTGCCCGCAGCAGCTGCAACGGACCGCCCCGTCCCGAATGATGCCCACTTACCAGTTGACCTGCGCACGCCCCTGCGCCCCGATGCCTTTACGTTGAGCGAAGAGGAGAAAATAGCTGGCATTGCTGATCACTTCCGCGAAATTATGATGCTGCTGGGGCTGGATCTGGACGATGACAGCTTGAATGGCACTCCCCGTAGGGTAGCTAAAATGTATGTACAGGAGTGGTTTCGGGGCCTTAATCCCGTTTATCAGCCCGATGTAAAGCTTTTTGATAACCGCTATCAGTATCACCAGATGTTGGTAGAGCGCGACATTACCCTGTTCTCCTGCTGTGAGCACCACTTCGTGCCTATTATTGGGAAAGCCCACGTCGCCTATCTGCCCGGCGAGCATGTGGTTGGTTTGTCAAAGCTCAATCGGGTGGTGCAGTATTATGCCCGGCGCCCGCAGGTGCAGGAGCGTCTGACGCGGCAGATTGCCGAGGAGCTAAAAAATACGCTGCACACCAACGACGTGGCCGTACTGATCGAGGCTGACCATTTGTGCGTAATGAGCCGGGGCGTGAACGATACCAGCAGCGGCACGCTTACAGCCGAGTATGGCGGGGCTTTCGACCGTGACCAAACGCTCCGCACTGAGTTCCTGCGTTTGATTGGGAAGTAAATTCTGGTTGTGAGTTGTCGGCCGCCTATTAGCTTGCATCCCCATTCACCACCTCATCTGCCCAACACCCTTTGCTGACTAAACACGTAAGTGTCAGACTGCAATAGGCAACACTCATTAGTATGTCCCGAAAAGTTCTCATCACCGGCGGTACGGGCCTAATTGGCACGCGTCTCGCTGAACTTCTCATTGATGCGGGCTATGAAGTGGCCCTGCTCAGCCGCCAGACCAGTGCCAGCCACTACCACACTTTTCGCTGGGACCCGCGTCACGATATACTGGACCCCGCCGCCATTCGCTACGCCGATTACATCATTAATCTGGCCGGGTCGAGCGTGTCGGATGGCAAGTGGACGGAGGAACGCAAGCGCGAAATTCTGGAAAGCCGCCTGAATGGCACCAGGCTACTAGCCAAAGAGTTAGCCAAAGGCGAACACCACGTACGAGCGTTTTTGTCGGCGTCGGCTATCGGCATCTACGGGGATAGCGGCGACAAGCTGGTAAACGAAGAAATGCCCCCCAACACCCCTGCCGATGATTTTTTGGCCGACGTATCACGCAAGTGGGAACAGGCAGCCCAGGAAGTAGCAGCGCTGGGTATACGAACCATCATTGCGCGTATCGGCATCGTGCTCAGCACGGAAGGCGGGGCGCTACCCCAAATGGCGCGCCCCGTAAAGCTAATGGCCGGGGCTGCCTTAGGCTCAGGCAAACAGTTTATGTCCTGGATTCACCTCGACGACTTATGTCGCCTACTGATTCAGATGCTCGATGAGCCGCAGTGGCAGGGCACGTACAATGCTGTATCGCCTAATCCTGTTACTAACCAAATCTTCACCGAGACCCTGGCTGATGTCATGCACCGGCCACTGGTACTACCTAAAGTACCCGCCTTTGCCCTGAACCTGATGATGGGAGAAATGAGCGAAATCGTGCTGGCCTCGCAGCGGGTAAGTGCTGAGAAAGTCCTAAACCAAGGCTTTACGTTTGAGTATCCCAACCTAAAGGGCGCCTTGGATTCATTTTACGCAGCAGAGGAATAAAAACCTATCACCTCTTTCCTTTTCACTTCTTCTTCTATACTAATTGGAGCTACAGGCTGTCCGGCACGGCGATAGTGCCTGCGTTCAGCTTTTCCAACAGATTATCAGCCACCAGCGAGTCAATTGGCTCCACGATGCGGCGCGGGGCGGGCGTCAGGCAGTTGTACTTCTTCGTGATTTTGACGGTGGGTTTGGGAAACTGCCCATATTCTACGTCCAGGTTCTTGTCCTTATATAATTTCTCCATATAGGTGCCATATACAGGCAGCGCCATCCGGCTGCCTTCGCCCTGCTGCGAGCGGAAGAAGTGAATACTGCGGTCTTCGCCGCCTACCCACACACCGCTCACTAAGTCCTTGGTCACGCCCATGTACCAGCCGTCGGAGTAGTTGGAGGTGGTGCCGGTTTTGCCCCCTATCTCGTTCCCTTTTTTCCAGAGATCATATTCCCACAATGCCTGGGAGGTGCCGCCGTACTCTTCCATACCGCCTTTCAGCATATAGAGCATTAGCCACGCCGTTTCGGCCGGAATAACGCGCTTTTGTTTGGGATCGAACTGCTTAATGACGTTGCCGTTGCGGTCCTCGAGGCGGGTCACGAGCAGGGGTTCGGTGCGGAAGCCGTTGTTGACGAAGGTGCTGTACGCGTTTACCATTTCGTACACGCTCACATCGCCTCCCGAGCCCAGGCCAATGCTGGGCACATCGAGCAGCTTGCTGCGAATACCAACTTTGTGGGCGTATTTGGCTACGTTCTCCCACCCTACCAGCTCCGTAAGCTGAGCCGTCACGGAGTTGATGGAGCGCGCCATAGCGTGGCGCAAGGTCATGTTGGAGCCGGAATACTCGCGAGTCACGTTGTTGGGCTTCCACTCCATGTTCTTGCCATTCTCTACGTAGCGAATGGTCACACGCTCATCGCGGATACGGTCGCAGGGCGTGTAGCCGTTGTCGAGAGCCGTTAAGTAAACGAAGGGTTTGAAGGTGGAGCCCGGCTGGCGGCGGCCCTGCTTTACGTGGTCGTACTGAAAAAAGCGGTAGTTCAGGCCCCCTACCCAGGCTTTGATGTGGCCCGTGAAAGGGTCCATGGTCATCATGCCCGCGTGCAGGAATTTTTTGTAGTACGCCAGCGAATCGAGCGGCGACATGACGAGCGTCGTGTCGCCGTCGCCTTTCCAGGTAAACACCTTCATGGGGCGCTTCGCGTTCAGGGCTGAATCCAGCCGGGCGGGCTGGCCCTGGTAGCGCTCAGCCAGGCGCTTGTATTGCGCCGTGCGCTTCATCTGGGTTTCAATAAAATCAGGAATCTCCTTGCCCTTATCATCTACCCACGGATTGCCGCCCCGGTTGCGCCAGAAGTTATCGAACTGCCGCTGCAGTACTTTCATGCGTTGCAACACCGACTCCTCGGCGTGGGCCTGCATGCGTGAATCAATCGTAGTATAAATCTTCAGGCCATCACGGTACATATCGTAGCCGTTTTTCTCGCACCACTCATTTACCGTCTGGCTTACCGCGCCGCGGAAGTAAGCTTCAGGCCCGTCGAAGTGCTTATCTACCTGATAGCGCAGAGCCAGGGGGCTTTTTTGCAGGGAATCAACCTCGCTGACTTTCAAGTGGCCGGCTTGCCCCATACGCGCCAGCACCAGATTGCGGCGCTTGAGCGCGGCTTCAGGGTGAAAGCGCGGGTTGTAGGCAGTCGGGTTGTTCAGCACGCCCACGAGCATCGCGGCCTCTTCGGGCTTCAGACTGTCGGGCGAAGTGCTGAAGAATGTTTTGGCCGCCACCTTAATGCCGAAGGCCTGCGAGCCATACTCCACCGTGTTGAAGTACATGCGCAGAATTTCCTCCTTAGTATAGCGGCGTTCCAGCTCCACGGCCGTCAACCACTCCTTGGTTTTGCTGATAAGTGTACTTACCACCGGAATATAACCCAGCGCACCACCGGTTTCGCCGCGGCGGGTTTTGTACAGGTTCTTAGCCAATTGCTGGGTAATGGTGCTGCCGCCACGCTTTTCGCCGCGTACTACGGCCCACACCGCGCCAGCCATGGCTTGCGGATCGATGCCGGCGTGGTCGTAGAAGCGGGCGTCCTCGGTAGCAATCAGGGCTTTGACTAATAAGGGCGAAATCTTACTGAATGGAATGGGCGAGCGGTTTTCGCGGAAATAGGTACCAATCAGTACGCCATCGGAGGTATATAGCTCGGAGGCTTTTTCCACTTTCGGATTCTCCAACTCCTCAAGCCCCGGCGACTTGCCAAAGAGAAACATGAAGTTAGTGCTGACCAGAATAGGATAGAGCAGAAACACGCCCAGCCCTATAATAAAAGCCCCCCACGCCATACGCGACAGGATATTGGGCCAGCGTCGACGCGGCTTTTTTACTGAATTAGGCGATTCGGAAGCGGACATGCTGAACAAAACACGTTGCGGCCGAGGGGCCACTCTTGGTAGTAGGCACCGACGACGGATACGCAAATATACCAACTAGGCGCGGCCCCGTAGCCAGAGTTCCCGATGAAACCGCATTAGGACATGCTCGGGCTCAATTAATATCATGTCGCTCGTCACTTGGTGCGCCTGAAATGCTATTCCTGCCGGGCATCGAGGCGCGCTGGCCACCACCGTACCTGCCGATGCTTGGTGCTGTTCGCGCACAGAGATGCTCCCCCGGCGTGACCAATATTTCCTCTATCCTGCCAAATTCAATCCCTACGACTTCAGCAAAAGCCAGTAACCCGAACTCCCAACTGGCAGGATGCGGTGTGTGCTGGCGCGACCGGGAAGGGCGACGGGCTAAAGCCCGTGCCACACCCAGCGGGGCATCTGCTGGTAAGCCTGCCAGTCGGTGTAGGTGTAGCTGGGCCACTTACGAGCCCCCTGCACAGCCTTGAATCGAGCCAGACGCCGCTCGAGCCGCTGCGCTGCTACATCAGGATTCAGCGTTATCCAGCTGCTGTAGTGCTCGTGCACAAGGTGGCGCTGGGTAAGCACCTCTGGGTGAGCAGCCAGGATGGGCAGCACCCGGTCGGGCATGTCGAGCAGAAAGCCGTAGTCGAGCTCATGCAGCTCGGGGCGCAGGTTGTAGCGCGCAATCCAGATTTCCCAGTTGCCGCAGGCCAGCCCCACCATAAGCACGTAAGCCGCTAGCATATTCAGACGCACCAGCGAGTAAGCCGAGCGGCGCTGCCAGATTTTGAGTAGCACCGTGGCCAGGCCAAAAAAAGTGAGCAGCAGGAAGAAGTACACGCCAATCCGCTTGTAAGCCAGCCCGGTATACAGAATGTAGTAGTAGTTGCGCAGCCCCACCGACACGGCCAGCACCGCGTTTTGCAGCACCCATACCGTCGCCAGCCAGCGCAGCCGCGGCAGTCCCCGCTCGTAGAAATTCAGGTTGCGGCGAAAAAACCACAGCACGATGCCCATCGCCACGAGGATGCTCAGAATGAGCACGTAAGTGCCTTCGTGGACAAACTGAGTAAGATCGAAGCCGGGCGCGGGCGTGAAGCCAAACCAAATCCAGTTGATGTCGATGCCATTGACAATGAGCAGCAACACGTTCACCAAACCCAGCATGCTGAGAGCCACGAGGTATTCCTTGCGCAGGTCGAGGGCGCGGAAGCGTTTGGCGCGGAAGTCGGGGCGGCGCACGGCAAAGGAAGCCACCCGGTCACGCTGACGCACGATGAACTCGCCAAAGCGTGACTCCTGATCCGCAAAGTAATGGACCGGCACAAGCACCAGCGCCGCCCCGGTCAGGGCCAGACCGAACACGAAAAACAGGAAACGCGGTATGGAGAAAATCTCGAAAAAGGCCTCCACCCACTCCCCTATTATATCCAACACCCGACCCGTTATCTCACTATAAACTGGGTTGGCGATGGCAAACAAGATGTGAAACACTAAAAGAGCCACTAAGGGTAGTATCAACAGTCGTCCGTAGAACCAGACCCGTTCCACGCGGCCATCCAGGTTGCGCGGCAGGAGCATCAGCTGCGCCAGCCGTGGCACAGCGCGGCTGGCACTGCTGACGGCCGTGCATAGCGCATAGACTACCAGTTTCAGGTGGGGCTGATTGCGGTAGCCGAGCCACATAGCCGATGAAGCCACCCAGGCTAATAGCGCCACCGCTGAGCCATACCAGGCCACCAGCGCGGCACTGAGCACCGTGCCGGCCAGCGTCAGCTGAAACCCGCCAGAACGCCATTGCGGGGCGCGGCGCGGCAGCCCTGCCAGCCCAACGACCAGCACGAACCCTGTGTAAAGAAGCACGTTCAGAGCCGGCCGCTCTTCCCAGAACAATATGTAGAACCAGATTGCCCCGACTGGTATGGCTACTTTCTGCAAGGTGGTGAGGCTAAGGCGAGGGGCCGCGACCGACGAAGCGCCAGCACGGGCTCCCGGGATATTGGTGAAGATTTCCATAGATAAGCAGGTGAAAAGGGTGAAATCTATAAATCAAAAGAACTTTGTAATTCAAAGGATATAGGCAAAAAAAGAGCGTTTAGCCACGCAGCAATTTTTCCAGAGCGTTCAAATGCTCCTGAAAAGCCTGCTTACCTTCGCTGGAGGGTGTGTAAGTGGTGTTCGGCTTTTTGCCTACAAACTGCTTGCTCACCTGCACGTAGCCCGCTTTTTCGAGGGCGGCTACATGGCTGGCCAGATTGCCGTCGGTCAGGTCGAGGGTTTCTTTCAGCTCGTTGAAGCTCACCGGGTCGCTCTGGCCCAGCAGCACGGCCATCACGCCCAGGCGCACGCGGTGGTCGAAGGCTTTATTGAGCGTGTGAATAGTGTGCTTCACAGGGAGCGGGCAGTCCGTTCGTAGCGGCGGTACATGAGCAGGCCGTAGATGATGTGGCTCAGGCCAAAGCCTAAGGCGAAAGATAGTAGCCCGTAGCCGGGAAATAACACGGCTACCAGCCCCAGCCCAATTTCGGTGAGGCCCAGCCACCGGATTTCCTCCAGCGTGTATTTGCTGGCATTGAGCAAAGCTAGCCCATAAAACAGCAACATACCCGGCACCACCAGTCCGGCCGCGCCTTGCAGGTAAATAGCCAGGCAAAAAAGCCCCCCGGCCGCCAGCGGAATAGCCAGACTCAAGGCCAGGCGCCGCCCCAGCGGGCTCCACAGCTGTACCTTATCATGCCGGGCCCGGCGGCGGGTAAAGTAATACGCCGCGCTCAGCGCCAACAGAATAATGCTCCCCGTGAGCCCCAGCAGAAACGGCAGCGCCCGTAGCCTTTCCCCCTCTGAGCTCTGCATCACGCGCACAAAGTCCTGCGTACTGCCGTATTCGCGCCCCACATACCAATAGCCAACGCCTACGCCCACCAGCGCCACCACGCCCGCCGCAATACCCGACAGGCCACTTAGCGACAAGTAGCGCGACGAGCGTTCCATGATGGCGCGAATCTCAGTAAGCTGGGCGAGCGGATCGACGGCTGAGTTCATAGAATTTAAAAGCACTTTGTTTTGCAAAGCTGATAAAGATTAGGCTGATTCGCAACCATGCACGCTGAAAATTTTTCTTTTTGCCAGTCCGCAGCCGTAGAAACGCGTAGTCGCGTCTCTACGGCTGCGGACTATTCGCAGTAAAACGCCCTAATCCTTTATTCTGTGAAGCTCCGCCTCCACCTTTTCGAGTTTGAAGATCAACCATGGTTCCCCGGCGTTATTCGGGCGGGTATGATGGACTATCTGCGCTTCATGACCAGCCACCTGGGCATTTATCAGCCGCTGGTGCCGGTGCTTCAGGAGGCGCTCCTGAAAACTCAGCAGCTCCATCTGCTCGAACTCGGCGCGGGCGCGGGCGGCGGCACCGACGGCGTAGCGCGGGCGCTGCGCCAGCTGCCTGGCCTAACCAGCCTCCGCGTTACCCTCACCGATTTGTACCCGCAGCCCAGCGCCTGGCAAGGCATTCAGGAAAGCTCCGGGGGGCAAATTGGCTACGAAACAGCGGCGGTGGATGCCACGGCGGTGCCCGCTCATCTCACCGGGTTTCGCACCATCTTCTCCGCTTTTCACCATTTTCGGCCCGCAGCGGCCGAGGCTATTCTGGCTGATGCCGTGCGGCAGGGCGCAGGGATTGGCGTGTTTGAGGGCGCCGGTAAGCACTGGCACGAAATCCTGCTGGCCTGGACGGTTTTGCCCATTATGCAGATGTTGGCCACGTCATTTATGGCGCCATTTCGCCTGAGTCGCCTGTTTTTCACTTTCATCATTCCCCTGATTCCGCTTTGCACCATCTGGGACGGGACGGTATCTATCCTACGCATGTACCCAACGGCTCAGCTGCTTGACTTGGCACGTAAAGCCGATCTGGGGGGCAAATTTGAGTGGCGGGCGGGCAAGGTGAAGCATTGGTCCGGCTCGCAGGTTACGTACTTAGTGGGCTGGCCGAAGGAAGTGTAAATTCATTTGATTGAGGTGGTACTACGCCTCTTTCTGTCGTAGTACCACTATCGTTGCGGATGCCTGCTTACGCGAAAGTCGTACAACTCTAGTGGTAGTACGACTTTGAAGTTGTGCTACCACTCCGGCCGGCTACCGTACCTTGCGCGCTTACCGTTTTTCGCCTCTTTATGCTTCTCGCCTACCGCCGCGCCGCGCCGTTGCTGCGCATTCCCTTTTCGGTGTACCTGATGCCGGTATTCTGGTTTGGGTTGAGCGCCTTGCGGCAGCCGTTTAGTCCGTGGAGGGCGGTGGGCGTGTTCATAGTACTCCATGTGCTGGCCTACCCGGCCTCCAACGGCTACAACTCCTACTACGACCGCGACGAGGGCAGCATCGGCGGCCTCAAAAAGCCCCCCAAAGTATCTCAGGAACTGCTGCATCTGGTGTGGCTGTTCGATGCGCTGGCTGTGGGAGGAGCCTGGCTCCTCAGCCCGCTGTTTGCGGGTTTGGTGGCCGTGTATCTGCTCATCTCCAAAGCCTACAGCTACGAGGGCATCCGGCTGAAGAAATACCCGCTACTGAGTACGCTAGTGGTGGTGGTGTTTCAGGGCGCGTTTACGTTTTTGATGACTCAGGTAGGCGCGGGGGGCATTTCTAGGGAGATTCTGGCTCCCGACAACCTGCTGCTCGCGCTGGTGAGCACCCTGTTTTTGTGCGGCTCCTACCCGCTGACGCAGGTGTATCAGCACCAGGAAGACCGGCAGCGCGGCGACCAAACCCTGAGCCTGGTGCTGGGCATCCGGGGTACGTTTGTGTTTGCGGCGGTGGGGCTGTTGTTTGGGGCGGCGCTGCTGGGTTTTACGTATTGGTGGCGCGCCGAGCTCCGCAACCTGATTATTTTCCTGATAGCTACCGGGCCGATAGTGGCCTTATTCAGCCGCTGGGCTTTTCTGGTCTGGTCCGATGCCTCGGCGGCCAACTTCGAGCGCACCATGCGCATGAATCAGGTGTCGTCGCTGTGTTTGAGTGCGGCTTTCGGGCTGATGCTGGTGCTAAGACATTGGGTAACTCAGTAGTGACGGACGCAGAAATTTGTCCTAAAAAAGCCCCCCAGAACAGTAATACAAGTGGTTACGTATGGGAAACAGCCTCCAAGTTGTCTTACTATATGCGTCACGCCCTCTGTTCGGTTTTACTGCTATTTGTGCTCGGATCTTGCTCCAGGCCCGATTCAACGCGTATTGAGTCGTCGGATACGGCCATTGTTGCCGCCCCGGCCGAGCCTCTGGACACGACTCGCGCGCCCGCCGTCAATGCCCAATCGGACACGCTCAAAACGGTGCAGCGGCAGCGGCGATTTTCCTCCCCCTCTGCTGAGGATGAATTTAAGCTGGTGCTGCGCGGCCCTTGTCTGCTGGCGGGCGAAGCAACGTTTACCATTACCAATTCCGGCGGCGAAACAATTTTTCGTGAAGTGCTTTCTGCCGCCGATCTGGAGGCGTCTATGGTATATGAAATGAAAGGCAACACCGCCACGCAGGCCGAGCGCGAACCTTTTGTGCGCCGCCGCATGGACGATTTTTTTGCGGATAAAAACTTCCGCACGCCTGCCGTTACGGCCAAAGACACCTACCAGGCTGATACCATCGACCGCACGACCTGGGACGACCTGCTGCGCCGCCCCGATTCCATTGGCTTTCAGTATTTGGTTGGCAAAGAAGATGGCCGCCGCATAGCCTGGTCGCCACTGAAACAGCAGGTGGTGCGAATTGGCAGCGTCGGCGGCTGACACCAAGCTTAAAGCAACGAGGTGCTTACTGAACGCGCAGCTAAATTGAATCTTGCTATTACTGCTCTTCCGTAGCCTGCTGTAAGGCCTGTCGTACGGCTTTGCTGAACGCCTCATACGACTGAAAACCCCGCGCTAGCACATAGCCCTGCTGGCCTGCGCGCAATATTGTCGTCGGAAATCCCTGGACTCCAATGCGCTCTACGGCCGCAAATTCCTGGCGGGTAGCGGTAGCCGTTTCGGGCAAGGTCAAGCGACGCTGAAACTCGGCCGCATCAATCTGGTAAGGCGCGACAAGCGCAGAGTAGATAGCCGGATCAGTCAAATCCTGGCCGTGGAAATAATGCGCCTGCTGGATGTCGTGGGCGAAATCGATGACGCGGCTGGGGTCGGTATTCAGCTGCCGAAAAACGGTAAGGGCGCGGCAGGGCGGCTCGGAGTTCTGAATAACGCTGCCTTCCTCTCCCAGCCGAAGATACGCCTCACCAAAACGCACTCCAGCCGCCCGCTCCACATCCTGCAGGGCATTCTTGATGTAATTCCACTTGGCGCGCAAGGGAGCCACTCGCTCGCCAGTCACCATACCGCCGCTGAGCACCGATACCTGAATCTGGCCCGCTAGTTCGGTGCGCACGCGCTGGATTATGGGCGTCATGCCATAGCACCAGCCACAGAGCGGATCAAAGATGTATAACAGTTCGGGGAGGTCAGGCGTGTTTTCCATTGTACAAAGTACCGCCTTCGGCGGGCGCGAGGCAAGTACCTATATATTTACCCAGTTCTACCTTTGAAACCAATCGACAAGATGACTGATTTGCAGAACCGTGCTTTCAAAAACTCATTTGTTATATCATTTTTATACGTTGGACTAGGGACAGCAAGTGTTCTATGCCTGTACCCTCCACTATATGGTGATTGGGTAATGCTAGGCCTTTTAGTAACACTATCTGTCAGCTTCATTGGTTTTGGAATCGCCTATATGGGGCCTGATAGTTATGCTGTAATTTTGTTAGCGCAGTCAGTGGTATTCGGTGTGTTTTGGTTCATGATATATCGAATCATGTTAGCAAGGTATTCAAGAAGCTAATTTGGTTCTTAGACTTGACTTCTTACTTAATGGCACAATCAGTCCGTATGCACAAAAAAGCCCCCCGGATATTTCCGGGGGGCTTTTTTATTATTTAAGCAATATACTAGCCGTTCATAGACATCAAGAACTCGTTGTTGTTCTTGGTGTCTTTGATGCGGTCCTTCAGGAACTCCATAGCTTCTACGGCCGTCATGTCGGACATGAACTTGCGCAGCACCCAAATGCGGCTCAGCTCTTCTTTGCCCATGAGCAAATCTTCGCGGCGCGTGCCGGAAGCCGGCACGTCGATAGCCGGGAAGATGCGCTTGTTGGCCAGCTTGCGGTCCAACTGCAATTCCATATTGCCGGTTCCTTTAAATTCCTCGAAGATAACCTCGTCCATCTTGGAGCCGGTTTCAATCAGGGCCGTGGCGATAATGGTCAGAGAGCCGCCATTCTCCACATTGCGGGCCGCCCCGAAGAAGCGCTTGGGCTTGTGCAATGCATTGGCATCCACACCACCCGACAGGATTTTGCCCGAAGCCGGCTGCACCGTGTTGTACGCACGGGCCAGACGTGTAATGGAATCGAGCAGAATCACCACATCGTGGCCGCACTCTACGAGGCGCTTGGCTTTGTCCAAAGCAATGCTGGCAATTTTGACGTGGCGGTCGGCCGTTTCGTCGAAGGTGGAGCTGAGCACCTCGGCTTTCACCGAGCGGGCCATGTCGGTCACCTCTTCCGGCCGCTCGTCGATAAGCAGAATGATGAGATAAACTTCGGGGTGGTTTTCAGAAATAGCGTTAGCGATTTCCTGCAACAGAACCGTCTTACCGGTTTTAGGCTGGGCCACGATCAGACCGCGCTGGCCTTTGCCAATTGGGGCAAATAAGTCCAGGATTCGGGTGCTGAGCAGGCTGGACTTTGTGGTCAGTTTCAGGCGCTCCTCAGCAAACAGCGGCGTAAGGTTACTAAACGGAATCCGGTCGCGGGCCTCTTCTACCGTGCGGCCGTTGATACCATCTACGCCTACCAGCGCGAAGTATTTTTCACCTTCGCGGGGCGGCCGGATCTTGCACTTTACCGTGTCGCCAGCTTTCAAGCCAAACTGCTTTACCTGCTGAGGCGCCACATAAATATCATCGGGCGAGGCGAGGTAGTTATAGAAAGGTGAGCGCAGGAAGCCGTAGCCACCATCGGGCATAAGCTCCAACGTGCCTTCACCATCCACTACAATATCAAAGTCATTGCGCGGGCGCTGCTGCTGACCGGCCGGCTGCTGGCCATCAGCGGGGCGCGGGGCACGCTGCTGGTCGCGGGCCGCAAAGCGGTCATCACGGCGCTGCTGGTCGCGGCCTTCCCGTGGCTCACGCAACTCACGCGGCTCCCGGTTTTCTCTTGGTTCGCGGGGCTCACGCAACTCGCGGGGCTCCCGGTTTTCCCGAGGCTCGCGTAGTTCCCGGTTATCACGGGGCGCATCACGCAATGGGCGCGGCTCCCGATTCTCACGATTATTGTCGCGCGGCTCGCGTAAATCCCGAGGCTCGCGGTTCTCGCGCGGAGAGTCATTACGGTATTCCCGCTCGCGGGGAGCATCCGTACGTGGTTCACGCTGTTCGCGGGGCTCACGGCCGTCGCGGTATTCCCGCTCGCGGGGAGCAGTTGGATGATCGGTGCGCGGCTCACGGGCGATCACGCCGGGCGCAAAAGAAATAGGGGCAGCGGCTGCGTCGGAGTGAGTATCGGCAGCAGCCTCAATAGCACCTTCCGGGGTCAGAGAAGCCGGCATGTCGCCACCCGATGTGTCAATGTCATTCGAAGTAGCAGGCGTTACTTCTTCGATGCGATTACGCTCAACGCCGTTGCGCAGGCGGCGCTCAGGCCGCTGATACAGCTTCACGGGTCGGGCGGCACCAGCTTCGGTTGCCGGCTCAGCGTCGGCAGACACAGTTGCTTCGGTGGGGGCCTCTACGACAGCCGGTGCTTCAGCCAGCGCTAATTCGGGCACTACAGCCACAGCGGGCGCTGCTGCCACGGCAGCATCAACGGCTGCATCGGGTGTGGGAACAGCGCTTCGGGTAGCACGGGCACGAGTTGGAGCCGGACGTGCGGCAGGAGTCGTAGAGGCGGCGACTGGCACGGCATCGGCTACGGCCACATCCGAGAAGGGTTGGTCAGCCCCATTTTTAGCGTGGGCGGGCTTTATTTTCTGGGGAAGCTGATCGGCAGGTAGTATGGCCTGCTGATCGAGAATCTTATAAATCAGATCCTGCTTGCTGAGCTTTTTGAAGTTACCAACCTGCAGCTTTTCCGCTATTTCTTTTAGCTCGGAAAGCAAACGGTCCTTCAATTCTTCAATATTGTACATAAACTAACTAGGAGGAAAACGGGCAGAAGGGGGGTGGAGATACCAGACAAGACAGGATAGGGAGCAGCACAGGCCAACCGGGGCATAAAGGGCAACCGCGGCGCGGCGCGAAGCACAGAAGACGTAGGGAAAATGGGGTACTCGGGGAGGCGCTGGAAATAAAAGCGGGCCGTACGCGAGCAAAAAATACTGCGGACCCGGCATCAGCCGCCGGCTTGTTGCCGCAATGTTAGACTAATACGGGTAAACCGCCAAATCAGATACGCTTTTTTTCGGGCTATTCGCCACAATAGTAAGGACATTCGCGGTGCGGTAATGGTTCGTGCCCGCTCATTTGGCTACGCAGTGCATTTCGTTCAGGATGGATATTTACCCGTGCTTCGAATATAAAAGCTTCCGCTACTTCCCTATTTTTGCCGTATGCTGCAAGTTTCCGTTTTAAAAGAACACCCTGACCTCGTGCTGGCCGGCCTGGCCAAAAAGCACTATCCCACCGCTGAAGCCGACGTTACGGCCATTCTCAACCTCGACCAGCGCCGCCGCCAGCTGCAAACCACCCACGACTCGGCTCAGGCTGAAGCGAATGAGCTGGCTCGCCAGATTGGGGGCCTGATGAAGAGCGGCGACAAAGCCAGTGCCGAGGACCTGAAAGCCCGCACCGCAACCCTCAAAGCTGACATAAAAACTTACGCCGATGAGCTAAGCCAGGTAGAAACTGCTTTGCAGCAGCTGTTGCTCAAGCTGCCTAACCTGCCCCATAGCAGCGTACCCGTGGGCCGTACTCCGCAGGATAATGAAGTAGTATCGGAGCATGGCATCAAGCCGGATTTGCCCCCCACGGCCCTCCCCCACTGGGATTTGATCAAGAAGTATGACATTGTTGACTTTGAGCTGGGCAACAAAATAAGTGGGGCGGGTTTTCCCGTATATAAAGGTCAGGGAGCCCGTTTACAGCGCGCGCTCATCAACTTTTTCCTGGATGAAGCGCGGGAGGCCGGCTACGTTGAGGTGCAGCCGCCTATTCTGGTAAATGAAGCCTCGGGCTACGGCACGGGCCAGCTGCCCGACAAAGACGGTCAGATGTACCACGACGCCCAGGATAATCTCTACCTGATTCCGACGGCCGAGGTACCCATTACCAATCTCTACCGCGATGAGATTATTGCCATCGATAAGCTGCCCATTCGCAATGCGGGTTACACGCCCTGCTTCCGGCGCGAGGCCGGCTCCTGGGGTGCCGACGTGCGGGGTCTCAACCGTCTGCACCAGTTCGACAAAGTAGAAATTGTGCAAATCGCCTTGCCTGAGCAGAGCTATGGTATTCTGGAAGAGATGCGGGCGCATATTGAGGGCTTACTGCAAAAGCTGGAGCTGCCCTACCGCGTGCTGCGCCTCTGCGGCGGCGATATGAGCTTCACGTCGGCCCTTACCTACGACCTGGAGGTGTGGAGTGCGGCCCAAGGCCGGTGGCTGGAGGTAAGCTCGGCCAGCAACTTCGAAACGTACCAGGCCAACCGCCTCAAGCTGCGCTACCGGGCCGAGGGCAGCAAAACCCAGCTTCTGCACACCCTTAATGGTTCGGCGCTGGCGTTGCCCCGTATCGTAGCCGCTTTGCTGGAAAATAATCAGGCGGAGGACGGCATTCACTTACCCAAAGCGCTACACAGCTACTGTGGGTTCGATAAGATCGTCTGAACCACGGGTTACGCGGATTTTTCGAATGTCACGGATTTTGCGGATGGTTCCTTAACTTAAAAAAAGCTCCCCAGAACTATTTCTGGGGGGCTTTTTTGGCAAATAACTTTAACAGAAAACCTGGAGAAGTCAGTACAAGGCCAGCTACAAAATCCACGTAATCCGTGGTTCAGACTAATACTCAGCAAACGCACTATCCACGTAGCACCAGGCCCACCGTTCGCCGGGTTCAGCGGAGGTTATGACGGGATGATTGGTAGCGTGAAAGTGGCGGGTAGCGTGCTTATTTTTGGAGTTGTCGCAGCAGCCCACATGGCCGCAAGTCTGACACACGCGCAGGTGCACCCACTCGTCGCCCAAGGCTACGCATTCGGGGCACACATACTGCTCATCCTCGATAATGGCAGTTACGCTACTGAGGTGAACGCAAGGCGATTTAGCTTCCACAAAAAGCGGCTTTAGACGAAGAATCAGTTGCTCTCAGGCACAAGATGGGTTTTGATGTGTAAGCCACTCATCAGGGTTTTCTGTACGGGGCATTTCTGCGAAATCACCTCCAGGCGTTGGCGCTGCTCCGCCGTGAGCGGCCCTACCAGCCGCAGTTCCTTCTCCACTTCCTCCAACATCCGGCCTTCCTGTTCGCACTGCTCACAGTCGGTGCGATGTACGCGCTGGTGGCGTAAGCGCACTTCAATTGCTTCCAGAGGCCATTTTTTCTGGTCGGCATAGAGGCGGAGGGTAATGGCGGTGCAAGCTCCCAGAGCCGAAAGCAGCATATCATACGGCGTAGGGCCCCTGTCCTGGCCACCTACCTCTTCGGGCTCATCCAGCACATATGTGTGGCGACCAGCCTGCACGTCGGCCAGCAGGGCGTCAGCACCCACTTTCACGAGCACTGATTTCGCGGAATTTTCAGCCATAATGAACGGAATAAGAGTGATAGCAAGGATAAAAGATACCGTTTTTATCCGTTTATTACGCCTATTTCTGCCTTAGAGGCTCACTCAACTCAGGCTCATCAAGGTTTAACGCCCATCACGCGTGGGGGGCAAATCCAGATCAAATTGAATTTCGCGCATACACTTGAAGTGTCCCAGGGGGCATTTTTCGTAGCCAATCTTGGAACAGGGCCGACACGAAAGCCCCGGCCTTTCCAGAATGCGGAATTCGGTGCGGTAAGGATACATCCCAAACTCGGGCACCGTATTACCCCACACGCTGAAAATATCTTTTTTGAAGGCCGCGGCAATATGCATCAGGCCCGTGTCGTGGCTCACGACTAGCTGCGCCTGCTGCACCAATGAAGCTGATTGGTTGAGCGAATACTGCCCGCAGGCGTTGTAAATAACGGTTTGGGGCGCATAAGCGGTGCTGGCCTCCGACGGGAAATAATAGGGGCTGTCGGGCACTTTGCGCGCGGGTGGCGGCGAGGCAGCGGCTTGCTTAGCAAAGGCCAGCTCCACTACGTGACCAGTTGTTTCGTCCTCTGGGCCGCCGAGCAGCACCACCGGACGGCGCAACAGCCCGCACAGCTCAATAATGCGTTCGACGGGCAGACGCTTGGTGGCATGCTGCGCCCCTATAGCAAAGGCAACGTACCCACGCTGAAAGTCGGCAGGTAGCGTATCGAGGCTCACTTCATCCCTGGCAGGAATGAAATAATCCAGCCCCTGCCCATCATTACGCACACCCAGAGGCGAGGCGGCGGCCAGGTAGCGGTCCACGATATGCTGGTGCGGCAGGGTATTTATCTTCAGGTTCACCAGCAGCCACTTCCGCACATTCAGCTTGTCGAGGCTCGACGAGGGTACTCCTAAGCGCAGCTTTAGCAGGTGAGTGCGCAGGTTATTATGCAGGTCGATGATGTAGTCGAAACGCTCGGCCTTTAGCTCGTTTACCAGCTCCGTGAGCGAACCGGTGAGATAATGCACCTTCTCCACGTACGGATTTGGCTCGATGATACCGCGGTAAGCCGGCTTGGTACAAAAATGCACCTGCGCACCCGCCACCTGTTGCTTCAACGCCCGCACCACGGGCGTTGTCAGCACGATGTCGCCGATGGAGGAAAAGCGCAGAACAAGAATCTTCATAAGCTATTTAACGGCAGCCCGAGCCCCCATTAAAACAAAGTCGTTTTAAACTCCTCAGCCGGCTTAATCTTAGCTTTCCGTTGGGCAAAGTACGCGGCTACCTCCTCACGCGACATTGCATTGAACGTCATTTCCTTCGTTAGACCGCCTTTACGCCCCATAAATACACCGTAGCGCATATCGGCGTAGCCGGTGGTATGATGCGCATCGGGGTTGATGCTCAGCTTCACACCTTGATCGAGGGCGTAGCGCACCCAGCGCCAATCCAGGTCCAGCCGCCACGGGTTAGCGTTTATCTCAATGACAACCTCATGTTGAGCACAGGCGTCAATGACGGCTTTGTAGTCAATCGGGTAGCCCTCCCGGCGCAGTAACAGGCGCCCGGTAGGATGCCCGAGCATTGTGCAATACGGGTTTTCAATGGCCCGCAGCAGACGCGTGGTGGCGCGGGCTTCGTCCATTTTGAGGTTGCTGTGTACCGAGGCCACCACAAAGTCAAACGACGCCAGCACGGTGGGCTGATAATCTAAAGCACCGTCGCCGAGAATGTCGCTTTCAATGCCTTTGAAAATGCGGAAGGGCGCCAGCTCTTTGTTCAGCTCATCTATCTCGTGCTGCTGCTGGTGCACCCGCTCGGGGCTGAGGCCATTGGCATAGTGCGCGGCCTGCGAGTGGTCGCAGATGCCCAGGTACTCGTAGCCTTCATCCCGCAGAAACTCCGCCATTTGGCGCAGCGTGTGCGCCCCATCGGAGTAGTTGCTGTGGTTGTGCACGCTGCCGCGCAGGTCAGCATCTTCCAGCAGCTTAGGCAGCTTATGCTCTTTGGCTAGCGCTAGTTCGCCGAGTCCTTCGCGGAGTTCGGGCTCCACGTATTGGAGGCCGGCTTTTTCGTAGATGGCCGTTTCCTGGTAGAAACGCTCCTTTTTCAGCAGCTGCCGCAGCGTGGCCGGTTGGCCATGCGCGGCCTGGGGGACAAATATTTCGGATAGATGGGCCTCGGCACCCGTCAGCAAAAAGAGCTGATTCGTGAAATCGTCCTTAGCTACCAGCAGCACTTCCACTTTTACGCCCGAAGTCGTAGCCGTGCCGCGCCACGCAAACGGCCCCGAGCGCAAAGGGTCGGCCGTCAGACCATCCAAAGAATTCAGCAGCTTATGCGCTTTCTCCGGCTGGGCGGTGGCCGCTACCAGCACCACATTTTCCACCACTTCCAGGCGGCGGCGCACTTCCCCTGCCACGGCCACCGACTCCGTAAACAACGCCTCCTGCAAGCGCACAACCAGATCTTTGGCCAGTTCTTCGGCTTGCGGATACAGCAGCTTGCCCCGGCTTTGGTCACTGAATTCGAGGGCTTGCAGAATGGCATCCTGAGTCTTTTTGCCAAACCCTTTAAGCTTACTCACCTCGTCGCGCTCGGCGGCGGCGCGTAGCGCGTCGGAGCTTTCTACGCCCAGCTCGCGCCACAGCATACGAATCTTTTTGGGGCCGATGCCTTTGATGTTCAGCATCTCGACCACACCGGGCGGCGTGATGCTGAGCAGGCGCGTCAGCTCCTCAAAGGTACCGGTGTCCAGCATTTCGGCCACACGGGCGGCGGCTGTTTTGCTCAGACCCGTGCGGTCGGGCAGGCCGGTGCGCTCTACCTCGGCCACCGGAAACTCCAGGCGCTCCAAGGCAGCAGCGGTACCTTCATAGGCCCGAATTTTAAATGGATTTTCGTCGTGCAGTTCCAGCAGCGAGGCCGCGAGGCGGAAGGCGCGAATCAGGGCGCGATTGTCCAAAACAGAAGCAGAATTTGCCCCCCAGCGGGGGATGGAGAAGGAAGGTAAAGGTACAGGGTTGGGAAATAGTATGTTTTAAATAATATGCGTGAATAAGGGTGAATAGCGTTTTCGGGTACAACTATTGATTGTAAACTGGAAGCCAATAATTTGCCCGCCTATTTCTCACTTTTACGCTGTTGTCATGCGCCTGTTTTCTCTGCTTTGCTGCCTGAGCGTGTTGCTGCTGGCCGTAACGTGCAAACCCGACCCGCGCAAGTCGCCGCAGCTGCTTTTGCTTGAAGGTACCTGGCTGCACGCCCACGAGGAGGATATAGAAAATATAGAAGTATACCGGCCCAATACGTATTCGTTTGGCCCTTCACGCGGCCGTACGGGGTTCAACTTCGAGCATAATGGCCTCTTTACGCGGTACGACATTGCCCCCACTGATGGCCTTGAAGGACGTAAAGGCCAGTGGAAAGCAGAAAGCGAGAACGTACTCCACATTACGTTTGACAGTAAAGACGAGCCAGGCTACCGGCTCGAAATTGTATCGTTGGAAAAGGATTTATTAAAAGTTCGACACTTGCCGCAATAGCCCTGCAACCTTTCATTCAGCTTACGACTCCTGCTTCTGTTCTGTTTTATATTCAACTATGCGCATTTTTACCCTTACGCTCCTGACCGTCCTCGTGGCTATGGTATTGGGAGCTTGTACCGAAAACGTGGGTGACCTGATGACGCTAAACCCGGAGGGACCGACGGGGCCGCTCTACGGTCGCTCCTGGTACAACTCGCACGAAGCCCACCCCGGCGACACGGTTATCTATCGGCCCCAGGGCTATATAATGCCCCCCGGTGTGCCCCGCTACGGTCCTGTTTACTTGGATGGGCTGCGCTTTGATAAGGATGGGCAGTTTACATTCTACACTTTCGGCCCCGCCGATGCCCCGGAGGCCCATGTTGGTCGCTGGGCATCGATGCAGGAAAACCAGGATATCCTGACGATGACGCTCGACAACGCGGAGCTGCGCCCACCGTTTCGATTGCGCGTGCTGCGCGTCGAGAACGATAAGCTGGTTGTATTGCGCCTGCGATAAGTACTCTCTCACGACTGTTGGGAGGCAGCAAAGCCCGGCAAAAGCGATTCTAAAGAAATTTAGGGCTTCTTTTGCCGGGCTTTGTTGTGCGTTGTTTTTCCTTACTCTCCAGCTGTCTTATTTTTGAAGTGAATTACTGGCTTGTTAAATCCGAACCTGCGGCTTATTCCTGGACTGACTTTGTGCGCGACGGGCACACCGACTGGACTGGCGTCCGCAACTTCCAGGCCCGCAACTACCTGCAGCAGATGCAGCCCGGCGACCTGGTTCTTTTCTATCACAGCGTAACCGACAAAACTGTGGTGGGCATGGCCGAGGTAGCTGCCCCCGCCGCCCCCGATGCCACCGCGCCGCCCGAAAGTGGTTGGGTGGCCGTAGCGCTGCGCCCGCACCAACCCTTACCCCGTCCTGTGTCGCTGGCTGCCATAAAGCTCGACGCACGCCTGAGCCAGATTGGCTTATTGCGCCAGTCGCGCCTGTCGGTGATGCCGCTGCGCAGTGAGGAGTTTGATGTGGTGCTGGAGCTGGGAAGCTAACTATTTCTGCGTTGAAAAGCCTGTCTATTATCCGTAAGGCAGGCTTTTTAGCTTATGCGCGGGTTGGGGGGCTTTTTTCGGCGTTGGCTTGCTTACTGGCCGCGTAACCATTCGCAAAAAGCCCCCCACAACCTTCCGCGCCGCGTGACTTTATGCCGTCTCCGTCGTATCTTACTAAGCGTCACAGCGAATAGGGCGCATGGTAGCTATGAAAAATAGAATAGTCGGATGGCTGGGAATTATGACTCTGGTGGTAGCAGGGCGGCCGTTGTTAGCCCAGGCACCCGAGCTTTCCATTGCTCCTAGCCAGCCCGCTCGCCTGGAGCTGCCCTTCACCCAATACGATACAGATGTGCAAGTGCTGGCCATCCCCGAAGACAGCAGCGTGGTACTGTTGGTGGAGAAAGATGTTTTCATTGGCTCACGCACTAGCTATACTTTCCAAAAATTCGACCACCAGCTTAAGGATCTTGGCTCGCGCAACCTGGAGATTCCGATTGAGTACGAATTCAAGCTGATGAGCGCTGAGGCGACGGCGGTGTATGCGCTATTTCAGTCGCGCTACGCCCCGGAGCGCTTGCTGGTAGCGGGCCTCGATGGTCGAACGGGCGACGTAACCTTGGTTAAATTTGATACTGAGGTAACCCGCGACGTGCTCGACCAGAAAGTATTAGCGGGCAATCTGTTTGTAACAGTGCTCCTGGATCAGCACATGACGATAGTCAGGCTGGACATGAAGGCCGGCAAGCACCAGCTGCTACCGTCGGTGTACGAGCCGCTGACCACCGAACTCACCTTTCTCACCGACTCCGCTACCAAGCGCGCCGAGATAATTATGCGGCAGTCGAATGGGGTAAAATCGCGCTTGCAGCTAAAGCAGCTGTCGGCCGATGGCCAGTTACTCAACTCCGAGTTTGTCCAAACAGAGAGCGAGCGCAGCCTGATAACCGCCCAGGTCAGTCTCGGCGACAGCTCGGACCGTATGCTAGCCGGCACGTACACCCTACGCGACCCGCGCTACTCTCAGGGCCTTTTTTCGGCTGATCTCACGGCAGGCACCACTCCAACCGGCGTGCGGCAGTCCCTACGCTTCTACGATTTCACGCGTCTGAAGCACTTTTTTGATTACCTGAAGCCGGCCCGTGCGGCCCGGATTCAGCAGCGCAGTCAGGAGCGCCGGGCCGCCAACCGTGAGCTACCCCTGCGCTACCGCCTGCTCGTGCACGACCTGCTGCCTTTCCAAAACGGCTACGTACTGGTAGCGGAGGTGTACTACCCGCGCTACCGCAGCGACAGCTACGGCCCCGGCATGGTAGGCACCCGGTACCGGCAGTTCGACGGCTATCATACGACCCACGCCATTGTGTGCGGCTTCGACCGGCGCGGCAACCTACTCTGGGACAATACCTTCGTTTTGAAAGATGCCGAATCGTATGAGCTGGAAGAAACAGTGCGGCTACGACCCATGCCCGATGGCCAGCGCCTCGTAATGACGTATTTGGAAGAGGAAAATATCCATTATAAAATCATCGACCGCACCTTGCCCTCACCCAATGACTTGGTAATGCCTTTGCAGCCGATTAACCCGGAGAGTAAGGAGAAGCTAGGCAGCACCAACTACGAGGGCATGCTGGCGTGGTACGGCAGCCGATTTTTGACCTTTGGCTACCAACACGTACGCACTCCCCGAGGCGCGGGGCGCGACGTGTTTTTTCTGAATACTGTTTCCTTCGATTAATACCACAGGGCGAACGGGCCGCTGCCAAGCTACGTATGCGGAGCCAAATCTCCTTTGCTCCCTTATGTATACCAAACTACGTCTGCTTTCGCTCGTTGCCGTACTGGGCCTCGCCCTCACTGTAAGCTGCCGCACAAGCGGCCCCGAAACGCCTGCCCGCACGGTAGCTGAGTTTTTTCGCAAATACGAGAACCGTTCCGGCTTCAAGGCTACCACCCTGTCGGCGGGCTTCACCACTCGGTTGCTGCTGGCGCGCCTGGGCAAGCTGGGGGGCAATAATGAGCTGGCGCAGGCCCTGACTTCGGTGCGCGAAATCCGCATGCTTACCTTCACACCCACCACCGATCGGGCCCAGCGCCTGGTAGCGGCTGGTCTTAATAAGGAAGTAGACGGCCTGCTGGCCAGTGAGCGGTACACTTCCATCCCCGTATCCGCCGATTCGGCCAGCACAACCATCACGCGCTACGCCATTCGCCAGCAAGGCGACCGGGTACCAGAATTGGTTGCTACCGGCAACGTAGAAGCCGTTCCCGAATCCTTCGCTCTGATAGCCGTATCCGGCAATTTCACGCGCTCCCAGGTTGACGAGCTTATAAAGTTTCTGCCCGGCGCCCTTGGCGAGCTGACTCAGTAGAAAGCGTATCTCCTTCTTTCCAAAACAGGCTCCTCACTAGGTGGGGGGCTTTTTTTGTGGCCCTTACTTCGCGTGTCGCATCATGGTAGCTGTACAAACGGTGTAGAGACGCGTAGTCGCGTCTCCTCGCTCGCGCCGCCCGAACAAAACCGTTCAACGAGGAGACGCGACTACGCGTCTCTACACCGTTTGTAAAACGCAACAGCTATTCTACTTAAAGCAGGTCAACTTGCAAACTCAGCTCACTACGATACATACTTCAGCAGCGCTCCGGAGATTCTTAAGCCTTTTACACACTTGAATTAAAGGCCAGAATGTTGCGTAGTCGGCGTTACAAGCAGCAAACAGCCTATTCCTGACAGGCCAATTCCAAGCTACTTGGCCAAAGCCGAATGGCCTTAGGAGAACACAAAAAAGCCCCCCGGAATATTCC
>NZ_FWWW01000089.1 GCF_900176135.1 Hymenobacter roseosalivarius DSM 11622 | reverse complement strand
CTTTTTTTATTGTTGAGCCGAAAGTACAAGCTCTTCTGCCCCTTCTGGGGCTAGGGCAGAGCGTGGCGTTGGCTAAGCTACTACCTTACGGCCTAGGGCGGCGGCTGAGCGAGTCGCGGCGGTCAACGGCATCGAGTACTTCGCTGGCGGTAAACTCCTTATCCACGGTCACGTAGCCGGGGGGCGAAATAGTACGGCCGCTGCTGGTCACGAAGGTTGGCTTGAGGCGCAGGGTCAGGCGCAGGGGCTGCCGGTCGCGGTCGGCCAGGCCCAGCGCCAGATTGGCCAGGGCTTCGCCCGACTGCTCGCCCATGCTTTCGCGCAGGTTGCTTTCCAGGTTGATCGGGGCCAGGGTTACGCCCTTGGGAGCCACCTCGATGCGCTCGGTGGTGCGGCCGGTGGCTACCTGCTTGCCGTCGATAAGCGCGATGTAGTCAAAGGCGTTGAGGGCGGCGGTCTCGTCGTTAGGGTTGCGCACCTCCAGGTTCACGCGCATACGCAGGGGCAGGTTGCCGGTAGCGTAGGCCACTGCCAGGCGGGCCCGGTCCACGGTGCTCAGGTCGCCGGCTCCGCGCACCCGGGTCACATCGATGCCGGCCAGGGTAGCCTGCTCCACGGAAACTAGCCGAAACTGGGCTCCCTCAAAGGCTTTGGCCTGCTGCACCTGCTCGCTGACCCCGCATTGGCTCAAACTGATGACAAACAGCAGGGCGGCAGTTAAAAACAACAGACGATAGTGGCTGGGGAAAAAGTAACCGGTCATGGGCTAAGGGAGCTGGGTGAGAACAAGAAGAGTACCTCCTGCACTACTCACCCAACACGGAAATGGTTGTCTACTAGTAGCTTATGTGGGGCATCGGAGCCCGACCGTAAGCGCTACCGTAGCAGGAACATTCCTGCGTTTTTCACTTCAGTTATTCCCCCAATGGACGCAATCAAAAATGGTATCGACGACGCGCAGGAGTTCCGCAGCCGCGGCAACTGGAACGAAGTAAAGGGCAAACAGGGTGCTGTAGGAGCGCGCCGTGGCGCGTTCAACCGTTGAACAGCCGCTCCTGGTAACGTCCAACGTCCGAACGCGCCGTGGCGCGTTCCTACAACTTCGGTCACCGGTGCAATAGTGTGACATCTGTAACCAACGGCTTTACTCGTAGCGCAGCGACTCAATCGGGTCGAGGCCGGCGGCTTTGCTGGCCGGGTAGTAGCCCGAGGCCAGCCCCACGCTCACGCAAATCACCAGGCCAATTATCATCCAGAGCCAGGGCACCAAAAACGCGCCGCCGCCGGGAATAAAGAGCGAAATGGCGTTGCCGCCGGCCACGCCCAGCACGATTCCCAAAGCGCCGCCCATCACGCAAATCACGATAGCTTCGATGAGAAACTGCTGGCGAATCTGAAGGGCCGTAGCGCCCAGGGCCTTGCGAATCCCGATTTCGCGGGTGCGCTCCGTCACCGATACCATCATGATGTTCATGAGGGCGATGCTGGCCCCGAGCAGCGTAATAAAGCCCACGATAAAGCCCCCCGTACGCAGGTTGCCCGAGAGGCTGTCGAGGGTGGCTACGGCCGAGTCACTACGTTCCAGCTCAAACGAGTCTTCCTGCCCGAGCCGGTCGCCGCGCACGGCGCGCATGATGCCGGTGGCCTGCCCCATAATAAAGGTGAGGTTGTCGGGGTCGGTGGTGGCGGTTTTGATGTCGAAGGTGAGGGCGCGCTGCCGGGGCAACTGGTTGCCGGTAATCAGCGGGATGAGCACGAGCCGGTCGGCCCCCCCGCCCCCGCCCATGCCGCTGCCGCTGGCTTCGAGCTGCCCGATAATCTGGAAACGCTGACCCAGAAAGAACACGTACTGATCAATGGCAGATTGATTGGGGAAAAGCTTGTCCTTGATTTCGGGGCCCACAATGGCCACATTGGCGCCCACCTCCAGCTCGGAAGGCGAGAAGGCGCGGCCATCCTCCAGATTGTAGCTCTGAATGCGCAGGTAGTTCTCATCGCCGGCCACCACCTGCATATTAGGGTTGGTTTTGAGGCCGCCCGCTTTTACTTCGGTCGCGCCGGTGATGAAGGCGGATATGCCTACCTGCGCATCGTCGCCGAGGCGCTCTTTGTACTGCCGGGCCTGTAAATAATTGATGGCCGGATACGTGCGCCCTTGCACGCCGCCGCGCCGGAAGCGGTTTGTATAGCCTTTGGCCGTCAGCTCAAAGGAATTGGCCCCCAGACTGGCGAAGGTGTTAGTCAGGGACGACTTGATGGCGTCGATGGCGGTGAGAATGCCCACCAGCGACATGATGCCGATGCTTACAATGAGGGCCGTCAGCACGGTGCGCAGCAGGTTGCTCTGGATGGAACGGAAAGCTTCGCGGATGTTTTCTAGCAAATGCATAAAGGTGGCCTGATGGCAACAAGACGTACACGAAATGGCCGGCGGCGTATACCCTTCAAAACGGCCTAAAGAAGCCTCCCAGCCTACTTTGACCCGACGACTACTGCCGCAAGGTAGCCGGTTTTGGGCACTTTCCAGCCGGGTTTTACTACCTTTAAATCGCTGATTGACGCTGGTTTTTGTAATTTCGCTGATTATTTTTTCACTAGTCCAAACGCGGTAGAGACGCAAGATTTTGTGACTCGTCGTTGAACGGCCGAAACCGTATTGTTCAGGCTTAATAACCTTAGCAACGAGGAGACGCAACTATGCGTCTCTACCCTGTTCTAGCATTGCTAATTGATTTGACTCTAGTAACTCACCTTTTGAATTTCAGAATCCGATGATCCTACAACGCTTTTCGTTTCTGCTGTTGCTGGCGGCCCTGTGGCTAAGCGCGCCCGTGGCCGCCTGGGCCAATCAGATTCTGATTCCGATGGATAAGGCCCAGAAAGAGCACCTGAAAGCCTACGGCGCCACGTACTGGCTGCTCAGCAAGCAGGTGGAGGTCGATTGGCTGCTCAACTACCGCGGGGGGGCTTTTTCCTGCCCCGCCGGGCCGGGCATTGAAAACGAGCTGACCGTGCGTGGGGTGAGCTTTCAGGTTATTTCCTCGGCCCAGTACGGCAGCATCTTGCAGGAAATAGCCGACCCCAATGCCAACATGGACATCATGAAGCTGGAGAAGGTGCCCAAAATCGCGGTGTACACGCCCAAGGACAAGCAGCCCTGGGACGATGCCGTGACAATGGTGCTGGCGTACGCCGAAATCCCGTTTACCCAGATCTACGACGACGAAGTGCTGCGCGGCGACCTGCCCAAGTACGACTGGCTGCACCTGCACCACGAGGACTTTACGGGTCAGTACGGCAAGTTTTACGCTACCTACCGCAACCGCCCCTGGTATCAGCAGCAGCAGCGCGATTCGGAAGCCGCAGCCAAGCGCAACGGCTTCGCCAAAGTAAGCCAGATGAAAGGCGCCGTGACCGTCAAAATGCAGGAGTTTATTGCCGGGGGGGGCTTTTTGTTTGCCATGTGCTCGGCCACCGACTCCTATGATATTGCCTTGGCCGGCCTGGGCCTGGACATGGTGGAAAGCATGTACGACGGCGACCCCGCCGACCCCACCGCCCAAAGCAAGCTCAACTTCAACCGCACGCTGGCTTTCAAAGACTTTCAGCTCGTGCGCGACCCGTTTCAGTACGAGTATTCCAGCATCGATATGCAGCCCCAGGAGCGCGGTGTGTACGAAGACAACGACTATTTTCAGCTCTTCACCTTCTCTGCCAAGTACGACCCGGTGCCTACCATGCTTACCCAGAATCACGAAAAAACCGTGAAGGGATTTATGGGCCAGACCACCGCTTTTCGCAAAAGCCTGGTCAAGTCCGACGTCATCGTGATGGGTGAAAACAAGCAGTCGAATGAGGTACGCTACATGCACGGCACGCTGGGCAAAGGCACCTGGACCTTCTATGGCGGCCACGACCCCGAAGACTATCAGCATTTGGTAGAGGAAGAGCCCACCGACCTGGCCCTGCACCCCAACTCCCCCGGCTACCGCCTGATTCTGAACAACATTCTGTTTCCGGCGGCCAAAAAGAAAAAGCAGAAGACCTGAGAAATGCTACGCGCAGATCTACAACGAAAAAGCCCCCCAGCCGACTTCCTAAGTCATCTGGGGGGCTTTTTTGAATAATATGCTACGGCTACTTCGCGGTTGTAAGCTGGGTTGTTGGACTCAGCTGCACGATCTGGCGGGGCAGTGCCGGAATATCTTCATTCTTGTAGGGGTCGATATCCAGCGTCAGCTGCACCAGCACTGGCTGGCCACTAGCCACACCCGACACGATGAGCTGATACGCTATGCCGCCCGCTTCGGTCATGTAGCTCAGCTTATAGCCTTTGGCGGGCTTACCGGCTATGTAGCACTCGAAAGGGGCCATGTCGGTTTTCTTATGCTCTTTTTTCATTTGCCTGGCAAACTCTTCCGGGGCTGTTCTCATGACCGCGTAGTCCATGTACATCCAAGTTATTTCGTACTTATCGCACTTCACCTGGTAAGGGCTGGTGCTGGCGCAGCCCCCGGCCACTTCTATATTCTGTCCACAAAAGTTGACGGTCGGTGCAGGGGCTGAAGTCGTAGCTGGTGTTTTCGTCTGGCCGAATGCCAGCGCTGTACAAAACACCAAAACGAGAGTACAAATACTTTTCATGGTTATAGCTATGCGTATGATCCAGCTGTCACAAAAATATTCAATTCAGTAGCTCATGGAATACCTGCAGGCCCGAAGCTGTTGAACTGACTTTAATGAAATGTAGCTTATTTCTACAAACAGTGTGCCTCTATATTTTCACATTCCCCTTTGGCGGGTTTTGCAAGGTTGAGCTAGGCCCCGCCGTACCTAGCTAAGATGCAAGCCCGGATGAACGTACAGGTTCTTTCCCATAAATTCATACACGAAACGAATTAGGCCGTATGGAGGTCTTGGGGGGCAAATTCAGGAACTCCTACAAGAAGTACCACCCCTCATTCGTTCTCGCCCCGCCTACCCTTAACCCCGCCCGTATGGATCTTGATCATTCCAACTACGGCTTTTCGGTCAGCAAAGAAGAAGACCGCCTGACCGAAGACCTCGCCAACCCCCTACCCAGGGCCGTATTACGGTTCAATTCCTATTCGCTGCTCGACGGGGAATGGCGCTTCGCTATCGACGAGGCCGACGCGGGTCTGCCCGACGGCTGGTACCTGGGCTACGATTATAAGCATACCGCGCAATGGCCGGGCTCTATTGAGGAGCACATGGCGCAGGCCAAAGACCAACCCCACTCCGCCGGCTGGCACGATAAAGTAGTGGCTTGGTACGAGCGCGAATTCACGCTGCCCGAGCTGGATGAGTCGATAGAGCATTCACGCACCATGCTTCAGCTGACCTTTGGGGCCTGCGGCTACGAGACGCGGGTGTGGCTCAATGGTCGTCTGCTTCGCACCATTGAGGGCGAGGATGTGCACTACGGCGAGTATACGTCGTTTTCCTACGAGCTACGCCAGGAAAACCTGCACCTGGTGAACCGCCTGACCGTGCGCATCGCCGACGCCATGGATGCCGAAACGCCCCGCGGCAAGCAGGAGTCGCATGTATATAAGCGCGGCGGTATCTGGTACCAAACCTATACCGGCGCCGTGCGCAGCGTATGGCTGGAAGTGGTAGAGCGCAATCGCCTTCGCTCCCGCGTGGGCGTGGTGAGCATAGTGGAAGACCAGCTGGTCCGCTTCAATCTCACCACCCGTGTCCACGACCCCGGCTGCTATACGCTGCGTCTCAAAGTGTACGAGCGCGATGCGGCCGATGATAGCACTCCCCTCGCTACCTCCGATTTTCCGTTGCGTCTGGAGGCCGGCCAAAAATCGCAGCGGGTAGTGCTGGAGCTGCCTGGCGCGGCCCTGTGGGCACCGGGTTCGCCTCACCTGTATCGCCTCGTGGCCCAACTCATTGATGCCGAGCAGTACACGGCCCAGATTGAGTCATACTTCGGGCTGCGTAAGATAGAAGCCCGCGGACGCTACGTGTACCTGAACAACCAGCCCGTCTACCTCGACGGTATCCTGTACCAGCCGGGCACGGCTACCTATGAGGAAATGCGCCGCCACATGTACGCCATGAAGGAGCTGGGCTGCAACCTGGTGCGCGTACACATTGCCGGCGTTGACCCGCGCATCTATAACCTGGCCGATGAGCTGGGCCTGCTCCTCTGGGTGGAGGTGCCCAGCCCTCACAGCTCGACTCCGCGCAGCCGCGAGAACCACCAGGCCGAGCTGCTACGAATGGTGGCGCTGATCGAAACGCACCCTTCCGTCGTCATCTGGAGCCTGTACAACGAAGACTGGGGGGCGCAGGATATTGCCACCAACCCCGAAACCCGCGACTACATCGTGGAGATGTACCACTACATGCAAATTGCCCACCCGCAGTTTCTGGTGGTCGATAATGATGGCTGGCACCACATTTCGCACACGGGGCGGCTGAAGTCTGACCTGCTCACGGCCCACCTCTATACCCCCGACCTGGACCGCTGGCGCGAGCTGCTCGACCGCCTCGTGGGGGGCGAAATGGAAGGCACGGCGGCCTTCCCCCTCGTGGTGGGCGACCCGTTTTTCTATCGCCGCCAAGTGCCGCTCATCGTTAGTGAGTGGGGCGGTTTCGGCTTCCCGGACTACGGCGGCCCCAAAGACGCGAATGAGCGCACGGAGCGGATTCGCGACTTTAAACGGGAACTGCGGGCCCGCCCCATTGCCGGCGACGTCTATACCCAGGCAACCAATATTGAGGAGGAGCGCAATGGCCTGATTGATCAGGCAACGGGCGCGCTGAGCGTGCCATCGGGGCTGCTGGCCTCCCGTGCGGAAGAGCAGCAAGGACAGCCTCAGCCCACGGAGAAACAAGTTTCCTAGCTCAACCAAAAGCCCCCCAGACGACTTCCGGGGGGCTTTTGGTTTTTAAGTAATTCTTGCCGGCTCCTTAAGCTTTCAGCCGTAGCTACTCAGATCAAATACTAATGCATCCGGTCGTCGCGCACGGGAAGGTTGGTTACGATTTCGCCCTCAATCTGAAGTAGCTCCTGAAGGCGTGTATCTACCTCCTGCTTGTCGCAATACTCCTTGGCAAGTTCTACGTAGCTCACGAAGTGCCCGGCTTCGGACACCATCAGCTCATAGTAAAACTTCGATAAGTCAGGGTCTGGGATGTGCTTCCACAATAGCTTGAACCGCTCGCAGCTGCGAGCTTCTATCAGCGCGCTTACCAGCAACTGATCCATCAGCTGCCGCTCACGGGCACCGCCTTTGCGGACGTGAGCCATTAGCTGTACTACGTACTCGTCGCGGCGCGGCCGTCCAAGGGCGTGGCCGCGCTTGCGCAGCTCATGCAGCACCCGCTCGAAGTGCGCCCACTCCTCCGCTACCAGTTCGGTCAGCTCATCCACCAGGCGCGTTTTTTCGGGGTATTTCACGATCAGGCTGATGCCCGTGCTGGCAGCTTTCTGCTCGCAGTAGGCATGATCAACAAGAATATCCTCGATGTTTTTGCTAGCAATATCTACCCACCGCGGGTCAGTATTCAGCTTAAGCTTGAGGATGGTTTTTTCTTTTGAGTCCTGAGACATGGGATAAGAGTTGAAAGGCGGTCATGCAGCATGACGTTCTTATTTCTAATCAAAAAACTGCCACTTCAGGCCTACTTCAAAGCGGCGGGGCAACCCGGTGTAATAGGGAGTGGTGAAATAACCGTTGCGGTGCAGGCCTTGGTTGAGGTAAGCCATTTTCAGGAATACCGACACCGTGCGAATATCGATATTCACGAAGGCATCAAGCAGGGAATAGCGCCGGATTCTGAACTGATCCTGCACGAAAAACTGCTGGGTGCTGGGGCTATAATCGTAGGCCCGGAAGCGCGACTGGTAATAATATTCTGTTCCGATCTGACCAAACAGGGCCTGTTTGAAGATATAGCCCTGGTAGTACACCTTCGCGTTGGCTACTAAGCTGGGGATGCGCAGTCCTTCCTGGTCGCCGCCCAGCGTGTAGGTGCCCTGGTTGTCGGCGAAGAAGTTGCCGACCTGAAAGCGGTGCCGTACCCCCACGATAACCAGCTGCCGCTGCTCGGAAAGCTGAGCAGGCTCCGCCTGCTCATTATAGTACACGAGGCTAGAAATGTTAGCCAGCGCCACCGACGCTTGCAGGCGCTGCTTGCCTAAGGTCTGATCGAGGCGGCCGGTCAGCTGGTTAACGAAGGTATTATCAAAATCGTAGTTCTCCCACACATAATGATTGCCGCTAAACTCCCGCTCCGTAAGCGTAGGCGCATACGTGGCGCTGAAAAACTCAGCGGTCAGGGGACCAGTGCGGGCGGCAGCCCGGCCCCAGTACTCCAGCGTGCCGCGTGCCGGGCCCGGCTTGGTAATATCCGGAATCTTGACTTCCCCGGCAGCTTCTACCCCAAAGATGCGGTAGCGGAAGGCCGCATTGCCCCCCAGAAAGATCTGGTTGTAGGTTCGGGTGGGTAGACTATCCAACGTGATGCTCCTGTCTCTTCGGCTACCCGTAACCAGGCGGGCCAGGCGATGGCGGCCATATAGCCGGTATTCTACCAGATTGGTAGCGCCTAGCACCCCCACGGTATTCTCGGCTTGGCCGTAACGGGCGGAGTCGTAGGTAACGGTGGGATTCAGGCGGGTGCGTGGGTAGTAGAGCGCCTCCGTAGTACCGCGCGGAATCGCGGCGTCGTTGTAGCGGTTGGTTTGCCGGCTGATATCCAGTACGTGGAAGGCCGTGAGACCCTTGCCCAGCAGGCGGTAGGTTTGGGCCAGATGGATGTGGTCGCGGTTATCGACGTTTACGGCTTGGGTTAGCCATATCCGCTCGTCGGCGTAATCGAAAAGATTTTCGGTAAGGATCCGGTTATCCGTGCTTTTGTCTTCGGGTTGGGGCCGGATGCCGCCCTGCTCTACGGCCTGATGGCGGGCCGTATTCACGTTAAACAGCAGGTGGTACCGGTCGTCGGTGGTTTGGTAGCGCACAAAGAAGAGCACACCCGAGTGCCGGCTCAGGCCTTCGGATCCTGTTTCCGTAAAGATCTTATTCGAGGAAAACCGCTCGTAGGCGAAACCCACATTGGCGTTGCGCTTGATGCTGCGGCTGTACGAGAGCTCAAAGACCTGTTCGCCGGTACTGCCCTGCACGAAGCGAAAAAACGTGTAGGGCGAGCGGGTATCGTAGTATGGAATGGTGGCCGAGTTGCGCATGTACTTATCAAATACAGTACGGCCCAGACGCGCGCCCAGCTGGATATTCGGCTCCCAAAGCAAACGGCGCGAGGCCGTGCCGCCGTTGCCCAGGTCCTGCTGAAAAGTGCTGTCGTGGTACCAGTTGCGGGCCTGCTGCATCCCAACCAGGGTCGTATCAACTGTGCGGCCCTCTTGCTTGTCGCGCAGCACGTCGGCCTCCCGAATGACGAGGGTGGTTTTAGCACCATAGAGAACTTTAGTGGTATCATCGACCACCTGGGCCTGCGTCGTAAATGGGCCAAAAAAGCCCCCCAGCAGTAGCAAGAGCCCCGAGAGCCCGCGAAAGAGCCGGCTGGTAAGCAGCGTACGGACAGGTACCGAACAGTTGGGCACAGGCGTGGAAAAAAGCGAAAACAGCGAAAAGTCAGACAACAGCTTGGGGCTGAAAGTAGGGAGAAAGCAATTGCCGCAGCCGTGTGGCGTCATCGGCCAGAAACTGCACGGTAATCGGGATGTAAAAGACCGGCAGCTGCGCGACCGCCGTCCGCAAGCCAGGTTCGAGCAGGCGCACGGCATCCTTCTGGGTGGTAAAAACGCATTGGCCGGGTTGTAATTGTGCAGCCACCGCAGCTACATCAGCCGCGCTGAAAGCGTGGTGGTCGCCGTAGCGGGCGTGGTGCCCGATACGGTAGCCGGCCGCCGCCAGATACGCCCGCAGCGGTTCGGGCCGCGCAATGCCCGTAAGCAGCACGATATCGGTGCCGGGGGGCTTTTTCAGGCTACCCAACGCCACGGGCTCGCCATAAGCATAGGTTGAAAAAAGAACCGGCACGTTAGGCCGGGCATAGCGCCGAATCTGCCGGGTAATTTCCTCGCGCTGAGCCGAACTCAGCATGTCGGCGCACTTCGTAACGATTACCGCATCGGCGCGGCGGGCGCCAGCGCGGCTTTCGCGCAAACGGCCGGCGGGCAGCACATAGTCGGTATAAAACGGGCGCTGCTGCTCGGTAAGCAGAATGCTGAGCGCGGGGCGCACGCGCCGGTGCTGGTAGGCATCATCCAGCACAACAGTCGTCAGGTCAGGTCGAGCGGCCAGTAGCAGGGTTAAGCCCGCCCGCCGATCCTCGGCAACTGCCACCGGAATTTGCCCCCCAAAGTCCTGATAATGCTGCAACGGCTCGTCGCCGATGGTAGCGGCGGTAACGGCAGTATCGGCTAAGCGGAAGCCCTTGGTACTACGCCCGTAGCCCCGACTCAGAATGGCGAGTTTTGCCCCATGAGTCCGTAGCTCCGCCACCAGCCAGGCTACATGAGGCGTTTTGCCGGTGCCCCCCACGCGCAGGTTGCCGACACTTATTACCGGGGTTTCAAAAGCGAATGATGATTTCAAACCCTTATCATACAACCAGTTGCGTACTGCCATCACTCCGGCATAAAGCCAGGCAAACGGAAGCAGCAGCAAGACCAAGAAATGAGGCATGGGGAATAATAGGGCTTGGGGGGCAAAAGTACGCGGAAATGCAGAGTACGCCACTTTTGCTGTTTACGGGTAGTATCACGTATGCACAGGCAACTTCCCCGCTACTATGTCCACCTTCGGTGCCCGCCTCCTGCATTTTCTGACAAGCTTTCCCCTGCCCGAAACGCTGCCTGACAACGTCCTGGCTTTCAGCCCTTATCTGGAAGTGGCTCCCCAGGCGTTGCTCACTCAATTTGCCGGCCGCTACTACGCCGACCATCGGCCTCGGGTGGCGCTGCTGGGCATTAATCCGGGCCGCCTGGGCAACGGCCGCACCGGCGTAGCCTTCACAGATCCGGTGGCCCTAACTTCCTGCGGAATTCCAAATGCACTGCCCCAACAACGGGAGCCATCGAGTCAGTTTATACACGAAGTAATCAGGGCGTTGGGCGGTCCGGCGGGTTTCTTCGACAGCTTTTTTCTGGGCTCGCTCTATCCCCTGGTCTTATTGCGCGAAGGCCGCAACTACAACTATTACGACTCGCCCGCCCTGACCGCAGCGCTGGCCCCGGCCATCCGCCTTTCTTTGCAGCTACAAGTGCACGACGTGGGCCTGCGCCGCGACGTAGCCATCTGTTCTGGGCCGACGCAACGGGGAATACCTCACGCGGTGGAACCAGGAGCTAAAGCTATTCGACCAGATTCATATTCTAGACCACCCGCGTTATCTGATGCAATATAAGCGGCGCGATTTGGCCGCGCATGTAACGCGCTACGTGGACGTGCTCACGGAGGTAATCAACTAATAAGCAGAGCTTAAACTTGCGCCTATCATGCTGAGCCTGTCGAAGCATCTCTCCCGCTTCGTTGAATTAGCACCGAGGTAGATATGCTTCAACTCCGCTCAGCATGACATTTTTTCGTTTATCCCTTATTTATGCCCTCTTCATTTCTTAATTAAGAAAGTATGCCTACCGTCGCTGACCTTGCCCGCTCCCTCGAAACGGCGGCGCCCCTCGCCTACCAGGAATCGTATGACAATGCGGGCCTGCAATGCGGTGATCCACAAGCAGAGATAACAGGCGTCCTGATTGCCCTCGACTGCACCCCCGCTGTGCTCGATGAGGCTCTAAAACGGGGCTGCAACGTGGTGGTGGCTCATCATCCGGTCATTTTTCGCCCCCTCAAAAGCCTGACCGGGGCTACGGAAGTAGAGCGCACTGTATTGAAGGCGCTGAAAAATGACATTGCCATCTACGCTGCCCACACCAACCTCGACAACGTACGCCACGGTGTAAATCGCAAGCTCGGTGAAAAGCTGGGCTTGCGGAACCTGCGCATTCTGGCCCCCACGAGCGGCAATCTGGCCAAGCTCATCACCTATATTCCGCCGAGCCATACGGAGGCCGTTTTGCAAGCTCTTTACCAAGTCGGTGCCGGCCAAATCGGTGATTATTCAGATTGCAGCTTTCGCTCCGATGGCGTGGGCACTTTCACGCCCGGTTCTGCAACAAATCCTTTTCAAGGACAACCGGGCCAACCCGAAACAACGGCCGAACAGCGCGTGGAAGTGCTGTTGCCTCTGCACCGGCAGAAAACCGTCCTTCGGGCGCTCCGGCAAGTCCATCCTTACGAAGAAGTAGCCTATGAAATAGTCAAGCTCGAAAACGAAAACCAGGAGGTAGGCGCTGGTATGATTGGTGAATTGCCCCAGGAGCTGACCCCGGCTGCCTTTCGGCAACAGCTGCGCGCTATTCTGGGCGTGCCCGTCGTGAAGCACACCGACTTCAACCAGCTCATCCGCCGCGTGGCTTTGTGCGGGGGCGCCGGCAGTTTTCTCCTGAATAAAGCGCGGGCGGCCGGCGCCGATGCCTACGTAACAGGCGACTTGAAATATCATGAGTTTTTTGGTCCTGAGGGAGATTTGCTGCTCTGCGATGTGGGTCATTTCGAGAGCGAACAATTCACCAGTGAGCTATTTCAGGAATTGCTAACCTCAACGTTTTCGAGTACTTTTGCGGTCTTAATCGCAGAGACCCTCACCAACCCCGTCCGTTATGACTTCTAACCCCACCGCGGAAACCCCCGTTGCCAACAAGCTGGAGGCCCTTTTGAACCTACAGCGCATTGATTCGCAGCTCGATGAAATTCGGCGCGTGCGCGGCGACTTGCCCGAGGAAGTCCGTGACTTAGAAGACGAGATTATTGGCTATGAAGTGCGTGTAGGCAAGTTCGACGAGGAAATCTCGGGCCTCAACGACCAGATTAAGCAGCGCAAACAGGCCGCGAAAGATGCTGAGGGCCTCATTCGCAAGTATGAGGAGCAGCAGCAAAACGTGCGCAACAACCGTGAGTACGAGGCAATTGCCAAGGAGATTGAGTTGCAGCGCCTGGAAATTCAGATTTCAGAGAAGAAAATAAAAGAAGCTCAGTACCAGATTGAGCAGAAAAACAACGACATCGCCGGCACTAAGCAGCGCCTCGATGAGCGCCGCAAAGACCTGACGAACAAGCAAGGTGAGCTGCAAACCATTGTGGGTGAAAGCGAAGCCGACGAGAAAAAGCTTATGACGGAGCGCGATGGTGCGGTGAAGCCAATCGAAGAGCGTTTGCTTATGGCCTACACGCGCATTCGCGGTAACGTTCGCAACGGCCTGGCCGTGGTGACGGTGAAGCGCGATGCCTGCGGTGGCTGCTTCAATACGGTGCCCCCTCAGCGCCAGGCCGACATCATCTCGCATAAGAAGATCATCGTGTGCGAGCACTGCGGACGGGTTCTGGCTGATGTAGACTTGAAAGCCGCGTAACTTTAAGTAGTATACTGATTGTAAAAAAGGAACGGCCCGGCGTCGTTCCTTTTTTGTTTAAATGCAGATGAGATTTCCCTTAGAGGAGCGCAGAGGGTTACGCAGAGGGGCGCAGAGGCTGTTTTTGGTCTGGCTGTTTTCCGCCGCGAACCTCTGCGTAACCCTCTGCGCTCCTCCGCGGGAACCCACGGCAGCGCTTACCCCTACGCAAGCCCGCGCCTACGCCGAAGTGCTGAAGCTACGCGTGCCCGCCGCCCGCGCCCTACTGCGCACCGAAGGCCCGACCAGCACCGGCACGATGCTGGTCGCTGATTGTCTGGAGATGGTGGAAATTCTAATCAGCCAGGATGCAAAGGGCTATTCTGCCATGTTGGAAGCGCAGGATCAGCGCTTGAAAACATTAGAAAAAGCCCCCCAGAGCCCACTGCGCGACTATTCTACCGCCGAAATCCGACTTCACCAAGCGGTGTTGCAGGTTGTTTTCGAGCATGAGGTTCAGGGAGCCTGGAACTTGCGGCAGGCGTATCAGCAGATGCAGAGTGTCGCCAAGCGCTATCCAAATTTCCTACCCGCGCGTAAGTCACTGGGTATGCTGGAGTTTGCTATCGGCTCCCTGCCTGAGGGTTACCGCTGGTTTTTGCGATTGCTAGGCTTGAGTGGCAGCGTAGATTCCGGCTTGCAGCACCTGCGCGCCGCCGCCCAGCGGCCCCACGATTTTCAGATGGAAAGCCAGCTACTTCTGGCGCTGGTAGAAGAAACCTACTATCGGCGAAGCATCGAAACAACTCAACTGGTCACGCGTTTAGCCGCGCAGCAGCCGGACAATCTACTACTTACCTTCTTGGTTATCAGCCAGAACAAGAAGCTGCACCGCACCGACCGCGCGCTGGCCGCTTTTCGGGCGCGACCCACTGGCCCAAGCTATTTGCCGGTGGCCTACCTGCACCATATGGCGGCCGACTTGCTGCTTTATCAAGGTCAGTTCGCCGCTTCCGAACGCGAAAACCTGAGGTTCTTACAGCTCTACCGTGGGCAGCACTACCGGAAGGCCGCCGCTTTCAAGCTCTATCTTGCCGCCTTGCTCGATGACAAACAATCTGCCGCCGACCACTACCGCCAGCAAATAGCTGCTGGCGGCCGCACTATAGTAGAGGAAGACACTTATGCTCAGCGTTTTTTCGAGGAGAAAAGCCCCCTGCATCCTATCCTGACCCGTGCCCGCCTCCAGCTCGACGGCGGCTACTATCAGGAGGCGCTCGCCACGCTAAAAACGTTTTCCGTCACGAATAAAACCAGCTTGCGCGACCAGTTAGAAGCGCCTTACCGCCGCGCCCGCGCCTATCATGGCCTCACCCAACTGGATTCGGCCCGGTACTTCTACACCCGCACAATTGCGTTATCTAAAGAACAGGCGCCCTACTATTTTGTCCCCCAGGCTGCCTTGCAGCTAGGATATTTATACCAATCAGCGGGTCAGACTGAGCTTGCCCGGAAATACTTTCGTCAGGCGCTTCAGTACCCCAAGCACGAGTACAAAAACAGCACAGATATGAAGGCGAAAGTGGCTCTGGCGGAGCTTGACTAATACTATACAAGCTTTAACGAACCTTCCCTTCGCCCCGTGTTAGTCGTTCCACTGTCCAGCTTATCCATTACGCCCGCTGAGTTTCGGGCGAAAGCCTTGCATTGGGCTGCTTGTTTCCAATATTGCGCCTACTACGAGCCTAATGACCTGCCCTATCCGCAGGGGGCTTTCTCCCGTCTGCTAGGTGTGCGGGCTACTGCTGCGCCGGCACCTGCCACTCTGAATGAGTTGAGAGCCTGGCTGGACCAATCCACCAACGCCCCGCGTTGCGGCATTTTAAGCTATGAACTAAAGAATCAGATAGAGTGTCTTAACAGCCATCATTTCGATAGCTTATCTTTTCCTGATCTTCATTTTTTTGAGCCTGAGAGCTGGCTGATCTGGCACTCAGATTCGGTGGAGATTCACGGTCTGGGGGGCATTTTTGATGAAATTTTAGCGATTTCAGTACCAGCGCCTGCGGCCGCTTCGGTGCCTCAAATGCGGGCCCGGATGCCTAGGGGTTCTTATCTCGCGGCCGTAGCGGCTATTCAGGAAGATATTCTGAATGGAGAAGTTTACGAGCTAAATCTTTGTCAGGAGTTTTATGCTGAACACGTTGACATAGAGCCCGTTTCTACCTTTTTACAGCTCAATTCAGCGTCGCCTACCCCTTTCGCCGGGTTCTATAAATGGCAGGATCAGTACTTACTATGCGCGTCGCCCGAGCGATTTCTGCGGCAGCAACACGATGTGCTTCTCTCGCAGCCTATTAAGGGCACAATCCGCCGCGGCCTGACAGCGGAGGAAGATGAGGAGCTGCGCCAGCAATTGCGCCAAAACGAGAAGGAACAAGCTGAGAATCTGATGATTGTGGACTTAGTGCGCAATGACCTCGCCCGCGTGGCTGTCACTGGTTCGGTGCAGGTGCCCGAACTATTCGGCCTTTACAGCTTCCGCCACGTCTGGCAGATGATCTCGACCGTGCAAGCCCGACGCCGGCCCGAATGCGACTTAGTGGATACGCTGCGCGCCACCTTTCCCATGGGCTCCATGACGGGTGCCCCCAAGATCAGGGCCATGCAATTCATTGAGCAGTATGAGCATAGTCGCCGGGGCCTGTATAGTGGCAGCCTCGGCGTCATCTGGCCCTCCGGCGACTTCGATTTTAACGTGGTCATTCGCAGTCTGCAATTCAACGCCGCCACGGGTTACCTATCCTTTCAGGTCGGCTCTGCCATCACCTACGATTCGATCCCGGAGCTAGAATATGAAGAGTGCTTGCTGAAGGCAAAAGCGATGCTGGAGGTTTTGGGCGCTGAGGTTGTTTAACGACCAGATGCACGAGAAGACACTCTGGCTCGTTTTTAAGCCGGCGTGCTTTGCAGAAAGAGCCCAAATCTTACTTATTGTAACCTCTGCCATTCTGTCATTTTAAGCCTAAAAAGCCTACCTTTGCCCTCCTTATTAGTGTTTGACCGCTATGTCGCAGCCCATTCTTACTCTCGACTTTCTAGATACTCCGGCCCCCACCGCCCCTGCTGATCACGCCCATACCCCCAGTGGTGAGGTCCGGGTTAGCGCCGCTACCAGCACCGGCCGGCAGCGCAAGCTCTACATTGAAAGCTATGGTTGTCAGATGAATTTTTCTGACTCTGAAATCGTGTCCTCCATTCTGTTTCAGGAAGGCTTTGATACCACAGAACAGCTTGAAGGCGCCGATTTGGTGCTGCTCAATACCTGCTCTATCCGGGAAAAGGCTGAGCAGACGGTACGTATGCGGCTTTCCCAAATCAACGGACATAAAAAGCGCAACCCCGGTTTGCTGGTTGGCGTGCTGGGCTGCATGGCTGAGCGCCTGAAAACCAAGTTTTTAGAAGAAGAAAAGATTGTGGACCTCGTGGTAGGGCCCGATGCTTACCGCGACCTGCCCCGCCTGATTCAGGAAGTAGATGGGGGGCAAAAAGCGGTGAACGTGCTCCTCTCCCGTGAGGAAACGTATGCCGATATCACGCCGGTACGCCTGAACTCCAACGGTGTATCAGCCTTCGTAAGCATCATGCGCGGCTGCGACAACATGTGCTCCTTCTGCGTAGTGCCCTTTACCCGTGGACGGGAGCGCAGCCGCGATGCACACAGCATCGTGCGCGAGTGCCAGGACCTGATTACCGCTGGCTACAAGGAAGTTACCATGCTAGGCCAGAATGTGGATAGCTATAAATGGGCTTCGGAAGACGGTCTGGAACAGGTCAACTTTGCCCAGCTCCTGGAGCGTGTGGCTCTGCTCAGCCCCGAGTTGCGGGTGCGCTTTTCCACGTCTCACCCCAAAGATATTACCGACGAGGTGCTGCACACGATGGCCCGCCACGACAACATCTGCAACTATATTCACTTGCCCGCCCAAAGCGGTAACTCGCGGGTGCTCAAGCTAATGAACCGTACCTACGACCGCGCTTGGTACGAAGATCGGGTACAGGCCATCCGCCGCATCCTAGGCGACGATTGCGCCATCAGCACCGATATGATTTCGGGCTTCTGCTCCGAAACCGAGGAGGAGCATCAGGATACTCTGAGCCTGATGGAGCAGGTGCAGTACGATATGGCCTACATGTTCTTCTACTCGGAGCGCCCCGGCACCCTGGCCGCTCGCAAGTTGGAGGATGATGTGCCGCTGGAGGTAAAAAAGCGACGCCTGGCGGAGGTCATTGCCGTTCAGCAAAAGCACAATCTTATCCGTAACCAACGCGCTATTGGACAGGTACACAAGGTACTGGTTGAGAACTTCTCTAAGCGTTCCGATGACTTCCTGAGCGGGCGAAACGACCAAAACAAGGTTGTTATTTTCCCGAAAGAAAATTTTCAAAAAGGCGACTACGTGAACATACTGGTGCATGACTGCACGGCCAGCACTCTGTTTGGCAACGCAGTGTAAAGCTGGTTGTCGGTTTTTGGCCCTGTTCTGCTTAGCTTTTAAACTGCATTTTCTGGCTCTATTTTATGAACGAAGTGAACCAGCAAAACTACAAGGACCTGCAGGTGTGGTAGCACAGCCAGGAACTGGTAAAGTTGGTTTATACCCTGACCCAGTCTTTTCCAACGAAGAGAAATTTGGTTTAACTATTCAGATGTAACGGGCAGCGGTATCCGTTCCATCTACTATTGGTGAGGGCAGGGGCCGACAACATCCCAAGGACACTATTCAGTTTTTGGTAATAGCCAGTGGTTCCCTTTACGAGTTGGAAACGCAATGTTATCTAGCTTTCGACTTATCTTTTATTGGGGCGGAACAGTTACAGTATATCAATGAGAAAATCGTCAACTGTATCCAGTTAGTACAGGGATTTATTCGCTACTATCATTCATTAGGTTGATGGAAGTGGCTTCCGACTGAGCCAAGAACCGAAAACCAAAAACCAAAAACCAACTTTGACACCTTCCGAAATACAATCTATTAAACAGCGCTTTGGCATCATCGGCAATGCGCCGGCGCTGAACTACGCCATTCAGGTGGCCGCTCAGGTGGCGCCCACCGACATGACCGTGCTTATTTCGGGGGAAAGCGGCTCAGGTAAGGAATCTTTCTCCAAGATTATTCATGCCCTCTCGCCCCGCAAGCACGGACAGTTTATCGCCATCAACTGCGGCGCTATTCCCGAGGGAACCATTGACTCCGAGCTATTTGGGCACGAAAAAGGCTCGTTTACGGGAGCCAATGAGGCACGCAAGGGCTACTTTGAAGTAACGAATGGGGGCACTATTTTTCTGGATGAAATCGGGGAAATGCCGCTTGGTACGCAGGCTCGCTTGTTACGCGTGCTCGAAAATGGGGAATTCATTCGAGTTGGGGCTAGTAAGGTGCAGAAGACGGACGTGCGCGTAGTAGCGGCCAGTAACGTGAATTTGCTCGACGCCGTGCGCGAAGGCCGGTTCCGCGAAGACCTTTACTATCGTCTCAACACGGTTCCGATTTCAGTTCCATCACTACGTGAGCGTGGCGATGATATTTATCTACTATTCAGAAAGTTCGCGACCGACTTTGCCGAGCGCTACCGCGTAAAGCCGATTAGCCTTACCCCCGATGCGGTAGCTGAATTGCAGCGCTTTCGGTTTCCCGGCAACATCCGGCAGCTAAAGAATATTGCTGAGCAGATGTCGGTGCTGGAAATGGAGCGCGAACTGGATGCCGCCCGCCTGCGACAGTATTTGCCCGCCGATCAGAGCAGCCGCTTGCCCATGCTGCTCAGCGCCGCCAACTCTGATGGGGGTGCCAACAACACGTACTCAGAGCGCGACCTGCTTTACAAAGTACTGTTTGATATGCGCCGCGACATGACAGACCTAAAGAAGCTGGTTCTGGACCTGGCCGCTGGGCAGCGTCCGGCCGAGGCGCAGGAGCTTCTGCGGCAGAACAGCCACTTATTCAACAATTTAAATGTGGCTTCTTCCTACGAAGGCGGCCGCCTTAATCGTCCTGCGGCCACTGAAGGGCCTGGCGAGTACTTTATTACCCCGCGCCCCGTTAGTGATTTGAACGACAGCGAGGAGGAGATGACTTACGAAGATGAGGCCCAGCGAGTAGAGGACATCCCGCACGAAATGGAGGAAGAAACGTTGTCGCTGGAGGCCAAGGAGAAGGAAATGATTATGAAGGCGCTCAAAAAGCACCATAACAAGCGCAAATACGCTGCCCACGACCTGGGTATTTCGGAGCGCACTCTGTACCGCAAACTCAAGCAATATGATTTGGAGCAGCTCTAACCGCTTGACTAATTGGCTATTGGGGGGCTTTTTTCTGTTTCTGCTGGCCGGTTGCAGCGTGTACTCCTTCACGGGCACCAACATCGACCCTGAGGTAAAAACCATCTCCATCGCAACGTTTCAGAACAACGCCGGTAATGGGCCATCCTTTCTGGCTCAGCGCTTTACAGAGGATTTCAAGGACTACTTCCAGCGTAATACCACGCTCAAACTCGTGCCCCGCGATGGTGATCTACAATTTGAGGGAGCCATCACGGCCTATGATTTTGCGCCGGCCGCTATTCAGCGCGAAGGCAACGTTGACCAGGCCGGCCAAAACCGCCTGACTATTCAGGTGCAGGTAAAGTTTGTGAACACGAAAGACCCTTTACAGGATCTGGAGCAGACTTTCCAGAGCAGCGACAACTTTTCCGCTACTACCGACATTACCACCATCAATAATGACCCGCGCGTCCGCGTCATTACTAACAATATCATTACCGACGTTTTTAATAAATCGGTAGCCAACTGGTAGTCACTCTGGCGTCGGGCTTGATAGTTATGCCACGGCACCCGTTTAGTGAATAAATTACCGTATTGTTGTCGGCTCGAAAAAGTCGGGCTTCATTAGGCCCATTTAAATATCAGTAGCCATTTTCAAGCTGAACATCAGCTCTCAGCCAACCCATACTTTAGTACCGCACATCATGACCCGCGCCTCGCTGCTGCATATTCTGGACAATTTGGGGGACATTTCGGAGACGGAAGTTCAGGAGCTAGAGCAGTTGGCAGCTACTTTTCCTTACTGTCAGACTGCTCATTTACTGCTGGCAAAAGCTGCCCATGACCGGGGCAGTATGCTGGCAGCCCAGCGCCTGCGCCGCGCCGCCACCTACGCCGTAGACCGGCAGCGCCTGCGCGCCCTTATTGAATTGCCTGCCCTTCTCCCCGCTATAGCCGAGGCGACGCAGGTAGCGGTGGCACCGGCCCCGCTTGAAATTGCCCCCCGGCCCGCGCTGGCCAGTACGGCCATCTCCGCGCCGGAAGAATCACAGGCTACTTCAAACACAAGTGGCTCTGAGCTGGAACTACCGAATCCTCATCATCTTGGCAGCATTGATCTGGCCGTTACAACGGATTTACAGGAACCGCCCATTTTAGCAGAAGATGAGGTAGCAGAGGAAGGAATTACGGTAGCAACTCCTTTCCCAGAAGAGGCTTTCGCTACAACATCATTCTCCAATGTAAGCGAGGTTAATGAGCCGCAATCAATAGAATTGACTGAGCAGGAGACAGATGTGGAAGCGACGGCATCTGACAAACAAGATTCTCTATTGGCGGCAGAAACTACTGGGGAGGATGCTGACACAGCGACGGCCGTAGAAGCCGCATCTGCAACAGAAGCCGAGCTTAGTCTGTCGTTACGCGAAACTCCCGAGATACTCATTGGGCCAAGTGATTTTCCCGGTCCAGGCGAAACGGAGACTGTTAGCGAGGTGTCTGAGGAAGAATTGCCACTTGCGACGCCACCTATCAGGCCCCCGGCTGAGGCAGGTTCTTCGCGCTTCGAGTTTGGTCTGGCGCAAGCCTTACCTGCGGCCATGCCGACTTACAACTTGTTTGAGGTGGAAAAAGCCCCGGCTAAAACGACTGCGGTTATTCCCCCTTTCTGGGCCGATGAAGAAGTGGGCTATGCGCCTGACTTGGGAAGTCGCCTAGGGTTTTGTCTTCAGACCCACGACGAATACAGTCTGAATTTGCCCCCCGACGCTTTTTTTGCGCCTGATGCGCTATTGCTTCAGCACGTAAAGCAGCACCAGCCCAAACCCGTACCTGTTCCAAAAAGCATTGACCTGATCGATCAGTTTCTGCGGAGTAAGCCGCGGTTTAAGGCCCCCTTGCCTCTGCCTCCAACCACCGAGGCGCAAGCCGATTTATCGGTGCGGAGCACGCTGGCTGAGCCTGGTTTGGCGTCGGAAAGCCTGGCGCGCATTCTGGCACGGCAGGGCAAAATTGTCAAGGCCATTGAAATATATGAACGGCTGATGGTGCGCCAGCCGGAAAAAAAGGCGTATTTTGCCGACCAAATCCAACAACTGCAAACCTTCGAGTAGATGTATATTGCCCTCATTGCCCTGATTATTTTTGTTTGCTTGCTCCTGGCTCTCGTTGTATTGGCCCAAAACCCGAAAGGGGGTGGACTATCAAATCAGTTTGGTTCCGGTGGCGCGGCCAACCTGATGGGCGTGAAGCGCACCGGCGACTTATTGGAACGTCTGACCTGGGGTTTCGCCCTGGGCCTAATGGTTCTGACGCTGGGTACCCACATGATTATTGGCAGCGGCAACGATGGCCCCGCTCGCAGCATTAACCAGCAGCGCGCCCTCGAAACCCAACTACCTACGACTCCAGCCCCGACTGCACCTGGCGCTACCGCTCCTGCGGCTCCAAGCACGCCAGTTCCAGCCCAGCAGCCAACTCCGGCTCAGCAGCCAGCCGCAACTCCTGCTCCAGCACCGGCAGGTCAGTAAGCAGCCGCTACTTTAATCCTAGAAACTATAGCCGGTGGTTCCCAGTCAGGGAGCTACCGGTTTTTTTGTATTGTTTCAAACGTGTCAGGTCCGGCCGGATCTGACACGTTTGGCAGCCGAATCGTAGCATTCAGCTCCAAAAAAGTTCACATTCATGTCCATTATGTCAGGTTTGAGCGGGCTGGCATAAGAAGTGCCGGGGACGGCGCACGGGTTTATTCACTCAACATCTTTCAACCAAAACGTACAATATGTCACTTAGCATGAAACCGCTGGCCGACCGCGTAATTATCGCGCCAGCCGCCGCCGAGGAAAAAACCAAGTCGGGCATCATCATCCCCGATACGGCCAAAGAAAAGCCCCAGCGCGGCGAAGTAGTGGCCATAGGCGAAGGCAAGGTAGCCGACAGTGGTACCCTCATTGCCCCCCAGGTAAAAGTAGGCGACCAGGTGCTTTACGGTAAGTATGCCGGCACTGAAATCACCGTTGAAGGTGAAGACTACCTCATCATGCGTGAGTCTGACATTTTCGCCGTTCTGTAAGGGTTTCCTTTTCTTTCCTGAATTACCTCTCTATTTAAAATAAGATGGCTAAGAACATCCAATTTGATACCGACGGCCGCGACAAGCTAAAACGCGGTGTAGATAAGCTGGCTAACGCCGTGAAAGTAACCCTGGGCCCGAAAGGCCGCAACGTGGTTATCGACAAGAAATTCGGCGCTCCCACCATCACCAAGGACGGTGTGACGGTAGCCAAAGAAATTGAACTGACTGATCCCGTAGAAAACATGGGTGCTCAGCTGGTAAAAGAAGTTGCTTCCAAGACCGCTGACCAGGCTGGTGACGGTACTACTACCGCTACCGTATTGGCCCAGGCTATTTACACGGCTGGCTCGAAGAACGTAGCTGCTGGTGCCAATCCCATGGACCTGAAGCGCGGTATCGATAAAGCCGTGAAGGCAGTAGTGGAAAACCTGAAAGCGCAGTCGAAGAAGATTGAAAACTCTTCGGAAATTGCTCAGGTAGGTACTATTTCGGCCAACAATGACTCGGAAATCGGTCAAATGATTGCCGACGCCATGGACAAAGTGGGCAAAGAAGGCGTTATCACGGTGGAAGAAGCACGTGGCACGGAAACCGAAGTAAAAACGGTGGAAGGTATGCAGTTCGACCGCGGTTACCTCTCCCCTTACTTCGTAACCAACCCGGAGAAGATGGAAGTGGAACTGGAAAACCCTTACGTTCTGATCTACGACAAGAAAGTGAGCACCATGAAGGAGCTGCTGCCCGTATTGGAGCAGGTAGTTCAGACCGGTAAGCCGCTGGTTATCGTTTCAGAAGATGTTGATGGCGAGGCTTTGGCTACGCTGGTAGTGAACAAGCTGCGCGGTTCGCTGAAAATCGCAGCCGTGAAGGCTCCCGGCTTCGGCGACCGTCGTAAAGCGATGCTGGAAGACATTGCGGTGCTGACTGGTGGTACCGTGATTTCGGAAGAGCGCGGCTACAAGCTCGACAGCGCTACGATTGAGTACCTCGGTACTGCTGAGAAAATCATCATTGACAAGGACAACACGACCATCGTCAATGGTAAAGGTGAAAAGGCCACTATCACGGCTCGCATCAACGAAATCAAAGCTCAGATTCAGACCACCACGTCGGATTACGACAAGGAGAAGCTGCAGGAGCGTTTGGCCAAGTTGTCGGGTGGGGTTGCTATTCTGTACATCGGTGCTTCTACGGAAGTGGAGATGAAAGAAAAGAAAGACCGCGTTGACGATGCCTTGCACGCAACCCGCGCTGCTGTTGAAGAAGGCGTAGTACCCGGCGGTGGCGTGGCTTTAGTGCGCGCTATCGAGTCTCTGGCCGCTGTTAACACGCTGAATGGCGATGAGCGTACGGGTGTAAACATCATTCGCACGGCTCTGGAAGCTCCGCTGCGCATTATCGTGCAGAACGCCGGTGGCGAAGCCTCGGTAGTCGTACAGAAGGTGCGCGAAGGCTCAGGCGATTACGGCTACAATGCCCGCGAAGACCGCTATGAGAACCTGATGGCCGCTGGTATCCTCGACCCAACGAAAGTAACGCGTCTGGCCTTGGAGAATGCCGCTTCTATCGCCGGCCTGCTTCTGACCACTGAGTGCGTTATCTCGGATGAGCCAGAAGATGAGAAAGCCAGCGCTGGCGGTGCCGGTGGCATGGGCGGTATGGGTGGCATGGGCGGCATGATGTAAGATCAGCCGCGCAGCTAGCTTAGCTGTTCGCTTATAAATAAAAAAGCCCCCCAGACAAAATCTGGGGGGCTTTTTCGTGCATTATATGTACCTTTTTAGAGATATGCGTCTTCGAAAAATTCAGATAGCCTAGTGAACATTTGTTGGCTTAGCGTAGAATTATGTCCATTTACTAAAAGAACCCCTTTGAGCACTTTCTAATCCTGAAAGCCTGTTGCGTTGCTTAGGCCCGAGTAAAGGCCTCCAGCAACAGCCGTAAAGCAGGATCTTGCACATACTGGCGTGCCAGCTCTTGATCATCGCTGGGCCGCGCCAAACTGGTTAGCACCCAGTGGAACTCGTCGGCGTCTACCCGTACAAAGCCCATCTGCCAGTTCGCAAAGAAGCGCTGCCCGCTGGCCTCATCGTAGAGGGTGGTGACCTGCGCATGGCGCGGGTCGCGCTGAATACGCTCGTAGAGGGCGTGCACATGCTCGGGCGTGCCTTCCAGCAGTTGCACGAACTGCCGCTCACTATAGCACAGCACGCCCGTGATGCCGTGCGCTTCATTATGCGCGCGTGACTCGTCCATCAGGGCGCGGAGGTGGTCCTCCGCAAAGGCCTGAGTCGCCCGGCTGCGATAGAACAGCTGCTGCACGCGCGTATCGAGCCTCTGTAACACCTGGTCCAGGGTCAGCTCGCCCAAGGCGTAGCGTTCCAGCAGCGTACGTTCGTAGGCCTGCGGCGCTAAGGACGTGTTGGTGGCCAGCGCAGTAGCCAACGCAATGGCGCGGCGTCGGGCGGCTTCGGTGGAGAGATCGTCCATATCTTGGGTTGTACGGCCCCGCGTCCGGAGCAACTACAGGTTCTTTTAGTAAATGGACATAATTCTACGCTAAACCCATAAAATGCTTTCACAGCACCTAGCTTCAAAAAGCACTTATAAAACATAAAAAAGCCCACCGACCA
>NZ_FWWW01000111.1 GCF_900176135.1 Hymenobacter roseosalivarius DSM 11622 | reverse complement strand
ATTGACAATGAGTTGCCTAAAGCAGGGGCAAAAGTATAGTCTAAACGTTCGTTTTCGCTACTTCTTTTCGATTGCCTTAGAGCAGATTCGTAGTCAGTGTACATGATAGCCGCAATGGTCGAACCAGTTTTTTGCGTCGGTTTCACTTATCCAGTCCAGGGCTGTCCGCAACGCCTCGGCCAAGGCGTCGCGGGTACGGGCCTGGGCGGTGCGCAGGCCGGTTTTGAGCTTGCTAAAGGCCAGCTCAATGGGGGTAAAATCGGGCGAATAGGGTGGCAAGAACAGCAGGCGGGCCCCGTAAGCCGCGACGGCTTCGGCTACGCCGGGGGCCTTGTGGACGCGCAAGTTGTCGAGCACCACCACGTCGCCGGGCACGAGCGTGGGGCCGAGCACCTGCTCGACGTACGCCACGAAGCTGGCCGTGTTCACGGCCCCGTCGAGTTCCATGACGGCCGCGAGGCCCTGCGGGGTAAGGGCGGCCACCACCGTCACGTTCGGGCCGTTGTGCAGCGGCACGGCCTGGTCCACGCGCCGCCCGCCGGCGGCCCGGCCGTAGCGGCGCGTATACGTCAGGTTGATACTGGTTTCGTCCACAAACTTGAAGCACGTCACGTCCTCGCCCGGCAAGGCTTCGAGGAAGGCCCGGCGCAGGCCCTTCACCCGGTCGGTGTCGCGCTCGGCGGCGTGGACGCTCTTTTTTTGCGCCGCAAATCCAGCGTTTGCAACGCCTGCCAAACCGTCGTGCGGCCCGCGGCGGGGGCACCACCGGCAGCCAGTTGGCTGCGAAGTTCGTCCAGCGTCGCATCGGGTTGCCGGGCCACGCAGGCCGCCAACGCGGCGCGGGCCGCCGCGTCCAGCAGCGGTGCCGGGCCGCCGCGGTGGGGCAAGGCCGCCAGCGAGCCCGTCGTGCGCTGGCGTCGGCGCAACTTGTGGACAAACGAGACGGACACGCGGAACTGCGCGGCCACGGCGCCCACCGAACGCCCGTCCTCGGCGCAAGCCGCTATAACCCGTTCGCGTAAATCTTCGGAGTACGGTCTCATGACGCTAAACTAACCAAGACGCTGTACACTGAACACGAAACTGCTCTAAGAAGCGCGTAAAACCATCGTCATTCAATGCTTATACAGTGCATTTGCACCTTATCGCAAACAATTGGACCATGTAGGCCTCGGCTCGGAGGTTTTGCCCTATTTGTTTAACAACACCCATCTAGGGGCTGCATCCAGCCAAGCTGGCAACCAGGAGCCAAAAGCAGGGGAGTAGACAGATAAAGTTACGTTCGTGGCCCGTCCGCAGGGACCTGCCAGGTGGACTTATTTTGTTTCCCAGGGATACCTTTTGCTGTACGTGTCGGTGGGTAAACGTAGATTCGTTAACACATTATTCTATCATCAATCGGGCTATGTTGCAGCGATTATTCAACGTTAACACGCTATTAAATAGCCTGTTAATGATTATTGTGGCGGGTTGCCAGTCTATTAAACCTCCGGATAATCCGAGTAAAAGTGCCTGGACGGACCCCCTTGCTGCTCAGGCTATTTCGTTGGGAGTGTGCAATTACAATCAGCCCACCGCCAAGGAGGCCGAGCTACTGGCCGCGGGCTGGAAAAAAACCTTCGAGGACAATTTTGACGTCAGCCCCAACAACAGTTTGAACCCCAACTGGAATGTATGGGTAGGCGGTGCGTTCAACAATGAGCTGCAAATGTTTACGGCCAGCACCCGCAATCTTAATGTAACTGCGGACCGGGATGACGCGGCGAACAACGTACTCGTAATCAAGGCTATCAAAGAGAGCGTGACGGGCCCCAAATACCGTCAGGATGTAGATGCTACCCCGACCAACTTTGAGTTTACCTCTGCCCGAATTGAATCGAAGACTTTATCCGCTCCGACCAAGAACACCAGCCAGATACGGTTTGTGTCCCGCATCAAGCTTCCGAGCGGGTATGGCATGTGGCCCGCGTTTTGGCTGTACGGAAACAACTGGCCCACCAATGGTGAAATTGATATCCTCGAGGCCCGCGGCAATGAGCCTTTCCTTTTTCAAACCAATTACTTCTTCGGCCGGCAAGCCAATGTGAACCTGGTGCAGAATGCGGCTATTTACGTGACCACAGAGACCAGCCTGACCGATTGGTGGCACGTCTACGAGTTGATTTAGACCAAAAAGTCACTCACCTACCTGCTCGATGGACAAGTAGTAGGCGTAAAGACCGGAGGGTACGCGCCCGACTTGTTCGCTAAACCAGAGCGCATCACGTTGAATCAGGCAGTCGGCGGCGACTTTTTCTACAAGGACCTTTCCATCCCAGCCCCCAGCCAAATACCGCTCAACGAGGGCGAAGGGGTTATGCTGGTGGACTGGGTGAAAGTATACGCCAAGCGCTAGCTAACCACCTGGCTTAAACTCCTGGATAAGCACCAGCCCGGCAGTGAACTTCGCCAGGCTAACTCACTGTAGCGCGCACTGCCCGCCGCTGTTGGTGGGCCTGAAAAATTTCCTGGAAGTGAGCGGCATACTGGTCGATAATTCGGTCCCAGTTATACAGGGTTTCAATTTTGCGGGCGTTTGCAGCCAGCATGCGCTGGTACATAGGGTCTGCTTTTTGCACCGACTTTAAGGCTGCGGCCACTCCGTCGGCAGTGGTGAAGTACAGGGCCTCGTTTTCGAGCACGTATTTATTGAACTCGTTTTCGTTGGCGCAGATTAGGGCGCCGGAAGCCATGGCTTCTAGCAAGGACGGATTGGTCCCGCCCACGGTATGCCCGTGGAAATAAAGGTTGGAGTAATACCGGATGTTGTTCACGGTGTTGATGTTGTAGATTCCACCAGCAAACCGAATGTTGGCGGCTCCCTTGAACTTGTTCTTTAGGTATTCGCCGTACTGGCTTTCGTGTTTGCCTACTACTAGGAAGGGCCGGCCCACGCCCGCCTGTACTACTCCGTCCAGAATTACTTCGATGCTGTTTTCCGGTTCAAGCCGGGCAATTAGCATGTCGTAGGAGTAGGGGGCAAGGCTGTAAGTTGCTAGGACGCTCTGGTCTGGGGTGGTAAAGGAGTGAGCACCGTAGGCAATGAAAGTAGAGTCTTTCTTATACTTCTCCTTGAGGTAGTGTTGAATGCCGATGGAGTCCGAAATGAGATAGTCGCTGTTGAGAACAGCCAGCTTCTCTGCGTACTGCAGAAAGCGCTGCACGGGCTTGGAAAACTTGGAACGCTTCCACTCCAAGCCGTCCATGTTGGTCGTCACGATGCTCTTTTTGCGAGGCAGAAACTTACCCGATACGGAGCTGCTGGTGTACCCAAGCTGCAAAATGATGTCATAATCGCGCTTCCGGGTATCGGTTATGCAGTTGTAATCATAGATGAACTGCCCCACGGTGCCGTACTTAAATTCCGGGTCGTAGGCGTGAATGATGTTCACCCCGTTCCAAACTTGTCCCTGAAAGAGGTGGTTGTGCGGGTTATACACCGTGACCGTAAAGCCCCGCTTCAAAAGGCCTACTGCCAAGTATTCGGCGCACTGCTCAAACCCGCCGTGGTTGTTGGGGATGCCCCGGGTGCCGATAATTGCAATTTTCATGAGCTAGTGGTTCAGCACCTGTTGGTACGCGGCCAGGGTTTGTGTCGCAGTGTCCTGCCAGGTGTAATGGGAAAAAATATGGTTCCGCAGGCGCGGGTTCACAGGCTTAGCGTGCGCCTGCGTCACGGCTTGCCGGATAGATTCTACGTCGTCGGGCTCGCAGTAGTGAGTCATGTCGCCGAAGTACTCTTCCGTGTCGCCTTTGCGGGTTACGACCAGGTTGCAGCCCATGGCGCCCGCTTCCAGCGAGCTCAGCCCGGTGGTTTCAAACCAGCTGGGCAGCACATGCACCTTGGCCGCCTGGTAAACGCCCGCTAAGCTGGCGTGGTCCATGTGCTGGATAAACCGCACGTTGGGAGCGTCCCGGGCCTGGGCCTGACACTGTGCATAATACGCGGCCTGGTTGGGCCCCGGCTTGCCAATGATGGTTAACTGCAAGGCGGTATTTTGCAGCGCCTTGATGAGGTTCAGCTGGTTTTTGCGTCCTTCAATGCGGCCCACGCACAGCACATGGTCTTTAAAAGCGAGGTTGGGCTCCACGGCATTGCTGAAAGAAGCCGGGTCGATGGCGTTGACCACCTTGTGGTAGCCCTTCTTGATGCCGTAGGAAGTCACTAGGCGGTTGTATTCGCTGTGGGAGTTTGGCAAAAGCAAGCCGGCTTGGGCCGCCACAACCTGAACGGACTTTTTCTGGCCGTGCATGAGGAAGTACAGCGACTTAATTTTCTCGCCGTTCTTCACGGCGCGGGCCACTGCCTTCACATACTCTATCTGGTCCTTGTCAAACACCGTGTTCAGCAGGCGCATGGGGCCGGTCCGACACTTTTTTTCGTACTCGTGGTAGTCGACGAAAATGGTGGAAATCACAAAGGGAACCGCCGTTGCTTTTATGTGGGGCAGGATGTCATCGGGGCGGATGATGTTGAAGAAGTGCAGCAGGTCGTAGTTCTGGTAGGCAATGGCGTCGGTGCTCAGCCGGATGTCGATGTCCACGCCCAGGGCCCGCAGGTACTTCGCCGTCATCTCAATCTGGGTGGTGTCGCCCCCGGGAGAAGTGAAATGGGTGCTGCGGGAAATCATCACAACCTTCATAGCCTACTTTCTTTTAAGCGGAAAATAATTGCTCCAGGGCCGTAGAAAAATAAGTAAAGGGGCAAAAGGCTGCGGCTTTCGGATGTCTTGGCATTAAATGAATAACTTGTCCTTCGCGACGCTTAAATAGCCCAAGGAATAGAGTTGGTTGATTTTAAACCAAGTCCGCTCTCTAATACCTATAGCATATGAGCCATATATATAATATAGTGCAATCATAAATACTGATTTGGCTATTTTATAACTAAATTTGAGTTTAGCGTACTTGTAATCCAAAATGCCTTCAGCCTTGCCATTCATTTTGGCATGGTTATATACATACACTTTATTTAGTTTATTATCAATTTTATGGTACACAATCAGCTTAGGCTCGTAGAATAATGGATACCCCAAGGCTTTAGAGCGATTGAAATAATCATTCTCTTCGCCAGCCATCAGGCTTGTTCCTTTTCGTCCTAGCTCAGTATTGTACCATCCTATGCGTTCTGCAAGTGTTTTACGCAGGGCATAATTAGCTCCCATTAACATAGAGGTATTTTCTGGTTCATTGCCAAGGTCTAAAACGCTTACTAAGTAATGATACTTCTTCGGGAGCCATTCAGGAACTTCAGTATTGAATGGCAGAACTTTGCCCCCAACGATGTCCTTGGAGGGGTCCGTGAATACTATATTACAAACTTCAAAGTAGTGTGCATCCAAATCTATGTCATCGTCTAAATATATTAATATATCATTTTTAGCCTCTATTATGCCTCTGTTACGGGCATGTGCCACCCCTTGTCGGGTTTCTAAAATATACCGGACTAAGGGGTTTTCAAGAAGCGGCCTTACAACATGAGCGGTATTATCAGTTGAGTTGTTATCAATAATAAGAATCTCATAATTTGTCTTATTCTTACAACATTGTAGAATTGATTCTATCGTTTGCTTAATAAAAGCAACTCGGTTATAGGTGGGTATAATAAAGCTAAAAGTGGTCATTTGCGTGTTGGTTTACTTTTGAAAATGTTAAAATAAAGCAACTCTATTAGCAGTAGATAATTGAAATTATTCACCACTCTATTTTTTTATTTTAAAATCTATCGGAAGAACCTCAAGAATAAATTAGCATTTATTCTTCAAATCCTTGAGTTCTGTCTTGTATCTTATTCTCAAAAAATATAAACCTAAAAGGAGATGATTCAGCGGCTGCATTATAGATGGCCCGATAGAAAAAAGCTGTCATCATCAAGATAATGGTGTAGCCTAGCACCGACTTTACTAGCTTTTGGGACCGGCTATTAAAAAAGAAAAAACATAGGAAGCTCAAAATTACTACTCTGAAATTCAGAAGATAGTCGTTAGTGCGAGCCAAGATAAAGTTATCGTATACAAGGCGCTCTAACAAAGCCCCTAAAAAATATAAGTTGTAGTATTTGTAAAAGTTGTACTCTTTAAAATTCTCTTTTAAGTCAGCACTAAACCATATAATAATTGCGTCAAGCGTGAAAAATAAGATTCGGGCAGTGCCAGCCCCTACCTTTCCTTCGTCGCCAATCTCCTGCATATAGTCGAGGTTTTCGACATAGTAATCGTAGCCTGTTAGCGACACAATGGGCGCCGTCAGGTTCAGAGCAAGTGTAAGAATGGCTGGTGCAAAAGCCGTAACTACAAGCAAAAGACTAATTTGCAAGTATCTGTTTTTGAACCAGTCCCAGCACAGCAAGGGAAAAAATGCAGCTCCAACGACAATGCTTTTGTGGAAGCTAAAACCAAACAAGAGCCACAATAAAGCCCACCAATATTTCTTCTCGAAGGCCAAATTGAGGGCGTAAAAGAGTACAAACCACGCCAACGTCTGCCGCATGATGTTCATACTGCTGAACATGAGCAGGCTAGTAAAGAAGAAAAAGATAAACCACGGGGCAATGAACGGAAAACGTTCTAAAGCCTTGTAAAATAACGTAATCTGAACAAAAGCGATGACGATAAATAGAAATGCAAAGTGGGCGTGCACTGCATTCAGCCATTCATTCAGTAGCTGGTATCCAAACTCAATGTCCCGCGGGTAAACCCCGGTTTCGCGCAACTTCAGGTACCATTCCAGATAAGCCTTGTAGTCGATGCCCACATAATACCGCCCCCCGATGATGAAGGAATACAGCACGATGGTGAATAGCAAGTTGGGGCCCCAGTATGAGGGGAAGCTCACCTGTTCCCCACTGGCGTCGAGCGTGGGGCGCGCCGATGGCCGTGATAATGCTATCATGAACACCATCAGCAGTGTATAGAACAGGTAGGTACCGGGTTCGGTCATGGGGGCGGTTTAGCCGTTTGTGCCCGCGGGGCCGAACGTGTTTTCTTTGATAACCCGCGCAGGGTTGCCCACCACTACGCAGTTGGGTGCAATGCTTTTTACCACAATGGAACCCACGCCTATTATCACATTATCACCAATCTCAATGTCACCGATGATGCAAACCTGGGCCCCAATGTCCACGTTGTTGCCAATCCTCGGGCAGGCACTGTAAGTGCCGTCGGCCAGCTTTTTATTGCCGATGGTGGTGGAGTGCCGAACGTGGACGTTCTGTCCCAACCGGCTTTCGCCGTTAATGACCAGGGCCTGGCCATGGTCGAGCCGCAGGCCGCTGCCGGCCCGCAAGCTCCAGGGCAGCTCAATGCCCAGGAACCATTCTACCAACACCCGGTAAATTATCAGATACCAGCAAAAGAAGATGATGAGCACTCGGTTGCGACGCACCACCGTGGCCAACCGAAACAGCATCAGCACCAACTGGGCTTTAACGTTTCCGCGGTTGGCCCGAAAATCCTGAAAAATCCCTTGGTGAGTAGCAGCGTCTTCCATAGCTTAATGTGGGGTCTTGCCAATAGCAAAAGTTATGGTTAAGAGGCCTCCTGCTCGGCGGGTTGCGCAGATTTCCGGCTTAGCAGGCCGGCAACCATGGCAAAATCGTTGCGGGTGTATACACCAAGCAGGTAGCCGGCTGGCAAGAAGAGCAATAAAATTGCGCCCCGAACTGCGTAGGTCAGGTAAAAATTATTGAGTGGCAACGCTCCCCGGAGGAGATACCAGCCCACCATCAGGCCGCCGAAGAAGAGGATGGTGACTGGGTAGAAAAAAAATTGATTTGCGGGTCCACGACGCGCGCGGCCTGGGTAAACAGAATGCGCTCGAAAAGGCATGCTAGGAACAGCCCGAAAGCCACCGAAACCGTCAGGCTGTGGAACCAGTCGAGATACGCCAGCAGCAAGGTGAACACCACGATGGCTATTGCAAAGAGGATGGACGTGCGGCGGAATTCCTTTAGGCGGTTGTTCGCAAACAAGTAGTTCTGGTAGGGAATGGTGAGGGTTTTGGTAAAGGCAAACAGGAGGGAGAAAATAAGTACCGGGTAGGCCTGCACGTAGCGCGCTCCAAAAACCAGGGTTATTAACTCTTCGCCAAACAGCGTGGCCACCAACACGGCCGGCAGGAAAATAATAGAGATTATATGCTCGTAGTTACCAAGCTGTTCCATGGTCTTTTCATGCAGGTTATCGGAGATGTTTTTGGAGAACACCGACAGGAATATGCCGCCCACGCTTGTGCCCAGGGTGAGCACCATGAGGCCTAGACGGTTGCCCACATTGTAGTAGCCTAGCTGTTCGGCTGGCACTCCAAAAATGCCCAGCAGCACTTTGTCGAAGCTCAGGAGCAGCCCGTAGGCAATGGTAGAGGTCGAAATGCTCAGCGAGTAGCGAATGTACTTTTTTACCACCGCCAAGGAAAACGACCCAAAATTCAAACGCATCAGCCCCAACAGGGGGTAAATGGAGCTCAGGCCGCAGGCGGCCATGATGTACCAGGCAATGCCGATTTCCGATTGGCCCAACACGACGGCCGCAATTTTGGCGATGTTAATAAGCAGCTGCGCGTAAAAGTCCACCATATTGGCCCGCACGATGTTGAGCTTGGCCGTCTGGTCAGTGGCGTAGAGGTAAAGCGGCGTCATCAGATAATCCTGCAGGATAAAGATGACTATCAGCGTAATCTGCAGCTCGGTGAAGGTGCCGTTGTGGCTCATCTGGTTCCAAGCTACAAAGGCCAGGACCAGGAGGGAGGTGATGACGTTGTAAAAAAAGAAAACGGCCAGGTAGTTCTTCAACCCCGTGTTGGGGTCGTCGTTGTACATCTTCAAATGGGCACTATTCACCGTGTGGGTAAACACCGATTTGATGAGCACCTGGAAGGACATCGCCAGGCTGATATTGCCCAGAATAGCCGGTCCCCCAATTCGCGCAATAAACACCGAGCTAAGGATGCCAAAGGCCATTGAGACCAGGCTGATGGCAAAGTTCTGGCTGAGTTTCTTTCCTAACATACCGCTTTCACACTTGGGTGGATGCTGTCCTGCACCGGTGGCTACTTCAAGGAGCTGCTGTTTTCGGTTCGGGCGTCATTCAGTACCATCAAGGCTTGGGGTAGCTTGCCGTGGGTAGCAATGTCGTTGATGACGTCAATTCGCGCTTTTGGGGTGTAGTTGTACCGCACCACAAAGACCGTGACATCAATGTAAGAGGCCAGGGAAAAGGCGTCGGCCACCTGGCCCACGGGCGCCGAGTCGATAATGACGTAATCGAACCGGCGCATGAGTTCGCCAAGGAACGTGGCGATGCGGGGGTGCATGAGGAATTCGGCCGGGTTTTGGGGGACGGGCCCGGTGCCAATGACGGACAGGTTGGGCGCAACCGTTGACTCCCTGATTAGGTCGTCGACCTCAACTGTGGGTTCGCTGAGAAGCGTGGTTATGCCCGCGCCCTCCTGCAGGCCCAGCGCGGCGAGAACCGCTGGTTGGCGCAGGTTCAAATCAACCAGTACCACTCGCTTGCCCGTCAAACTCAGGCTAATGCCAAGATTAAGGCTGACAAAGGTTTTGCCCTCAGCCCTTATGCCGGAGGTTACCAAAATAACCTGATTACTCTTGCCAGCGGTGGCAAAATCAAAGTTGCTTCTGATGAGGCGATACTGCTCGGCAATCAACGGCTGGCTGGTGTCAGCCATAGCCAGCGTTCCTTTGCTCGGGTAATGACTGACTTCACCCAATACTGGCACCGTGGTAGCCTTGGCAACATCTTCCTGCTGCTGAACGGTATCCGACAAAAAGCTCCGCAGGAAAATGAAGCCGAATGGCAAAACCAACGCAAGCACAAAGGCCAGGCCATAGACCACCGGCTTGTTGGGGTTAACCGGCGTTTTACTGGCAATGGCTGGGTCTATTACCCGGGTATTCGATACCGTCGCCGCTAACGAGAGAGCCGACTCCTCGCGCTTCTGAAGCAGGTACACGTACAAATCCCGCTTCACGCCCGCCTGCCGGTTGATAGCATTCAACTCCCGCTCAATATTGGGGATTTGAGTGATACGGGACTTAAACGTATTGGCTCTTGCCGCCAGGGTTCCCCTGGTGGCCTCCAGCCCGGCGCCTATGGTGCGCAGGTTCTCCAGGATGTTCTGCCGAAGGGTAGCCAGCTGGCCATTCATGTTCAGAATGAGTGGGTTTGCGGGTTCGGCTACCCGCAGCATGCGTTTGCGCTGCAATTGCAGCTCATTGAATCTCGCTACCAATTCCTGCAGCGACCGGTCGTCAATGCGCAGGGTACTCGGCACCAGCTCAAATTGCGACCGCGGCTGCGACAGGTAGCGTTGGAGCGACCTTATCACATCCAGCTGAATGTTCAACTGGGACAGCTGCTGATTATAATTCGTGGACTCTTGCAGGTAGGCAGACGCTTCCGAGCGAACATCGGTGACCTGGTTCCGGCGCTTGAATTGTTCTACCTCCTTCTCCGTGTCCGACAGCTCGGAAATGAGGTTGCCTAACCGCTCGTCAATAAAGGATATAGTATTGGTGGCAAGCAGGTTACGGTCTTCTTTGTTCTCTTTGTTATATACCTCAATCAGCGTGTTCAGAATGGCCTTCCCCTTCTCGGGCACGGGATGCATCAGGCTAACGACCAATACATTGGCTTTCTTGTTAATCTGGGCAACCGTCAACCCCTTGTGATAGCCCGCGGTTAAATCCTGGATGTTCTGCAGGGTGACGTACACCTTTTTCCGCGGCGTGCCTGCGGCCACTTGGTTGGGTTCAACCACGAAGGTGCCATAGGGCTTCGCAATTGGCTGTCCGAACCGGTAAAGGGCGGGGCGGGCCGTTCCATCCGTCATTTCAAAACTAGTGGCGTCCCTGACGTTGATGGTTATCTTTTTGGGGCCGACGAAGTTCTTCAGCTGCCCCACCCGGAGCCGAATGGGCAACTCACTGCCGTATATCTCCCTTTTCTTCAGAAAGCCATCGACGTAATAGGTGGCTTGCAGCGAGAGTTCGGTTAGCACCCTTTCCAGTAGGGTAACCGATTTCAACGCCTCTATTTCGTTTTCAATGCTGGTCGCTGCATTGAAAACGTCCAAATCCCGGAAGACGGGGTTACCCGATTGAAAGTCCGGTCCTTTGTCAATGTCCCGAATAAGCAAGGAACTGCTTATTAGGTACCGCGGAGTTGCCCAGGCCAAGTACGCCGTGGCAATAGCCAAGCATAGGACTAGGCTAATCAGGAAGAGATACCAACGACGCAGATATTTATAGAAATACCGTTTAAAGTTGTTCTTATCTGATTGGGCGTAAACTACTTCTCGTTCAGCCATCGTGCTACTATCTTAAAGCTATGGCAATGATGGCATAGCCCAGAGTGGAGATAACGGCCCCCCAAATGGCGATGAACCGATTGTTGGGGTTCGTCTGGGCAGTTTTGACTCGGTTGTCCGGCTCCACGTACACAATGTCGTTTTGCTGGAGATAAAAGTAGGGGGAGTCAAAAACCTCTTTCTTGTGCAGATTCAGCCGCATTGACACCCGTTCTCCGGCTTTCTCGCGAATTACCAGGACGCTTTCCCGCTTGCCGTACTCGGTCATATCTCCGGCCAGGCCCAAGGCTTCTAGCACATTGATGTTCTCCTGCGGCACCGTAAAAGAAGCAGGCCTGGTTACTTCACCCAGGACTGTTATTCGAAAGTTCAGGAGGCGAATGTCCACAATGGGCCTTTTGATGTACTTCTTGACTGCCGCGGTCATGGTTTGAATTGCTTCCTCCTTGGTCAAGCCACCCAGCTTTACCCGGCCCAGCACCGGATAAGTGATATAGCCCTCATTATCTATGGAGTAGCCTTCGTTCTGCCGATTATTCGATACCGCGTTATCAACAGTAGTAGCATCAGTGGAATTTGCAGTGCTGGGTGGTGCCAGAACGCCGTTGTTGAAGAGAATGCTCGACTCCGGACTTAAGCTGCTCACCGACACAGCAAGCAAGTCACCGGGTTGCAGGCGCAGGGGTGCCCTGTTCAGAATTTGTGTTTTGTACTCAGTGCTTCCCTTTAAGTCGTTCAGATAAACCAAGTCTCTGCTCGAACTACAAGCTTCAAGCGCTAGAAACACGATGGAAATGAGAACCCTTATTCCTTTTCGGAGTGAAGTGTTTATCAAAGGGATGGAATTTTTATTGGAAATCAATCTATAAATTGGTTAAACACAGGTGTGAATGTACGCAAGCATCCAAAAAAGGAGATGCACCTGCTCACCTTATTTTTGGCGGTGGTCTAAGGTAGCATGATGCGCTGATTATGCTGGTCGATGCAAATCTTGATGCGGGCGCTGTGCATCGGGAGCGATTTGCTAAAGGAGCAGGATTTTCGGACCAGTACCCCGCAGCGCTGGCGCAAGGAGCAATGGATGGCTTCGATGACACTCGTGCCGCCGCTGCCTTTGGGGCAGCGACGGTGCTGCCACCGAGGCAACACGCCCACGTAGGTGGGGAACAGGTCAGTAAAATACCAGCCGTGGCGGCGGCAGCGGCGGGGCAAGGCCTGCCACAAGCGCCGGGCGGTGGCCGCGTCCCGGCGGCCCGTGACCCAGGCCACGATGCGCCGACTGGCGCGCTCGACGGCCAGCCAGAGCCAGACTTTGCGCTTGCGGCGGCCCACAAACGTCCACATCTCATCCAGTTCAAGCGCCTCCCACTCGTGCCGCTGGGCTTTTTTTGGCCGCAGGCGCGGCAGCGGTGTGCGCACCGACTGCGCTTTGTTTGCCAGTTTGGCCACCGTCATGCGCGAGACGCCGGTCACGCGCACGATACTGTGTTGGGAATTGCGTTCGGCCAAGAGCTTTTCCACCTGCGCGTAGCAGGCCGCTCGCTGGGTGCTACGGGCAAAAACCGCGCTTGATAGCCGCACGCTTTGCATTGGTAGCGGGCGTGCCCGCTGCTGTGGCCGTTGCGCCGAATACGCTCGCTACCACACCGGGCACAAGTGTGTTGAATGAGGTGTTCTAGCTGAAACGGACAGTGAGAAGTCTTAACTTCCCTGCCCATGACCGACAAAATAAAAGCGGCCCGCCCGCCACCCGCAAGAAATATACGCCTGCTTTTAAGGTGGAGGGTGCGCGCCAGGTGGCCGCCGGCGCATGGTAGACGGACGTAGCCCGTGCCCAGGGCATCTCGCCCGCCCTGCTCGGGCGCTGGCAGCGTCAGGCCTTGGAGCAGGCCGTCCCCAGCAGTGCCGAGCGCGAGGAAATCAAGCGCCTACGCGCCGAGTTGAAGAGGCCCAGTTAGAGGTCGCTGGGTACCTCGATACCTACTCCAACCTGGATCGCCGCCACTCCGCCCTCGGCTACCGCTCGCCGCATCAATTTGAACAAGATCTGAAAAGCATCCTACCTTAGCTTACTGTCTGTTTTTACTGGACCACCCCACTTGCCGTAAAGCAAATAACCGATTACCTTCTCTGCCTAAATCCACGAGGGGCTGTGGGTTTAGGAAACAGGCCAGGCCTATCCGCTGCGCATTCAACCATTATGGACAGACAGTTTTTACAGTTTCGGCAAATGCTGTTTGTGGTGCTGGACTTGTTCCTGCTGAATTTTGGCTTCTTAGTAAACCGCCTGGCCATTGAGGAGCAGGCCAGCGCTACTCCTCTCTCGTCACATACTTTTTACTGGCTGCTGCTAAACGTCTTTTGGGTTGCTGGCACCTGGCTGGGGGAGATTTACTCTTACCACCAGCTCTCTCGTTTCCGGCGGTTTACCAAATCCAGTTTTCTGCTCTACTTTATCTGGGCATTTTCTGTGCTCGTGGTCTCCTTCTTGCTGCGGCATTACTTCACCTCTTCCTGGGTGTTTGTCTACTCGACCTTTGCTTGGTTTGCTGCGGCCCTGCTGTTCAGCCGGTTACTCCACTTGGTTTTAAAGGTCTGGGTGGTGAAAAAGGCTGGCCTAAACCGGCGCATCATCATTCTGGGGTACAACAAGCTGGGCCAAAAGCTCGCGACTTACCTGGAGCGCGAAGAATTAAGCATCAGCATTGTGGGCTTTGTCGACGACGCCCCCATGCTGCCCGAATCCTCCGCTTACCAACTATTTGCCGGGCTGAGCGATGCCTTGGCGATTGCCAAACGACACGGCATTACGGAGATTTATTCGACCATCATGCCGGAAAACAACAGCACGGTATACAGCCTCATGAAGCAGGCGGATAACGACTTGATTCGTTTGCGTCTGGTGCCGGACTTCTCGTATTTCATTAATCGGCCGGTCCACGTGAACTATATTTTTGACATGCCCATTCTGTCGGTGCTGAAGGAACCCCTAACCCAGGTCACCAACCAATTTAAAAAACGCACTTTTGATATTATCGTTAGTTTCTTTGTAACTGTATTGATCCTGAGTTGGTTAGTGCCAGTGCTCGGGCTACTGATTTACCTGCAATCGCCGGGACCCATCTTTTTTGTGCAGCTGCGCAGTGGCAAAAACAACAAGTCTTTTCGCTGCTTCAAATTCCGTAGCATGACGGCAAACCGAGCAGCCAATTTCCAGCAGGCTACAACCCGCCAAGACGCCCGCGTCACGAGAATAGGCCGCTTCATGCGCAAGACCAGCCTGGACGAGTTTCCCCAGTTTTTGAACGTGCTGTTTGGGCACATGAGCATTGTGGGCCCGCGGCCGCACATGCTGAAACACACCAAATCGTTTTCGGCCCAGGAAGACCAGTACATGATTCGTCAATTCTTAAAGCCGGGCATCACCGGGTGGGCCCAGGTGAACGGCTACCGGGGCGAGATAACGGAGCTGCGGCACATCCAGAAACGCGTGGAATGCGACTTGTGGTACTTGGAAAACTGGAGCCTGGGGCTGGACCTAAAAATCATCTTTCTAACCGTCTACAACGTGTTTAAAGGAGAAGAAAACGCCTTTTAATAGACCGACTATGCTAGCTGCTCCTCTACCGCCCAACGAATCCGAACGGCTGAAATCCCTACATGCGCACAACCTGCTCGATACCCTGCCCGAGGACGTTTACGACGACATCACGCGCCTGGCGGCGGAAATCTGCGGCACCCCCATCGCGGCCATCAACCTCGTTGCCGAAGACCGCCAGTGGTCCAAGTCGGCCCATCATCAGGAAGGGGAAAGCCTGGGCTTGCATCACTACTTGCGTGCGCCCCGGGAATACTCCTTCTGCGCCTACACGATTCTGAACCCCAACGATGTGCTGGTCGTGCCGGATGCGCGTTATGATGAACGGTTCATGGACAATCCGTTCACCACGGGCGAACCACACGTGGTTTTTTATGCCGGCGTGCCCGTGAAGGACGCCGAGGGGCTCGCTCTGGGCTCCCTGTGTGTGCTCGACAGCCGGCCGCGAGAGCTGGCGGAGCACAAGCTGGAATCGTTGAAGGCCCTGGCCAAGCTGGTCAACACCCACTTTCAGCTCCGGCGCACCAAGCTGGAGCTCGAAAAAGCCCAACAGCGGGTGGACGCGGCCGCCCCCCTCCTGTGCACCATGATGAGCGCCACTGACGCGTTGCGCACCAACGCTGAAGGCGAAACAGCCAGCCGCTTAACCTCGCTGCAGGAAGAAATCATTTCGCTGAAAACCATCCTGAAAGTGCTTCCCGAGTAAGAGCCCAGGTCCAGGTATGTTAAGCCGCTATGGCAAGACGACGGATGGGCTTCGCACGATTAACCCAATGGAAACCATCCCCAGTAGATATTTTCTTGAGAAGAATGAAGCAGTCGATAGCGATTGTTGTTGCAAATCTGCTTCAAAAAGTGAGGTGGTCTAGTTTAGCCGGACAGAAGAAGAACGTATCTTACTTCTGTTATGACAGCCAAAAAGAGCGGGGCGTCGCCCGATAAACGACGCAAATACGACGAGGTGTTTAAGGCTGAAGCCCTGCGCTTGGCCAGCGAGAGCCGCAGCACGCAAGCCGCCGCGCAGCAGCTGGGCATCAGACCCAAGCTGCTCTACCGCTGGCAGCAGGCGTAGCTCGTGGCCGAAGTGGGCAGTGTGGAAGTGGCCCGCGACCCGGAGGTGCGCGCCCTGCGCGCCCGCCTCAAGCGGGCCGAGCAGGAGCTCGACATTTTAAAAAAAGCCTTGGTCATCTTCGCCCAGCTGACCCAGTGAGCGTCTACCAGCACATCGCCCAGCGGCGCCGGCAAGTGCCCATACGCCAGCTCTGCCAGGTGCTGCGCGTGGCCCCCAAGCGCCTACTATGCCTGGCAGCAGCAAGCCCAAGTGCTGGCCCTCGAGCCGGCTTGGCAGCTGGCCGTGCGGCAGGCGTTTGCCCAGCATGCGCGGCGCTATGGCACCCGCCGGCTGCGCGTGGAAGTACACGCCGAAGGCCATGCGGTGGGGCGTGGGCGCATCCGCCGCACGCTGACCGCCCACGGCTTGCGCGCCCAGCAGCCCCGCACCTATGTGCCCCGCACCACGGATTCCGACCCCGCCCGGTGGGCGGCGCCCAACCGCTTGCTCGGCCAGCCGGCCCCCACTGCCCCCAACCAGGTCTGGGTGGGCGACATCACCTACCTGCCCCGCCAGGGCGGCGGGTGGCTTTACCTGGCCACGTGGCTCGACCGCTGCTCGCGCAAGGTCGTCGGCTGGGACCTGCACGAGACCATGCCCGAAGACCTGGTCAGCGAGGCCCTGCGGTGCGCCTTGGCCGTGCACCAGCCCGCTGCCGGACTCGTCGTGCACTCGGACCAGGGCAGCCAGTACACGGCCACCCGCTTCCAGGACTTGCTGAGCCGGCACGGGGCCAGGCAAAGCATGAGCCGGCGCGGCAACTGCTACGACAACGCCCACGCCGAATCGTTTTGGAGTCGGCTCAAAACCGAATTGCTCGACGGCGGAAGCTTCCCCGAATTGGAAGAAGCCCGGCTGGAAATCAGCCACTACATCGCCTACTACAACGCCGAACGACGCCACTCCGCCCTGGGCTATATAGCCCCCACCAACTTCGAATCCCAACTCCAAACCACGTCCCAATTGTGTCCGGCTTAGCCGGACTACCTCAAAGGCTCAAAGGCTAGGTCTAACAAGTAGGTCCAGAAAGAAAAGGGTTTCTTTTTTATGACCCTACCTTTCTGAACGGGCATAATCAACTTCTTTCTTGGTCAAACAACCATGTACTAGCTCAAGCATTAGGAACAGCCCTACATAGTAAGCAAAAGCAGCTTTTTGACTAGGCTATTCAGCGAAATTACCGTTTTCTTAACCCGGATTCACTTGGTCGACTGCAACTGGAATTGCAGGTTTAGACTCCCCAATTGCGGGGCGCGAAGCGGTAGCTCAGCCGCGGCCTTACGGCGAACAAATGGTTGGTAAAGCCGGCGGTGTTGGTGTAGTGCTCTTTCATGCGCAGGTCCGACTCGTGGTAGAGGAGCCCATCCAGTGCGCAGGGCTTCGGGCGGCGACATAGGCGCGGGCGTGGAATTCATCGCCGAAAACGATGAAATGAGCTGGGGGACAGGCAGGTCCGGCACCAGCATCGAACGTAAATGACCCTTACATAAGTGGCTCGCGGCCGTTAAATTATCCGCGCTGGCTATTCCCGAGGTGCCCTGCCTGGAGAGCGGCGGGAGCCAAGGACTTACGAACGCGGGGGGCAATTTTGTTCCATGTAATTTCTAATACTTTTAAGCGATAAAGACCTTAGACACCTTCCTGCTACGTTCCTTATGAAGCTTTTACGCAAACTTGGCGCCCTGGCCGTGGGGGTACTGTTCGGCGGCGTGGCCGGCGGACTGGGGGTGAAGTACGGCCCCGCTTTTAGCAAAGGAACGCCGTGGAGTGGCGGGCAGAAAATCGGCCTTTTGCTCCTACTACCCGTGGCCTGGATGCTAGCGGTGCTGGCCCACGAGCTGGGCCACGTGCTGCTGGGCCGCACCAAAGGCTTCGTCTTCCATTGGCTGGCCGTGGGGCCCTTCCTGTGGAAGAAAGAACGGGGCCGCCTGCGCTTTGCGTGGAACAAGGACCTGAACACGGCCGGCGGCATGGCCTTGTGCGTGCCGCCTGATAGCCACGACCTGCGGCGGCGCTTCCTGGCCTTTGCCGGCGGCGGCCCCCTGGCCAGCGGGCTGTTCACCGGCGTGGCCCTGGGCGTATACGCGCTGCTGCCCCCCGCCACGTCGGGCGTGGGGCGGGTGCTGGGTGGGACCCTGGCCGTGAGCGGCGCCATTTCGGCGGTGCTGGCCCTGGTGACGCTGCTGCCGATGCACGCGGGCGGCTTTTACAGCGACGGCGCCCGGGTGCTAAATCTGTGGCGTGGCGGCCCCGCCGGACAGCTGGAAGTGGCCGTGCTCTCGGCCCTGGTGCCCTCGATGGCCGGCACCCGGCCCCGGGAGCTGGCCCGCCCCCTGCTGGAAGCCGCCGCGCTGCTGCCCCAGGAGTTGCCCTTCAAACTCTACGTGTTTCACTACCTCTACCTCATTGCCCTCGACACCGGCCACACAGAACGCGCCGCCCACTACCTGCACGCGTACCGGGAGCGGCTGGAATGGATGCCCGAAGCGCTGCGGGGCAGCGGGTGGCTGGAATCGGCGTTTTTCGCGGCCGCTTACCAGCACGACTTGCCGGCGGCGCGGGCATTTCACGCCCAGGCCAAACCCAGCCCCCACACCCCGGCCGATGTGCCCGCCCGCGTGGAAGCTGCCCTGGCCCGCCTGGCCGGCGACGCGGACCTGGCCCGCGCCAAAGCCCAACTGGCCCTGCAGGAGTTGCCTAAAAGCCTGGACCAGGGCAGCGCCCGCCTCTATGCCGAGTGGCTGATGGATACGGTGCGCTGGGCCGAGCGGCAGTAACCCTTTAGTCACTTGGCAGCCCATAATGAACTACTCGTTCAACTGTACAAGTCCGCGTATAGGTTGAGTTACCTGAAACGCTAGCCGAAGTCATCGGAATCGGTTCAAAAAACTTGTTCAGCAATCAAAGTACAAGGAAGGACTTCATTGCGATGAGAAACCTGAACTTATACCCAGTGCTCGGATAGACTTATGTCCCAATGCGCAATCACCACTCACGTGATGCCTTGACGAAAATTTACTGTCTTTCTATTCGAGCGTTTTGG
>NZ_FWWW01000085.1 GCF_900176135.1 Hymenobacter roseosalivarius DSM 11622 | reverse complement strand
CGCTGGGCCTACGTGGCCAATCGTTGAACGAACCGGGGGCTAATCGTTAGGGCTGAGGCAACCTACACGAAGTTCGGCTGATCCAGTTTTTTAGCAATACGATAAGCCGCATTCACCAAGCCTACGTGGCTGTACGCCTGCGGGAAATTTCCCCACTGCGAACCCGTGCGGGCGTCCACATCTTCCGAGAGCAAGCCCAAATGGTTGGTGTAAGTCAGCAGTGATTCGAACTCGCGGATGGCGTCCTCCACGCGGCCTACGCAGGCCAGGGCTTCCACGTACCAGAAAGAGCAGATGAGAAAAGTGGTTTCGGGCGTGCCAAAATCATCAGCGTGGCGGTAGCGGTAGAAGAGGCCTTCGGGCGTTTTTAGCTCTTTTTCCAGCTCTACGAGGTGGATTTTGGCCACTTCCGAGGCCGGGTCGAGGTAGCCCATCATGATGAGCTGCATAGTGCTGGCGTCGAGGTGGGGCGAGCCAATAGCATTGGTGTACACCCCACGCTTGGTATCAAAGCACTCTTCGATTTTCTGACTGGCTTCTTCAATTAAGCGCGTAGCCAGGGCTTCCATTTCGGTGTTTCTCAACCGGCGGGCTACGTGGCGGGCGGCGTGAGCACCGGCCCAATGGAAGAGGTAGGTGTAGCTATGATACTGTGCCAGCGTTCTGAATTCCCACAAACCTGCGTCGGGCATGTTCATGGTTTTGTCGATCATGCGCAGGGCATCGTAGATCAGCTTCTGCGAGTCAGTCCGCTCGCTATCAAGGAAGCGGCGGTCCACGTAGAGCGGCAGCAGCGCTACCAGCACCTGTCCGTACACGTCGTTCTGGATGTGGGTGTAGGCGTCGTTGCCGATGCGTACGGGCTTATTGCCCAGGTAGCCTTCCAGGTCCAGCTCGCGCTCAATCAGCTCCGTGCCCCCACTGATGCTATATAGCGGCTGGTACTTGTCTTTGACTTTGGTGGAGATGTTGGCGATGTAGTGAAAATACTGCTCCATCTCCTCAAAGTGGCCAATATTGTTGAAGGCCGTGAGGATATAGTACGTATCGCGCATCCAGCAAAAACGGTAATCCCAGTTGCGGGTGCTGCCGGGCGCTTCGGGCAGGCTGGTGGTGCTGGCCGCGATAATGGCCCCCGTGTCTTCGTACTGGTGAATCTTGAGCGCCAGCGCCGACCTGATCACGGCTTCCTGATAGAAGCTGCTGATGCTGGTGCTTTTCACCCATTTCTGCCAGTATTGCACGGTGCTGCGCAAGAATCGCTCAGCGGTGCTTTCCAGCGGTGCCTCCAATGGAGCTCCGTAGGTGAGAACCAGGTATTTAGGCTCATTGAGCACAAATAATTCCTCGTCCAGAATATAGGTCAGGGGAATGTTAGTAGTGAGGCGAATTTCCTCCTCCAACCCCAGAAAGGCGATATGATTGGAGCTGCGGCGGCGGCTCAGGGGTAGCTCGCCGTAGTTGCCCACCGGCGAGCAAACCACTTTTACGCGGGGCGTGCCCGACAGCAGCTCTATCTTCCGAATCAGCATCAGCGGCTTATAGTAGCGGTCGTACTGGGGAAAGCGGGGGGCAAAATCCGTGACCCGATAGCGCCCGTCCTCGTTCTCGATTTCGGTGCAGAGTACGTTGGTATTTTCCCGGTAGAATTGGTAGGAGGAATACTCCTCGGTGGCGGGCTTGATGCTGAACTCGCCGCCCTTGCGCGTATCGAGCAGGCTGCCAAACACGAAGCTGCTGTCGAAGCGGGGCCAGCAAAGCCAGGAAATAGCGGTGTCTTGTTTTACCAGGGCCAGAAAGGCGCAGTTGCCAATCACGCCCATATCGTAGGTGTGCTTTGTCGTCATGGGAAGGGGAAAGGTGATGAAAGCGAGTTGGGAGGCATTTTAGGCCACTCAACAGTAGTGTACCTTATTGGTGCCGCTCAGGTTGCCATCGGCACTGTAGCGCGGAAATCTGTTCCGCGTCGAGCAAAGCGAGAAACAACGCGGTGGCGCGGTACCGGATTCTCACCTACGGCTCGACGCGGAACAGATTTCCGCACTACAACTCACTTTTCTCTTTCTTCTAAACCCCCTATCCTCTTACCTTTGTCCAATTGTGGACTGCTTGGGTAGTTCGCGCTTCTGGCTGCTCACTCTCTGACCCGAACCGCCCCGTGCGCTTTCTTCCGGACCTTGGCCGCGCTGTCGGCACCGCCTTCTTACTGTTGTTTTTGCTGGGAATTGGCCCCGCCGCCTTCGCTCAGGATCCCCTTTTGCGGGAGGTGGTGCTGCACGTTGATACGGCCCGCTACCACCTTAGTCGCCAAGTGGTAACAGTTGAGCAGGAGCCCCACCTCTACTTTTATTACCGGCAAGACGACGAAACAGCCGAGCTGCTGGTATATCCCACGCAATTTGCCCCCCAGCGCCCGCTCCGCCTCCAGCGGTCCGCCGACTTTCAACTGCTCGACTCGCTCACGGCCGTGGATAACGCGTTTTACCGGGCCAAAATCCGTTTCCGCGACCTGACCGCTACGCGCTTTCTGCGCCTCACTTTCCTGCAGAGCCCCGACAATGCGGGGGGCATTTCCCAAAGCCAGACCGTGAATCTGCTGCCCGTCACGCGCACCACCCTGGACTTCCGCCCCACCGATACGGAGTTGTATGTGGGCGAGGAAAAGGTATTTGAGCTGACTAGTAATAACCCCAAAAACGTGCGTGTGAGCCCCGACTGGACGCACGGGCAGGACATTGACTACCGCCTCAGCCAGCAGAACGGCACTCTGCGCCTGCATGTGCTGCCCAATGTGCCCGGCAACCGTTTGCTCACGGTGCGCCCCCAAACCGAGCGCCCCTTCCTCACCGACAACAACCGCCGCCTGAGCTACAGTCTGGCCCCGCTGCGCCAGGATTTTACGGTCAAGTCCAGCCGCCTGCGCTTTTTGAGCGTCGATAAAAAGGAGATTACCCTGGACGAAACGGCCCGCCGTCAGGGCATTGAGATTATTCTCGACAACGGCCGCAGCTTCGATCTTAAGCGCACCTATCGCATTGAGGACCAGGAAGAACAGGGCGGACCGCTGATTGCCGAGCTGGTCACGCGCAGCTACCTCTCCAACGACCGGGTGCTGTGCTGGCTGCGCGTGTATAACACCCACCGCCAGACCGACAGCTACCTCTACATCAAGGAAAACGACCAGCCCAAGTACCTCACTAACTTCAACGTAACGCCCAAAACCAGTATCAGCGGCGTGCAGGTGCGCCACCGGGGCGGCGACTGGCAAACTAACCAAAACGTGAACCCCGGCGAAACCGTGGACGTGCGCTTGGAAGGCCAGTCGTTGCAGAAGGCGCGCTTCCACTTCGAAGATTTGGCGGTGGTGCCCTCCGACTCCTCCGTGCGCTCGGAGCAGGCGGTGGTGTACCGCGTGCAGGTACCGCTGGGCATCGACAAAAAGCGCCTGACCATTTTTAACGCGGGCCAGCCCACCGGCTTCAGCCTACAGGTGCGGGAGTTTCAGCGCCCCCACCCGCTCGACTTCGTGAGCGTGACTTTCGGCGAGGCACCCCGCCCCATCACCCGCCTCAACGGCCCCGTGCTCTACGACAAGGCCATCCGCGACGTGGTGTTCAGCTTCAACCCCGACGCCATCGACACCGATGCCCAGCTCTACGGCAAGCAGTACCTCACCTTCGAGATTCGGACCTTGAACAGTAAGGGCGAGCTGATTGAGATGCGCACCCTGGACAACATCTTAATCTGCCCCGGCGAAAGCTCTATTCGGGGGGCATTTTACCAAGATAAGCAGTGCCAGGTAGGCAACCTCAGCCTCAACAGCTACCTCAGCACCCGCAAAACCTACGACCTCGACGACTGGGCCCGGATTCAGATTACGGTGAAGCACGCCACGGGCCAGTACAGCGAGCCTGGCTTCCAGCAGAAGCTTGATATCGTGCTGCAGCGCCGCGTGAAATTCGATATTGATGTAAGCTTCCCGGCCGGTTTGCTCACCAAGCAAGTGAACAGCGACGTGCAGGGCGTGGGCACTTTCAACGGTATTAGCCTGGCGACGCTGGCTCAGTTCAGCTTCTATAACCCCAACAAAATCAACAAGCTGCGCCCGTACAAAGTCGGCGCGGGCTTCGTGGCCCTGAATGCCTTCAACCTCAACCCCGACGCCAACAGCGCCCGCAACCTGGGCATCGTGATTCTGGGCTCAGTATATCCCACGCGTAGCGACGCCAAGCTCACTTTCCCGCTGTATCTGGGCGGCGGCTATTTACTGAATGGCGGCAAGCTATTCTTTTTGCTCGGTCCAGGAATTGGTATTCGGTTGTAGGGGCGCGTCGTTGTTTGGTTGAACGATGGATGGCATACGAGCTGGTTTGATTTTAAACTAAACACTGAAACAACGACGGGCGCGGGCGACGCACTCCTATTTCACCTGTAGCTCAATACTCACGATGGTGCCGCGGTCGGGGCGCGAGTCGATGGAGAGCGTACCGGCCAGCAGATCGACGCGGTTGCGAATGCTGGTGAGGCCAATGCCGGAATGGCGGGCGTTGGTTTGCGTGGGCTCAAAGCCTACGCCGTCATCCTCGGCGGAGATGAAGACGTGGCCTTCTTCGTGTACCACATGCACAAAAGCCTCCTGGGCCTGCGCATGCTTGATAATGTTGTTGAGCAGCTCCTGCACGATCCGGTACACCGATACTTCCAGCTGCTGAGGCAACTCCTCAAAAGAGCCCTTCATATACAGATGTACATGCAGCCCCGAGCGCGGAATACGCTTTATGATCTCCTCCAGCGCCGATTTCAAGCCAAAATCCTGGAGAATACCGGGCGTGAGCTCAAAGGAGACAGTGCGCGTGGCTTTGATGGCTTCTTCGAGCAAGGCCAGCGCCGCCTCGCGGGAGAAAGTGCCGCCGGTGCGGTTTTCCAGGTTAAGTTTGGTGGCGTACAGCAGCTGCCCTACGCCGTTGTGCAAGGCTTCGGCAATGCGCTTGCGCTCCTCTTCCTGCGTAGTCAGAATGGCGGAGTGCACTTCCTGCTGCTGGCGCAGCTTAAGCTGGGTAGCTTCTTCGGCCAGCCGCACACGCTCGGTTACATCGCGCACCAGCACCAGCCCCCCCTCTACCTCGCCCTCAGTGTTTAGCAAAGGCACAAAATAGGACTCAAAGTGGCCTAAGCGCCCGTAAAGTTTCAGCTTATAATAGGTGACGCGCTCACCGGCCAGCACCTTGCACACGGCCTCACCTTCGGGGCCCTCGCGGTGGTGCGGAAACAGCTCGAACACATCCTTACCCAACACTTCGGCTTCCATCTTGCGGGTATTCAGCTCCATAACCTTGTTCCAGGCCGTGAGGCGGCGCTGGGCGTCAAAGGCCATAATGCCATCGACGCTATTATCGAGCAGGCTCTCGGAGAATTCTTTTTCCCGGCGCAGCTGCTCCCGCGCGCCCCGCTGAACGGTAATATCGCGCACTATGCAGTGCAGAATGGACTGGCCATTCAATGAGAAGGAGGTTAAAGATACTTCTACCCACATCTCCTGTCCATTCGGTCCGATAAGTAACCACTCAAACCGGTTCCAGCCCCTGCGCATCGCCTCCACAAGATGAACATCAGCGACCTCCACGGAAGATTGACCGTTGGGCTGGGTAGGGGGGTCAAAAATAGAGACGTGCTGGCCCAGCAGCTCACTCTTGCTAGGGAGATTAAAGAGTTGAACGGTCGCCTCGTTACAATCAATAATATGCTTATTCTGGATAAGCAGGATGGCGTCGCGGCTTTGCTCAAACAGCAACCGAAAGCGGGCCTCGCTGGCTTCCAGCGCCCGAATGGTCTCCCTCGATTCGGTCGTGTCGATGACGGCCAGGCGGCAGTACTTTGTTCCGGCCGCCGACAGCATGGCCAGGCCCTCCAGCCGGGCGAAGAAGCGCGAGCCATCCTCGCGCAACAGCTCCAGCTCGCAGGTTTCGCGGGAATCGGAGCCCATAGTTTTACCCAGAAACTCCTGAAACCCGGGCCGGCATTCTACGGTCACGAACAGGGCGAAGCGCCGGTCTTGCAGGCGCTGGCGCACGGTGCCCAGCAGTTGGGCCGCCTGTAGGTTGAGTTGATGGATCAGGCCCTCTGCGGTGAGCGTAAAGTAGCCTACCGGGGCGAAGTCGTATAGGTCAATGTATTGATGATGAGCAATTTCGGCCGTGGCCTGCGTCATTAGCAGCTCCTCATACTGCATTTCCAGCTCTATCTGGTGTACTTGCGGCTCCTGCACCAGCCGTTGCGCATCGGGTGGCATGGTATCGCCCACGCTTTGGGTTGCCAAGTGTTGGCGCTTCTCGGCGCGGGCCCGCAGCTGCTGCAACACCTGATGCCCGGAAGGCAGCTGATTGTGGTCCATAGCACAAGCGAAATTGAAGAGAGCTAAACGTTATAGCAGCAGACAGGGCCTTTTAAGCGCTCAAAAAGCCCCCCAGTCTGGTAGGCCGGTCTTTTCGCCGAGTCCCTGTTTTCGTACGAAAAGTAGCGGAGATGGTCGTGCGGCGGGGGGCTTTTTTTTGCGGCAGTCGAGCTACGTAGCATAGAGGCACCGGCCGTTTCAGATCCGCTGCCTCTATGCTATGCCGGCACTTTGGCCGTGTTCTCGCTCACGCCCAGCAGCAAGCAGTCCATCTCAGAGCCGTGGTTGAGCAGGCGGTGGCCATACACCAGTACCTGGCGGGTGCCACCTTGCGGCAGCCTTATTTCCAGGGGCACTTCGTCGAACTCCTCGTTCTTGTCGCTCACCAGATTCGACAGCAGGCGGCGCAGCGCGGGCACGTTCCAAACGACGCCGTTCAGCGCGGCCAGGGGCTGGTTTTTGGCGTCGGCGATATTCAGGTCGTAGCGCTCGGCAAAGGCCTGACTGATGGTCAGGATGCGCAGGTCGTTGTTGAGCACGAGCATGGGCTCCCGCACGGTTTCGATAATGCTCTCGGCAAAGCTGGTGCTGGCTTGCAGTTTCTCTTCCAGGTGCTTGAGCGGGGTTACGTCATTGAAGGTGATGACGGCCCCGTTGATATAATTATCGAGGGTGCGGTAGGGCAGAATGCGCATGGCGTACCACTCGCCGGGGTGGTCTGAATGTTAGCCTCCGCGCTCACCAGCCGGTCGATTACCTGCCGCACGTCGCGCACCAGGTGGTCGTAGCGCAGCATGTTGGCGAAGTCGGTGATGGAGTGGCCTACGTCGGAAGTCACCAGCTTGAAAATGCGGCCCACCGGCGGGGTAAAGCGCTTTATTATCAGATCGTTATTCAGAAATATAGCAGCGATTTCGGTGGCTTCGAGAAAGTTTTTCATGTCGTTGGCCGCCTGGCTCAGTTCCTCCGTCCGGCTCACGTACTGCATATTCAGGGTCATCAGCTCCTCGTTCATGCTCTGCATCTCCTCCTTGTTGGTCATGGCCTCCTCGTTGGTACTTTGCAGCTTCTCATTGGCGCTTTGCAGCTCCTCCAGGCTGCTTTCCATCTCCTCAATGGTGGTTTGCAGCCGCAGCTTGGTGTACTGAAGCTCTTTTCCCAGGGCAGCCACCACCGCGTCGCGGCTCAGCTCGTCGGGGTGGCTGCTGGCTTTGCCCGTGCGTACTTTGCGGGGCGTGGGCTGCTCTTCAAACGAGACCAGCATCAGGCCCTGCAACTGCTCGGGCTCCGCCAGGTATTTCACGCAGAGGCGCAACAGCTGAAAGCCGCCCTCGGTGGCCAGCTTCACATCTTCCACCACGACATTCTACTGGTTGGTGGTTACCTGATGAATGGCCCCACTCAGCTCGTAGCGCAACTCCCCGCGCACCATCTCGAAGATGTTTAGATTGCTCAGGCCGGGGGCGGGCTCCAGGTAGCGGCCGTGCGCCCGTTCACGAACAGAATTTCGCCCTTCGGATTAATAACCACGGCCGGGGGAACAAAATAGCGGAGCAGGGCTTTCTGCACCAGAATGGCAAAGGGGCCGTCTTTGCGGACCAGCCCCAGGCCGACGCTCACGGCCGGCGCGCTAGGGGCGGCGGTGCTTCTCGTGCAACACTTTGCTCCCCATTCTTCGGGCTCGCATCTGGTGGAGCGCCTGTCGCGCCGTACGTTCCTCAACTGCCGCCTACCCAACGACGGCGACCGAATTGAGCCCAACACCGTGTATCTGCCCCCCCCCGACCGCCACCTGCTGGTGAAAGACGGCCACATGTTGGTGACCAAAGGGCCCCGCGAAAACCACTACCGCCCCGCCGCCGATGCCCTGTTTCGCTCGGCTGCGGCCCACTACGGCACTGCCGTGATTGGGGTCGTGCTCACGGGCATGCTCCACGATGGCACGGCTGGCCTGGAGCTTATCAAGCGCGCCGGCGGCCTCGCGGTGGTGCAGGACCCCCGGGAAGCGGAGTATCCGAGTATGCCCGAAAGCGCGCTCAGCAACGTGCCCGTCGATTATGTGCTGCCTATAGCGGAGATGGGTGAACTACTGACCAGATTGGTGCAAATACCTTCATCGGGCAATAGCAACGTACCTGAAAACATTAAATTGGAGGCCGCCATTGCGGAAAGAGTCGTGGGAACAACCGATGAAGTACTCCGCCTGGGCAAACCCAGCACCATGACCTGCCCCGACTGTGGCGGGGCGCTCTTTGAGCTGAGGCACGGCAAGCTGTTGCGCTACCGCTGCCACACGGGCCACGGCTTCACGGCCAATGCGCTGCCCAAAAGCACCCAGCACAGCCTGGAGGAAACGCTGTGGGTGGCCCTGCGCATGATGGAGGAGCGCAAAAACCTGCTCACCAGCATGGCCAGCCGGGGCACGGGTCTTTTTTCGGTGCAGCAGGAAGAGCGCATTGAGGAAATAAAGCAGCACATCAACCGCCTGCGCGAGTTTTTGCTCAACGGCGTGAATGGTAGCACCGCTGTGACGATCCCGGAGGAAGAGCAAAGCTAGCCGGCGACTGGCCTCGCGGAAATCAGCCAAAAAAGCCCCCTGGACACTGGTCTAGGGGCTTTTTTGGGCACCAACCTCCGTATTAACCGCAGGCCGGCTCAGAAACATGCCAGGCAAATTACGTGTTAGCGCCAAGGCTTTTCCGTACTAACTGAGTGATTTTTTGGGCTTAAACGGCGTTTAAAAGGGCGTGTAGGTTGCCCGGAACAGAAAGACCGTGGCCGAGAGCATACCTTCTGACCATGCCGGGCAACACTACTACGTCGTTGTTTGCCCTACCTCTGCTCTCCGTCGCTACTCACGGGTGGGGCAGTTGTACCGCTCTACCGTTGGGGAACGCCACGTTCTGCCGGGTTGCCACTGGCGGCTCGATTTTTAGTCCTGTTTCTTATTTCCATATGGCCCTATCTGCCTTGAACGCTATCTAGGTTATGTCTTTTCCACTTCGATTTGTCTTGCGACAAACATCAGAATATGCTGTCTTTCAACACATGGTCCTGTGCTCACCCACGCGCCAGCTGATGCATTGGGTGCTGCCGGGGCCGGCCCAGCGCTTGCTTGATGGGCTGCCCTATTATCTGTTGTGCGAAGCCGCCGCTTCGGTGTCCCTGCCCAACGTTGAGGTAGATACGGGCGAGTGTACGGTAGCTGAGGCACGGGAAGAAAACCTCTCCGAGGCCCTTGACCACTGCGTCGAAGCCGGTCATTTGCTGCTGCGCCTGCATGGCCGAAACCTGGAAGGCGACTTCACCCTGGCCCGCCTGAGTCCCGACAGCCACATCTGGCGCTTCAGCGTGGGACACGCTGCACCACATAGCGTCGTCCTTCATACGTGAGCTGCTTCACCAGTAGATTTGGCGATACCATTCGCAGATTTACCTACCGCTCACTTACTAATACAGGCTCCGAAAATGAGTGCTTCTACGCTACTATGGCATAACGCTTTTATCTAGCGTTGTCCTCCGCTCTACTATTCTAACCTATTGTACACCTATTTATTACGTATTTCTTCCCCTTATCCAGTTACCCATGTAAGTACACTCTTCCCGGCATATGACCTGGGTTCCTCGCCTCATCAAGATGACGATTGACCCAAGTAAACCTGAGCGATTTGGTCGTACCCTCGTGCGCGTTGGCACCATGCGCCGGCCCCGCCTGCTTATCAATTGTGAGCACCTACTCTGCTTGAAAATGCACGGCGTGGCGCACCTCGCGTCCCACCTGCTGCTATTGCACCAGGGCGGGGCCAAAATACAGCTCATAACGTGAGCCCTACCCTACACCGCCTGCACCTGCTCCGCCTGAGCGATATTTTCTGGGTGACTCCATCCGTGCGTGAGCATAACAAAGAAGTTAAACGCCGGACGCCAGCGGCTTAAGAGACAGTTGGGAGCCGTTTTTCAGAAGCCCAGGCCAGTGGCGCGGCGCGTAGCTGCTCCACTGGCCTGGGGTCAAATGCATAGCTTTATCCATTAACACATTAATGCCCCGCGTCCCAGTCGTAGCCGCGCTCCGCCCAATAGTCGGCGGGGCGCTGGTTGGTGAAGGCGATGGTGCCAATGCGTTTGAGGTATTTGATACCATATTTGACGGGCAGTACTAGGCGCAGCGGGGCCCCGTGCTTTTCCGTGAGCGGCTGGCCGTTCATCTCGTAGCAGAGCAGGGTTTGCGGGTGCAGGGCGCTGGCCATATCCAGGCCCACGTAGTAGCCGCCGTCGGGCGTGGCCAGACCCACATAGGAAGCCAAATCATTCTTTTCGGCAGACTGGGAGAGGGTTCCGGACCGCGTAGCTAATGGGTAGCGGGCCACGAAGTCGGCGAGGCGGGCCCCGCCCCAGTGCACGATGGTGCTCCACCCCTCAATGCACTTCAGCTCCGTCACCATCTCCACTTTCGGCAGGGCCTGAATGTCGGCCAACGTAAATTCCTGACTGGAAGCCGGGCTGCCCTGGGGGGCAAATCCGCGCACGCGCAGCCGCCACGCGGCCGGGTCGAGGGCCGACTGCATACCCGCGCTGCCGTTAGTGCGGGGCATTCGGGCGCGCTGGTTCGCAAATACCGGGGCCAGGTGGGCGTGGCTGAAATACTCGGCCGACAGCTGCCGGTTGGCTTCCAGCACCCGTCGCAGCGGCCACGGCACGCCGGCCTCAGTGGGCCGGCTGATGAGCCAGCGCCAACCGCCCAGACCAGCCAAAGCGGCGGCTCCGGCCAGCAAAAACGAACGGCGCGAGCGTCGGCGGATTTCCTGCTCCACTGCTGCCTTCCCGGCACTGGGGGGCATTTTTACCGAATTATTCATGATGCGTTGACAGAAGAATCAGGAGAAGTAGTTGGCTGTAGCGGGGCAGGTGCGGGCGCGGGAACTTCCACCACCTCGAAGCCCGCCACCATGGCTCGGAAGTTATTCCAGCCCGCCCGCACGACCTGCGCGATATGAACCACGAAAAACAGCACGTAGCCAATAGTGAGGATAAAATGCTCGGCCCTGGCCCACTCGTAGCCGCCCAAGGCGGTGGTCAGCCAGGCCAGCTGGGTGGGCTTATAAATGGCCAGCCCCGTGAGCAGGGAGCCCGCGCCCATCAGCACCACCGAGGTGTAGGCAATCTGCTGCACCCCGTTGAACTTATGCACAGGCAGCGACTCTTTCCGAATGCCCAGATCGTGCAGTATGGTCCGCCAGGCACTGGCAAAACTGCCCCGATTCGGCACCAGCTCGCGCCACTCGCCCGATATGAGCGTGTAGCCCACGTAGAGCAGACCATTGAGGGCAAATACCCACATGAGCACGAAATGCCACGACATGCCCTGGGCCAGTTTGTGGTCTACGTGAAAGGCGTCGTAAAAAGACTGCGGGAAGAATTGCAGCAGCGTCGTGTCGCCCCACCCAACGCGGTACACGTCGTTGGCCCAGTAAATCAGGATACCGCTCCAGATCATGAGGGCCAGCACCGGGAAATTAACCCAGTGAAACCAGCGAATGGCTAGGGGGTGTTTTTCAACAAGCTTTTTCATAGAGGAGAGCGTAGGAGTGTTATTGAACAGCTTGTATCAAGATGAAAATCTTATCCAAAAAGGCGGTCATGCAGAGCGGCGGCTTGGGCAAGATTCGCGGTATCGAACGCCTCGGTAGCGCGTTGCTACGGCCCGGACGGCGCGTACATGGGCAGCGAAAAAGAGAAGCAGGTACCTGCGCCTTCGGCACTGGTCACGGTGAGGTCGCTCTCGTGCAGGGCCACGATTTTGCGAGCAATAGCCAGGCCCAGCCCTAGCCCGCCCTCGGCTTTTTCGCGCACCTGATCCGAGCGGTAAAAGCGGTCGAAGACGTGGGGCAAATCGTGGGGGGCAATTCCGCGGCCCGTATCGCGCACCAGCAGCGGAATGCGCTGCTCCGCGTCGGGGGCCGCCACCACTACCTCTACCTGGCCGCCGGGCGGGGTGTAGCGCAGAGCATTATCGAGCAGGTTTTGCAGCACCCGCTCAATCAGGGCCACGTCGGCGCACACAAAGGGTACGTGCGGGGCATAGCTGGCTTGCAGCCGGATGGCGCGGGCCTGCGACTCGGGCGCCAGCTTGAGCAGCACATCCTGCACCAGCTCGGTTACCGAAAACGGCTCGGGCCGGGGCACCGTCTGCCGAGCTTCCAGCTTGCTTAGCTCAAACAGCTCCGACACCAACCGCTTCAGACTCTGCGTGTTCTTTAGAATAGTGTGCAGATAGGTCTGCCGCTCAGTCTCGGTGAGCAGGTGCTCCTTGAGCAGAATGGTTTCGGTGTAGCCCTCGATGCTGGCCAGAGGCGTGCGCAGGTCGTGGGAGATGTTGGCCAGCAGCTCCCGCCGCAGCTCGTCGTTGCTTTGCAGAGCGGCCACGGCCTGTTCGGTGCGGGCGGCCATCTCGTTGAAGGCTTCGGCCAGCTCGCTCAGCTCGTCGCCGGGCCGGATGCCGGCCACGCGGGCCGTGTAGTCACCGCGTTGGAGGCGGCGCACGGCGGCGGCGAGGCGGTCGAGATTTTTAGTCAGAAATGAAATCAGCACCAGGCCCAGCAGCAGTACGGCCCCGCCGGCCACGGCGAGCGTACGCAGCAGCACGCCCATGCTATAGCTCTGGCGCAGCGAAGCCAGCTCGTCGGCCTGATGACCGCCGCCGAGCGTGATATACAGAAAGCCGTGAAGTCGACCATCCCGGTTGTAGAGCGGCGCGGCCGAAAAGGGTCGCTCCACGGCCGGGTTGCGCGGGTCGGCTCCTAGAATGGGCAGCGGCGCGGTGCCGGCCAGCAGCGCCCGCACCGGCCGCAAGGAAACCAGGTTGATTTTCACTTCGTTGGGTTCGGCTGAGGAAGTCAGGATCTGCCCATCCAGCCCGATGATATAGAGCTTGATATTGGGATTAATGGTCATGGCCGCGTCGAAGGTCTGGCGCAGGGCCTCCTGCGGAATCTCGTTGGTAGCCGAGTCGAGAGCCAGCACCTGGGCCACGGAGGCGGCCAGCGTGCGGTTGCGCTGTTGCAGGTTTTCGGCCAGATACTGCTCCGTGCTTTGGGCCAGCAGCAGTACGTACACGGCGCTTACGCCCAACAGCAGCACCACAAACAGCAGCGACAATTGCCCCTGCAAGCTCCTGGGTCGCCACTGCATCAGGTTAGCTCGTCGTTGAGTTTGTACCCCACGCCCCACACCGTCAGAATGTGCTCAGGCCGGGCGGCGTCGGCCTCAATTTTCATGCGTAGCCGATTAATATGCGAATTCACCGTGTGCTCGTAGCCGGTGTAGGAGTAGCCCCACACTTGATCCAGGAGTTGGGTACGGGTATAGGTGCGGCCGGGGTGGCGCAGAAACAGCGCCAGCAAATCAAACTCTTTGGCCGTGAGGTCTACCACTTTGCCCCCCACGGTCACGCGGTGCAGCTCCGTATCGAGCAGCAGATCGCGCCGCGCGAAACGGGTGGGCGCCGCCGCCGCCGCGAATCCGGGCTCATTATCTGGCACCGAGCGGCGCAGCCGCGCCTTCACCCGCGCCAGCAGCTCGCGTACGCTGAAAGGCTTGGTCAGGTAGTCATCGGCCCCCAAGTCCAGGGCCAGTACTTTGTCAATCTCCTCGTGCCGGGCGGTGAGCATCAGAATGGGCGTGCTGACGTGCTGCTCCCGCAGGCGGCGGCATACCTCAATGCCGCTGAGGCCGGGTAGCATAATATCCAGAATAATCACGTCGAATAGCCCTTCAGTAGCCTGGCGCAGCCCTTCCAGCCCATCGCGGGCAATGGTTGCCTGACAGTCAATGTCGCGCAGATTAACCTCTACGAGCGTGGCAATGTCGGCGTCGTCTTCCACGATAAGCGCGCGTCTGGTCATGAACAGCAAGAAATAAATCAAACAAGCTATTGAAATATAACTATTTAACAGCAGATCTCAACCGCACAAACCGGCTTAAATTTTCCAGCGCCTAGTGTTGCGCCCAACCTTAGACAACAGACTGGGCGCAACACCAGGCTACTTAACCCAGGGGGTTATTTCTCGAAGCCTGTGAGACCCAGAAAGGCGTGCTGCTCTTTGGTTTTGCCCCCCGACGACGGAATGCGGTATGGCGAGCCGGCTTCCTCAGTAAGCGCCCCATTGGCCGCCATTTTGAAGATAGTGACGGAGTGACTTTGAAAAGCACCTAGCACGTAGAGGTAGCCACCGGGCGTCTCGTACATATCCTTGGTGTCGCCCATCGGCAGGTTGCCGCCGCGGGCGAAGAAGTTAGGGTTCAGAGATTGGCTGAGCCGATTATTGGGGCCAATGTCAAATACGCTCACAATGTTTTCGCCGAAGCTGGCCACGTAGAGCTTCGTGCGGTCTAGGCTGACGTGGGTCCAGCATCCTTCGTCATTGCGGCCCCCGGTGGCGAAGTTTTGCAGCTTGGCAGCCGTTGTGCCATCGTGCACGGTGAGGCTGTTGTTCTCTTTGGAAGAGTGCAGGTTGAAGTTAGACATGTAGATATACTGCCCGTTGGGGCTCCACGAGATGCCAATGTTGCCCGACACGCCGGGCTCCTCGTACAGGCCCGTTTGGGTAAGGGTGCCGCCGGCAAAGCTGTATACATACAGCCGGCCAGGCTTTTGCACCGCCAGGTCGGCGTCGGGAGTCATAAAATGAGCTACGCCCCAGGTAGAGGTAATGAGCTTAGTACCAGCAGCATTGAACTCGACGGTCGTGGGGCCGCCAAACTGGCCGCTGTCGTAGGTAGGCCCCACGCGGCTGAACTGCAACACGCCCGTAGCAGGGTTGAGGGTGAAGATGGCGAGGTTACGCAGTGCACTGGCCTGCACCGTGCCCACGGCCCGCGCCGGGTTCATCTCATAGTGCGGATTGCTGTGCTGGTTGGCCACCACCACCCAGCTGGTACCCCCTACGGTGCTGGCCGCGAGCGAGGCAGCCCGGATGCCGCGCGAGTCCATATTGTCCAGGGCTAGCGTGGCCGGATTCTGGTCTATGCGGGTTAGGCGGCCATTATTGCGGTTTATCTTAAACACCGAGATGCTGCCGTTAGTGGGGTTGGCCCCGGCGTTCACGGCCAGCAGGTAGTCACCCACTACCCGCAACGCCCCTTGCGTGTCAAAGTCGCCCTCGGCCGCGTCGCCGGCGGCACCCGTCGGGTAGGGCGAGCCGGGCAGCTCGGTCAGCGTACCGTTGCTGGCGCGGCCCAGGGCAATGATGCCATTGCCGGCAGTGTCGTTGGTGCTCGTGTACACGAAGCCAACGTAGTTCGCGGCAGGGAAGTCAATCGGTCCGTCCTTTTTACAAGACGACAGCAGCGCGGCAGCGGCTAGCAGGAGAAATAGGGAGTGTTTCATAGGAGTGGGATAAGGAAAAGGTGGTTTTAAGCCGGCTGGCGGCCTGCCAGGCGGAGCTGATAATGAAAACCTAAAGCAACGGGGCAATTATCACGAAACGGTCACGCGTTCAACCTTTTCCTGTGACCGATGGCCGCCTCACCCCGCAGCCCCACCTTTGGTCAGAGGGAGCTGGTGTGCAGGGGCCCTTGAAAACGCGAATCGCACGGTCTGGGGGGCAAATTCGGGCATCTACCCGGAGCAACAGCAATTTTCGGCGGCCGTACGTAAGCTAACAGGTTCGCCTGCGAGCAGCTTAGCTTCAGATTTGCCCCCATGCCTGCTTCCTCTACTCTTATCCAACCGACGCCTACCTCACCCTTTGCCCCCCTCAAAATCCCGTTTTTTCGGATGCTGTGGGTGGCTTCGTTCGTTTCCAATATTGGTACCTGGATGCAGAACGTGGGAGCCGTGGGACTAATGACGCAACTCACCCCCTCGCCCGTCTTGGTTGCTTTGCTCCAAACAGCCTCGGCCCTCCCTGTTTTTCTGCTCAGCCTGCCCGCCGGTGCTCTGGCTGATCTGGTCGACCGGCGCCGCATGCTGCTGCTCACCCAAACCTGGATGGCCTTGGTAGCCCTGCTCCTGGCCGGCCTGACACTGCTGGGCCTTACCTCCCCTTGGCTCCTACTGTTGCTCACGTTTATGCTGGGCCTGGGCGGTGCCCTCAATAACCCCGTCTGGCAAACCGTAACGCCCGAGCTGGTGCCCCGCGCCGAGCTACCCCAGGCACTTGCTTTGAATAGCGTGAGCTTTAATCTGGCGCGGGCTTTCGGACCGGCGCTGGGAGGCCTTGTTATTGGCTACTACTCCGCTGGGGGGGCTTTTTTAATTAATGGGCTGTCGTTTCTGGCCACCATTTATATGGTGTGGCGCTGGCAGCGCGAGCCGCAGGCCACCTCCACCCTGGCCACCGAGCGGGTATTGGCTGCTATCCGGGGTGGGGTGCGCTACGCCCGGTTTGCGCCGCCGGTGCAGCGTATTCTGGTGCGGGGCGGCAGCTTCACGTTTGGAGCCAGCGCCCTGCTGGCCCTCATGCCAGCGGTGGTTTCCCAGCGGCTTCACTTGCCTACTTCCTTTTACTCTTCCCTGCTTTCGTGCATGGGTCTGGGGGCCGTTGTCGGGGCCGTCGTGCTGCCACGCCTCAACCGTGGCCTTACTATCGACCACCGCGTAACCCTTTCCACTATAGCCTTTGCTCTGGGTGTGCTGGGGCTGGCGTTTGTGAATAATCAATGGCTCTTGTACGGCTTGCTCGTGCTGGTGGGGCTGGCCTGGATGCTGGTGCTCAACTCTTTCAGCGTGGGCGTACAGACGGTAGTACCGCGCTGGGTGCAAGCCCGTACCATCAGCTTGTACTTGCTCACTATTCAGGGCGGTATGGCCCTGGGTAGCGTAGTGTGGGGCACGATGGCTACGCGCTGGGGCCTACCCGTCGCCCTGACGGGAGCCGCTATCTGGCTGGGACTGAGTACCCTACTGGCTTTCCGGTTTTCGCTCGTAAATCCTCCCGAAAGCCTTGATTTTACGCCCGCCCGCCAGCGGCCCAATCCAGTACTTGCCGAGGATGAGCCAGCTCCCGATGCTGGCCCCATCATCATCACGACCACCTATCGCATTACCCCCACCGACCGGGCCGCTTTCGCGGCCCTTATGGAAGAGCTGAGCCGCATTCGCCGCCGCGAGGGCGCCATTCGCGTTGGTCTATACGCCGATCTGGCCGACCCTACCCGCTTGGTGGAGTATTTCATGGTGGAGTCGTGGGAGGAGTACGAACAGCTCCACGACCGGGGTGTGAGCCGGGAGGAAGCTGAAATAAAGAGCCGCGCCCGTGGGCTGCACACGGACCCCGAGATGCCCTACGTAGCCCGCCTGCTGGCCCTGCACCCCGAGCCGACCCCGCCGCCCCGCGTGATGGTACCGGGCAGCACCCGCCACATCGCCAGCACCGCCGGCGAGACGTCGGCTTGATACCAGTAATCCAGGGCTCTTACGCTAACTGTTTGTAATCCTCCGTTACTGCGTCAACTTCAGATGACCAGCCCTCTTTTGGAAGGAAGCCAGCGCCACTTTTCCAAAACATATAGGTTTTTGTGCTTATTAAAGTCGGAGCTAAATACAAGGCAGGAATTATAAGCAGGAAAACCATAATTTCTGCCAATGGGAAAACATAGAAAGTATGAGTCAGCTTGGAAGAATAAATACTATTCATATATTCTTCGAGGGGCTTGAAGATGACCACCAATACTATATGAAATGAATATACCTCGAGGGAATTACGACCTAAATAACAAATAGCTTTAGATTTAAACCAGTTATTATATTTTGAAGAAATAAAAATAACTATAAAAAATAAAGCTAAGCAATTAAACACCCTTAACGGACCCAGATTGTCTCTTGCAATCAAGTAATCAAGGCCTTCTAATTTTACATGTATGTTTTTAGCAATAAAACATACCATACATATAAGTACTGATAACATTAATAAATATTTGTTTACTTGATACCGCCGGGAAGTGCCTTGGTAATAGCTGAACCCTGAAAACAAGCCTATTATAAATATAAATTGCCAAGACAACAGATTAAAGAAGCCCGTGTTTACATCTCTTATTTGCATTATATCGGGCACGAAGTGATACAGCTCGTTAATTATAGGCAGCAAGTACAACAAAAATGACACAGCAAATATTTGCAATACATTACTCTTCTTAAAACACCTAAGTACTACAGGAACGAAAAGAATAAAAACAGCATACATAGGCAATATATCTAAGTAAGCAGGTTGATAAAGCAATACCATTCCTAATAAGAGCGATGAAATAGGTTTTTCAGAAAATAATTCATAATAGCTCGCCCAATAGTCATGAATACGGAACCCCAACAAAATAATGAATAAGGTAAAAACCAATATGGCAATATGGTTTCTATAAATTATCAAAGCCCTCTTCTTTACCGCTTCAGCAATGAAATTTTCTCCTTTTTCAACCAGCTTACGGGTATATATAATTCCTGCCGTTAGTCCCGACAAAAATACGAACCCCTCGGCTGCAGTAACCCAGCCAACAAACTCGTAGGTAAAGTATTTGACTATGTCCTCGTTAGACAAGAAATGGTCTATAGTAATAAGTATGAGCATAACACCTCTAAAGAAGTCTAGCTGAAGATTCCTTCTCATAGTTATAATTTTTATGCAATTTGTTTAACAATTTCAATATACAATGCATATAGTATAAATTTTTTAAATATTAGTAAAGTTATTTTTCAACATCTTGGATTTGAACTATTTACTACTCAGCGAATTTGGGCAGTTGATAGCCTACCAGTAGCTGACAAGGTAGATTACCCCCCTAATTGTTGTCAGGATGGCCCGCTGGCGTGTTTGTACTCAGCAGGTTGGTAGTACTTAGGGTGCTATAGCAGGACTGCTAATGATGGGGCCAAAGCGCACTTTAGGGTTAGCGTAAAGACAACCCTTTGCCGTTTGCCTACAAGACCAGCAATTGGCGGTATTCGTCGCGGAATAAGACCACGTTATGCAGGCAGTTTATTAGCCAAAGAGCTATGCAGGTTCTTATTAATGCCCAACCTTCTGCCTTTTAGGTGGTTAGTGCTGTGAAATTGCCCCCCACGCCACTAATCACAAGCTATACCCAAACTGCTACGAATACGTACCTCAACAGCACGGCCCATTGCCGCTCCTGTTTATTGGGGCCACTTTATCTAGTATTTCTATTCTAGCCTATGTGGATGGTTCGCCTGGCGCTTTCGCGTCCCTATACCTTTATCGCCATGGCCCTGGTAATACTGGCGGGGGGCATTTTGACCATCCTCACCATGGCGGTGGATATTTTTCCCGAGGTTAACATTCCGGTGGTGGGCGTGGTGTGGAGCTATTCGGGGATGAGCGCCGAGGAAATGAACCAGCGCGTGCTCAACGTGAACCAGCGCGTATACACCACCACCGTCAATAACATCGAGCACCTAGAGTCGCGCGCCATCAAGGGCGTCGGCATTATCAAAGTGTTCTTCCAGCCCGGCACCGACCCCGACGCTGGTGTGGCCCCGCTCACGGCCATTACCGCCACGCTGATTCGGGGGTTGCCCCAGGGCATTGGCCCTCCATTGATTATTCGCTACTCGGCGGCCAACGTGCCTATTGCTCAAGCCAGCCTCTCGTCCCAGACCCTGGGCGAAGCCGACCTCTACGATGCCAGCCGCTCCTTCGTGCGGCCGGGCCTGGCGGTAGTGAAGGGAGCCTCGCTGCTGGTGCCCAACGGCGGCCGTTCCAAGCAGATCATGGTCGATCTGAAGCCCGATGCGCTGGCTGGCAAGGGTCTTTCCGGGAATGATGTGGTGATGCCCTGACAACCCAAAACGTGATTCTGCCCGCCGGCACGGCCAAAATCGGCGACCGGGAGTACGACGTGCGCCTTAACAGCAGTCCGGAGCTGATTGCCACGCTCAACGACTTGCCGGTCAAGGAAGTGAATGGCGTGACGGTGTATATCCGTGACGTGGCGTTTGTGCACGAGGGTGCGGCCGTCCAAACCAACATCGTGCGCCAGGATGGTCTGCGCACCGCCGTTATTCCCATCCTGAAAAGCTGGATATGGCGGGTACACATGGCATTTGAAAAACGGTTTAATAAGGTGCGCGAGGCCTATCAAAATGCTCTGACTTGGTCCCTAGACCACCGCAAAACCGTGGTTATTGGCTTCAGCATTCTGTTTGTGGGCTCGGGCTGCCTGTATCCATTCATTGGGCAGGACTTCTTCCCAAAAGTAGATGCCGGGCAGATGCGCCTGCACGTGCGCGCGCCCACCGGCACCCGACTGGAAGAAACGGAGCGGCGGTTTCGGGAGGTAGAGGGGATTATTCGGGAGGTAATTCCGGCTGAAGAGCTGGAACTGGTGCTCTCCAACATTGGCTTGCCGAGCATTCCGGTAAACCTGCTGCTCAGCGATAACCCCGTTATCAGCTCGGCCGACGGGGAGATTCTGGCTTCGCTGAAAAAAGGCCACGGTCCCACGGAAGAGTATATTCAGCAAATCCGGCGGCGCGTGCAGCGCGAGCACCCCGACCTGACCATTTTCTTTCAGCCCGCCGACATCGTTAACCAGACCCTGAACTTCGGCCTGCCCGCTCCCATCGACGTGCAGGTAACGGGCCGCGATATGGAGATGAACGAGAAAGTAGCCAGGCAGCTCCAACAGAAGATAGCGGCCATTCCGGGCGTGGTCGATGCGTTTATTTTCCAGATAAAAGCCCCCCAGATTCGGCTGGACGTGGACCGGGTGCGCGCCCAGCGAGCCGGCCTCAGCCAGGCCGATATTGCCGACAACGTGCTGGTCAACCTTAGCTCCAGCACCCAAACTGACCCTAACCAATGGCTGAACCCGGAAAGCGGCGTGAACTACACGGTGGCCGTGCAAACGCCCCCCAGCCAGCTCACTACGCTGAATGACCTGCGCACCATCGGCATCACCAGCCCTACCCAGAGCGAGGCGCAGCTCCTGAGCAGCTTCGCCCAGACCCGTCGCGACCAAACCGATGCCGTCGTGAGCGACTATGACATTCAGCGCGTGGTAGATATCTACGCCAGCGTGGAGGGCCGCGACCTGGGTGGCGTGGCCAGGGAAATCCGCGACATCATTGAGGAAACCAGTAAAAACCTGCCCAAAGGCACGACCATTGAGCTGCGCGGGCAGGTGAAAAGTATGAAGACTTCCTTCACGGGCCTGGGCCTGGGGCTGGCGGGTGCCATTGTGCTGCTGTACCTGCTGATGGTGGTCAACTTTCAGAGCTGGCTCGATCCGTTTATTATCATTACGGCCTTGCCAGGAGCCATTTCGGGGATGCTCTGGATGCTGTTCGTTACCCAGACTACTTTCAGCGTGCCTTCGCTGATGGGGGCAATTATGTGCATTGGTATTGCCACGGCCAACAGCATTATGGTGGTGTCGTTTGCCAATGAGCGGCGCGAGGAGCAACCCGACCTCAGTCCCCTCGACGCGGCCATGGATGCTGGCGTCACCCGTCTGCGGCCGGTGCTGATGACGGCGCTGGCCGCCATTATCGGCCTGCTGCCGCTGTCGTTGGCGCTGGGCGAAGGCGGCGAGCAGAATGCTCCTCTGGGCCGCGCGGTTATTGGGGGCTTGATTCTGGCCACGCTCACTACTTTGTTTTTCGTGCCGGTCGTGTTCAGCTACTTCAAAAAGAAGCAGCTAGTGGCCGAAGAAAAAGAGGCCGAACAAGACCGCGTAGCCGCGTAGCTATGCGTTGCATGACAAGACAAATATGTAAAACAACATTCGTCAGGCTCTCCCTCTCCCCTAGGCTTCGCGCCTCAAGCGAACCGGGGTCCGGGGGGTGAGGCCAATCGTTGGGGCCGTTGCGAAACACCCCAGCATCAGACATTCAACGATATACGAGCTAACCGTTTGCGCCATATTCACTATGACCAACGACCAAAACGCCCCGCCCGAAACCGACTGGAAAAGATCGTCGCCCCCTAGTCCCGACGAGGAAGCTCGTAAAAAAGAGGAAGCTGAAGCCAAGAATAATCAGGACGAGCAGGCACCGGATTCAGACGATAAAGATCACGAGAAAAAGCCCCCCGGCAGGAAAAAGCGTCGGATCTGGCTGATCATGCTCGGCATCGGTCTCGTGTTTGCGGCTTTGCTGCTCGTTGGATTATTACCACGCCTGAGCAAAGACAAAAAGCGCAAGGAAGAAGCTGAGAAAGACGCTAACGCCCTCACTATCGTGACCGTGGAGCCCGCCGCCGGTGCCCCCGACACCACCCGCGTAGAGCTGCCCGCCGACACGCGCTCCAACCGCGAAACCTTTGTTTTTGCCCGTGCGAATGGCTTTGTGAAAAGCTGGTCCGCTGATATTGGTGCCCGCGTACAGAAGGGGCAGCTGCTGGCTTTGCTCTCCACGCCCGACCTGGACCAACAGGTGGCTCAGGCCCGCGCCAGCCTCAATCTGGCCCGCACCAGCTTCGAGCGCCTGCGCAGCATCGAGTTGCCGGGAGCTATTTCAAAACAGGAGCTGGACGAAGGCCGGGCGCAGTATGAAGCCCAGCAAGCCGTGCTCAACGGGCTGCTCGCGCAGCAAGGCTTTCGGCGGGTTACGGCCCCGTTTGGCGGTATCGTCACGCAGCGCAACGTGGAGGTTGGCTCTCTGGTATCTTCCAGCAATGCCGAAGGCACTCAGCTATTTAAGATAGAGCAGACCGATACGCTAAGGGCCTTCGTGGATATTCCGCAGAACTTTGTGGCTGGCATTGAGCCGGGCGTAGTCACCGAAATACTGGTACCTGAATACCCTAACCGCACCTTCCCCGGCCGCGTAGCCCGCGACGCTGGTGCTTTAAACGCGGAAACGCGGACTTTGCTCACCCAAGTGCAGGTACCCAATACCGATAAGCTCCTGCGGCCGGGCATGTTCGCGCAGGTGCGGTTTCAGTTGCCACGAACTCAGCCCAGCGTTATTATTTCAGCCAACGCCTTGGTGCCTAGTGGTATTGAGCCGCGCGTAGTGGTGGTGGAGAACCAGAAAATCCGTTATCAAACCATTGTGCCCGGCCGGGATTTTGGCGACCAAATAGAAGTCACAAAAGGCTTGAAAGGTGGCGAAATGCTGGTCGTAAATCCTATTGAAAGCCTGCGCGACGGCCAGCAAGTAGAAGCACGCAAGCCCAAGAAGGAGGACGAAAAGCCCGGCAGTCAGTCGAAGCCCAACGCTCCTGAGCGCCCCTACGACCCCGACCGGCCCCGCATGGAAACGCCCGCCGACAAGTCAAGTAAAAAGTAACGTTAAGCT
>NZ_FWWW01000083.1 GCF_900176135.1 Hymenobacter roseosalivarius DSM 11622 | reverse complement strand
AGTCTCCTTTTTTATGGGGTATATAACCTCAGCTCAAAAGCAGAGCGCCCACTACGCAGCTTAGAGTAAGCTGCGTAGTGGGCGCTCTGCTTTTAATAAAGTGCTCAATTTTTAGAACGGCGGGTCGTCATTCCTAAAATTGCTTTTGGGGAACGGTACCGGACTGGCTCCGTCGTTAATTTTACTTCCCAGCCGTATAGTATTAGGAGCAAAGCTGCCAGGATCTTCGTCGAACGTGCTGGCCGGAAAAGCGCCGGTATTGAAGCCTCCTGCGTCACCGCCGAAGCCCGCACCGTCTAGATCGGCAAATTTGGTAAAGCGGCCAATAAACTTGAGCTGCACCGTTTCGAGGGAGCCATTTCGGTGCTTGGCAATAATAACTTCGCCGGTACCTTGGGTTGGGTTACCCATTTCATCTTCCGTAATTTTGTAATATTCAGGCCGATAGAGGAAGATAACCATATCGGCATCCTGCTCGATAGATCCGGATTCGCGAAGGTCGCTAAGCTGCGGCTTCTTGTCGCCGCCGCGGGTTTCTACTGAGCGCGAAAGCTGCGACAGCGCGATAACCGGAATATTCAGCTCCTTGGCAATCCCCTTCAATGCCCGCGAAATGCTGGCAATTTCCTGTTCGCGGTTGCCAGCGCCCTTGCCTCCATCGGTGTTACCCGTCATCAGCTGCAAGTAGTCGATGATGACCATCTGAATATCGTGGTGAGCTTTGAGACGGCGGCATTTAGTGCGCAACTCCCGGATACTCAGCGCCGGGGTATCATCAATATAAATCGGGGCATTGGAGAGGCCAGTAATTTTTGTGTTGAGCTGGGTCCACTCGTAGTCGGCTAAGTTGCCCTTCTTAATCTTCTCCGAATCCAGCTCCGCTTCGGCCGAAATCAGGCGATTAACGAGCTGAATGGATGACATCTCCAACGAAAAAATAGCTACTGGCTTCTTGTGGTCTACGGCCGCGTTGCGCATCGCGGATACCACGAAAGCGGTTTTACCCATGCCCGGCCGAGCCGCAATAATTACTAAGTCAGATGGTTGCCAGCCGCTGGTTACGCGGTCCAGGGCCGTGAAGCCACTAGGTACGCCCGTGAGACCATCCTTCTGCTGGGCTTTTTCCTCCAACTCCTTGATAGCCTTGCCCATCAGGCTGCGCATATCATCGAAGTTCTTACGAATGTTCGACTCCGACACCTCAAACAGGGCCTGCTCGGTCTGGTCGAGCAGGTTGAATACGTCGGTAGTATCCTCGAAAGCGTCGCGGTGAATGGTGGAGGCTATATTAATCAGCTCCCGCTTAATGGCATTTTCGGTGATAATGCGGGCGTGATATTCGATGTTGGCCGCTGAATTGACCTTGAAGGTAAGGTTGGCTACGTAGTGGTGGCCGCCAGCGGGCTCCAGCTCGCCCATCTCCTTCAACTCATGAACAACCGTCAGAATATCAATGGGCTCTGACTTGTCAAACAGGTTCAGGATGGCCTTGAAAATGCGCTGGTGCTTATCGTCATAGAAGCTCAGGGGCTTCAGGATGTCGATAACCGTCGTCAGGGCATCTTTTTCGAGCATAAGTGCCCCGAGCACCGCTGCCTCCAACTCGCGGGCCTGGGGAGGCAATTTGCCCGCCGGCCCGGTCATGGACAGAGCGGCAGGACGGCCATTCAGGGCGGCGATGCCCCGCGAGGCCTGCAACTTTACGCGCTCATTCATCTGGTCGTTCATCACTGGGTGTTGGTACAAGGTAGTCAGCTTTAGAAGGTTTTGGTTCGCAACTCGCAGGATTTATTGTTCCTTGTCTTCTCTCTACTACCTGTTTTTTATGCTCAAAGGGGTGCAAATCTAGGAGCAGATTTCCAGAATTGGCAGGCGGAAAAATGCTTTCTTTTCGCTACCTGATCTTGATAAAAAATACGGGCGCTGCCCTTATAACAGTGCAGGTGTTGATTCGGCCCGAAGCAAGCCAAGTACCGCGACATCGAGCATCAACTTCTGCGTTGGGCTAGTACCTTTGCCGACCGGCTTTGCGCCGGTTTATCCTCGCTTCTATATTCCAGAAATGCCCCCCACGCCCACCGCGCTCCACCGCCTTCACCTGATTGCTATCGGGGGAAGTATTATGCACAACCTGGCGCTGGCGCTGCACCGCCGTGCCGCCCAGGTTACCGGCTCCGACGACGAAATTTTTGAGCCTGCTCACGGCCGCCTGGCTACTGCCGGAATTTTGCCCCCCAGCGAAGGTTGGTTTCCGGAAAAGATAACCGCTGACCTGGATGCCGTGATTGTGGGCATGCACGCACGGGCCGACAATCCCGAGCTGCTGCGCGCCCAGGAGTTGGGGTTACGCATTTATTCATTCCCTGAGTTCATCTACGAAGCTTCCCGCGATAAGCAACGGGTAGTTATCGGCGGCAGTCATGGCAAAACCAGCATCACCTCGCTTATTCTGCATGTGCTGCGCCATCACGGCCGCAAGTTCGACTATGCCGTAGGGGCGCAACTGGAAGGCTTCGACCTGATGGTGCAACTCACGGAGGAGGCGCCGATTATCATTATTGAGGGTGACGAATATCTCTCGTCACCAATTGACCGGCGGCCGAAGTTCCACTTGTACCAGCACCACATCGGGGTTATTTCGGGCATTAGCTGGGACCATATCAACGTATTTCCGACGGAGGAAAACTACCGCGAGCAGTTCCGCATTTTTGCCGAGATGACGCCCAAAGCCGGCGTACTTATCTACGACCGCGACGACGAGCAGGTGCAGCTCGTGAGCGTGCCCACTGACCCGGATGTGACATATATCGGCTACGGACCGCACGAGCATGTGGTGCGCGACGGCAAGACCTTTCTGCTTACCAAGAAAGACGACGAGATTCCAATTCAGATCTTTGGCGACCATAACCTGCGCAACATCTCGGCCGCGAAAGAGGTTTGCAAGCAGCTAGGCATCAAGGGCAAAGACTTCTTTGAGGCGCTGGCCACCTTTAAAGGCGCCGCCCGCCGTCTGGAGCTGGTGCGGACCGGCCACGATTCGGTCGTGTATAAGGACTTCGCGCATGCTCCTTCCAAGCTCAAAGCCACAGCAGCAGCCCTGAAAAAGCAGTTTCCAAAACGCCGCTTGGTGGCTTGCCTGGAGCTGCACACGTTCAGCAGCCTCAATCCGGCTTTTTTGCCCCAGTACGCCCACACCTTCGACGCGCCCGACGTGGCCATCGTGTACTTCAATCCGCAGGTGCTGGCTCATAAACGCCTCCCCGACTTGCTTCCAGAGCAAGTCGCCGCTGCTTTTCAACGTCCTGACTTGCGCGTGTTTACTGACAGCCGCGCTTTGGCCGCTTTCCTGCACGAGCAGAACTGGGCCGATGCAAACCTGCTGATGATGTCATCGGGCACATTTGATGGGCTGGACTTGGCAAAGCTGGCCGAGGTCGTAGCCAAGTAATTATAAGCGAAGCTGTTTAGAATTTCATAAAACCCAATCCAGATCAAGCATGACCCGCCCAGAGAAATCCTAAACAGCTTCAGTAACAAAAAGGGCCGCTGATTAGCGGCCCTTTTTTATTTATCGTTGGTCAGTTTTTTCGCCGGTCGCTTGTCCGTGGTCAGTAGCAGGGCCAGCGCGGTGAGGGTGAGGCGAAGTATCCACTTGCGGCTCATTAGCGAGCGAAGAAACTGTTGTTGCCTTCTACCTCTAGGTCGCAGCGGCTACCGCCGGTGTTTTCTTCGCACTCAGTGCCGGTAATGCGGCTTTTCTCGAAAGAGAAATAGCAGAACGTACACCCCACACTTGTCACGATATAGCGCTCGGCATTGGAGCGCAGGTACAGGCTGTTGTCAGTGGAAGTTTCCAGCGGAATAGCCATCGCGCGGTACATCCCGTTACGCAGTCCCATACCTACCAGATAATAGATAGCTTTGTCTTTAGGGCTGCCCTGCACCTTGCGAATGGAAGTTTTATCGATAACCGTACCGTCGCTGAACTGTCGGATAAAACCAGTTGCCAACTGTGCCTGGGGCACTACGTACTCCACCTTTCCTTCTATTACCCTTCCAACCAGCGTACTGTTGTGGTGCGCGTCGGCTCCGATTATTTCTGATTGCCGCCGTTCCAGATCAGTGGCATCCGTCGCATTTATTTCGGGAATGCCACGCCTACTGGTTTCACAAGCTGCCAGCAAAGCCAGCAGCACAACAAGTGAGGGCAATACACGCCGTACGAAGGACTGGGGGGCAAATTTCATTTGATATAGACAGTAGCGTCGGGATTAGCGCGCTTTATAATATTTACGCGCCTCCGGGAGCAGGCTTTGAATATCGCTGATGCGCGTTTCGTTGGAGGGGTGAGTAGAAAGAAATTCAGGTGGCGATGCGCCATTACTCCGAGCAGCCATGCGCTGCCAGAAGCCCACGGCTCCATCAGGGTTGTAGCCCGCCATAGCCATAAAGATAAGCCCCAATCGATCAGCTTCCGATTCCTGGTTGCGGCCGTAGCGTAGCAGGCCCAGTTGCGAGCCTACGCCAAACGCTTGCAGTGCTACTTGTTGGGTAGTAGCGGAGTTGGTCGAAAGGGCAGCCCCCAAGGCCTGACCGCCGAGCTGCTGCACCAAACCCTGACTCATGCGCTCACTGCCGTGCTTGGCTACGGCGTGCGCTATTTCGTGGGCCATTACCACGGCCAAGCCGTTTTCGTCTTGCGTAATAGGAAGAATCCCTGTATAAACGGCCGTTTTGCCCCCCGGCATAGCCCAGGCGTTCTGCTGCGCATCGTCCTGAATGAGGTTGAACTCCCAGGCATACCCAGCCAACTGATCCTGAGCATTTTGCTGGCGGAAATACGTTTCCACTGCCTGTTGAATACGCTGCCCCACCCGCCGGACCATAGCCGTCTGGGTGGAATTAGTGGAAAGCTTGCTTTGGCTGATTACCTCGCGGTACTGCTGGGCAGCCAGGGTATTTATCTCGGCATCAGACACCAAGCTAAGCTGACGACGGCCCGTAATCGGAACGGTAGAGCAGCCTACTGCCACAAACAGGCAACTGGCTACAAGAAACTTTTTAAACATGACAGAGAGGTTACTTTGGAGTAAAATGGCACTTATCTATCATAGCATATAGCATTTATAAGGCCAACTTAACTTAAAGCTCAGCTTTGGTAGCTTCCACCTATACGATAGCGCTAGGGGTAAATGTTTAGGGCTCACCACTCGGCCTCAGCAGTCATAAAATTGAAAGAGGCCTTATTTATTTCCTATGCCACAGAAATAGCCCTAATTTTGGCTGCACAGGCCTACGGCTGCGGGAGCCACTTTTTCTCAGGGTAAACCCTAGGCTGACAGGCCAAGCTGAAGTCACTAAGCATCCTACAGAAATGAAGATACTCTGCATCGGCCGCAACTATGCCGAACATATAGCTGAGCTTAAGAACGAAACGCCCGACGAGCCTGTCATCTTCGCCAAGCCCGACACGGCTCTATTGCAGCGAAATCAGCCCTTTTTCTACCCCGATTTCTCCCAGGATATTCACCACGAGATTGAGTTGGTGATGCGCATCTGCAAAAACGGGAAGAACATCGAGCCCCGGTTTGCTTTCAATTATTTCGATGCTATCGGGTTGGGTATTGATTTTACGGCCCGCGACCTGCAAAGCAAAGCCAAAGCCAAAGGTTTGCCTTGGGAATTGGCGAAAGGCTTCGATGGCTCGGCGCCGCTTTCTGCCACCTTTAAGCCCGTGGCTGAGTTTGCCGATCTGGCCAACATCAATTTCCGGTTGGAAGTGAACGGTGAGGTTCGGCAGCAAGGCAACTCCGGTATGATGCTGCACGATTTTGCGGCCCAGATTGCCTACATATCACGCTTTATCACGCTGAAAATGGGGGATTTGATTTTTACCGGCACGCCAAGCGGGGTAGGGCCCGTGCAAATCGGCGACCGGCTGGAAGGATATATAGAGAACGAAAAGCTGTTGGATGTTGCTGTTAAGTAAAGGGTTGAAAATTGTGCAGTACCAAGTTCGAGGCGTTAGTAAAATAATAAAACTGAGTGGGTTAGGTGTGGCGGTCGGAGCGGCAGCCCTTACGGTTATGAGTCTGCGGCCCGCCCCGTTTAATGGGCCTGTTGTACCGCGCCGCACTACCCAAGCGGTGCCCACAGCCAAGGCCAGCCGGCACATCACGCCTCTAGATAGCGTGCCGGCCTACTATTTCATGTTTCCCATCAAGCCCGGCAAGCCCAACTTTTTGGCGGGCAGCATGGGCGAGATTCGGCCCAACCACTTCCACGGCGGGCTCGATATCAAAACGGATGGCCGGGTTGATCTGCCCGTGTATGCTGCCGCCGATGGCTACGTGTCGCGGCTCAAGCAGTCGGCTTTTGGCTACGGCAATGTGCTGTATATCACCCATCCCAATGGGCTGACGACGGTATATGGTCACCTCAACCGCTTTGAGGGACCAGTGGCCGACTTCCTGCGGCAGCAGCAGTACGCCAAGCAAACCTTTGAACTGGAGCTGTTTCCGACGAAAAACCAGTTCGTAGTAAAGCGCGGTGAGATCGTAGCCTTGTCGGGTAATACGGGCGGCTCGGGCGGCCCGCACCTGCACTGGGAAGTGCGCGACCTGGAAGACCGGCAGCTGAATCCGTTGCGCTTTGGAGGATTTGCTGAGATTCAGGACCATGTGGCTCCTACCCTGCAGGCCTTTGCCGTGGAGCCGCTCAGCATTGAGGCCCGCGTATCGGGCCGCTTCGATAAGGCTGTTTTTACCCCAAAAAAGCCCCCCACGCCTCCCATTCCGGGTGCCCCCTATGCCTACCCCGATACCATCGCGGCATTCGGGACCGTGGGGTTGCTGATTCAGGGCTTCGACCGCTTCGATCTGGCCTCTAACCGCAATGGTCTGCAACGGGTGGAAGTGCGCGTAAATGGGCAGCCGCTCTACCGCTATGTTATCGATGCTGTACCCTTCAGCGACTCACGGCAGATCTCGCAGCACATTGACTACCAGTGGCAACAGACCAACGGCCGCACCTTCGAGAAGCTGTTCGTGGACGATGGCAACACGCTACCAATTTATACTACCAACGGCGTTAAGGGCAAGCTGCGGGTAGAAGAGGGCTCACTCTATACAGTGGAAGTGCGGATGAGCGACTCCTACGGTAATACGACACCCTTCACGTTTGTGCTGCGCGGCCAGAAGCCGGTTTACTACAAAACGCGCAACGCTAGCGTGCGAAAGCCGGCCCTGCGCTATGATATCAATCGCAATATTCTCAAGGTAGTCGCCACCGACCCGGATACCAGCCGCCAGGGGGCAAATATTACACTGTTGCGCGGCAACCGCCGCCTCGAAGTCGTGCCGAGCTACACGGTACAAAGCGAGAACGTGTACCTCTACGATCTGCGCGCCGGCCTGCCCGATTCCATTCGCTTCGGGCAGCTGACGAAGGCCTTTGAGCCGCAAGCCCTTATTCCGGCTGCTTCAGAACAGGCCTTTAGCAACGGACTCCAGAATCTGGTTTTCTCTCCCCTCACGCTGTTCGACACCTTGTATCTGCAAAATAGCTACAAGGAAGGGCTTTGGACAATCCATAATGCGCGCACGCCGTTATTTAAGCCCCTGCAAGCTACCCTGAAGCCGACCATAGCCGTGGCCGACAAAACCCGATCCGCCGTGTATATGATTAATTACAAGGGTGCCCGTATCTATCAGGGGGGCAAATGGGATGGCGAACAGATCACATTTCCCGTGAAAATATTCGGCTCCTTTCGCATCCTGACCGATACGCTCGCCCCTACTGCGCGGCTGGTGCGCAAGTCGCCGGCGGGCCTCACCTTCGTGGTAGCCGATAACCTTTCGGGGCTCAGTAGCTACCGCTTACTGGTGAATGGGCAGTGGCGTATGTTGCGCTACGAGTACAAAAACGCTACCTTATTCACCGATCCGCAGGATAAAACAGTGCCGCTGGCAGGCGAGGCCGAGCTACGCCTGACGGATCAGGCTGGCAACGAAAAAATCTTGCAGTTCAAGATTTGACAGTTGGCTGGTGGACAAAACGTCCGTCATGCTGAGCAGCGCGAAGCATCTCGCGTGTTTAATTAGAATAGTAATCAGCCGTCAGCCCGCGAGATGCTTCGCGCTGCTCAGCATGACAGACATTTTAAGCACCATTTACCTAGCACTACCCTATGAAAACCCGCCGCCCGATTCTTTTCGCTGCCGCCGCCACCGTTACTGTAGCGGCGGCGGGCCTGGTTTATTCGCGGAATCGCCGCCATGCGCCGCTGGCCGTCGCTGAGCACGTTGACTTGGTGCGCTACATGGGTGTGTGGTATGAAATTGCCCGCCTTCCCACTCGCTTCGAGAGAGGCTGCCAGCACGTAACGGCCGAGTATACGTTGCGCCCGGATAGGAAAGTGGCCGTCGTAAACAGCTGCCGCAAGGACAGCCCAACCGGCCCGCTGGAAATAGCGCGTGGCGTGGCCCGCGTGGTGGATTCGGCCACTAATGCCAAGCTCAAGGTTAGCTTTTTCTGGCCCTTCGAGGGCGACTACTGGATTCTGGACCTCGACCCTGAGTATCAATATGCGCTGGTAGGTGAGCCCGGCCGCGAAAACCTGTGGCTGCTGAGCCGCACGCCTCAATTGGCTCAGCCCGTACGTGAGCAACTCATTGCCGTGGCGCAAGCTGCTGGCTTTCCGGTCGAAAAGCTCATCTTCACGCCCCAACCTGCGGCCAACTTACCCTAATATTTGCCCCCCATGACTCTTCAGCCCGGCGACCCTGCCCCCAATTTTGAAGCCACTGACCAAAACGGCAACCTTATTCGCCTGCAGGATCTGCGCGGGCAGAAAGTAGCGCTTTACTTCTATCCCAAAGATGACACCTCGGGCTGCACGGCCCAAGCCTGCAATCTGCGCGACAACCAGGCCGAGCTGCGCACCGCTGGTATAAAGGTGCTGGGCGTAAGTATCGACGGAGAAAAGTCGCACCAGAAGTTCGCCACCAAGTATAACCTACCTTTCCCGCTATTGGTAGATGAAGACAAGAAAATAGTGGAAGCCTACGGCGTATGGCAGGAAAAATCGATGTATGGCCGCAAGTACATGGGCACGATGCGCTACACATTTCTGCTAGATGAGCAGGGCAACATTGAAAAGGTGATAACGAAAGTGGACACCAAAAATCACGCGGCTCAACTGCTTAGCGCATAATCGCACCGCTTATCTTCGCTCCAAACATTCTACTAAGAACTACTATATGTCGCAGTCCAGCTCCGCCAACGTACAGACCGAAACCTCACCCGCCCAGCGCGAAAGAAGTATTGTTGAGCTAAAACAGATTGCCTCGCAGGTACGCCGCGATATTGTACGCATGGTTCATGCCGTGAACTCGGGCCACCCTGGCGGCTCGCTTGGCTGCACCGATCTGCTGGTGGCGCTGTACTTCCGCATCATGAAGCACAACCCCGACTTCTCGATGGAAGGCCGCGATGAGGATTTGTTCTTTCTGTCGAACGGGCACATTTCGCCGGTCTTTTACTCGGTGCTGGCGCGTTCGGGCTACTTCCCGGTGAGCGAGCTAGCCACGTTTCGCAAGCTCAATTCGCGCCTGCAAGGACACCCAGCCACGGAAGAAGGCCTGCCCGGCGTGCGTATAGCCTCGGGTTCGTTGGGCCAGGGACTGAGTGTAGCCGTTGGGGCCGCGCAAGCCAAAAAGCTCAACAAAGACAACCGCACGGTGTATGTGCTCATGGGCGACGGGGAGCTGAACGAAGGCCAGGTATGGGAAGCGGCTCTATACGCTCCGCACCGACAGGTCGACAACCTGATTGCCATCGTAGACCGAAACGGCCAGCAAATCGACGGGTCCACTAAGGAGATCATGAACCTGGGCAGCCTGCGCGCCAAGTTCGAAGCCTTCGGCTGGCGCGTACTCGAAACCGATGGCAACGACCTCGAAAAGCTTATTGCTACGCTGGAAGAAGCACGCCAGCTACTTGGTCAGGGCCAGCCCGTTATGGTACTGATGGACACGCAGATGGGCGCGGGCGTTGACTTCATGATGGGCTCGCACAAGTGGCACGGCGTGGCTCCTAATGATGAGCAACTGGAGAAAGCCTTGCAGCAGCTGTTGGTAGAAGAAGCCTCTGACTACTAGAGCCGAACCGCAGACTTAGGTCTATAGCTTTGAACGTCATGCTGCGGCATGAAGCATCTCGCGTGCTAATGTGAGGTTACTAGTCTTGCTAAACACGCGAGATGCTTCGTGCCGCAGCATGACGTTCGACTTATTTACCTGCTTATGACCCCACTTAGGTGCCTGTCTGGATTACTGCTGGGGGGCTTTTTGTTGCTCACGGTACCGCTGTGCGCCCAGAATCTGCCCCCCGCGAAGCCCCGCACTACCCGCATCTTGTTTTTGCTCGATGCTTCCGGCAGCATGGGAGCCGTGTGGGAAGGCCGGCCGCGTATGGAAGTCGCCAAGAGCCTGTTAGCCAAGATGGTGGATTCGCTTAATACCTACCCAAATCTGGAATTAGGACTGCGCGTGTATGGCCATCAGTACAGCCGGGAGGAAAACAATTGCCAGGACTCGCGCCTGGAAGTAGCGTTCGCGGCTAAAAATGCACAGGCCATCAAGGCTAAGCTGCAGACCCTGCAACCTCGCGGCAACACGCCCATTACGTATTCGCTGCTGCAATCGGCCAACGACTTTCCAGCCGACAAAACAGCGCGCAACGTGCTCATTCTCATCACCGACGGTCTCGAATCATGCCAGGGTGACCCGTGTGCTACGTCACTGGCTTTGCAGCGCAAGCATATCTTTTTGAAGCCATTTGTCATTGGCATTGGGGCCGAAAAGGAGTTCGGCAAACAGCTCGAATGCCTCGGCCAGTATTACAACGCAGCTGATGTAAAAACCTTCCGCTCGGTGCTTGATAATGTTATTACCCAGACGCTGCAAAAAACCACCGTGCGGGTAAACCTCACCGATGCCGACGGCAAGCCCGTGGAGCGCAACGTGAATATGACCTTCGTTAATAGCACCACTGGTCAGCCTGAGTACAACTACGTGCATTACCGCGACGCCAAAGGCCAGCCCGACGTGCTTGATATCGACGCGCTCCAGTCCTACGACCTCCTTATCAATACGGTGCCGCCCGTGCGTGATAAAGACTTGAAAATTAAGCCGGGGCAGGCCAATCTACTTACCTACAAAACGCCGCAGGGCACGCTACGCTTACAGGGACCGAATCTGACGCCCAACCCCTACGGCACGATGCAAGCGGTGGTGCGGGCGGCGGGCGAGTCGGCTACCGTAGTGGCCCTGCCTTTCGGGAGCAGGCAGAAGCTGCTGGAGGGCAATTATGAGGTTGAATTACTCACGCTGCCGCGCATTATCCGGCGCATCACGATTAAGCAAGGCCAGGAAACGATGGTAACGTATCCGGCACCCGGCACCCTGAATATCGTGACGGATCTGGCAGGCTACGGTAGCATCTACCAACTCAACGACGATGAATCGCAAACCTGGATTTATAACCTGCCTGAAACCACCAGCAAAATCAATCTGACGATGCAGCCGGGTGCCTACCGCCTGGTGTTTCGCACCAAAAATTCTACCAGCAGCCAGTTTACGGACGTGCGGAATTTTACCATCCGCAGCGGACAGACGACTTCGGTGAGTATGTTTGGGAAATAGAATAAGCAGCTTCTTCATACTTTTTTCTCCTTCATGAAAGATTTCCCCTACTCCGAATCCAAAGACACGCGCTCCGGCTTCGGCGCCGGCCTGCACGAACTGGGCAAAACCAATGAAAACGTAGTAGCTCTTTGCGCCGACCTCACGGGTTCGCTCAAAATGGATGCGTTTAAGAAAGACTTTCCGGAGCGTTTCTTCCAGGTAGGTATTGCGGAGGCCAATATGATGAGCATGGCCGCTGGCATGACCATAGGGGGCAAAATCCCCTTTACGGGCACCTTCGCCAATTTTAGCACCGGCCGCGTGTACGACCAGATTCGGCAGAGCATCGCGTATTCGGGGAAGAATGTGAAGATCTGCGCTTCTCACGCCGGCGTTACGCTGGGTGAAGACGGGGCCACCCACCAGATTCTGGAAGACCTGGGCATGATGCGCATGCTGCCCCACATGACCGTCATTAACCCCTGCGATTTCAACCAGACTAAGGCGGCCACCATTGCTATTGCTGCCCATGAAGGTCCGGTGTATCTGCGCTTCGGTCGGCCTGTGGTGCCCAACTTTACCCCAGCCGATCAGCAATTTGAAATCGGCAAAGCCGTAATGCTGAACGAAGGCGCCGATGTGAGCATTTTTGCCACCGGCCACCTCGTTTGGAAAGCCATTCTGGCTGGTAAGCTCCTGGCCGACAAAGGGATTGATGCTGAAATTATCAACATTCACACGATTAAGCCTCTGGATGCGGCCGCTATTCTACAATCGGCGCGCAAAACGCGGTGCGTGGTGTCGGCGGAGGAGCACCAGATGAACGGCGGCCTCGGCGACAGCATCGCCCAGTTGCTCGCTCGTGAAGAGCCTCTTCCCCTGGAAATGGTCGCCGTCAACGACTCTTTCGGCGAGAGCGGCACTCCCGATCAGCTCATGGAGAAGTACGGCCTGATGGAAAACGACATCGTGGCGGCCGTAGAACGGGTTATGGCCCGCAAGAAGTAGTTATCTGCCAAGAAGCACTGTTGCTGCTCTAAGAAGCCCTGCATCAGGCAAAAACAAACGGCCTGCATCTCCCCAGCGAGAAAATGCAGGCCGTTTGTTTTTGCCGAGGAAGCAAGCTATTCGTAGCTAGTCCACAAACTGGCGGCGGAGCTTTTCGCTGGCGTCGCGTAGGCTCGCGGGCCACGATGCACCAGCGCTTTCGGCAAACAAATCCTTGCCAGGAATACCAAGGCGCCACCTTACTGTCTTGTTGTTTTCAGGATTCGTGCCTTCCTCGCGCAAGTACACGTCGGCGGCTACAATATCCTGGCGGAAGCGCATCACGCGGTGCAATTCGCTTTCTACCTGATCCACCAACGCGGGGCTTTCCGAGAAACCCACCGTCTGCAAATCCACTTTGATATTATCGATATTGTACTGCATAGAACAAAAGGTAAGAATGAAAAAAATGCCCCCCAGTATTGCTAAACGCATACAAGAGTTCTTTTTTAATACGGGAACAGCGCCGTGCGGTTATCAACCACTACGGAGCGCTCTTGCAGAATGCTCACTCAAAATCCGGAATGGTGTCTTGTACCGTCACAGTCTGCTGGGAGTAGTCATGTATCTCGCTTTGCTTCTGGCACGCGCTGCCCAGGCCCAGGATTTGCCCCCCGATACCACCCTTATCGTGTATACCGGCCAGCTGACGGGTGCTTACAGCGCGGGCGGCGTAAATCGTACGCTGCTTTCAACGGCCCACACCGCCACCTTCACCCGCGGCGAGCATGTCGGGCTTCCCTTAAGCGGCAGCTTTATTTATGGCAAGCAGGATCGTTTGCTCAATGAGCGCGAGTTACTCCTGAATGCTACGCCTTACTACCGGCTGAACCGCTTTCGTTTCTATGGTATCGGTGGGTTCGAGCGCAGCAACCTGCGCGGCATCGACCATCGGGTGCAGTTGGGTGCCGGGCCGGGCTGGGCCTTTTACTCCGATTCGCTGGGGCGTGAAATATCAGTTAGCAATCTGCTAATTCGCGAGTCGACCAACTTTCAGGATGGCAGCCAGCGCGTAACGGCCCGCAATTCCGCCCGACTGAAAATCGCTTATTCTCACAGTACAATCACGCTGAGCGCCCTCACGTATTATCAGCCTTCCCTAAGTGATTTTGGTGATTATCGTTTCAGCAATTTAACTACGCTTGCTCTAAAGCTTACGCGCCACTTAGCCTTAAATTTTACCTACAATTACACCCACGAAACCCGGGTGATTGAGGGCCGCTTTAATGATAATACGAATGTAACGCTGGGGGTTTCCTACGCGACGAATAAGTAGCAACTCGTACCGTTCAGCAGAAGGAGCCTTGGCTTAGGCGAAAGCAGTACGCCTAACCGACTCGCGAAAACATACGGGCCAATAAAGAAGAACACCGTGCGAGCGGTGAAAAAGAGCTGGCATAGAGGAAGTAGCTACTCATTATATAACAGCTAAAAAAGCTCGGCCGATATTACGACGAGGCTTTTGCTATTTATCTACCATTGATTATTAGGTCCTTAGCTTCTCTCTTTGCGTTACAATAACCTAAATCGCACCGCTGAAATTTTCTTTATGGCAGAAGCAAAATCTTACCTGTGCTTTGGCGGCTTTCTAGGTATTCATGCGCTTGCCGGCCCTCGGCGAGCTGAAAAGTAGTGGGGGCTTCCAGACGTAGCTGGCCTTGCCGCACCCACTCGAAAAGTTGGTTTGCGCGGCTGATTCGCTTTTCTGCAGAAGTCAGATAACTCCATAAATCACCACCTGTCAAGGTTTTGGATCCATCCATTAGCACCCGCGGATCAACGGGCGCCGGGTTGCCGCCGGCCATGCCGTAAAACACGATTTGCCCGCATTCTTTCGTCACCTTTATACTATCGGTCAAAGTACTGCCTACACTGTCATAAACGACATCAACGCCATTGCCACCGGTAAATTCGCGCACTTGATTTTGCCAGCTTTCGGAATACAGGAACACCGCGGAGGCCCCAGCGGCACTAGAAACAACCTGCTTAGCAGGGGACGAGGTCAGGCCAATAACCGTAGCGCCTAGTAGCCGGCTGATTTGCGTCAGCAGTTGCCCTACGCCACCGGCTGCGGCATGAATAAGGGCTATTTCCCCGGATTTAGTTGCGTGGCTGTCGGTGGCCAAATACTGAGCCGTCATGCCCTGAAGCAATAAGCTGGCAGCAACCTCAAACGACACATCCGCCGGCAGCGGAATAAGGTGAGCGGCGGGAGCGGCCACAAATTCGGCATTCGCGAAAGGCACATCGGCGAAGGCCACCCGGTCGCCGGGCCGCAAAGCGGAACTGCCGTTAGTATCTAGCACTACTCCCGCCCCTTCATACCCTGCAATGAAAGGTGGATTGCCTAGCAAATGATAATTGCCTTTGCGACGGTAAATATCGGCAAAATTGAGGCCTATGGCCTTCACCTCTACCAACACTTCCAAGTCTTTCAGACTCGGCCGCGGCACCTCTATATAGTCGAGTACTTCAGCCCCCCCGAAGCGGGAAAAGGTCAAGGCTTTCATAGCGTTTTTGATGGCAGGAACAAGGGTTGATGGGGGCTACAGAATGAAGCGGCGCAATAACGAAGGTACAGCTCCTCATCTATGTTTTAGTTATAATTAAACCTTGCCTCAGCTTTCCCATCCTACCCGCTAAATACCGCCGCTCCTAATCTCTCCCTCCTACTTGGAAGACCAAGAAATCCTCCTTAAGTTCCAAGACCCGGCGGCCCGAAATGTGGCTTTCAATCAGCTCGTGCGCAAGTATCAGCAGAAGGTGTACTGGCATGTACGCAAAATGGTGGTAGACCATAATGATGCCGACGACCTCACCCAGGACACGTTCGTGAAGGTGTGGAAGCACCTTGGCAACTTCCGCCAGGATGCCTCCCTCTACACTTGGATTTACCGGATTGCTACCAACGAATGCCTTAGTTTTCTGCAGAGCAAGCGCCGCAAGTTTTTCCTGCCGCTGAATGATGTGGGGGCCGAATTAGCTGCCAAAATAGAAGCTGACCCGCTGCTGGCCGGCGACGAAATAGAGCGCAAGCTGCAAAAAGCCATCCTCCGCCTCCCCGACAAGCAGCGCCTGGTGTTCAACCTCAAATACTACGACGAGATGACTTACGAGCAGATGGCCGACGTCACGGGTACGTCGGTGGGCGCGCTGAAAGCCTCGTATCACCACGCCGTAAAAAAGATTGAGCAATACGTAACCGAAGAATCTTCCGCCGATTAAACCTCGCGGCCCCGGCCGCATCCAATGCATATGAAAACTCCTTTTCGGCTCGATGACCACCCGCGCCGGCCGCAGCCCCCACTAGCCTCGCCCCCAGCTGGTTACTTCGACCAGCTGCCGCGCCAGATTATGGCTCGCGTGCAGCCCGAAGCTGCCCATGAGTCGGTGACGTGGGGCTGGCTGGCAACCCTCTCCCGACCTCTGCGCACGGCTTTGGCCTCGGTGGTGGTGCTGGGGGGCTTTTCGACGGCCTTCTACTTAAGTCAGCCCGCTACGCAAACCCCAAATTTGCCCCCCGCAACCGCGCTGGCGGCCGTGCCCGAGGCAGCCCTTATTGATTATCTGGCCGTCAACAATCAGTTGGAGACCGAAGACCTGGCCAGCTTACCCCTACCCGATGACAACCTGATGGCTTATTTCCTGCAAGCCTCACCGCAGGAATTGGAAGCAGCACTGGGGCCTGCACCGCTCGATGAAGCCTATTACTAGCCTATTTTTCTCGTCTCTTTCGCCTTCCTTCTTTACTATGCATACTTCTCTTTTCTCTCGTTTAGGTTTGGCTTTGGTGCTTCTGCTGATAGCCCTGCCAAATCTGCGCGCCCAGAACACGCGGTCCGCCGATATTGAGGCCCGCATTGAAAATGCGCGCATTGCCTATATCACCCGTGAAGTGGCGCTTACCCCCGAGCAAGGCCAGCGTTTTTGGCCCTTGTACAACGAGTACAGCACCAAGCGACGCGACCTGCGCCACACCCACGATGAGTTGCGCCGCAGTGCTACGCCCACCATGACGGATGATCAAGCCCGCGACAACCTCAAACAGATCATCGCCGTGTCGAAAAATGAGCTGAACATGACAGAAGATTATTTCGCCAAATTTCAGAAGGTAATTTCGGCCCGACAGGTAGCGCAGTTGTATAAGGCCGAGCGCGAGTTTGGCCGCGTGATGATGAGGGAAATGAAAACCGAGCGCCAAGCCAGTGGCCCTCGCGGACGGCCCGGCAGGCCGGTAATTGCTCCTGGCACGTCCAATTAGGTGAGCAGGATGTCAGGGAAGTAAGAAAGAGGCGGAGCATTCCGCCTCTTTTTTTGTTGGCTATTGACTAGGGGGCAAAACGCATAGGTGTAAAATTGGTCTTGAGAGCAGACAGCACCTGAGTTGCCGACCTCGCGGTGCTTACTTTTGCCCCCCAGAATCTTTTTACCCCCTGCATGCTTACCCCTCGCCAGCTTTTTCTTCGGCACCAAGCCCAAACCTCCGACACTCCCCTACTGCTGGAAATAGAGCGAGCGGAAGGCGTGTATATGTACGGCCCTGATGGACGGCGCTATCTGGATTTGATTTCGGGTATTGGTGTCAGCAATGTGGGCCATCGCCACCCACGGGTTATTCAGGCTATTCGAAATCAGCTTGATAAGTACTTACACCTAATGGTGTACGGCGAGTTGGTGCAAGCCCCACCGGCCGAGTTAGCGCACGCCCTGTACCAAACTCTGCCCGCCCACCTTGATGCTGTATATTTTACTAATTCAGGTACCGAAGCGGTAGAAGGAGCCCTCAAGCTAGCAAAGCGCCACACCGGCCGCACCGGGTTAATTTCCTGCCACCGCGCTTACCACGGCTCCACCCACGGCGCACTATCCGTTACGGGGTCGGAGGGCTTTAAGCGCAGCTACCGTCCTCTGCTCCCCGATATCCGCCACATTGAGTTCAACGATTTTATTGATCTCCAGCATATTACTGAGCACACGGCCGCCGTTATCATCGAGACGGTGCAAGGTGAGGCGGGTGTGCGGGTGCCAGAGAATAACTACCTGCAAGCCCTGCGCAAGCGCTGCCTCTATACCGGCACCTTGCTAATTCTGGATGAGATTCAGTGCGGCTTTGGGCGTACGGGTTCCTTTTGGGCCTTCGAGCAATTTGGAATATGGCCGGATATTCTGGTTTGCGCTAAAGGGATGGGCGGCGGCATGCCCATTGGGGCTTTTATCTCCTCCCAGGCTATAATGGCGGGCCTGCGCAGCAATCCGGTATTGGGCCATTGCACTACGTTTGGCGGGCATCCGGTGTCCTGCGCGGCTTCTTTGGCTACGTTGCGCGTTATTCTGGAAGAAAATCTCCTAGCAGGGGTAGCCAAAAAAGCCGCCCGGTTTCGGCGTCAGCTCGTGCACCCCGCCATTAAGACCATGCGAGGGCAGGGCCTGCTGATGGCCGTTGAGTTCGACTCCTACGATGTCCTCAAGCCCATCATCGACCGGGCGCTGGAGCATGAGGGTATTCTCACCGACTGGTTTTTGTTCTGCGACAATTCCCTGCGCCTAGCTCCGCCCCTTACTATAACTAATACGGAGATCGATGAGGCCTGCGCTGCTCTTCTGCGCGCTATCACCTACGTAATTGGTCATTAGATTTAGCCAATCGTCAGAAAGCCCAGCCGATAAGAGATCAGCTGGGCCTTCTGGCGAACTATTGACTAGTGCTTATCCTACGTACTGCTTTACCACGCGCACTAATGCATCAAAGTCAAGCGGCTTCGGCAGATAATCGGTGATGCCGGCTTCGCGGAACTGCTCCATGGAGTAGTTGTTAGCATTGCCAGTGATAGCGATGATGGGCACTTGGGCAACTTGTGGGTTAGAGCTACGCCGAATTTCGCGGGTGCATTCCATACCGTCTTTCACCGGAATGTTAATGTCCATCAAAACGCAGTCGATGGCTTGGCTTTCCATCTGCTTAATGACCTCATTCCCATTTTTGGCCGAAAGGATGTGGTATTTCTGCAGTTCGAGAATTTTTTTGGTCAGGTTCAGAATAACGGAGCTATCCTCCGCAATCAGAATCGTTTTGGACTCGGCCATAATGGAATAGATTTAGTTTCAGATGATGGTGGAAAGTGAGAAGACTGGAAAATATGACTTATAGCTTGTATTAGATTGCCTGCGTGACTTCAGGGTAAGTGGCTACAAACTCCCTAAAGTAACGCAACAAGCAGGAGAAACGCTGCTCAATGCTGGTAAACTTACCTTCTTTAATGGTATGTTCCAGACTCTTAGCGCATTCGGCCAGCCGATTAATACCCAGCGTAAAGCCCGTGCCTTTCAGCTGATGTAAATGTGGCAAGATCTGCGTGTACTCTTTCGCCTTAACCAGCGCAGTAGCTTCTTCCAGCAGTTGGGCTACCTCCCGCTCGAAGTCATTATAGAGTTGCGCCGCGAATTCACTGCCGCCTAGCTGCCGAAGCTGTTCCAGCACGGCGGTATCAATGTTGCTGGCCGTTTCTTCGGGCAAAGGCTCCGCAACCGGCGCAGGCGCAGGCACCAGTTCGGGGTCTTGTACCGCTGCCTCGGCACCCGCAAGGCGGGGAGTTGATGCTGGCTCTATCGTTATCGTAGTCCAGCGCCGCAGCACGGCGTAGAGGTCCTGGGTCTTGACGGGTTTCGACACGTAATCGTCCATGCCTTCCTGTACGAAGCGTTCGGCGTCTTCCTTCATGGAGTAGGCCGTCATGGCTACTACGGGGGGCGTTTTTTTGCCCAAGCGCCGCCGGATCTCGTTCATGGCCGTTACGCCGTCCATCTCCGGCATCTGAATATCCATGAACACGATGTCGTAAGTGGCCTTCGGATCAGTGGCTTTACTAATGGCCTCAAATCCGTCGCTGGCCACGTCGATTGTGCAGCCCAAACGGTCGAGCAGGCGCACGGCCACTTTCTGATTGATGGGGTTGTCATCAACGAGCAGCACGCGGGGGGCATTTTCAAAGTGCGATACTTCCTGCGTCCGCTCGCGGGCCGTGATGCGCTCCTGTAAAATCTCGTCCTCATTGCGCGCCACCTTGCACTGAATCGTAAACCAGAATGTGCTGCCTACACCCTCGTTGGATATCACGCCAATTTCGCCCCCCAGCAGATCAGCGAGCTGCTTGCTGATGGCTAGGCCCAAGCCCGTACCCCCAAATGATTTGGTAGGGGTGGTATCGAGCTGCGTGAAATTGGTGAAGAGCAGCTTCTCATTCTCCGACGAAATACCAATCCCCGAATCCTGCACGGCGAAGCGCAGCGTGTGGTTGTCGCCATCCGTTGATACCGACGACACTTGAATATTCACCAGCCCTTGCGAAGTGAATTTGATGGCGTTGGAGGTGAGATTTGATAATACCTGAAGCAGGCGCGTCTCGTCGGTGTGAATGAAGCGCGGCGTATGCGGCGTCACGTTGTAATTGAACTGCAAGTCCTTCTGGGCCGCGCGGTTTGAGAACAGCGAGTGCAGCTTATCGAGGGTGTAATACAGATCGATGCCGGATTCGCTGAGTTGCAGCTTGCCCGCCTGTATTTTCGACAAGTCCAGAATATCGTTCAGAATAGCCAGCAGCGCATCCGACGACTTGCGCAGCGTATCCACGTAATCTTCCTGTTCCTCGCTCGATACGGTCTGGTGCAACAGGTCAATCATGCCGATAATGCCGTTCATGGGCGTGCGTAGCTCGTGGCTCATGTTGGCCAGGAACTGGGTTTTAGCATGCAGAGCAGCCTCAGCCTCATTTTTTGCCCCCCGCAGATCTTCCTGAATCTGATTCAGCTCCGTTATGTCACGCGCAATGCCTTCCGTGCCGCTCAACGCTCCCGACACTGCGCGGGCGTTGATAAGCAGAGGCACTGCATGTCCGTCTTTATGCCGCATGACAGCCTCGAAGTTGCGCAACGCGCCCGCGGTAGCCATTTCCAGCACCAGTTGGTCGCAGTCGGCCGCATTCACGTAGAAATCCACGATACGGCGGCCCAGTACTTCCTCAGGCTTATAGCCGAGCACGTCGTACACCGAAGGACTCACGATGGTGAGAATGCCTTGATCGTCGGTGCGGTAGTAGATGTCCTGGAAGGACTCGAAGATGGCCCGGAATTTTTCTTCCTGAGCAGCCAGCTCCAGCTGCGAGCTTTTCGTTGCCGTGATATCGTGGGCCATGCCCGAAATCTCCTCGAAGGAGCCATCGTCGAGATAGATCGGGTTGAGGTAGATTTCGCGCCAGGTATCCTGGCCGCGCGCATCGCGCAAGCGCACTTCGAACCGTTGAGCCAGACCCTGGAATGCCTTTTTGTAATTATCCTGAAAAATATCGTGGGTATCCTCGTCCATCATGGCCATATCGGCCTGCCAGAGGTTGACATTCAAGGCCGGATACACGCCGTTGCGCCGCAGGAAATAAGCGGCATAGTTGCGGTTAAAGGACGTGAGGCGCGAATGCATATCTACGGACCACATCAGGTGGGAGCCGCTTTCGAAAATAGCGTTCAGGCGGGCGTTCTGCTTATTAATCATCTCCTCATTGCGCTTGCGCTCAATGGCCAGGGCTACCTGGTTGGAAATGAAGTGCAGAATTTCAATATCGGTGGTAGCGTAGGCGTCGGCTTTGTGGTAGTCCTGCACGGCAATCACACCGATAATACGCTCTCCAATGCTCAGCGGCGAACACAGCATCACCTCCGGCATCAGGCCAAAGGCGGTGATGGTCCCATCCGCAATCAGCTCGTGGAGCTCATGCTTCAGCAGAAACTGCGGCCGTCCCGTTTGGATAATATATTCTGATACGCCCGTAGAAAATGGACGGGCACCCATGCCCCGGCTGCCCTGGGAGTTCTGATCAACGAAATACGCAAACTGCAGCGTGGTACGGGCGTCGTCGCAGAGGGCGATGTAAAAGTTATTGGTTTCGATGATCTTGCTCAATTCCCGATGAATCGCGCCATAAAGCGAGTTCAAATCTTTGGAGCTAATGGCCAGATTAGCAATACTATAGTATACCTTCTGCAAGCGCTCCGCCTTGATGCGGTCCGTAATATCATGCAGAATGGCGCGGGTCGAAACCGGCTCGTTATCCTGCCAGGAGCAGGAGATACTGCCAATCAGGTGAACCGGCTTGCCCGTTTTGGTCAGAAATACGGTTTCGAGCTTATTTACCTTCTCGCCCTTGTACAAATTACGCAGCTGATACAGCAGCTTGGCTTTGTAATAGGGATGCACTACCTCATTGAGAGTCAGTTGGGTAAGATCGTCATCGGTGTAGCCCAGCTTTTCTTTCCAGGCTTTGTTCACGAACAGAAAACGGTTGTCGATGCTCAGGTTCTGAATCAGATCGTGGGCATTGTCGAGGAAATCCTGGAGGCGGTTGCGGTTATCGGTGAGCGCGCGCGCGGCCACCAGCCGGTCGGTATGGTCGCGACCCACGAAAAAGGCCCCCGTGACTTTTTGATCAAAGTCGCGGGCAAACTCTACATGCCAATGCACGAGCCGCGTTTGGCCTAGCTTGGTCACCAGCGGAAACTCGCAGGCATCAGCAATGCTTTCCTCCTTGATATTTTGCAGAAATGCCTGTCGGCTCAGCTCCTGGTCGGAAGCCGGCGGAAACAGATCAAAATAGTTTTTTCCGATCAACTCAGCCCGCGAGTATTCGGTGAAGCTGAGAAAAAAGTCGTTTACATCTTGGATTACGCCTGCCCGGTTCACCAGAACATACGACAGGTCGGTGCGGCTAAGCACATCACGCAGCAGCAGCTGCGTCCGATCAGCCTGCTGGCGCTGCTCGCTCGCCTCGTGGCGGCGGTGGCCCTTGGTTACATCGCGTAGCGTGAGCTGCACGCGCAGGCCTACCGGCATTTGTACACGGTGAAGCGTTACCCAGCCATCCACCATCACATGATCGGTGCGGCGGCCATGCCACCACTTCGAAAACCTTTCCCCCGTGCGGGCGGTGAGTAGCACGGCTTCGCGCAGCATCAACTCTGAGAGCCAATGATCCTGACGCTCATCGGCGGGCGGCATGGCAAAGGCCATCAGGCCCGAAGCCAGCAGCATAGGCCGCGTGGTGCTCAGCATGCGTAGAACCGTCTGGTTGCAGTCTACCAGTCGGCCCTGCTCGTCATATAGTAGCAATCCATCATAGGCATCGTCAAACAGGGTGCGGTAGAAGTCCTGTTGAGCCGGCATGGTCCCCAGCGCGGAAGGAGGAAGCGATGATGCAGAATGAATAGGCATTGCAAAAGGTAGCACCGGCAGGTCAACTCAAATTAAACCACCGGCCGGTACGCGGTTTAACTTTCTAAATTTGTCAAAAATATATCAAAAACCGCGCTTTATCATTGGGCTTTGCTTGCTGGTAAGTAGCGTTTTGTGTCCGCTTCCGTATGCGTCCTTTGCTCTTCGCGGTCACCACCGATCTGAATTATGATCAGCGCATGCAGCGGATTTGCGGCAGCCTGGCTACTCATGGATACCCAGTGCTGTTAATTGGCCGGGAATGGCCCCATTCTCAACCGCTTAGTTCACAACCATACCAGCAGCATCGATTACGGTGTGTATTTAAAAAAGGTAAGTTATTCTATTTGGAATATAACTTAAAATTGTTTTTGTATTTACTTCGTCAGCGGGCCTCCGTGTGGTGCGCCATAGACTTGGATACGGCGCTACCTATGTGGTTGCGGGCCACGCTGGGTGGTCAGCCTTTCGTGTACGATGCGCACGAATTGTTTACGGAAGTACCTGAAATCGTGGGTCGTCCGACGATAAAACGCATTTGGCAACAGGTAGAAAAATTTATTGTACCTCGGGCTACCTTGGCCTACACGGTAGGCCCAGCTCTGGCGCAATGGTTTGTGCAACAATACGGCCAACCATTCGCCGTAGTGCGCAACGTAAGTCGCCTGGAAGTAGCAGAATTGCCCCCCACGCCTCCAACAGTCCCAGCCGACGGATATATTCTCTACCAGGGTGTACTAAACGAGGGCAGAGGACTGGAAGCCCTCATCGATGCGATGCCCCAGGTAACAGTCCGCCTGATCATTTGCGGCGAAGGCGATTTGTCTGCTTCACTACGAGAGCGAGCTCAACAATTAGGGCTGCTAGCCAGCGGGCAGGTCGAATTTCGGGGGTTTGTGCTGCCCGACGAGCTACGCCTTATTACGCGGCAGGCGTCGTTGGGTATTATGCTACTCGAAAACCGCGGGCTGAGCTATTATTACTCTCTGGCTAACAAGTTCTTCGACTATCTGCACGCCGGCGTGCCCCAGCTTATCGTGGACTTCCCGGAATACTGCCGACTTAATGACCAGTACGATGTAGCCGAGGTGGTGGAGCTAACGCCCGACACCATAGCGGCGGCTATTAACCGGTTGCTGCGTGATGAGCCGGCGCGCTACCATCAACTAGCTCAAAATTGCCGCCGCGCCCGCCTTGAGCTGAACTGGCAGCGCGAGGAGCAAACTTTACTGGCGCTCTACGCTACCTTACTCCAACCGGCACCCGTACCGGCCTGACCATGCCTGATTCTTTGTCCAAAAAAGCCCCCCAGCGCCCTGTTCTGCTGGTAGTATCTGGCCCTACGGCCATCGGCAAAACGGCGCTGTGCGTTCGGCTTGCCCAACGCCTGCAAACTGTCGTGGTGTCGGCCGACTCGCGGCAGTTTTTTCGGGAGCTGAGCATTGGCACGGCCAAACCTGCATCCGCCGAAATGCAGGGCGTGCCCCACTATTTTATTGACTCGCACTCCATTACGGAGGACTATAATGCGGGTCGCTTCGAGGTAGATTGTCTGGCCCTGCTGGAGCAGTTGTTTCAGGAGCATGCCGTTGTTATTCTGACGGGCGGCTCGGGCTTGTACCTGCAGGCCGTGACGGAAGGCTTTGACGTAATGCCATCCATTGAGCCAGAGGTGCGGACTGGCTTGCAGCAAGAGCTGGCCGCGCACGGCCTGGAGCCGCTGGTAGCCGAGCTACTGGCTACCGACCCGGTTACGCATGCCCGCCTCGACCGCCAGAATCCGCAGCGCGTGCTACGCGCCCTGGAAGTTACGCGCGGCACGGGCCAGCCGTTTTCAAGTTTTCATGCGCAGAAAAATGCCCCCCAGCGCCCGTTTGACTCTTTGAAAATTGCCCTCACGCGGGAGCGGGAAGAACTGTACGCCCGCATCGATCAGCGCGTAGACGAGATGCTGGCGGCGGATCTGCTGGCGGAAGTAGAGTCGGTGGCCGCGCATCGCCACCATAATGCGCTGCAAACCGTGGGGTATCAGGAACTATTTGATTTTCTGGACGACAAGCAGGACTGGCCCGAAACCGTGCGCCTGCTCAAACGCAATACCCGCCGCTATGCCAAGCGCCAGCTTACCTGGCTGCGCCGCGACCCGATGTATCACTGGCTGCACGCGGATGAGGCCGAAGCGGAGATTATAGCACTGCTGACCGCTCATATAAAAACCGCGCAACGTGAAGAAGATTACAAATCAAAAAAGCGCCCTTTCGGGCGCTTTTGAAAGATAACAAGATACTTCAAATTTATACAGACAAAATCTCTACCATGCGCATAAAGCTCTGGTTAATAAGCTTTTTCTTATAAATGGTATCGTGGAAAGGCGTGTAAACCAACTTGCGGTCTACGATGCCGGCCATCACGTTGCGCATACCGTTCATCAGGCCTTCCACGGCAGCTATGCCGATTTGGGAGCCCAACAGCCGATCGGCGGCGGTGGGAGAGCCACCACGCTGCACATGGCCAATGATGGTGACGCGGGTATCCATCTCGGGAATAGCTTCCTTCACTTTGGCAGCGACAATAGTGGCGCTGCCTTCTTCTTCGCCCTCGGCAACGATGACGATAAAAGAGGTTTTGGAGCGCTTCCAGCCCGTACGCAGCGTATCGATAACAGCGTCAGTCGACATCTGCGTTTCCGGAATCATCACGATTTCGGCCCCGCCGCCAATGGCACACGGAATAGCGATGTAACCTGAGTCGCGGCCCATAACCTCGATAAAAAAGCAGCGGTCGTGCGAGTCGGCTGTGTCGCGTATCTTATCGATGGCTTCCAACGCCGTATTCACGGCCGTATCGTAGCCAATGGTGTAATCAGTACCGAAGAGGTCGTTGTCGATAGTACCGGGCGCTCCTACCGTTGGAATACCGAACTCCTGCTCAAAAAGCATGGCTCCGGTAAACGTGCCGTTACCGCCGATGGCCACCAGGCCGTCAATTTTATGGTTACTTAGCTGATCGAAGGCCTGTTGCCGACCTTCTTTGGTCATGAAGGTCTGGCTGCGGGCCGATTTGAGAATAGTGCCACCCTTCTGTACGGTGTTCGAAACCGAGGCTGAGTCAAGCTTCACGATTTCTCCTTTAATCATGCCCTTATAGCCGCGCATAATGCCATACACTTCAATGCCGTGATATACGGCCGTGCGCACTACGGCACGAATACAGGCATTCATGCCGGGCGAGTCGCCGCCACTGGTAAAAACTGCAATACGTTTCATCATTAATCAAAATTGAAAGCTGCCCAAAGCGGCGGGGCAAAGGTGGCAAATCCAAGCTAATATTGTAGCAGTTACTTGCCGAGTTCTAAAAAGCCCCCCCCATGGCTGGCTGTTTTTTGGCCATCTGCGTATGCGACGCTATTGGAACCTTCGCCTCAACCTCCTACCTTACCATTTGGTCGGAGCCCGCATTTCGACTGTAGTGCCGTCCTTATCCCACCCACCCTGTACTTAAGCAACGCTCTGTATGTTTGGTTTTTTTGAAAATGAGCAAGCCAAGAAGATCAAAAGCCATATCGTGAACCTGGCCGCGCTGGCTAAGGCTGATGGTCATATTGACGAGCGGGAAATGAGTTTTATCGTGGCGATCGGCAAAAAAACGGTATGCGCCCTGCTGATGTGCGTACTGTTGTGGCCAACTCAGGCAGCGTAAACATGCTACTGCCCGATAATGACTCCGAGCGATTCGATCAGATATTCGACCTCGTGGATATGATGCTGGCCGATGGCGTGGTAGACGACCACGAGATGGAGTTTTGTGTTGATATGGCCTGTAAGCTGGGGTTCCGCAAAGCCATCGTAGGCGTGCTGGTGCGCAAGATTTCGCTGGGCGTAAAAGATGGCTTGCCCCGCGAGCAGATTAAGGAAGAAACACAGTCATTTTTGAATTACAACGAGCAAAACAGCGGGGGCGGCCGCGACTAGCAGGCACGTCATACTTTGGCTGTTAAATGGTAGCTGGTCGGTACGCCCGACAGCTGATTTTTCTCTGGCATGCAAATTACCATTCTCGGTTCGGGCACCTCGCAGGGCGTACCCGTCATTGGGTGTCACTGCGCCGTTTGCCGCTCCCTAGATTACCGCGATAAGCGCCTGCGCGTATCGGTGCATGTGGCCGTGGGAGGCAAAAGTATCGTCATCGATTCGGGCCCCGATTTTCGCCAGCAAGTATTGCGAGAGCGGGTTGACCATCTTGACGCCCTGCTTTTCACCCACGAGCACAAGGACCACACGGCCGGCATGGATGATATCCGGTCTTACAACTTTAAGCAGCAGCGCGATATGCCCGTGTATGCCGAGCAGCGAGTACTTGACCAGCTGAAACGGGAATTTGCCTACATTTTCGCGGACTATAAATACCCCGGCGTACCGCGCGTGCAAACCATTCCCATCCTCGACGACCAAAGCAGCTTTATGGTGGAAGGCGTGGAGGTGCATCCGATCAGGGCCCTGCACTACAAGCTCCCCATATTAGGCTATCGGATCGGTGACTTCACGTATCTTACCGACGCTAATTATATCTCGCCGGAATCGATGGAGCGAATTCGGGGCTCGCGGGTGATTGTGCTCAATGCCCTACGGCGGGAATCGCACATCTCGCATTTCTCACTGCCCGAAGCCGTGGATATTCTCACTGATTTAGCCCCCCAGCGCGGCTATCTTACGCATATCAGCCATCTGTTGGGGCGCCACCGCGAAGTTGAGGCAGAGCTACCAGACTTTATCCGGCTGGCGTATGATGGGCTGCGGGTGGAGTTGAACTAGGACGGAGTGGCACTCCGTTCCGTCGCGCAGCGGTAAGCCTAGCGTTAGGTTTTCACGCGGCGCAGTTTGATTTTGCGCCTGCGCGAAAACGGAGTTACCACTCCGTTGTACTTCACTTATGCACAACAACTATTACTTCCTACGCCAGCTTGCACCTGCCCTCACTGCGCAGCTAGCCGGCTACCGGGTGGCAGCCTGCTTTTCGCAGGAAAAAGACGAGCTGGTTATTGGTCTGACGAACGGCACCACCGAGTTCTGGCTAAAAGCGCAGCTAACGGCTTCTTTCCTGGTTCTGGCCCTGCCGACCACCTTTCACCGCACCCGCACCAACTCCGTCGATCTGCTACCCGGCTTACTAGGCCGCACCGTGGCGGGCGCCGACGTTTTCCCCGACGACCGGGTACTCACCCTGCGTTTTGCCGATGGTGCGTCCCTCCTTTTCAAGCTCTACGGTCCGCGGCCAAACGCCATCTTCCGCCCGGCGCCCGATGCGCCCGCCGAGTTGTTTCACCAGCGCTACACCTCTGATGCTGAATTAGCGCCCCTGTCAGCCACTGATGCCGCAATGCCCAACCTGACTGCTGACTTACTGAAAAGCTACCCGGCGCTCGGCGATTTGCCCCCCCGCTACCTACGGGCTCATGGCTACGAAACAGCCACTGAAGCTGATAAAGAGCACATGCTACGGGAAGCCGTGGCACTACTGAGAAATCCGCGGCAATTCTATATACTCAATCTGGAGGGGCGTACTCGCCTGAGCTTGCTGCCCTTGGGCGAGATAGAGCAGATTTTGCCCTCTGAGCCGATAGCGGCTCTGCGCGCGTTTGTACCGCTGTTTCTGAGCCGGCGGGCTTACGAGACGGAGTCACGACAGGTGCGGCAGCTCCTGGAGCGCCGGGCCGAAGAGGCAACCGTCAGCGCCGGGCAGGCTCGCGCCCGCCTGCACGCCCTGGAGCACGGCGCCAGCTACCGCCAAACCGCCGACCTCATTATGGCCCACCTCACCCAGATTCCGGCCGGAGCCGCGCAGGTCGAAGTAGTGGACTTTTATCAGGATAATCAGCCGCGCGTCATTAAGCTTAAGCCCACCGAAACGCCCCAGCGCACGGCCCAAAACCTCTACCGCAAAGCCAAAAACCAACAGATCGAGACCCGGCAGCTCCAAGATCGTGTAGAGCGCCGGGAGGCCGACGCCTTCTGGTGTCTGGAACGTTTGGAAGAGTTGGGGGGCATTTTGGACCTGCGCGCCCTGCGCACTTGGCGCAAAACGCACGGCTTACAGTCCGAAACCAAAGCCAAAGCCGCTACCGAGCTTCCCTTCAAAGTGTTTGAGGACGAAGGCTTTACCATTCTGGTTGGGCGCAACGCCGCCAACAACGACCTACTCACGCAGCGCTATGCCCACAAAGAGGACCTATGGCTTCATGCCAAGGACGTAACCGGCTCGCATGTAGTCATTCGGCATCGGTCGGGCCATGCGGTGCCGGCCCCGGTGGTGGAGCGCGCGGCCCAGTTGGCAGCCTGGTACTCGCGCCGGCAGCACGACTCGCTTTGCCCGGTTACCGTTACGCCCAAGAAATTTGTGCGCAAGCCCAAAGGCGCTCTGCCCGGCCAAGTGCTGGTAGAGCGGGAAAAAGTAGTGTTGGTGGTGCCCGCTAACCCATTCGAGCGCGTGGGGGGCAAATAAGCGTCAGTGTAGACGCTGGTACGCATCTTAACGGTTCTAGTCGTACGCAGGCAAGCAACAAAAAAGCCCGACCAGTTATGGTCGGGCTTTTTTGTTTGTGCGCGCGGGGAGATTCGAACTCCCACACCCGGAGGGCACCACCCCCTCAAGATGGCGTGTCTACCAGTTTCACCACGTGCGCAGTAGGCTGACAAAACACTTTACTCTAGAAACCTACGTTTCTGGCTTCGCTGAGGCGGCGAAGTGGGCACAAAAGTAGGCACTCGTAGCGCCCTACGCAAATGCCAGGCGGTATTTTTTCACTCCTGAAGCCTTTGTTTGATTACGGGGGGCTTTTGTAAGAGTAGCGCGGCTTCGTTCTGACAGAAAAAATACGGCGGCCTTCTCACTTGGAGAAGCCACCGTATCATCAACTTCTATTAGTTGAAAGCTGACTAAGAACGAGCCAGGGGCGTATCAACAACGTGCTCTGACACAAACCATGTTTGCAGCTCATTTGTCCGAATCAGTTGGCTAACGATGAGGTCATTGGTGCCGTCGTCGCCAGAGTCATCAGCTTTTTTAGCAAACTCGTGGCACTCTTTTAGAATAATTTCGTGGGCTTCGAGCAGGCGTGACACCTGCACCGGGGCTTCTTCCCGGTCGCGGGGCGGACGCGGGATGTGGGTCGTTTCGGCAATATCGGCGGCCATAGCTAAGCTTACGCCCCCCAAAAGCTGAATGCGCTCCGCAATGGCATCTACTAATATGCTTTGCTCCTCGTAATGCTTATCGTAGAGCAAGTGCAGCTGGTAGAAAGTAGGCCCTGCTACCTGCCAATGATGCTTTTTATACAAATCACGAATGGTCATGGTATCTACCAGCAGTTGGTTGAGCATGTCAACGCTTTGCTGGCGGACCTTTTCATCCAGCCCAACCGGCATACGAGGCGATACGACCCCAAACTTTTGAATAGCGGCGGCGCGTTGGTGTACAATAGGCTGCTCCACATTACCGGGCTGAATCTTGCCCTGATTGACGGCTGCGCCATTCGATTCTTTGGGTGCAACAGCCGCCGTTTTTTTAGCAGCGGCCGGCTTCTTATCAGTGGTTTTGGTTGCCATAGAAAGGTGAGATTTGAAAACAAAAGAGATACAGACGCATGCGCTTGGATACCAATTCACTGGCCTATTTCCGTCTTATTGTCAATACGCAGGGTTGCCCCACAGGTTAGCGCTATATTCTTAATTTACCGTCGACTTTAGCAGAAATAATAAGCGTTCTCTCCCTTGCGCTCTACAGTCAGCTTTGATTAGAAGCTAGAGCGTAATCCGGAAAACCGGGGCAGCTACTTGGCCTGCAAACTACGAATCGCAGCAAAATGCTATAAGCCACTCAGTTTAGCAAAATCTGGCTATACCCTAAAACAGGTTACGTACGCTACTACCGTACGCTTATTACTAAAATCAGGTTTTTTAGGGAAAATTTCAGAAATTGGAAAAAAATATTGATTTACCAATCCAATTCCCACATTTCTCACGTAACAAAACTATATAAAAGTTTAGCTTTGCACACCCTCACCGCGTTTAGTACAGCTTGAACGGTATTATACTTCTCATTTCTTAAACCCTTAGTCGAATGCAATTACCCATACTCTCTCCTTCTTTCGGAAAGTCTGCTCGCCGTGCACCCTGGTTAGTAGGGGCTACGCTAGGCTTATGCCTTAGTGCTTTGGCACCAGTAGCAGCCCAAACGCTACCCCCACTGGCCGGGCAGCTTATGTATGCCACGCAGGTAGTTGGCACCGCTACCAATCTGGTATCTTTTGACGACGCGGCTCCTACCATCCTCCGCTCCAATATCGTCATCACAGGTATGGCCGCCAGCCAGGTATTAGTAGGCCTGGACGCTCGCCCCAGCACGGGCCAGTTGTTCGGGTTAGGCTACAATGCTACCCAGGCCGCCGATAACGCTCGTTTGTACATTATCAACCCTACTACGGGCGTCGCTACGCCAGTTGGTGCCGCCGCCATGACGCTGGCGCTGGGTAGCGCTACTGACCGCATCGGATTCGACTTCAACCCAGTGGTAGACCGGATTCGAGTGGTAAGCACGAACAAAGCAAACTACCGCCTCAACCCTATCAATGGTACTGTTGTAGACAGCGACCCTGTTGCGGCTGGCACCCAGCGCGACGGCGACCTGAACCCTGGCAATCCATCTATTGCCGCCGCTGCTTACACCAACAACTTCATTGGCACGGGCAGCACCACGCTGTTTGTATTTGATGATGTACTTAGCCAGCTGTTCATTCAAACCTCCCCTAATACGGGTTTGATTACGGCTGCCGGGCCAGCTACGGGTATTGCCTTCAACCCGGCCGTAGGCGTTAGCATGGATATTAATTCCACCAGAACGGATGAGAACTACTTGCTGATTTCCGGCGCGCCCGGCACGAGCACGAGCACCCAGCTTTATGAGCTAAATATTGGCTCGGGAGCAGCCACGTCAAAGGGCGTGATTGGTGCTGGTCTGCCCATCAATAACCTGACGTTTGCAACGTTCGCTGTCGACCCTGTCTCGCCACCTATTGCCCTCACGGGCCAGCTGCTGTTTGCACTGACGGGGGGCAATTTGATTTCCTTCGACTCCAATGCTCCCCGAATTATTCGCACCTCAACGCCAATCAGCAACTTAGCCGCCGGTCAGACCTTAGTAGGCCTTGATTTCCGGCCGGCTACCGGCGAGCTGTTCGCGCTGGGCTACAATGCTACGGCCACCACTGCTAACTCCCAGCTCTACACGGTGAACCCAGGTACGGGCGCTCTCACGGCAGTAGGCGCTGCCCAGCAGTTAACGCTTGGTGATGCTACGGCCCGCATCGGGTTCGACTTCAACCCAATGGTAGACCGCATTCGGGTAGTGAGCTCCAATAATGCGAATTACCGCCTCAACCCTATCAATGGGGAAATAGCTGGAACCGACACCAACCTGAACCCTGCTGGTGGTAATATCTCATCGGCGGCTTACACCAACAGCGGCCCAGGCACTGCGCCTACCACTACTATTCTGTACAACTACAATGCGGCCAACAATCAGCTGGTTCGGCAGGATGCGCCCAACACGGGTACGTTCACGACAGTAGGCAGCTCCGGTATTACGGTAAACGCAGCCGCTGGCGTCGATTTTGATATTTACTTCGATCCAGCTGCTCCAGCTGCCACCCAGAACAAAGCTTTCCTAGTAGCCAGCACAGGCACGGGAAGTTTTGTTACGAGCGACAGACTATACACTGTGAATTTGACCACGGGCGCGGCTACCGAAGTAGAAGTTATTGGTGCCGGCATGCCTATTTCGGGCGTATCAGCCTTGATTTCGGGCACGGTGTTATCCAGCAATAAGGCTTCGGACAAAGTTAGCGCGCAAGTAGACGTGTTCCCGAACCCAGCTACCGGCGAGGTTTCTATCAATATGCCAGCCGCTCTGCTCAAGCAATCGGTACAGGCCACACTGGTGAATGCTTTAGGCCAACCCGTGTTGCACCGCACCCTTTCAGCCCGCGACGGCGCAACGCAACGTCTCTCGCTTACCAATGTGGCTAAAGGCATCTATATGCTTCAGCTCTCTACCCCCGAAGGTGTAGTAACGAAGCGCCTGATGGTGCGCTAGTAAACGGCATCATCGTTTTCACAAAAAAACCGCTGGCAGTACTGCCA
>NZ_FWWW01000102.1 GCF_900176135.1 Hymenobacter roseosalivarius DSM 11622 | reverse complement strand
TGNGGCTTTTTTATGACTTATGCTTTCTCGGCACGGCTTAGTTGCGAACTAAAGGCAGCGCCACATTCACGGCTGCTCCGCGCACCCGTACAATGTAGGAACCATGTGGTAGCGCCTGCACCTGCAGCGGGTGTTCCTGCTGACCGGCCAGCGTAAGTACCTGGAGGCTGCGGCCCGTCAGATCAAGCAGCTGTACCTGGTAGTTGCCAGCGGGCAAGCCAGTCAAGTCAAGCGTAGCACCGCCCTGAGTTGGGTTGGGGTACACCGACACATCTACTTTGATAGCGTCAACAAATTTTACTGTGCGCACTGGGCTGAACGATGCTGTTCCATCGAAATCCAGCTGCTTCAGGCGGTAGTAGATCAGAGACCCAAAACGGGCGGCGCCAGCGTCGGTGAAGCCGTATTTTGACTGCTGCGTGCTGGTACCTTTGCCGCGAACGGTTCCGATAGAGCTAAAAGTCAAGCCATCGAGGGAGCGCTCTACCACAAAGCGGTCATTATTCAGTTCCGAGGCCGTAGTCCAGCTGAGTTGAGCATCCAGGCGAGCTGCCGTAGCTGTAAACTGTCTCAGCTCCACTGGTAGCGGACGTACGATAGTTACGTCTTCGGCATTGCTGGAAGCAGCGGCGTAGTTGCTACCCGATACAGTACCTCCTCCGGCGAAAGTGCCAGCGGGTGATACCGTGCTTGTAGCCGTGAGGCGGGTAGGATCGAGGAACCGAACAGTTGCAGAGGCCTGGTAAGCCGTGTTGTTTACAGCAGTATTGGCAATGGTGGCCCGGAAGGAAATTCTAAGCGTAGCGCCGGCCGGAATAACCAGATTACCGAATGTTGGTGTGCTTACACTACTAGTTGGGACAGTGTAGCCGATATAGGGCGAAGAACTGCCATCAGCCAGTGTTAGGATCACAGTAGGAGCCACTGTGTTGTCATACTTGAAGAGGTCAGTGGTTAGCGTTGTTTCTACGTCTACTCCTGTTGCCGCCCCACCCGTGTTTGATACAACAAGTATATACGTAGCAGGATTTACCGCGTCGCCACTACGCGTTACATTGGGGGTTGGAGTCGACAAAGCAGCAGTGAGCGTAGGTAAGCAAGAGCCAGCCCCGGCAATGTTATTAGTCGGAACAGCAGTAATACTGATAGCTGCCGTCGGAACCGCTGTGCCTGCACCGGCGCCGAAAGTGCCACCATTTGTGGTGCCAGCTGCTCCGGCCGTTCCAGAGAAGCCGCCCGTAGCTAAGGTGCCGTTTGAATAGGCTAAGCCGCCGCCGCCGCCGCCGCCAGAACCATACTCGGCAGTTCCATTGATGGTACTGCCACCATTGCCACCTCTCGCCTGCACCGAAATGTTATTCAGACCGTCGGCAACCGTAGCAGGAGGAGTAGCGCGCACGAGTACTGTGCCACCCGCGCCGCCGCCGCCGCCGCCGGAGGTGTTACCGTTAGCTGATGGGGCATTGCTACCGTTGGCCACTAGTAATCCATTACCGCTTATCGAACCAGTTTGCAGCATGATAATGCCTCCACCGATGCCACCGCTGCTAGCTGTAGCATTCGCATCATTAGTAGAGCCTGCGCCTCCGCCACCGCCTAGTACGATGCGCGAAATAGAAGCATTGGCCGTAGTAGCGCCGCTTTCTGCTCGTAAGCCAGTCCCACTATTACTTGATTGGTAGCCATAACCCCCAACTCCACCATTGGCACCATTACCACCGCCAGCACCGCCAGCGTTGCCAGCGTTATTATATGTATTAACGGCAACGCTACCATTTCCAGTAGCAACACCATAATCTGTTGCACCGCCACCAGCATTTCCAGGAGCACCGGCGCCATTGCTGCCACCGAAATAACCATCCGTAGAGACACCATTAATGGTATTGGTAATGACTGCTGTGCCATTGAAGATGTTGCGGGGTGAGCCGGCAGTGCCTTCACCTTTCGAACCGTGTGCCAAGGCAGCAGCAGTAACGTAATCAGTTCTATTGGCTGCTGTACCTGAGTAGCTAACGCCACCACCACCACGGAATCCTTTGGCCGTCATGTCAATGGAGGCATTGGAAATGAAACGAGTCTGGCCTGCTACGTCCATTACAAGTACACCGCCAGTCGTGCCATTCCAGGCTGGCCCTGTGAGCGTGCCCGTGATAGTAACAGCAGAGTATTGTGGAACGCGGATAACCTGAAACCGACGCTGGGTGGTAGCACTAGTGCCAGTGGCGTTGCTCTCATATTGGTTTGTTACTCCTTTAGCCAGCGTTAGGGTACCGCCAGTCAAGGGCACATCACTCGTGGCAATGGCGTATTCATACTTGCCGGCCGTGTACGTGGCGTCATTAGTGATTGTACCATAAGAAGCTAAGTTATCCGTAGTCATGGTGGCACCCTGCATCTGCATAATCAAGATCAAGTCACCAGTGCGGATAGGGGCTGCTCCCGCTGAGGCTGCACCGAGCGTAATGCTGGCTTGGCCAGCCGTAACAGCGGTAGGAATGGCTACAGGGAAGTAAGTGTTGGGTACTGAGGTGCCAGAAAGGGCCTCAAATCCATCCTTGCCAGGAGTAGCGCAAGCAGTAGCCACGTTCGCAATGCCAGCGACCGTAGTCGTTACGGTAGCAATATTGTTGCCTGGGGTAGGATCGGGTACGCCGGAAGTAAAGCCTGCTGTACCTGTGATGGTACCCGAGCCTGGTGGCGTAAAGGTTACTGCGTTGATAATAGCCGGATCATTGGCTGGTAGGCTGCCCACCGTGGCGAACGTAATTACCTGCTCGCTTCCGACAGTAGCAATGGTAGAATTAGCTGGACGGCTAATGTTGGTAGCCGTAAGGGGCAACCGTAAGGTTGGCGCCACGTTAAGCGCAGTTTCTAACCCTAAATTAGTGGTGGATACGGTGTAAGTTACCCGTGAGCCTGGATTAGCGGTAGTTGGTCCGCTCACGCTGCTCGCCAAATCGGCTCCACTTACGTCTACCGTAATGGTGGCCTGATTAGAAAGCGTATTTAGGATGTCCCTAATGGTGTAAGGGATAGTAACAACGCCCGCAAACGTGTTGAGGGCGCTAAACGTGACAACCCCCTGCGTATTTACGGTGAAAGTGCCTTTGCCTGCCACGGTCAGCGTACGCTCAACGGTAGAAGTAGAAGGGTCCAAATCCACGGTGGCCCGATCTAGGCTGCTGCCGGTGGCTTCATCGTTGGCGGTCACATCATACGAGGCTGCCGTGCCGTAACGCGTCCCAAACCGATCATTATTGGCGACAGTAGGATTCACGACAGCCAGGCTGCGAATCTCGTGCACGTTATTGCTACCCCCGGTAGAGCCGGCAAACCCGATTCGTAAGTTGTTGGGCGCTTTAGGTACACGCAGGCTATTAATGGCTGTGTAAACCTGGGTGCCATGTTGAATGCGTACCGTAATCAAGTACGTTTGGTCAGGCTGGGGTATAGCGTCGATGAAAGCCCGCCGGTAATCAGGGCTGCCACTCTGAGCCCGTGCTGTTCCAGTTTCCAGAGTGAAGGGCAACACCCCAGTACCCGCCAGGTAAGGATAGTCCGTGTTGCTGTTACCGTTGCCTGCCCCCCGAATGGCAATAGAGTTGGGTGTGCGACCATCGGTAGTTATGCCAGCACCTGTCGTCCGGCCACCTACCCGTCCCTCTGTAACGTTAGAAAAATTGCCGAACTCGTCGATACCAATACCGATGTAGCCAGAAGGAACCCCCACACTATTCGTAGGATTGGTAGGATCAGCAAGAACCTTCTGCGCATAACCCAAAGAGCCCCCCGAAGCACCACTCGTAAAGCTTGCCGCACTTACCTTGTCGGCATCGACCAGAAACACTGAAAAACCATCGGCGCCCGTGGTGGTGGTTTTGCCGTAGGAGAAAAATTCGAAAGAGATACTAAATCCACTGGGAGTAGGGAAGGAAGTGCCGTCAATGGCGAAGCCGGCTTGGTTTGCTATAGCACCAGTTAGTCGTAGATAGCCGCTGCCCTCCGCATCGGTAGAGCCGCCAGTAAGCACTGCGCTACCCCCAACCCGGAATCCGGTAGCCGTACTCCTGTTAAACGGTTCAACCCGTGGAAACTGTGCCTGTGCTCGCTGCCCAAACGATAATAAGACCAGTGACGCACTCGCTATTCGCAAAAGCTTTCGAACAGTATCCGACCGTCTGTTGAAGGGGGTAAGAATTGTTTTCATGAACAATAAAGAATAGTGGAATTGTTTTTTAATAAGAGCAAAGAAAGCTCCGAAAAATGCCTTGAAATTGCATTATACTCGAAAAAATCTGGATATTTGTTCCTTAAGAGCTTGCATTACACGTTAGTATAAAAAATTATAAAGAAATGAATATTTAAAATACTTGCACTGAAGATTATAAATGATTCAATAATTTAATACATAACATTAGAGCTTATACCTACTACTGGGTTATGGCATTTTAGGTGACCCTTTTCGTTTACATGAATGCCTGAAATGGCCTGCAAATGGCCGCGCAACATGGCGGAAGCAGGCCACTTGCAGAAGCTTGAAGTCCCTTAAACCAATAGTCAGTATAAGCTCTATTCTAGTAGAAGCTTTTTGAAAAATGAAATTAGTCTGATTTCTGGCCCGATGCTTGCTTAAAACTTATCCGAAAGAATAGTTTTTTTAGGTGTTTTGGTTGTGGAAAGGGGCCTCGCTAAGCGGGGCCTTTTTTTTGCCCATCAGTTTATGGCATTCCTCAGAACCACGAGCACAAAAAAGCCCCCCAGGTATTTCTGGGGGGCTTTTTCTGTGCTTATGGGTTTGGTCAGTTAATGAATTACCCGAAGCTGGTACTTCGGTTCGGTGCCGGGGGCAGTAGGAACCACGAAGGCTCCCACGCGGCTGGGGCCATAGCCTAGATTTAACTTTATGAACTCGTCGCGCACAGGCAGAAGCTCAATAATCTCGCGGCGAAGCAGGTCCAGATCGGTAATCATATTGTTGAGGCGCTGCTGCAACTCATCGGAGTGCTGATCGAAGCTGCCGGTGGGAGGGCGCTGCTCAAAACCGTCGGCGGCGGCGGGTAAATCCGTGGTTGCCAGCGAGCGGGCTTCTATCTGAGTCTTTTTCAACTCTTCCTCCGCTTCCAGATAAGCTTTAACTTTTTCTTCGAGTGGAAGAAGCGCCGGATTCAGGTAATCAAGGTTGCTGGCCATAAGTAGCGAAAATAAAAGTGTTGGTGTCTTTCCAACGCAAATAGGGGCGGCAAGGATGCACCAGCGTAATAAGAACGCGGCATTGCCAACGAATCTGAGACATTAAAAATTTGACTCCGAACCTGCACCTCCAGTATATTTATTTTTAGTATTCAGTGTGATAGGCAAGGAGCCAGGTGCAGCATGTCGAGGCTGCCGAAAAATAATGTATCCTTTACCAATAGCCACTCGTAGGAAAAAACATCAACACAAATTTTATTTTTGTTGGTATCCTAATTAATGTTTCCTTTGTCAAATAAATTAATTTATTCCTCTTTCAAATCCTCCCAAAATGGCCGCAGCAGATTTAAACAAACTACAGCAACTTCTTCAAAATGCAGAAGATAATGAGATGGTACTGACCCAGGTTCGTAAGAATATGGAAAAACTGACCAGCCTAATCAGCGAAACCAATGCATTGCTGGATCCCTCTTATACCCCAGAACGCAAGGAACGCAAGCCCCGCGCTGCTGGCACGGGAACGGCCGGCCGTCGTGGACGCCCCAGAAAAGAGGCTGCGGCTGAGTAATTAAGCCCTAAGCGCATACATGAAGAAGCCCCGGTCTAGCTAAAAGGCCGGGGCTTCTTGCATAAATATCAATCATTCTATAGCACTATCTCTTCAATAGTTAATAATAAATCATAGCCTACGGATAATGAAATTCCGCTGAGGCTTCTGCATTATATCGCTTGAACTCCTGAAATAATGGTAGCAGTAAAGCTATAATCTGCCTTTTATAAATAAAAAATTAACATAGGCAGCTATTGATTAGATAGATTTACCGCTGTTTCTGCCCAACAACTTCTATTGTTACTTTTAAATAATTCATATCCCCTTGGAGTAACTCCGCGTATCTTCGACGTATGACTTCCTCTTCCGCTACCTCCGATCCGTTAGGCCGCGCATTAACTGCGTATTTGCGCGGCGATAAATCTGCCACGCTTACCGTGCATACCAACGTGAGCGAAGACGAGCCACTGCCCGCCAGTTATTTTTTTCGGTCGCTTTGGGAAATGCCTGATTTAGAGCGTCGCGCTTTGGAGGAATGCCAGGGCAGAGTGCTGGACTTAGGGGCCGGCGCGGGGGCGCATGCGTTGGAATTGCAAAATCGTGGCTTTTCCGTGCGCGCCCTCGACGTATCGGCCGGCGCGGTGCAGGTGATGCACGAGCGTGGCGTGCGCGAAGTAGCCCACCATAACCTGTTTGACATTCCCGCTACCGGCGAGCAGTTCGATACCATCCTGATGCTGATGAATGGCTTGGGCCTGGTGGGTACACTCGAAGGACTGGCGCGCTTTCTGAAGCACGCACGCGGCTTTCTGGCGCCTGGGGGGCAAATTCTGGCCACTTCATCCGACGTTGCTTACCTCTATGAAGATGAAGAAGGTGCCCTGCTCATTGATCTTAATGGCCCTTATTACGGCGAGATAGAATACGCCATGACGTACGAGGGCGAAATGGGTACGCCTTTTCAATGGCTTTTTGTGGAAGCCAGCATTTTGCAGGACTATGCCGAAGAAGCCGGCTATGAGCTGGAAATTGTTGCCGAGGACGAACAGCAGCAGTACTTGGCCCGCCTGACGCTGAGCGCCGGCGCGCACGACGTGAATCAGTAAGCGAAAAAATAGCTACCGGGCAAACGAAAACTTTCCCATTGATACCGCCGGAATTCCTGGTCGGCTGCTACCCAGCGGAGCGTTGCTGCCGACCAGGCTTTCATTTGCCAGCACCGCGAAAAGAACGGCTTCTTTCGCGTCGGGATTGATGCCCAGATCGTGGGTAGTGAGAAAACGGCAGTTCGGCAGCTGTAAGCGTAAAGCCCGCATCAGTACGGGGTTGTGCATGCCGCCGCCGCTGGCATATACTGTCAGCGGGGCACTGGAAGTCGGAAAGCAGCGCCGAATAGCCCCTACAATGCCCTCCGCGCTGAATGCGACGAGCGTGGCCAGCAGATCGGCAGGGGAGAGGCCCAGTGAGCCGCTGCGTTGCTGGGCCTGCACTACGTAGTCGCGGCTAAATAGCTCCGGACCGGTCGTTTTGGGAAAGTCGGCGGCGTAAAACGGATGATCGAGCAATGCGCGCAGCAGGGGTTCGTGCACCTGACCCTGAGCAGCAATGGTGCCGTCGGTATCGTAGCTTTTGCCAGGGAAATAAAGCTGCGTAAACGCGTCCAGCAGCGTATTGCCGGGGCCGACATCGGTCGAGAACATCGTCTCCACATCGAGGGTGCCGGGCAGAAAGGTGAAGTTGGCGATACCGCCCATATTGAGCAGAATCCGGTCTTCGCCAGCTTTGGAAAACAGCAGATAGTCACCGTACACGGCAAGTGGCGCGCCCTCGCCACCGGCCGCTACGTGCTTCTGCCGAAAGTCGCTGATGGTGAGAATGCCGGTGCGCACGGCCAGATGGTCGCCGTCGCCGATCTGGAGGGTGGCGTTCGGAAAATTGGGTTTGCCATGTTGGCTTCGGGGCGCATGAAACACCGTTTGGCCGTGGCTGGCAATGCAATCCACCTGCTGGGGGGCAATTTCCCAGGCTCGCAGGCAGTCCAGAACCATGTCGGCGTGCAGCAGCGCAATCCAGGGGTTGAGCAGACACAGATGCTCAAACTCGATGGTATTTTGGGCAAACACCCGCCTGATTTCAGCTTTCACCGACTCAGCATACGGCACCGTGGCAAACTGCTCTACCCGCACCCGCGTAGCCGGTCCGCTGCCTTCACACAGGCACAGCGCCACATCAAGGCCATCAAGCGAGGTGCCCGACATCAGGCCGATGATTCGGCGCTGGGGCTTTTGGGCAATGGTGAGGAGGTGGTGCAGGTTGGGGTTCATAGGTGGGTAAAAGTGCGGCAAACATTCAGGGAGTCCAAATCAAGGTTGCCAAGAACGAGGTTATATGGGCTGCTTCAGCTTGAATAAGCCTGAATCTTCGGTGAAAAATGCTAAGTATCAGCAGTAGGCAGTATCTTACCCATACCTATTTCCACGCTTTCTCATTCTTCCTTTCCACCAAACCTCTTTTTATGGTACACCTATACTCGCCCGCAGCGAATCGGTTCCGGCAGTTTGGCAGCACAACCATTGCCTGGCTAGGGCTTTTGCTGCTGATACTTAGTAGTTCCGCGGCGTGGGCCCAGAATGTTGCTTATACTATTCGAGGGCGCGTGACGGATGCCAATGGAGGCGCCGGCTTGCCCGGTGCCACGGTGCGCATTGCCAATACGGTGCTGGCCACGGCTACTGGCACCGATGGCGCCTATGAGCTGCGCGCATCGGTTCGGCCTGGCACGTACCAGCTGGCCATCAGCTCAGTAGGCTACGCCAACATCACGCAGCCGCTGACACTTGGCACCGAAACCCAGATTACTGCTGATGCTGCGCTACGTGAAGACTTGGTGGGGCTGAAAGAAGTAGTCGTAACCGGCAACTCGGTGGCCACCAGCAAGCAGCAGCTCGGCAATGCCATCAGTACGGTAAGCGCACGGGAGCTAAACCAAGGTGCCGCTGTGCAGATTGATCAGGCTTTGCAGGGCAAAGTGGCCGGGGCCCAGATTTCGCAGAACTCGGGTAACCCGGCGGGGGGCATTTCGGTGCGGCTGCGTGGTACCAATACCGTCGTGGGCTCCTCCGATCCGCTCTATATAATTGATGGGGTGATCGTAAACAATGAGTCACCCGACTTGCTCGACTTGGGTGGCTACGCCCAAAACCGCCTCGTAGACCTCAACCCCGCCGACATCGACCGCATCGAAATAATTAAGGGCGCGGCGGCGGCGGCCATTTATGGTTCGCGAGCCTCGAACGGCGTGGTGCAGATTTTTACCAAGCGTGGCAAGGAAGGCAAGCCCGCCATCACGGTATCGAGTAATCTTATCGTGTCGCAAATCCGCAAAACGCTGGATTACAACGACTACCCATTTCGCTTTGTCAATACCGCCGCTAACGCCGCCGCCAACGCCGACCTGACCCAAGTACCGGCGGAGCGCTTCGACTATCAGGACCAGATTTTTCGTAGGGCCGTGGGCACGGATAACTACCTGTCGGTATCGGGCGGGAGCCAGGCTACGCGTTACTTTTTCTCAGGCTCTTACTTTAAAAATCAGGGCATCGTGGATGCCACTGACTTTGAGCGCAAGACTGGTCGCCTACGCCTTCAGCAAACGCTGACCAACTGGGCTAGTATCTCGGGCGGGGCCAATTATACGCTCAGCAGCAGCCGCGAAATCCCGAACGGCGGCCTCAACAACGCTTACGGGGCACTGACTGGCTTTATTTTCAGTAATAACTTCGTAAACCCCGCGCCCGATCCAATCACCGGCATTTACCCCAGCACCAGCCCCAATTTTTTGCGGCGCACCAATCCGCTGGAAGCCATCAACCGCTTTGATTTCCGCCAGCGCACTTCCCGTTTTATCGGCGACGTGCAGCTGAATCTTACCCCATTCGCAGGCTTTACGGCCGACTATGTGTTTGGCTTCGATACTTATACTCAAATAGGCACGGCGTTTATTCCGCGCGGCAATACCACGCCCGACTACGCCACCGGCTTCGCCCGCCGCGCCGACCAGACTGTGCTCCAGTACAACAGTGACCTGACCCTGGGCTACAAGCGCAACCTCACCGAGTGGCTGGAATCCACCACCAGCGTGGGAGCCACCTGGCAGTACGACGAGGCCCTGATCAGCGGCATTACGGCCCAGCAGCTTAACGTAGGAATTGGGACTACCAATGCCGGTACCAGCGTGGCCAGTGATTTTCGTCGGGAGCGCAACATTGAAGGCTACTACATACAGCAAACCTTTGGGCTGGGGCAGCGCCTGTTCCTGACCGGGGCTCTGCGCGTGGATGCTTCCTCACAGTTTTATGATCAAATTAACGACGATGCAAACTGGCAGCGTTTTTTGAAGGGTAGCGCGGCCTACGTGCTGTCGGAAGAGAGCTTCTGGAAAAATAGCCCCCTGGCCACTGCCGTGTCCTCGCTGAAGCTGCGCGCCTCCTATGGCCAGGCCGGCAACGTGAGTGTGATCAATGACTATGGAAAGCTCACCAACTACATTTCCCTGCCCAGCCCCGGCGGGTTACAGGGGGTAGTCCGGCCGCCCCGACTCGGCGACCCGCGCCTAGACCCCGAGCGTCAGGAAGAGTTGGAAGTAGGGTTTGACGCGGGTTTCCTGAACGGTCGGTTGGGTGTGGAGGCCACTTATTTTGATAAGCAGACGCCTAACCTCCTGCTTGACCGCACCTTCGAGCCTAGCCGCGGCTTTCTCAATGGCTTACAGAACGTAGGTACTGTTTCAAACAAAGGCGTGGAGGTGCTGGTGCGGGCCGTACCCGTGCAGAGCAAGTTGGTAACCTGGAACGTAACGGCTACCTACACTCGCAACCGCAACGAGATCAATGGCATTGAGGGCAACGGAATCCTACCCTTTGCCGGGGGCTTCGGGCAGGTAGCGGCCGTAAACGGGGAGCCGGTCGGGGTGTTTTACAGCACCTACTTCGCCCGCAACCCCGATGGCTCCCTGCTGCTCACGCCCACTGGCTTTCCCCAGCGCGAGCTGGGCGTGAACGGCGTACCGCAGCGGCGCGCCGACGGCCAGCCCAGCGGCTCGGTGCTGAGCAAAGTCATCGGCGACCCCAACCCCGACTACCTGGCGTCTCTCATCAACGAAGTAACCGTGGCCGGCAAGCTCAGCTTCCGCCTCCAGCTCGACGCGGTGCAGGGCTTCGATGTGTTCAACTTCACCCGGCGCGTGGGCGAGCGGGACTTCTACGGCGGCCTGGCCGGCTACGAGCCCGAGCTACGCGGCGAAGTACCCAAAGGCACCAGCGCGGCCCTGTTCGGTATTTTTGAAAACTACATCGAGGATGGCTCCTACGTGAAGTTGCGCGAGGCCTCAGTAGCGTACACGCTCACGCCCAAGTTTCTGGGCTTGCAGAACGTGCGGGCCAGCGTCACGGGCCGCAACCTGCTGGTATTTACCGACTATAGTGGCTACGACCCCGAGGTAAACGCCGCTGGTCAGAGCACGGTGGTGCGCAACTTCGACTTCGTGGAAGTACCCATTCCGCGCACGGTTACCCTGGGCCTGAGCGCCAGCTTCTAACTTAAATCGCTACTGCCATGAAATCCATTAAAACCCGACTGACCCTGCTCGTACTCGGCGGCTTGCTGCTGACCGCCCCAGCCTGCGACCTGAACCTGCCCAATCCCAACAGCCCGCCGGAGTCGCAGGTGCTTACCACCCGCGACGGCCTGCTGGCCCTGAGCGTGGGGATGCGCCAATTTTACGGTAACAGCGCCTTGGAACCCATTATTCTGTCGACTGGCACGACGGCGCTGGAACTGCGGGGCGTGTCTACGTTTACCAACGTGTTGGAGATTGAGGCGGGCGGCGCGGCCCTGCCCAACAACAACGCTAACGTGCTGGCCCTGTGGTCGCGCCTGCTGCGGGTAGCGGGCATGGCCGAAGATCTGATTGCCAACGCGCCCACCGTCTTCAGCGCCGACCCCGCCACCCGCGACGCGGTGCTGGCACACGCTTATCTTTTTCGGGCTATTGCCCTGGGCACCCTGGCGCAATATTTCGAGCAGGCCCCGCTGACCACGAGTCCGGTCGGGTCGCCGGCGGCCACCTTCGTACCCCGCGAGCAGCTCCAGGCCGAGGCTATCCGTTTGCTCGACGCCGCCCAGCAGCTGATTACGGCCACGCCGCCCTCCGCCAATTTTACTACCCAGGTACTGGGCACTAGCTTTAATCTGGGCAATACCATCAACGCCTACCGGGTGCGCTACAACTTGCAAGTAAGCAACTACGCCGCCACGCTGGCCGCCGCCGCCTTAGTCAATCTGAGCAGCACGTCTACTTTTCAGTTCAATACGCAGAATCCAAACCCCATCTTTCAGTCGGCGGTAATAGCCAAGAACTTTCGGCCCCGTGAGCTGACTGGCTTTGGCCTGCCCGCCGCCCTGGCCGAGCCCAATGATGCGCGGGTGCGGTTCTATATTGCCGAAGAGCGAATTGGCACCAACACGCTGCCCCTGGTGGCTGGCTTTTTTCGGGCCATTGACGCGCCGATTCCCGCTTATTTGCCCGATGAAATTCGGCTGAGCCGGGCTGAGGCGCTGGTGCGCAGCGGCGGCAGCCTGACTGCTGCCCTGCAAGACATCAATGCCGTGCGCACCCAGGCTCCGGCTGCCGACCCGTTTGGCGTGGGGGGCAATTTACCCGCCTACGGCGGGGCCGTCACCGCTGATGCGCTGTTGCTCGAAATATACCGCCAGCGCAGCGCTGAGTTATATATGACCGGCCTGCGTTTGCCCGACAGCCGCCGCTTTGGCCGCCCTGGCCCCGGCCAGCCGAACGCCGAGCGCACCCGTAATTTCTACCCCTATCCCCAACAGGAGCGCCTGACCAACCCCAACGTGCCCGAAGACCCGGCTATCTGAAGTGAGCGGGTAAGTAGGTAGTAAAAAAGCCCCCCGACGAGTTGCTGGGGGGCTTTTCATGCAAGTATACCGGCTCTTGTAAGCTGGGGTTGAGCTATTGAACGAAGTAGAGACACCAAAATGCACCTTCGTGCTATTGGAGCGCAAACGCCAACAGTTGTTTGGCGGAAGGCGTTATTTTGCTGCCCAAATACTTGCCCCCCGACCTTTTACCCCAAGCCAGTAGCAATGTCCGTCTACGAAAAAACCTTCACCGTGCGCTGGGCCGATATGGACCCCAACGTGCATATGCGTCACTCCGCCTACACCGATTATGCCGCCCAGGTCCGCCTCGATTTTCTGGCCGATCAGGGTTTTACCATGCGCCGCTTTGCCGAGTTACGTATCGGGCCTATTCTATTTCGCGAAGACACCCGCTTCCTGAAGGAAATTGGCATCAGCGAAACCATTCGGGTGACAGCCGAGTTGGGCGGGCTGAGCGCCGACGGCAGCCGCTGGCGCATTATTCATACGATATACAAAGCCGATGGACGCATGGCCGCAACCGTATCGGTAGATGGCGCCTGGCTCGACCTCAGCCTGCGTAAGCTTACCGTTCCCCCGGCCGAGATGGTGGAGGCGTTTCAGCACGCCACCCGCCACGAAACCTACGCCGATATCGTGCGCGAGAAGAAGGAGTAACCTTTTGGTTTACGTTGACTAATCATGCTTATGCGCCACCACAGCCGGCGGGGGCAGCGCGGCAACGGTATGCGCAATGCGGCTGACCTGGCGCTGATGGTGCAGCACATGGTCAACCATGAAATCGAGGGTTTGGTAAATAGTGAGCATACCGGACCGAGGGTGCTTGAAAATGGCCCGATTCAGCAGCTTAGAGGGGTACTCATTCAGGGTGCGTTCCAGCCGGCGGCGCACGCTTTCCCATTCGGCCCGCAGAACGGGAAGTGGGGGCGCCTGATCAGGTGTCAGTTCCTTTAGCTTGGAAGGGGCCGCGAAGCGCAGAAAAGGCAGGCGCAGAAGCACGCGCAGCAAGCCCGACCGTAAAAATGCGCCCACGCCAGCGTCCTCCAAATCCTCCGTTTGTGCCAGCTTTTTGTCGATATACTGATTGATGCCCGTTTCAGCGACCAGCAGATGGTGCACTACCTGCGCCGCCGACCATTGTCCGGGACCCGGCGAGGTACTGGCTCGCTCGCCCAGCAGCTCCACCTGCGCTAAAAGTTGATTGGTAGCGCGTTCAAGCTGCTCAAAACGTAAATTCAGACGATGATTCATGATTGGGTAGGTCGGGGTAAAATGTGTCGTCCAACGGCGTAGCTTTGGCAAAAGATACGCAAAATATGCCCCCAAGTAAGCCCATCACTACTTATTAGGAATGGGAATCGAGCTACCAAATAGCGCCGCGTGCAAGGCTTGTAATTGAATCATGAGTTGGAATAATGTGCGAGATTTTCTGAGTCGCCCGCTGGCAGTTGGGTGGCAGGTAGCTTTTGTATGGATTATATATCTGATCTACCTGCCCTTTAACGACTTTCAGGGCGGAAATCTACAGCACGACGCCGTTCAATACTGGGTTATGGCGGTGAAGTTTCAGCGCCACCATCAGTCATTTTCCCTGCTTTATTACGATGACCCGCTTCGGGGGTATGTAGGGCCGTTGATGATGTTTCCAGCGTTGGCATTTCGCTTCTCGACCGATTGCTCCATGCTCACGGCCGCCAAGATGCTGGGCTCCGCATGGGCCGCCATCCTGTTCGGGTTCCTGATTCCCGGCTTATGGACGAGCATCACTAGCCGACGGATTGCAGCAGGACGCTGGCTGCTGCTAGTGTTAGCGGGCTTTATTTTCTGGCGGGACTTCTTCAGTTTCACCCTCACTGATATGCCGGCGCTGGGTACGTTGATACTGAGCCTGTGGCTGCTAAGCCGACCGGGGCTGCTAGCTTGGCTATTGGCCGGGCTGAGCATTGCCGCTACCTTTAATATGCGCCCCGTGTACCTAGTGAGCTTGCTGCCGTTTCTGGGTCTGGCAATTTGGTGGAGCCATCGGCACTCGCCCCGTGCCAGCGGCTGGCGCTGGGCCGCCCTTATTGTCGGCATGGCACTTACATTGGGCCCGCAGTGGGCCATCAATCGAATCCATTTTCAGGAGGACACGCCCCTGACTCTGGCTCGGATGACAGGCCATAAAGAATCATTTTACCTGAAGCAGCTTGCCTGGGGCACACGAGTGCAGCTGTATGATGGCGCTTTGGCTCATCCCGGCGCTTTACCTTATGCCGATGAGTCGGGCGTGAAGCTGTTTGAGCGGTTGAAGCAGCGGGAATACACGTCGTATACACAGTATCTGCAAATAGTAGCCCAGCAGCCAGTCGACTTTTTCCTGCGCTACGGTCGCCACCTGTTCAATGGGCTGGACATCCGGCATCCGACGCCTTATCGACTGACGGCAAACAGTCCGGAGTCACTTCCTCTGAAGCTGTTGAATTATGTGCTGGTAGCGCTGGCCCTAACTACCATCCGGGTTAAACAGCTGCGTTGGCAACACTATTTGGTATTGCTGGCGCTCCTGCTGCCTTGTACCGCGGCTATTCCTATTGCAATTGAGAATCGATTTTTTCTGCCGCTCCATCTGCTCCTGCTCAGCGCGGTGGCTTTTCTTTTCTCACCCGCTGAGTGGTGGCTTCGGTTTCGTTCTCGCCCGGCATTTGGTGTACTAGCTGCACTTGGGCTCATACTTTGGGTAGCGGGTTGCTGGTGGCTGTCGGAGGCAGTGGGCCAAACAATATGTCCTGGCTGCGTTCAAAAACTGCTTTATTAGCCTCACTCGAAGCAATACGCACAAAAAAGCAATGCCCGACACGGGGTCAGACATTGCTTTTTGTATAACTAAAGAGGCAGTTAAGCTTTCTGATACATCACTTCCTTCACCGCTTTCACCGTGCGCTCTACATTGGGCAACGACGCCTCAATGAGGGTCGGTGCGTAGGGCAGGGGCACGTCCATGCAGGTGATGCGAACTACGGGCGCATCGAGGTAGTCGAAGGCGCGGCGCTGGATGGTGTAGGTTAGCTCGGCACTGATGCTGGCCAGTGGCCAGGCTTCCTCAACGATAACAATGCGATTTGTCTTTTTTACCGACTCGATCAGCGTATCGTAATCGATGGGGCGCACCGAGCGCAGGTCGATAACTTCGGCTTCAATCCCTTCTTTAGCCAGCTCATCGGCGGCGGCCAACGCGATTTTCATCATTTTGCCGAAGCTGACGATGGTGACGCCAGTGCCGGGCCGAACAATATGGGCCTTGCCGATTTCCAGCAGGTATTCCTCCTCCGGTACTTCCCCTTTGTCGCCGTACATCTGCTCCGACTCCATGAAAATCACGGGATCTGGGTCGCGGATAGCACTTTTCAGCAAGCCTTTGGCATCATATGGGTTGCTGGGCACCACTACCTTCAGGCCGGGCGTATTGGCAAACCAGTTCTCGAAGTTCTGCGAGTGCTGGCTGGAGAGCATACCAGCGCTGCCCGTTGGCCCGCGAAACACGATAGGAATAGAATATTGCCCCCCAGACATCGAGTACATCTTGGCCGCCGAGTTGATGACCTGGTCAATAGCTACCAGCGAGAAGTTGAAGGTCATGAATTCGATAATGGGCAGCAAGCCATTCATGGCTGCACCTACACCTATACCGGCAAAGCCCAGCTCAGCAATGGGCGTATCAAGCACGCGCTCGGGGCCGAACTCGTCGAGCATACCCTGGCTTACTTTGTAAGCGCCATTATACTCGGCTACTTCTTCGCCCATCAGAAACACGCGCGGGTCACGGCGCATTTCTTCAGACATGGCTTCGCGTAGGGCTTCCCGGAATTGGATGGTCCGCATAGTTATTCTGGTTAACGAAATCGAAAGGTCAGAGACAGAAAAGCCGGCGCTACACCGGCCTGTAAAGCTACAACGCACAGGGCGCCGGGGCAAATGAAGGATGTAAGAACGAGGCTCCTACTTAGAAGCGTATGCATTCTATCCCATTTAGGGCCTTACCGCAGCGCCTCTAAAAACGTCTTGGAACTAGCATAGCTGCTAAACTCCAGATCCTCCACGGCGCGCTGGGCATAAGCCCGATCCAGGGCCACGGCCTGACGCAGCCGTTCCCCTACCAGACTCTCGTTGCGGGCGCGGGCCGCTACTACGGCCAGGCAGTAATAAGCCAGCGCATCATCGAGCTTGAGTGATAAGGCTTCCTGATAGTGAGTTGTGGCCCCTTCGTAGTTTTGCTTGAGCAGGTAGATCAATGCCAGATTCATGGTGTTCTGGTAGGATTTGCCGCTGAAGCTGAGGCTGCGCAAAGCATCGTCGAGCTGACCGATTTCAATTTCCAGCGCCGCTTTATCTGCAAAAGCTTTCTCCAGCACGGGGTGCGGGCCGCCAAGCTTGATGGCATAGTCATAGCTCTGAAGGGCTTCGAGCTGATCGCCGGCGCGGTGGTAAGCCGTGGCCACCCGAAAGAACAACTCAGCCGTGGGGTTGCGATGGGCGGCCAACGTAAAATAGGTGGCTGCCCGGCGCTGGTAGGCCCGGCGCGATTTGCTGGTTGCCTCCTTTTCAGACCGTTGCAGAAGCACCGCCGCCAGGTTATAATAAGCCTCCCAGCGGCCGGTGGTAGCTACGGCCGTTTCATAAATGCGCTGTTTCTCAGCCAGCAGGGGCGTGAGCGTGGCGGAGTAACGCAGCTCCTCGGGCGTAAGCGCATCGGTTTCGGCCGCTTTATCGACAATTTTCTTCGAGAGCAGATACACCTCGGAGTCGTAGCGGGGCGGGGCGGTGTATTGCACGGCTACCGTGCCAAAACGCAGTACCGGGTACACGTAATCTTCGAGGTAATCATAAAAGGATAAGGTATGAAGCCGCTTTTCCTTCTCCGAAAAAGTCCCCCGCGTATCATTCACGATCTGCACAACGGAGTCTATCTGCTCGGGTTTTAGCGCTGATTCCTGCACTTTGCTCAGGAATAAATCCCAGCGTTGATGATAAGCCTGCGTTTCAAATACGATGCTGCGCACGGAGTTCAGATAGGAGAAACCATCGACGCGCCGCTTATAGTATGTAGCCAGAGCCTGCACCCGCCAATCGGCCAGGCGAGGGTCGTGGGCGTCGAGCGAGTCGGGCGAATGGCCGGCCACTATCATGACCCGCTCGGTGTGCTGGTTGGAATCGATAAAGTCTTCCAGCGCCGCTACGTTAGTACCCAAGTAGTTGCGAATAGCCGACTTGCCAGCGTCAAAGAAAAACGGCAGCACGCGGGTGCCGCTACGATTGTTACTGGCCGTTTCGGGCAGCAGACTCACGGTCGAATCCTGGCGTACCACGAGACGGGCAGTGGTTACGATGCCGCGGGCCAGCGGCAGCTCACCGCCTTTCACTAGTTTGCCCCCCGGCTTGAGGCGGCGGGCATCGGGCCGGGCTACCAGCGTGCCAGGGCTCTTGCGGGGCGAGTATGGAAATGAGAACTGCTTGGTAATAACCAGCTTATTCTTATCCTGCTCGTCGTATACATACTCCCCCAAAATGAAGGTCATGCGACCCAGCGTGTCCTGCTGCAAGCCATTCTCATAGCGGTAGCTGAGGTCGAGATTGTAGGCTTTACCCTTGCGTAAGTGCTTGGCTGGCACGCGGGCCGTTACTTCAAACAGCACGTTTTCGCCGTTGCTTTCCAGCACCGCCGGCTGTACGCGCACTTCCTGACCTTCCTGCGCAACCTTTAGCATCCGCGGCAGCGTACACGCCGGTAGCGCGGCGGCTATCAGGCAGACAAGAACTGGTAGAAGCGGGCGCAAAGCATCTTTCATAGATCTATTTAAGGGTAGAGAGCCGAGTTATCGAATCGAAGCAACAAACGTAAAGCTCAGTTCTGCCGGCCATACTTGCCTGCTAGTTATAGCACGGAACTTGACATTCGGTGCTTTTATTGTTATTTTGACCAATCATAGCCTGTATAAGGCGTTCATACTGAGGAGTAATGAGAAAATTAACCGACTTCATCGAAAAGCAGAGCTTCGGGGTCTGCAATGCCTTGGGGAACCGGCTGGGCTTTTCCACGAGCAGCGTGCGCCTATCCTTCGTGTATGCTTCTTTCTTCACCTTCGGGTCGCCGGTAGTGCTATACTTTGCCCTGGCTTTCTGGATGAACCTGCGCCGCGCGTTGCGACGGCAGCGGAGTACCGTCTGGGATTTGTAGATCGGTAAACGTCCGTTTGCCCAGTCCAAAATAAGCCCATACTAAGCTGCCAACATACACGCCGGGGCGCTCCGACACCAGCAAATGGGGCCGCGCCGCCATACGTTGCTGCCGCCAGTAGTTTCTGTTCTTGAAAAAATCGCGGTGCGCCCGCAGCACGGCGCGCGCATCGGCAATGGCACCCTGGCCCAGCATCCGTAGCGCCGCAATCCAATCCAATGCAATTCGTTGGATAAAAATGCCCCCCAACTCGCTCTGGGGGGCATTTTTGTATAATAAAGCTAAGCCATTGCGGAAGTTGAGGTAGGTTTTGCGGGGGTTGGATTTATGCAGTGTGCCGCCGCCCACATGGAAGACCGTGCTGCTGCCTTCGTACCAAACTTCGTAGCCCGCATTCCAGAAGCGCCAGCACAGGTCGATTTCCTCCATGTGAGCGAAAAATGCCGTTTCCAGCCCATCCAGTTTATGCCAGGTGCTGGCCCTCACCATCATGCAGGCACCACTGGCCCAGGCTACGGGGCGCGCGTCGTTGTACTGGCCGTGGTCGGTTTCGAGGGTTTCAAATAAACGGCCCCGGCATAAAGGGTACCCTAAGCGGTCGAGGTAGCCGCCGCCGGCTCCGGCATACTCAAACTGCATAGGCTCGGCGTAAGCCAGCAGCTTGGGCTGACAGGCGGCTGCCAGGGGCTGCCGATCCAGCAGCGCCACCAAGGGCCGCAGCCAGCCCGGCGTTACGGCTACATCCGAGTTGAGCAGCACGTAGTAGGCCGCATCTATCCGGGCTAAAGCTTGGTTGTAACCAGCGCAAAAGCCTAGGTTTTCGGAGTGCTGAATAACTTCTATGGTCGGAAAAAAGCCCCCCAGTAGCTCCACCGAGTCGTCGGTAGAGGCGTTATCGACCACGACCACGCGGGCACCATCGGAGTGGGCCAGTACGGAAGGCAGAAACGTGCGCAGCAGCTCGCGGCCGTTCCAGTTAAGAATAACAACGGCTACGTGCGGGAGCAAAGTGGAAGAGGATGCGAAAGTATCAGAGGCCAAAATTGCCAAGGTCGAGGCCCGGAAGATTGGGCATCAAACCGGCTGTTTTGTTCTTAAGTTCTTCTTTGGCTTTCTCCCCTACTTCATCCAGGGCCTTATTTACGGCCGCTACTACCAGGTCAGCCAGCATCTCACGGTCCTGGGGCGTGAGCAGCGACTCATCTATTTCCAGCTTCACCACGTTGCGCTTACCATTGGCGGTAGCCTTCACCAAGCCCCCGCCCGATTCGGCCGTCGCGGTCAGAAACTGTACTTCATCCTGGGCCTGCTTCATCTTTTCCTGAAGCTCCTTCACTTTGCCCATCATGCCCATCATATCAAACATAAGCCAAAATAGTGCCCTGTGGGCGTTTAAATGAGGTTTTAGAAATGGCTTGCTAACACTGGCTAGGGGTGTGCGTGGTGTCACCGTATGACCCGTGGTACCCTCACCGGCAATCCTGAAAAAAGCCAAGCCGCAAAAACCAAGGTTACTCGTGTACGGAACTAGTTGTACAAAGGTATTCCGTTTGTCAATGCCAAGGGTGTGAGCATAGCGGTAACATATGGTGGTGGGCAAAAGATAGGTAAGCTAATTTATGTATCGTTACGGGTGTTGCGACGTAAGCAACAATGAAAGGCTTCATACCTTAAAGTCCTGTTTTAGCCCAAAGCCTTACTTTCTTATGACTAATTATCACTTCTCCCGGCGGGATGCTCTCCGTGCCACGGCACTGCTAGGTGCTAGTACGCTCCTCGGGCCTACATCGCCGCTAATTGCCGCAAAAATGCCCCCCAAAGGCAAAACACCCCCACTGAGCGCCGCCGAAACAGGAGCTATTGAGGCTGCGCTGGGCAAAAAAGGAACCTACGTAGAAGCCCAAGCTACCCACACAACACCGTTGCCCCGCAACGATTTGAAGCTGACCATTAAGGGCGAGCCGGTGCCAATTTCCTTCGGTTTTGGCGGTTGGGTAGCGGTGAAGAAGACTCTGGACGGCAAGTCAGCAGTCCTGATGAGCGACACAGTGCTGCTGCAAGAAGAAGTAAACCCGCTGATTTCGGCGGCTCACGCCAATGGGCTTGAGGTCGGGGCCATTCACAATCACTTTTTTTACGAGGAGCCCCGTATTTTCTATATGCATATACACGGCATAGGCAGCGTGGAAGAATTGGCCCGCAAATATGCCGCTACCATCAAAGGATCTAAGCTATTTCCGGCCAATCAGCCCCCGGCCGGCCCCGCGCCGGCCCGCACCGGTAAGGAGCTGTTTGACCTGCCGTCGCTGGATGCTATCGTGAAATATACCGGTGCCGTTAATGGACCCACTTATAAGTACACCGTAGGCCGCGACGACTTGCAAGTACTGGCCATGGGAGCCGAGATGACCGCCGCCATCGGCCTCAACTCCTGGGCCTCCTTCGCGGGCACTACCGACGCGGCTCACATTGCCGGCGATATGGCCATGCTGGAAAATGAGGTGAATCCCGTTATTCGCGCTCTGCGAGCAAATAATCTGGAAGTAGTGGCGGTGCACAACCACATGCTCGGCGACCAGCCTCGCATAATATTTCTGCACTACTACGGCCGGGGGCCTGCCGCCCAGCTGGCCAAGGGCTTCCGGGCAGCGTTGAACCAGCTCGGGCAGAGCAAGAGCCTGGATACTATGAGGCACTAATGACTGCCTTTCCAGGCTGGCGCTTCGCCCCAAAGACAGTCTCTCTACTTTAGGCTATGGAAACAGCTATTCCCCCGGTAGCCTTTCGCGATGCCTTGCGCTTCTGGCTAAAGCTCGGCTTCATTAGCTTTGGCGGGCCCGCGGGTCAGATTGCCATTTTGCACGAGTACGTGGTGGAGCGCCGCCAATGGCTCACGGAAGAGCGTTTTCTGCACGCCCTTAATTACTGTATGCTGCTGCCAGGACCTGAGGCTCAGCAACTGGCCACCTACATTGGGTGGCTGCTGCATGGGGTGCGAGGGGGCTTGGTGGCTGGTATTCTGTTCGTGTTGCCCTCGGCAGTATTGTTGCTGGGCTTGAGTTGGGTATACGTCACATGGGGAACATTGCCTGCCGTTGTTGGCATACTCTACGGCTTGAAGCCAGCGGTAGTGGCCATTGTACTGGGAGCCTTGCTGAAAATAGGGCAGAAATCTCTACGAACCCCTTTGCGCATAAGCGTGGCGGCCCTAAGCTTTCTGGCCCTGGCAGTAGTTCGGCTACCCTTTCCAGTAGTAGTGCTGGGGGCCATTTTTATAGGCGTAATAGTGCAGCGCTGGCGTCCGGCTTGGCTACGCTCCACCCCGCCGGCTGGGTTTGCGCCCCAAGCAGCGACTATTGTAGAAGCGCCGTTTAGACCGGGCAGACGCGTTCTGCGCCTGCTACTTGTAGCGGTTGCGCTGTGGGTACTTCCGTTGCTGATAGCCACCTGGCTAACGGGTGATTGGCCATTTTGGCGCCAGCTAACCGGATTTTTCACGGCTGCTGCCTTCTTTACCTTCGGTGGGGCTTACGCCGTGCTGCCCTATGTAGCCCAGGTAGCGGTAGAGCAGCTAGGCTGGCTAACGCGCCTGGAGATGATAGATGGCTTGGCCCTGGGTGAAACAACGCCCGGTCCGCTCATTATGGTGCTGGCCTTCGTTGGATTTATGGGGGCTTGGCGTCATGGTGGCCACTCGATAGTCTGGGGCGCGGCCGGCCTGGCCTTAACGACTTTTTACACTTTCCTACCCAGCTTTTTATTCATTTTTATTGGTGCGCCTCTGATTGAGCGTACTCGCCAGGATGAGCGTATCAAAGCCACCCTCAGCGTAGTAACCGCGGCCGTAGTGGGCGTTATTCTGAACCTCGCCCTGTACTTGGGAAGCGTTGTTGTGTGGCCTCAGGGGTTAACTCAAGCACCCGATTGGTTTAGCTTAAGCTGGATTTTTGTCTCAGTACTGGCGCTGCGTTGGCTGCAGCTAAATATGGTTGTTTGGATTGTAGTCAGCGCTATTATGGGCTGGGCATATTCGTCCCTCAACTAAAGATGGATCGCACTTACCGCACAATGGTAATAGCGCCGTGCTGCACGAAGAGCTTGCCTTCCTCCGTGAGGGCCTCGAAGCGCCACGCGTACGCTCCTGGCATTGGTTCGCGCCCATTAATGCGTCCGTCCCAGGTTTGGGTGCGGTCGGTGCCGCGAAACACTTCCTGGCCGTTGCGGTCGATGACGGTGAAGATGAAAGTGGTCAAAAAGCGCCCTTTTACTTCCAATACATCATTCAGGCCGTCGCCATTGGGTGAGAAAGCCGTCGGCATTGCCAGGCGGGGCTGACGCGTAACATTTACCAGGTTAGAATAGCTGGCCGTCGCCAGGCCGCCACCCGTCGCCTCAATGCGGTAGCGCACTGTGCTCTCGTTGGTTGGTGGCTGGGTATCAACGTAGCTCAGCCCACTTACTGGGATGATATCAATGGTAGAGCCGTTGAGCGCCAAGCGCACCAATTGATATTGCACGGGAATAGCCGCATCGGGGCCTCCTAGCGGCGACCAAGTGAATCGGGCGCCTTCCGGCTGCGGATCAACGGCCAGCACTACCGGAGAAGCGGGGTTACTATCGGCTGATATACTGCCGCAAGCATCGCGGCGGCGGGCCAAATAAATCGGTGGATTGGTAACGCTTAGGTTATCGGGCGTATCGCTGATGGTGGGCGCATTTACGACGCCCAGTTCGGCGGGGCTGGGGGAGGCGCGCAGGAAAGTGAGCTCGTTAGCCAGGGGTTGCCCCACCGCGTTGGTAGCAAATAGCTCTACTTTATTGCTAAGAGTGAAACCTGCTACCAGACGCGGCGGTTGCGGTGCCGTGCCGGCCGCCGTCGTCACCGATGACTTGTTGGACGCTGAAGAAACAAAGCCTCTAGGGGTGGTCAGTACTGCGGTGACTTGATAGGTATAGATGGTGCCGCAGCTGCCCGTAGCATCCAAGTACTCAAAGGGACTATTGCCGGGCACGGTAGCTATAATTGACTCAGGTATACCTTGTGAAGTCCGCCGTATTTGAAAAAAGCTCACCGCCGAATCAAACGTCGTCCAGTTGAGTTTGTTTATTCCATTGCTCGACGTTGAAACCAAACTGATAGTGCCTAAATCAATTGTGCAAACCAGATTGGAGCCATTAGAGCCAGTGATAAGACCAGTTCCGCAGGCCGAGACAGGGCGAATGCGATAGCAGGCAGGGAGCGGGGCATTGGGTAGACTGGTTACTACGTCGCCATTGCCGACAACAAAACCGGGGAGGGTACGATAACCGCCGGGCGCGCCAAGCTCAGCTATCTGAATCTCGTATTGAAACGTAGGTTGGATGTTGCCGAATTGAAATACAACCTCCTTATCGCGAACCTCGAGCTGCTTAAGTACCGGGGCAGATGACGGTCCGGTAGCCGGCGTAAAGCTTTGCATGCCACTATTACTGCATAGAGTATTTCCTGCGTGACGACCCGTTACCGTTACTGTCGTAGTACCTGGGGGAACGGAGAAGGTACGTGGTTGGCTCCTGTCTACGTTATTAAACACGCTACTGCCAATCTGCACGGTATACAGGTTGGCAGCATACACTTGGTCCGTAATCGTAATCTGAACAGCGTTGGCCGAGCAAGAAGTAAGTGAGAAGGCAGGTGCCGGTGATGCTTTTACCTCAAGACGTTTGGAGAAAATGATACCCGCTGCGCCCGCCGCCTGCTGCGTATTTTGGGTAATAACTACAAATCCCCGCGTCGCGTCGGCGGCCGAAGGAGTATATAAGGCATTGGTTGAGAAGTCGGAGCCGTTGCAGGTGATAGCGGCCCCGGTGGCGTAGCGCACAAGGCTGGGGTCGAGCTGCCGACCGCTGTTATCCACGAACCTTATTTCCCGGCCCACGCAAAGTGACGATACTTCAGTGCCCGTAGCAGTATCAAAGGCCTTAAAATCAGCTCCTGAGTTGGGCGTATTCTCGCAGGTTTGGGCGGGAGCCAGCGTAGCCAGCAGCAGGGCTGGAATTAGAACAAAAAGACGATAGAAGTTTTTCACGAAGCTTATAACGTACCCAGGGGGTGTTTGCGTTTTGGGATGACTGAAAGTAGGAAATTATGGCTGTATAAAAGCCTTTGCAACCTCCAACGCCATTAAGTCAAGTTATTGTACTGTTGAGATTTGAGTAGACTACCCTTAAGTAAAGACTATTTTTGCCAATCTGGATCTTACGAGCCGGATAGGCTAAAATGAAAGCTTTGGCTACGGCCACTCATACGTGCGAACGAAAGCGGCGGCGGCCTGCAAATCGGGATATAGCACCCGGTCCCGACTCACGAAAGCTACTTTCTGCCGAAAATCCTCGACTATCTGCTCCAGCGCGGCGGAGGTGCGCGCCGGCCGTCGAAACGCCAGCGCCTGGGCAGCGGTAAGTAGCTCGATACCCAATAGCTGCTCTACGTTCTCGACCACGCGGCGCGCTTTGGTGGCGGCGTTGGCTCCCATACTTACGTGGTCTTCCTGCCCGTTACTGCTCACGATGCTATCGACGGAGGCGGGCGTACAAAGCTGCTTATTCTGACTCACGATGCTGGCCGCGGTGTACTGCGGAATCATCAATCCCGAGTTGAGGCCGGGTTCAGCCACCAGAAAAGGCGGCAGGCCCCGCTGCCCACTAAGCAATTGATACGTGCGGCGCTCCGAAATGCCCCCTAGCTCAGCCACGGCTATGGCCAGAAAGTCGAGGGCCAGGGCCAGGGGCTGACCATGAAAATTGCCCCCCGAAAGGATAGCGTCGTCGGCGGGAAATATATTCGGGTTGTCCGTTACCGCGTTGCATTCCGTTTCCAGTACCTGCGCCACGTAAGCAAAGGCGTCGCGGGAGGCACCATGCACCTGCGGCTGGCAGCGAAAAGAATACGGATCCTGAACGGCGTCTTTGGGCTGAGCTTGCAGCTCGCTGTTGGAGAGGAAGTTGCGTATGCGCTCGGCTGCGGCTACTTGCCCGGCGTGGGGCCGCAGTTGGTGCAGACGGACGTCAAACGGTTGATTTTGCCCCCCAAAGGCTTCCAGCGACAGTGCCCCGATGGCGTCAGCGGCATTGGCCAGACGCTGAGCCCGTAGGATACAGTGTACGCCGTACGCCAGCATAAACTGAGTGCCATTGAGCAAGGCCAGCCCTTCCTTGGCTTCCAGCTCCATGGGTGGCCAGCTAAACAAGCTCAGGGCGTCGGCGGCGGCCAGGCGGTAGCCCTGGTAATTGACCTCGCCCAGGCCCAGCAACGGCAGACACAGGTGCGCCAAGGGCGCCAGATCACCGCTGGCCCCGAGGGAGCCCTGCTGGTAAACCACCGGGTACATTTCGCGATTGTAAAAATCGAGCAGGCGCTGCACGGTGGCTACCTGCACGCCGCTGTGCCCATAGCTCAGGCTTTGGGCTTTAAGGAGTAGCATCAGCCGCACTACCTCCTCGGGCACTTCGTCGCCCGTACCACAGGCATGCGACATCAGCAGATTGAGTTGGAGCTGGCGGCGCTGCTGGGGGGCAATTCCGGTGTTGCAAAGCGCCCCAAAACCGGTGTTGATACCATACATCGGCGCATCCGACTTTCCCAGCCGGTCACGCAGATAGTCATAGCAAGTGGCAACACGCTGTCGCGCCTCGTCGCTCAATACAACCCTGGGCCGCTCACGAAGCAGGCGTTCAAGGGTAGACAGACTGAGGTAGGTGGTAGGATCGAGGGAGTACATCGGGGGGAGGAAGCCGATTGTTTTATGGGCGTTTGTGGTGAGGTAAAACGCCGCTAAGAACTGGTAGTTACAGCTTTATTTAGTTGGTTAGGCTACTCAATACATCTTTTAAAGCAAGTAGCTGTTCATGGCCGGTGCTCATGTTTTTGAGCTTGAAAAGGCTTTGCGCCCGTTCCTCAGAGCCTTGCAGCAATACATAGGGAATGCCCTTTTGATCGGCGTATTTGAACTGCTTCAACAGCTTGTCCGGGGTATGATACAGTTCGCTGGAAATGCCCGCGGCCCGCAGCTGCCGCAGCACAGGCAGCACCGAGCGGCCGGCTTCTTCGTCGAAATTCAAGAGCAGGCAGCGCGTAGTGGTAGCCGCATTTGGTGGAAACAGATTCAGTTCTTCCAGACAATCGTAGAGCCTGTCAACTCCGAAACTAAAGCCCACGCCTGACACGCCCGGCAGTCCGAAAGCGCCCGTAAGGTTGTCGTAGCGCCCCCCGCCGGATACGCTACCGATCTTGACGTTGTTAATCTTGATTTCGAAGATACAGCCAGTGTAATAGGAGAGGCCGCGGGCCAATGTAGGGTCAAACTCCAACTTGTCAAACTGCGTGAAGCCGAAGCTGGTGAGATACTTCTGTACCTCCCGCAAATCTTGCACACCCTTGTACGTTGGCCCAGTTAAACTTTCGCTTTCCGATTGCAAGCCAGCTTTCCGAAAAGCAGCTTCCAGCTTCTCCAGCTTCTCGCTAAAGTCGCCTGTAGTGGCCAATAAATCAAATAGTTGCTCCGAGGCCTGGGCCGAAAAGCCCCGCTCGGCCAACTCTCTTTCCACACCCTCGCGGCCGATTTTATCCAGCTTATCGATGGCTACAAACAAATCCGGCTCCTTGCCCTCGCTACCCAGGGCCTGATAAATATTGCGCAGCACGCCCCGGTGATTGATCTTGATGGTGAAATCAGTGAGCCCAATTCCATTTAAGACCTCGCACATCATGAGCACGATCTCCGCTTCGCAGAGCAGAGAATCGGTGCCGACCACGTCGGCGTCGCACTGGTAAAACTCGCGGTAGCGGCCGCGCTGCGGGCGGTCGGCGCGCCATACGGGCTGAATCTGGTAGCGCTTGAAGGGAAAGGTCAGCGTGCCGCGGTTCATTACTACGTAGCGGGCAAACGGCACCGTGAGGTCGTAGCGCAGGCCTTTTTCGGCGATTTTGGGCAGTACTTTGCGCGTGCCCTCCACTATATCATTGGGCGCAACATCTTTCAGAAAGTCGCCGGAGTTCAGGACTTTGAACAGCAGCTGGTCGCCTTCGTCGCCGTATTTGCCGGTGAGCACGGAGAGGTTTTCGAGCGTAGGCGTTTCAAGCGGGGCATAACCAAACAACTCGAACGTGCGGCGGATGACGCCAAAAATGTAGTTGCGGTGCGCCACCACGGCGGGACCAAAGTCGCGGGTGCCTTTCGGAATGCTGGGTTTTTGGATGCTCATCAAATGCGGATCAATAGGACCGCGAAGGTAACAACGATTGGCCGCACCCCCGATTAACCAAGCAGTATCAACTGCAAATACAAGTGCGCCAGGAAGCTGGATAAGTGATGGAATACAAGGGTTATTCACACAAAAAGCCCCCCAGAAACGAACCGGGGGGCTTTTTTGTGTTGTAAAAATCATTCGCTCTCATCAAGATCAGCATCGAGCAGGGAGGTAACCATCAGGGGCTGAGAAGCGGCGTCCAGGTGCAGGAAGTGGCGCTGTACTCCCTCCGGCACATGGCAAAGCACGAGCCGTCGCTCCTGGCAGCGCAGGTGGTAGGCATAAGCCAGCAGCAGGTCAATAGCCTCCGCCGGCATATGTTGCAGTAAGCTGCAATCTACCCACACGGCCCGCTTGGTGCTAAGGCTGGCCCGAAACAGCGCCCGACTCAGCTTCTCCTCATCGGGCGTATGCGGATCAGGAGCCAAGATCAGCAGGTAGCTTTCCGGTAATATTTCGCGATGTACATCAAGCATATTAATGTCTGACAGGGCAGGTGTTGTCGAAAGCCTAGCCGGTAGAAATTAAGATTGATTCGGGTGCTTGCAGATTAGGCCAGCGTAGTTCCGACTTCGGTAAATAATAGAGTAGTCTGCGGCTAATACGTATAAATTGTACAAAAGCTGCCTTTTTGCACTTTTTTAATTAAAATAAATTTAACAATATAACGCAGCTTCATTGTTAATGATGAGCTGTTGGTGTAATGAATTGATAAAGACGAATTTGCTATAAGAAGAAAGCCGTGACGAGTTGTTCGTTACGGCTTTCTTTTTATAGCAAATCTAGTCTATGCCTCCTTCACTAGGATCTTCGGGGCCCTGCTGGGGCTGGTCACCTCGCTCGCCGCGACGGCGGCGCTCAGGCTGCTGGGCACCGCCGAAACGGTAGGTGAAGCCCAGAAAGGCGACGCGGGTTTCCCGCTTATTGCGGCTCACTGACTTAAATCCTGGCCCGAAAGAGTCAAAGTTGAAGCGGAGCGTATTGAAGACGTCGGATACGCGCAGCGTAATGCTACCCCGATCCTTCAGCACGTTTTGCTTGGCGGCAAATTCAGTGAAGAAAAACTCGCCGCGCCGGCCCTGAGCCGTAACGGCCGCCGAGCGATAGTTAGCGGAGAACTGAATATCCAGCTTCTTAGTAACGGTGAAATTGTTGTTCAGACGGCCCGTATAGGTGAAGTTGCGGTTATCGATGTCGGTGCCGGGAGCCGAGCCTTCGATGATATTGCGAAAGCCGGAGAGGTTGGCGTTGATTTTCCAGAAGGAAGCAACACTGGCCGAGCCTACGAATTCCAGGCCGTAAGCCGTGCCCCGTGCCAGGTTGAGCAGCGTTGTGTTGGTGCTGGGCGCTTGTAGTTGTTCATTAAAGCCCAGCTGACGAAAGCGCTGCACTGAGTTATTGGTTTGGCGATAGAAAGCGGTGGTCGTAAAGGAGTTCGACTGCCCGAAGAACTTCTGAAAACCAAGCTCCAGGGAGTTGATGTACTCGGGCCGCAGACCCGGATTGCCGCTGCGTGTTTCCAGGGGCTCGGAGCGGTCGATGAATGGGTTAAGCTGATTGACGCCCGGCCGGTTTAAGCGGCGCGAATAGCTTACCTGCAGGCGCTGATCCTTAGTCAGGTCGTAGGCCAGCACGGCGCTAGGAAACAGGTTCAGATAGTTACGGGTGAAAGTCGTGTCCTGGGTGGTGGCAAACTGCCGGCCTTCGGTATTCGTCTGCTCCAGACGCAGGCCAGCCTGGTAGCTCCACTTGCCGGTAGCGTTGGCGTAGGTCGCGTAGCCCGCCTGAATGTATTCCTCGTAGCGGAAGCAATTAGAAAGTAAGTCATTAAGCCTGAGCGCGTCAAAAAACCGGTAATCAGCATCGAACTGGCGCAACACGCTTTTGAAGCCACCTTCAACCCGCCCTTTTTCGCCCAAGGGATGCACGTAGTCGAATTGGGCCGAAGCCTGATTGATAGTATTGTCGAAGCGCTGGCGCTGCTGCACGAAGGGCGCGTCGTCGTAGGAAATCCGGTTGGAGATAATCTCATTTTCGCTCCGAATCGGGGTATATACCACATTGGCGGTCAGCTCGCGGCGGGCTTGTTTGTCCCAGATGCGCCGGTAGTCAACGGCGTAGTCGGTGGAGCTGTTGAAGCCGTTCTCATTCGCTGCCAAATCGAAGCTGCTGCCTAGCGGTAACTGCTCATTGCCAGGGGCTGACTGGCGGGTGGCCTCGTTTTCAAATTCCTGCCGCCGGTTGTAGCGCGGCTGTACACTTAGGGTCAGAGTTTGATTTTCAGTTAAAGTATAGTCAATGCCGAACCGGCCCGCGTGAGAAGTGCGATAGTCCAGACTTAGCTCGTTCTGATCGAGCAAGCGGGTGCGCTGCTGGTTGTTGCCATCCAGAAAAGTAGAGGTCTGGAACGACGAGCCGAAGCCAGTGCGTCGGTCGCGCCGAAAATCGTAGCTGCCAAAGGTGTTGAGCTTCCCTTTGCGAATATTGAGGCTCAGGGAAGTGTTATACTTGTCTTTGGTGCCCGCATTCACGGTGGCCAGCCCATTGACGCCGTCTTTGCGCTCTTTTTTCAGAATAATATTAATTACGCCGGCCGTACCCTCCGCATCGTAGCGCGAGGAAGGATTGGTGACAACTTCTATGCTTTGAATGCTGCTAGCCGGAATCTGGTCCAGCACGGCCGAGCGGCCCCCGCCAGCAGCGCCGGTAGGCTTGCCATCCACGAAAATGGTCACGTTGCCGGAGCCGCGTAAGCTTACCGCACCCGACTGATCCACCGTTACCGAGGGCACGTTCTGGAGTACATCCACCGCCGAGCCACCGGTGGTGGTCAGGTCTTTTGAGACGTCAATCACTTTTTTGTCGAGGTTATCGGTCAGGATGGCCCGCTCCCCCTGCACGACTACTCCCTTGAGGCGGGTGGTGGTAGATGCCAGGCGCACGGGGCCAAGCGCCACTGCCGGGCTGCCCGCACTCAGCGTAAGGGGGCGGCGTACGGGGCGGTAACCGAGGATAGTAGCCCGCAAAGTGTAGGTGCCGAATGCTACGTTCGCAATGCTGAATGCGCCGGTTTCGGTGGTCTGAGCACCCGAAATAAAGGTGGAATCCTGGGCTCGCAGCAGCACGACGTTGGCGAAGGGAATGGGCTGCCCGTTGCTTTGCTCCACCAGCGAGCCCGTTACGGTGCCCGTTTGGGCTTGCGCTTGCCAAGCGCAGGGCAGGGAAAGAAATAAGGCGATAAAAAAGCGTAATCGAGCTTGGGCGCTCCTTCGTAGAAAAACTAAATACATGATAATCAGCAACAAGCAAACAAAACCAATCAGCCAGGGGCCTGTAGCTACTTAACATAAAACCCGCTACTCCGGCCGAGCCGAAGCAGCGGGAAGCGAGTAAAGAACCGTATTGATTCTAATAGGTTGCAGCCCCGACTGTTAATTGGTTGGAAGTCGTCCGGGGGGCTTTTTGGCCGCGCGCCGCGCCTGATACAGCACTGAGGCAGCGAAAGGAGCTTTCAGCGCGGCCCGCAGACCGCTGGTGCGCAGGCCTTGGTTAGTCCAGTCGTTACAGGTGCGCAGGATGTGGTAGCAGCCCCTGGCCCTTACAAAAAAATCGTCGGGAGTGTAGCCAGCGGCAGTTAGCAGTATGGGCCGGCCCGCCGAATCGGGTTGCCACGATTGCTCTACGAAGGCGGCTAGCTGACGGTATTGCACTTCGGAAACAAGCAGCGGCACCACCCGCTCACCGAGCCGGGGGGCATTTTTATAGAAATCGACGTGTAAAAGTGTGGGCGAGGGCAAAGCAGCCCGCAGCGTATTGCCAAGCCCCGGATATTGTCCCCCATACGAGCCCAGGTAAAAACCCTCATTGCCCCAGCCAAAGCCCACGTACTCATACCGCTCAAACTTGGTGACTACCGCTGCATTATCCAGCTTTTGTAGCCAATTGGTGGCGGTGCGTGGCTCGCGCACGGGCAGCACGAGGTCGGAGTGCACGCCATTTGAGACTACAAAAACCTGAATGCCATCGGGCGTTTGCCGAAAGTCGCGGTTCACGGGTACCAGCGTACCCGTCATCAGCAGTAAAATGAAGGCGACAAAAGCGGACATGAGCCAGCGTAGGAACATCAAGGCCCAAGTAGGAGCTTTTTTGAGTAGCGCCAACTTCTGGGTCGTATTTCGTGCTGAAAAGGCACTGAGGGGCTTTTATGCGGCCGCCCGGCTTACTGCTCTGGCCGGAGAGCAATAAGTCGGACGGATTGAGGAGCACTGAAAAGTGGCCGGCTAGCGCACGGCTAAGGTGCTGGCAGTCAGGGTGCGTTTGACTGAAGCTACGGCAGGCTGGCGCTTGAGATCTTTTTTAGCGGGCCGCACGGCCATGCCGCGCATCAGCGGCTGCATCGCAACTGAGCCGAGTGCAATCCGGCCCTGCAACATGCTGAGCGATACAATGGGCTTCAATGACTTGTAACCCAGTACAGTTGTACGCACCGTGTAGTCGCCCAGCGGTACATTATTGAACTTGAAAGCGCCTTCAGCATCAGTTGCGACGCTGCGTACGAAGGAATGATCATCGGCGCGAAGCAGCACTACATTAGCAAAAGGAATTGGCTCCTGGGTTTCGCCGTCGAGAAGCCGGCCGGTAAGACGGCCGTTTTCTGGGCCGGAGGCAACTAGTTGAAGGCTACCTAAAACGAAGATAAGAGCAGCGAGGAAGCGGTTGATGACGGATGATTTCATGACAATTTGAAAGTTTGAAATGAGAAGAGAAAAGGAACTGCCTGGGCACGGGGGAACAGCCGCGGTTCTGTTCGCAAGTGCAGCAGACAACTGGAAAAGAGATAGTTAGCGAGCCCAGATAGTCGAGCGCCGGGGGAGCGGACCTGGTGGGGCGAGAGGCTCCAACCTGTCAGGTTGGAAGCGGCTCCGGTGGGTAGCCTGATCGGGATGCTAGGTGAAAGAAGCACCACCACGAACCGGAAGGGGACACTGTAAATATAGCTAACAGTACTATGTAAAACAAGGTACTAGTTAAAATTTTTTAGAACTGAAAAAGAGTGAGCAGGGAAAATAACGGGGAAGGAAGGCGGGGGCGTAGGAGTTTGGATTCATCTTCGTAGTGCTCTCGGTTGAATAGATGCAGCGGCTATTATCAGGGCTGCCTGACACCTGAAAAATATTTTCAGATCTTGTTAAGTAATGCAATTAGAACCTATGAGCGATATTTTTTGACTTTTTGCCGCTTTGTTTGGTCTTAAGCTGCCGGCAAATACTACTTCTTTCTTAATGGAACAAATATACCAGAAGGTACTATGCAAAACAAGGTACTGTTAAAAAATATTTTTATAGCTCCTGCCTATAGCTGGCGAAGGGTAGTTGCTTATCCGGGTATCATTCGTCAAAAAAGCTCCCTGAGTATATCTCAGGGAGCTTTTTTGTTCTGTAAAGCTGGAAATTAGATTTACTGGGCAGCTGTTACTTCTGCGCCGTTCCGGAAAGTCTTCTTCTGCTTTACTACTTTACCATCGGGCCCGAAGTAGGTCCAGACTCCAGTTTCTTTATTGTTGCGGTAGGCGCCGACTACTTCTGGCGTTCCATCCTCGCGCAGCTGGCGGTAAGCCCCAACCTTGATTCCCTTTGCGTAAGTCGTTTCGGATTTGAGCTTGCCCGAATCGTGGAATTCATGGCCTAAGCCGGTCGGACGGCCGTTTTCATACACGAGCTTGGTTTTCATCGTGCCAGTAGGGTAGTAGGTCAGCTTCTCCCCGACCAGCCGGCCGTTTACGTAATTTTCTTGGGTTTGCACCTGTTTGCCATCGGGGTAAAAAGTGCGCCAAGTACCAGCAGGCACATTATTCTTAAACTGCTGCTCCTGCTTCACCCCGCCCGACTCATAGTAAGCGGTTACTTTCCGGTCGCGGGCCTGGTTGCTGTAGTCCGTTTGCCGCTCCAGCTTCCCCGATTCATAGTAGTCCTGATTCTGGCCCGTTAGCACGCCGGCGCGATAATTCATCTTGCTCTTTACGGCACCACTTTCATAGTAGGCTTTTGCCGGGCCATTCAGATTAGCCGTTCCGGCGCCGGGGACAGCACCTTTCGTCAGGTCGTCGCCGAGTGGATTGGTTACGCGGCGGGTTTGCAGAGCGGCCGCCACGTAGTTGCCTTCGGTGCGCAGCTTGCCGGAGCGATAATAGCTTTTCTGCGTGCCTTTGCCGGCCTTGTCAATTACCACTTCGCTCTCCAGCTGCCCGTTGTCAAAGTAGGTTTTGTAAGGACCAGCCAACAGCCCATTGTTGTACGTAGACTCACTTTGCAGCTGACCGTTAGGGTGGTACGTTTTCATTAAGCCATTAGCTTGGCCATTTTTATACGTGGTTTCTACCCTAGGCTTACCTGATGGGTACAACTCCCGTACGGCCCCCACCGGCTGCCCGTTTACCAATGACGCTTCCAGCTTAATGGCGCCGCTTGGGTGGTAGGTTTTGAGCGTACCGTCGGGCTGGTCATTGGAATACGCGCCTTCCTGGGCTAATTTGCCAGAGGGGTAATAGGTTTTGAAAGGTCCCTGGCGCAATCCCTGCTTAAAAGTTACCTCCAGTCGCCGTTGCCCAGTTTCGAAGAACTCGACGTAGGCACTATCGCGCTTGCCGCCGGCGTAGCTGGTCTGCGCCTCCACCTTACCCGAGCGGTAAAAACGCTTGTAAGGCCCTTCCATGATGGTGTCAGCCGGACTTACCAAGGCCGAATACGCTTCGCGCACCACCGTATTGGTCGAGTCGCGGTAGCTTACCAAGCGACGCAGCTTTTGAGCCTGAGCCGTGGTGGACAGCAGCAGTAACAGGAAAATAACTCGTTTCATAGACGCAAGAACGTAGGAAAATGCGGCAAAGTGCATAAGGGCGCCGTTGACTAGCCTTTTGGCCTGATTAAGTCAGGGTCAGACAACGTGGTGTAACAAAAAAGCCCCCCAACACCTGTTGGAAGGCTTTTTATGCTGAAAACAAGCTCTACAGTTTTTCTAGTACAATGCTACTGGCGCCACCGCCGCCATTGCAGATGCCCGTTACGCCGATTTTTCCACCCTCGTTTTGCATCACATTTAGCAGCGTGGTCACGATGCGTGCGCCCGAAGCGCCCAGCGGATGACCCAGCGACACGGCCCCACCGTAAACGTTCACCTTGCTGCCTTCCAGATTAAGCAGCTTGTTGTTAGCCAATGAAACTACCGAGAAGGCCTCGTTGATTTCGTAAAAATCTACTTCGCTGGCATCCACGCCAGCGTGCTTCAAGGCCTTCGGAATAGCCAGCGAAGGCGAAGTCGTGAACCACTCCGGTGCCTGCTCCGCATCCGCGAAACCCCGGACGCGGGCCAATGGCTTAATGCCCAGTGCGTCGGCTTTTTCGCGGCTCATGAGCAGCACGGCAGCGGCACCGTCATTCAGGGTAGAAGCGTTGGCAGCCGTCACGGTACCATCTTTGATGAATGCGGGCTTCAGGCCGGCTAATTTGGTGAAGTCCACCTTCAGGTATTCCTCATCATCCTCGATAACAGTGGTTTTGCCCCGGCTTTCGATGGTAACGGGAATGATTTCGTCCTTCTTTTTGCCAGCCTTGGCTGCCTTGGCGCTGCGCGTGTAGCTTTCAATGGCAAACTCATCCTGCTGCTCGCGGGTGAAGCCCATTTCCTTGGCCGTATGCTCGGCCGCGTTGCCCATGGCGTAGTCATTGTAAGGGTCCCACAGACCGTCCTTCATCAGGCCGTCAATCATTTGGGAGTGACCATATTTGGCGCCAAAGCGGGCTTTATCCAAGTAATATGGTACGTTGGACATGCTTTCCATGCCACCAGCCAGAATGACATCGGCTTGTCCCAACATAATGGCCTGGGCTGCAAACATGATGGCCTTACTGCCCGAAGCGCACACTTTATTAACAGTGGTGCATTCGACGGTGTCGGGCAGGCCGGCTTTCTTAGCGGCCTGACGAGCGGGTGCCTGGCCCAGATTAGCCGAAATTACGTTGCCCATAATTACTTGCTGTACTTCCTTCGGATCGACACCGGCTTTCTCTAAAGCACCTTTCAGGGCAATACCACCTAGGTCAGTGGCCGAAAGGGAGGCGAGACTACCGCCAAAACTGCCAATTGGCGTACGCACGGCAGCAACAATAACTACTTCTTTGACTTGCATAAAAATGGGTGGAAATGGGGGTGGATCAGAAAAACGGAGCCGAAGCTTCGGCCCGCAAAAGTACGAAGAACCCGAGTAGCGTCCACTTTCCAGCTGCTACGGCCTTCGCTTTTGCGGTGCTCACCAGGCTGGCTTGTCGCTGGTCGGCTTGCGGACTGAGCGTCGCGGCAGTTGTTGCAGGTATTGCTGTTCGGCGGCACCCAACGACTCCAGTATTTGCTGGGTGCGGCCAGCGCTGAGCTGCATCTGCTGTAAGCGCGCCCGCTGCGTCTGGAGCTGGGTTTCGTCGAGGTCAGCTACTTCCGTGCCTGCCCGTCTGCTACGGCCATCGGTAGCTTCCTTACCGTTGCCATTGTCGCTAAGGCTACGCACAGTGCCGGATTCAGAGCCGCTGGCTACATTGCGCTCAGCGCCCGTACCGGGCTGGAAGCCACCGCGGGCCATGTTGCCGGGACGTGTTCCGGGCTGCTTAGTAGTCGGCTGCCCCGATTCGTCAGGCTGCTCCTGGGAGGCATTTTGAGAATTGGGGGGCAAATTCGGCTTGTTAAGCTGGTCCTTGCGGTCATTGCCTGGCAGCGTGCGGGATTGAGTGCCTTGCGCCGGCTTTTGGCCGGACGCATTGCCAGGAGGGGGTGCGGGAATGCTTGGGGTGTTGGGCCGACGAGCCAGATAATCGCGTAGCACCTCATAGTTATAGCGCGCCTCGGCATTCGCAGGATCAGCCAGCAACGACTGTCGTAACAAGGTTATGGCCTGTGCAAATTTGCCTTCTTGTGCGGCCAGCACCGCTAACTGCTGCTGGGCCACACTGCGTATAGCCAGCGTATTGCTGATAATCAAACGGCTATAGTAGGATTTGGCCGCTGCCTCGCGGCCAATGCGGGTGCAGGCATGTGCCAGATTCAGGATGGCGGCTTCATTCTTGGTTCCCAACTCATCCACGGCTCGTTGATAAGCCTTGGCGGCCCCGGCAAAATTTTGGCGGGCATACGCGGTGGCTCCTTCCTGTACGGCCACGTTGCGGTCACGGATGCGGGTGAATCCTCCCCAGCCGCCGAGCATTAGCAAAACAAATAGCAATACATTCTTCACGGCCTTATTACGCGAACAGTAAAAACTATATCCAACGACAGCAGCACCAGCGCCAGCAACAGTGGGAATCGATAGCGATTATCGGCCACGGCCACGGTGCGTACCTGCTCCGCTTGGCCTTCAAGGCGGTTCAGTGCGTTAACCAACAGCGGAAACTCGTTGCGCTGATCAGTCAGTTCAAAATATTGCCCCCCGCTTTGCTGGGCAAGGCGGCGCAGCGTAGCGGGCATCAGCCGCGTTACTGCCTCCCGACCTTTATTGTCGCGCACATATCCGCCACCGCTGAGGCGGGGAATACGGGCACCTTCAAGCGTGCCGACGCCCACCGTAAATAACCGCACCCCGGAGCGGGCCAGCAAGCGGAGGGTAGGCTCAATGTTTTCACCAAAGTCTTCGCCATCACTTATAACTACCACTGCCGTAGCGCGGGCCGCCGACCCGGCCGGCCGGTTTGTGGCCTCCAAACGAGTAAGAACTAATTCCAGCGGCGGAACCAGGTCAGTACTGCCCACTGGCACTAAGTTGGTTTGCAGAGTAGAAATAAAGAGACGAAGCGCACTTTGGTCGTATGTAAGTGGGCACTGTACAAAAGCATCTGCCGCGAAAACCAGCAATCCAATCCGATCCGCCTGAAAGCGGTTGATCAGCTGCGAAAGCTCCGCTTTTGCTTTTTGCAGGCGAGAAGGAATGACGTCGGTAGCGTTCATGGAGCGTGAGAGATCTACGAGTAGCCATACGTCTTTGCCCGCCGTGCGCACTGGCTGCTGCGTGACACCATAAGCCGGCCCAAGTAAAGCCACCAAAAACAGACTGAAGTAAACCGTTCGTAGAACTAGTTTCCAGCTAAGGTGCCAGCCCCGCTGACCCAAGGGAGCCGCCAGGCGCCTCGTGCGTACCGCGTAGCCTATATACAGGATCAGAAAGAAGCTTACGCAAACAAGCTCTAGCCAAGATAGGGGGTAGGCCCAATTCATAAAAAAACCGATGAATGCAGCAGATGGTATAACTGAATGACTGGCTGCCCAACTATGCACTTACTCAGGCCACTGCGACAAATATAGCGGCCTATTACCAGGCAGACGCAGGTATAGCAGGAAGAATAAAGGAAGATATTTTTTTCGGGAAGGCTGATTTTTCGCTGCTAGTTGTATATTTGCGCACTCTTCGACCGGAAGAGACCTGTTTTGGAGAGATGGGTGAGTGGCTGAAACCAGTAGTTTGCTAAACTGCCGTAGCTCTAAAGGCTACCGGGGGTTCGAATCCCCCTCTCTCCGCATTCCTTTTCCATGAGGGATTAAGAATGAGCAATGAGGAATTGCAAATAGATTCTTCACTCTCAGTTCTTATTCCTCATTCTCTTTTCGGGGTGTAGCGTAGCCCGGTATCGCGCCTGCTTTGGGAGCAGGAGGCCGCAGGTTCGAATCCTGCCACCCCGACATTTTTCCCAGAAAAGGCCTTTTGCAATGTGCAAAAGGCCTTTTTTATGTAGCCTGGCTTTCGGTAGTCCCTTAGCTCGGTTATAGCTTGCCTCGTTAGCTCAGTTGGATAGAGCGGCTGCCTTCTAAGCAGTAGGTCAGGAGTTCGAATCTCTTACGGGGTACTTTTCAAAAACAAACCTCATCTGGTTATTTCACGGATGAGGTTTGTTTTTGACAGTAAAATGAGAAACTGCTGCTTAGACCTAACGCTTGATGGTCTGTTACGATGGTGATCTTGCGCGTAGCTGGACTCTGTTGGATCAAGAAGTAGGTGAGCTTTGTCTCCTTCAGACCCATTTTTATTGCGTGATTTATAGTACAGGGTAATAATTCGTGTTAGTAACAAGAGCATAAAATTTAACTTATTGTTAGAGCTGTTTGAGCTACTTCGAGAACTCGTTTTAGGAAGTATTCGGCTCCTCGCCCTTTTGAATTCCGTGCCTGAAGCGGCGCAAAGGTCGGAAGAGGGGTTGAACGGTAGCTAATCGGCCCTGATCCAGCTCTAAACGACGGATAAAAGCTAACGCAAGTAGCTCCATACAGTAGGATAATCACGCAAGCTATAGATGATTCAACGAATCTTTCCATGGCTGTTACTAGTGCTTAGTCAGGGGATTTATGTAAACAAAAGCAATGGTTGGTCGTTGCTTTGGAATGGGACGACCAATCACGCCATTGCTGTTGTCGGCAACCGACCGGACGACGCTTGAATCCTTACCGCGCAAAGGCCGTCACGCTGGGCGCACGGTGCCACGCGGCCGCGTGCTGTTACGCCTGGCCGACGGTGTCAGCGGCTACAAGGTGGCCGCCGAACTGGGCTGCTGCGTACAGACGGTGTATCAGGTGCGCCGCCGCTACGCGCAGCAGGGGCTGGCCACGGCGCTCGGCGAGGCCTCGCGTAGCGGTGGTCCCCGGTGCTTCGACGGAGCAGCCCGCGCGGCGCTCACGGCCCTGGCCTGTACGCCGGCCCCGACGGGGCACAGCCGCTGGCCCCTACGCCTGTTGGCCGACAAAGCCGTGGAATTGTGTCTGGTGGCGACCATTTCCCACGAAACCATGGGGCAGGTGCTCAAAAAAACGAGGTGCAGCCCCACCGCCAGCAGCACTGGTGTCTGGGCGAGGTGAACGCCGCGTTTCTGGCCCGTATGGAAGACGTACTGGCCATCTACGAGCGCCCGGTTGACCCGCGCTTTCCCGTGGTTTGCTTCGACGAGCGCCCCTGTGTGCTCCACGGCCAGCCCGTCGAGCCGCTGCCGCCCGTGCCGGCGCACCTGGCCCAGGGCCAGCAGCCAGCCAAACCAGGTCGTCCCCGGCGCGAAAGCAGCACCTATGTGCGCCAGGGCACGGCCTGTCTGCTGGCGGCCTTCGAGCCGGGTGTGGGCCAGCGGTTGGTGGAGGTCTCGGCCCGACGCACGGGCGCGGATTATTGCCGCTTTATGCAGCGGCTGGCCGCCCACTACCCCGAGGCCGAGAAAATGGTGCTCGTGCAGGACAACCTGAACACCCACACCGATGCCGTCTTTTACCAGCACCTGCCCGCCGCGTAGGCCCGCGCCCTGGCCGCTCGCTTCGAGGTCCACTACACGCCTAAAAACGCTTCCTGGCTCCACCTGGTCGAACTCGGGCTCTCCGCCATCGCCCGCCAGTGCCTGCACCAGCGTATCCCCACCCAAGACGAATCAACCGTCCAGGTCGAGGCCTGTGTGGCAGAACGTAACGCCCGACGAGCCACCGTCAACTGGCAATTCTCGCTGGACAAAGCTCGTACGAAACTAACCCGTTACTATCAAAAGGTTTGTGCTGATAATTCCCCTGACTAAGTACTAGTAGCTATAAGTATAAGCGCTTATCGTCGGCAGTGGCAGGGGATACGATATTGGGTTGTTGTTGGTATATCACTGTTAGTACCTGGTGGAGTGGCTATAGCAGCGCCTGGTAATTATGCTCGGATGCAAATAGATAGCGACCCCTTTCTAGGGATAATACCCCTATTCGTTCGTGCAGCCGATGCATTATAGAGTCTGCTTTTTGAGTCTAATCTCTTACTAATATTGAGCTTAATACTCGTATTGGCTCCTTAGGTTGTTCACCTGTTTTCAGCCCGTCCAAAGGCCTTTAGGTTACCGCTGATTGTTGGCGCAGCTATAGTGTTGGGAGGCCTGAGCCTAGGTGTTATGCTCTATCAGTCTATCTGGAATGAACCTATGCCGATAAGGGCTAATAATGTACTAATCTGGTGGTTGATAATAGGCTGGCTGGTGGCATGTTGGATAGCAATGCCTCCTGAAATGACTTTTAATAAATTGCCTTCCTCCACTATCTGTGTGGTAGTCATCGTGGTGTTGGGATTAGTTACGAGCAGAGTCAGTTTGCGCGCTTGGCGAGAATTGCTAACGGCTGCTCCCGCGTATAATAGACAATGGGAAGCACGGTATATGCAGTTTCGAAAAGCTAGCCAACAGCCTAACGTACATATGATTGTAACGCCACTAACTAGTATTAATTCGCGCAATGTCTTGCTTAGAGGCATGGAGTATAAGTGGGATTCTACGCATCGTTACAATGCGAGAACAGCTGAGTGGTTCGGTTTAGCTGAAATTAAAATGTCGGATGCTAGGCTGAAGTAATGAAGCCGGTGCCGGTCATGTTGAGCTTGTCGAAGCGTGACCGGCACCGGCTTCCTAACCGGCTTCAATAGGACTACCGCAGTTGCTACCGTGAACCTGCAATGGCAACAAGGGCAGAGCAAAAAAATAGGGTTCGACCTGTCCTTCGTGATAGTCTGTTAAAAGCCTAGTAATGGGTCAATTCGGGGTGACGGCATAATTTTAGCGCATGGTCTTTACACATCATTATTGCGCCAAGTGCGCTAGTGAGCAAATTCGCCGCAACGGCCACAGCGGCGGGCGGGCCAAGTACCAGTGTAAGGCCTGTGGCCACCAAGGCTATTTCCAGCCAGCATCCGTGGAAAAAGCACGGCAGTATTCGCAGGTAGACCAACTGTTGGTTGAGCGCAACTCGTTATGGAGCATTGTCCGCACAAGGGGCATGGTACGCAACACGATTGCCAAGCGGGTAAAAAAAGTGTTGCGGCCTGCCCCGGCGTCTGTCTAAAGGGGCCCAGCGACAGCAGTGGGAGAACCTGGAACTTGACGAAATGTGGACGTTTGTGAGCCGCAGGTGGCGAAAGGTCTGGTTGTGGTTGGCCGTGGAACGGGCCAGCCGGCGCATCGTGGCCTGGGTGCTAGGCTCCCGTGGCGCGGCCACTTTGCAGCGCTTGTGGAACGCGTTGCCCCGCCGTTACCACCGCCACACGCGCTACTTCACCGACCAGTAGCGGGCCTACCCGCAGGTGCTGCCGGCCAAGACCCACGTCGTTGGCAAAACCGGTACTCGCGTCGTGGAAGCCCTCACCGGCAAGTTGCGCCACCGTTGCGGCGTGCTCGTGCGACGCTCCCGCTCGTTAAGTAAATGCCGGACTCGCCACGAGTGGCGAATCAAAATCGCCATCGACCAGCATAATTCGGAAATCACCCTGCATCAACCCACTACCAACTTTACGTGATAATGCTGCCTTTAAGCAATAGGTCAGGAGTTCGAATTTCTTACGGGTACGTTATCAATCAGCTACCCGGCAGCAATGCCGGGTAGCTGATTTCTTTATTATCAAAGGCAGCACCTACGCCTATCCTGCGGACGTCACTCTGGCGGCACCAGCGCCCGATACTCCCATAAAGACGGGTGCCCCGAGGAGGGTTAAACCTCCAGCTGAGGGAAGGGCTGCGTCGAGATTTTTACACGGCATTTCAGTGAGAGGGGA
>NZ_FWWW01000080.1 GCF_900176135.1 Hymenobacter roseosalivarius DSM 11622 | reverse complement strand
CTAAACAAGTCGGTTTTTTATCCTTAAAAAGAAGGCCAACGTGCTGTCAATACTATGGAGCAAAGTGGTGTACACACGTCCTCGATACCAGCGCGGGTAACACCCAACCAACCACTCGAGGATACGACACTACCGGATGGGACACCGGACCAGCTGCAACAGGCGCTGCTACTGATTCAACAAGCCTTCGCGGCTGTGGCCATCATCGACGACCAAGGCCATCTGGAGTGGACGAACGAGGGTTTCGCTAAGCTTTTTGGTGGTACGAGTAGTACATTGTCAGGGCAGGTATTGTGGCAGATTTTGCCCCCCGCGTTCACTGATACAACCCCGCATTTGCCCCCCACGGCCAGCCTGAGTGCTCAGACCGCCTTCCAATACCAGGGCCGGACAACTGCCTCCGGCGGCCCCGCCCGTTGGATACGAGCCAGGGTGCAGCCCGGCACGCTGCCCGCTTCGCACGAGCCAACCCGGTTCTTTGTATTGTTGGAAGATATTACCGCTTGGAAAGCTGAGCAGGTAGCCTCGCAGGCTCACCAAACGCAGCAGCGCCACTTATTAGAACAGGTTCCGGGTGTGCTGTTTCAGTGGCGCCATACTTACGATGGCACTTCGCAGCTCACTTACCTGAGTGACAATGCTCCGAAAATATTGGGGTGTAAGCCCGCTCATTTAGCCCACCTTGAAGGACTTGTCCACCCCGATGACCGGGCAGCGTGGGTTAAGTTCTGGAGACATCCTCATAGAGTCGGGGCGGCATCGTTTGAGGGCCGCCTGCTGGTGCTAGGTTATCCGTTGCGTTGGTTTCAGGCCGACTGCCAGCCTTCGGCCACCGATGCCGAAGGGGTCCTCTACAGCGGTATTCTGCAGGATATTACTTCCCTGAAAGAAGCAGAACAAGCCGTGCAGAGCAGCGAACAGCGCTGGCACTTGGCTATCGAGCGGTTTGGCGACGGAGCGTGGGAGTTCAACTACCAAACCGGCGACGAGTACTTCTCCAACGCGTACCGGACCATGCTCGGCTACCCGAACGAGGACTTTCCGGCGGGCTTCCATGGCTGGCAAAACCATGTTCACCCCGATGACCATATCGCCAGCATGCAGGCCTCCGACGCCTACCTACGTGGGGAGGTACCTATTTATTCCGTGGAGCGACGGCTGCTGTGCAAAAATGGTGAGTATAAGTGGGTGCTGACCCGCGGCCTCGTGACCAAGCGCGACGCAAACGGTGACCCGCTCATTATGACCGGCGTACACACGGATATTTCGGCCATTAAGCAAGCTAACCTCGCTATCGAGGCCTCCACCCGACGCTTGTCGACTACTATTGCCAACTTTCAGGAGGGCATCTTATTAGAGGATGAAAACCGCCACGTAGTATTGGTAAACGAGGCGTTCTGCCGAATGCTGAACACTCAGGTGTTACCCGAACAACTGGTCGGCGTAGAAACGGCGGCTCTCCTGGCCGCGGGTGACTTTCCGGTGGAACTCGGTTGGCTGGAGGGCGCTGATGGCCGCGTCCTGGAGCAGCAGGCGGTTATCGGTGAGCTGCTTCCGCGCAAAAACGGCAAAGTGTTTCAGCGCGACTTTATTCCCATATTTAGCCACAATGCCTCACTGGGCTATCTGTGGAAGTTTCAGGACGTTACGGAGCAGAAGAACGCGGAGGAGATTCTGAAGCGGCGCGAAGAGAAGTACCGGCGCATTATCGAGCGAATGAATCTGGGCCTAATCGAAACAGATTTGACGGATCAGGTAGTGTACATCAACCAGGCCTTCTGCGATATGCTTGGGTTTTCCGGTACCGAAATCATGGAGCAGGAGCTCTTGCATTCGCTGCTGGCACAGAACGATTTTACTGCTACGCCCGATGACACGGACGCTTATGAGCGCATGGTCGTGAGCAAAGATGGTGGCCAGAAGTGGCTATTGGTAAGCCGGGCACCAGTGTACGACGATGACCGCCAATCTATTGGCTCTATTCATATCACGCTGGATATTACCCATCAGAAAAACCTGGAGCATAAGCTGCGTAAGGCAAAGGAGCACGCCGAGGACTCGTCGAAAGCCAAGGAGCTGTTTTTGGCCAACATGAGCCACGAGATTCGGACGCCTATGAATGCCATTCTGGGTATGGCGCAGCTGCTGGCCAAAACTCCGCTCACCCCGGACCAGGACGAATACCTGCGTGCTGTTACTATCTCGGGCGAAAACCTGTTGGTTATCATCAACGATATTCTGGACCTCTCCAAAATTGAGGCGGGTCAGCTACAAGTCGAGAAGATTGGCTTTGGTGCGAGTCAGCTCATGGCCCAGATCGAGCAAACGCTGCATTACAAAGCGGAAGAGAAAGGATTATACTTTGTAACGAAAGTGTCGCCGGAGTTGCCGACGGTGTTGCTCGGCGACCCCTACCGCATCACCCAGGTGCTGCTGAACCTCGCTGGTAATGCCATTAAATTTACGGAGAAAGGCAGCGTTACCATTTCGTGTGAACTGCTTCAGCAAGTGGATGACGCCGTGGAAATCAGGTTTTTGGTGACCGACACCGGTATTGGCATCGATCCTACCTATCTGAACCACATCTTTAAGGAATTTAGCCAGGAAGACTCCTCGGTGACCCGCAAATTTGGCGGCACCGGTCTCGGGCTCAGCATCAGCAAAAGCCTGGTGAATCTGATGGGCGGCGAGTTGCTGATTGAAAGCGAAAAGCACCGGGGCACGGTCAGCTCCTTTTCTCTCCTGTTGCAGATAGGCAGCGAAAGCGACCTACCGCGCAAGGAAGCAGCTGACCAAGGCCTGCGCGAAAGACTGCGCGGCAAGGAAGTGCTACTCGTGGAAGACAATAAGTTTAACCGTCAGATTGCGAAGGCCTTACTCAACAATGCTCATATCCATGTGACGGAGATGGAGAACGGCGCACTGGCCGTGGAGCTATTGCAGACCCGGCGCTTCGACTTGATTTTGATGGATATGCAAATGCCCGTTATGAATGGGCTGGAAGCGACTGCCTTGCTGCGCGAACAAATGGACGTAAAAACTCCGATAATCGCGCTGACGGCCAATGCCATTAAGGGTGAGCGGGAGAAATGTCTGGCGGCGGGTATGAATGACTATCTGGCCAAGCCATTTCAGGAAGATGAGCTGCTCAAGCTTATTGGCGACTGGGTGCTGGAACCCGCTGCTGGTGGCCCGCGTACGTCGCCGATTGCTCCTGGCTCGCTGGTCCGCTCCGGCTCCCCCGCGCCCCTCTACAAGCTTGACCTACTCCACCAGGTAGGCCAAGGCGACGACGATTTTGTAGCCCTTATGCTTGACAGCTTTATTGAGAGCTGTGAAGAAGCGGTACACGACCTTACCCAGGCGTTGCAAACCCATGATAGCAAGCTTCTGAAGGCCGCCACCCATAAGCTCAAGCCCAGCCTCGATCATCTGCATGTGAACCAAGCCTTACCCCTAGTGGAGCAGCTAGATTCGTGGGAAGGTGATGTTGACCCGCAGGCGCTACAACCCCGCGTTGAAACCGTGAATAGTCTACTACGGGAGGTAATTGAGCAGATGCGCCTAGACATAAGAGCATTAGCCGCCAAAAAAGCCCCCTGACCGCTTTATCGGCAGCGTAAAGCTTAGCGTTAGTGCCCGGCTTGCCAGATTACCGCTCTCGGAATCAATTCTTCTGCTTCCTAGCTGCGACGCCTTGCCTACCTTTGCGGCATGAATCTGTTATCAGCTGAGAATATCTCTAAAAATTACGCCGACCGCTGGCTGTTCCGCGACCTTTCCTTTGGCCTGAGCCAGGGTCAGCGGGTGGCATTGGTGGGCATCAATGGGTCGGGCAAAACGACTCTGCTTCGCATTCTGGCCGGTTTGGAACCCGGCGACACGGGCTCGGTGAGCGTGCGCAAGGATATCCGGGTGGCCTTCCTGGGTCAGCAGCCCATTTTTGATGAGGCCCTGACCGTGGAAGAAACCATCTTTGCCAGTCAGAACGATACCCTGGCCGCCATCCGCGACTACGAGCACGTCGTGAATGACCCCACGCACAAATCCGATGATTTGCAGCGCGTGATGGAGCGCATGGACGCGCTGAATGCCTGGGACTATGAGTCGCAGGTGAAGCAGATTCTGGGCCGTCTGGGTATTCTGGGCGATTTGCTGGAGCGGCCCGTGAGTAAATTGTCGGGTGGGCAGCGCAAGCGCGTGGCGCTGGCGCGGGTGCTCATTGAAGAGCCCGAAGTGCTGATTCTCGACGAGCCCACCAACCACCTGGACCTCGACACGATTGAGTGGCTTGAAAACCGGCTGGCCTTGCCCACGCTCACCCTGCTCATGGTAACCCACGACCGCTATTTTCTGGATAAAGTGGCCAACGAAATCGTGGAGCTGGACCAGGGCCGCGTACACCGCTACCAGGGCAACTACTCCTACTTCGTGGAGAAGAAAGCCGACCGCGAGCAGATTGAAGTGGCCGAGGTGGAAAAGGCCCGCAACCTGTTGCGCAAGGAGCTGGACTGGATGCGCCGCCAGCCCCGCGCCCGCGGCACCAAGCAGAAAGCCCGCGTCGATGCCTTCTACGAAACCCAGGAAAAAGCCAAAACCCGAATCGACGGCCCGCAGCTGGAGCTGTCGGTGAAAACCACGCGGCAGGGGGGCAAAATCATTGAGGTAGACCACCTGCACAAGCAGTTTGGTGGCAAGGTGGTGCTGGATGATTTCAGCTACGTGTTCAAGAAAAAGGACCGGATTGGCCTGATCGGGCCCAACGGCGCCGGCAAGTCTACGCTGCTAAACATGCTCACTGGCAGCCTCGCGCCCGACAGCGGCACCATCGACAAGGGCCAGAATACCGTTTTCGGTTACTACACCCAGACGGAACTGGAATTTGACCCCACCCAGCGCGTCATCGATATCGTGAAGGAAGTGGCCGAAGTGGTGGAAATGGCGAATGGCGAAGTCGTGTCGGCCTCGCAGTTTTTGCAGCATTTCCAGTTTCCGCCAGCCCAGCAGTACACCCTGGTCAATAAGCTCTCGGGGGGCGAAAAGCGGCGCTTGCAGCTGCTGCGCGTGCTGATTAAGAACCCGAACTTTTTGATTCTGGATGAGCCCACGAATGATCTAGACATCATTACGCTCAATATTCTGGAGGATTTTCTACTGAATTTTGGCGGCTGCCTGCTCATCGTTTCCCACGACCGCTACTTTATGGATGCGCTGGTGGAGCACGTATTCGTGCTGGAGCCTGGGGGGCAAATTCGCCACTTCCCCGGCAACTACACCGACTACCGCGAGTGGCAGAAGGAAAACAACACCGAGGAATACGCGCGCGAGCAGGCCAGAACCGCCAAAGCCGCCGCCGGCGTGGCACCAGCCGCTGCTGTTTCAGCCCCGACGGCCGCGCCCAAGCGCCGGGCTACGTACGCCGAGAAAAAGGAGTACGAAACCCTGGAAAAGGAAATTGAACAGCTCGAAGTTCTGAAACAGCAGCTCATTGAAAAGCTCAACGCCGGCACCGGCTCGCACAAGGAGCTGGCCGACTGGGCCGCCGAGCTCAAGCGCACCGATGCTGCCTTGGACAGCAAAGGTGAACGGTGGCTGGATCTGGCTGAGTTTGTGTAAAATTTGTTCAGCTTAAAGCTCCACTAACCAATTCTGATTTCAACGAAAAAATAATTAAAAAGCCCCGCTATCAACGTAACGGGGCTTTTTTAGTAGGCAGCAATCTATTGCTTAACGCGGGCTTGCTCGAAATTAAACGTCAGCGGATGCTCATTCACGCGCACTACCAAACGCAACAGATCGGCCATATCGGTGCGCGAAAAGTACACGTAGCCGCGGGCGCTCTGCCCAGGTTCGAGCGTGTTTTTACGCAGGGCGTACTGCTCTAGCTCCTGTTTTTCACTTAGCAGCAAGTCGGCGTTAGCGGCGTGCTGCAAACGCTGATTATCATAATAGCTGGCATCGTTGCGGTGCCGTTGCTCCCGTTCCTTAATTTGCTCGTCCGTTTCCTTATTTTTAATACTAGCGACGCTTTCTACGATGTTGCTTAGGCCAGATAATACCTCGCCAGTACTCACCTCGGTAGCTTGCTCCGCCTCGTACCCGATACTGGTAGTGAGCTGTTGTAAGCGTGGCTCGGGGTCCATCGCGGCTACCCGTCCCGGCAGCTCTACCGGAGCTGTGGATGCTACGGGAAGGGTAGCCACGGGCAGGTAATAAAATGACGCCGGTGCTACTAGAATGGGCCGGCCGGAGTGGTTGCGAAGGCTTACTTCGAATATCACCCCGTTGGCTCCGTAGCGTACAAACCCAACGTGCACCTCCACGCTGTCGTGCGCATCCTGACTAATTTCGTGACCATCTACCCAGCGTCCGCTGCTCTGCGCGGGCTTCATGGTCAGGTAATAGGAGGGACCGCAGGCCGTAAGTAAAAACGCAAGTACCACGGCTGGCCAAGCTCTACGAATGGCAGAAACGCGCGTTTTCATAAAGTATTCTATATATTATATATCAATACTACACAAAATATCGCAACCTGAATATTGAGCTAATCACTTTATTTATTAAGTCAATCCCTCCAGCGCCCGCGGTAACTCGTGCTGGTCTTCAAAACCCGTTTGGAACGGCAAAGCGCGAACTACCGCCGCCAGTGGAATAGGCGCGAAAATGTGAGGAAAATAGTCATTGCGGGCCTCCGCGTATTCGCGCCGCATGGGCACGGCAGCTACCCACAGCTCCGATTCGTCTATTTCCAGCAGGACAATATCAGCGCGGCCGGCGTAGTAGCGGTTGGCCGTGGCCTCCACCTGATACAGCTCGGAGGCGTGAATAAAGCCTTCAGCCGACAAGTCGGCGCTGGCGAAAAAGCCGGTTTGCTGGGCGGCTTGCCAGTCGGTAAGTTCGGCAATGCGATATATCATGACAAAGAATATTTGCCCCCCAGCCCAACGTAAAGGACCTCTCTCGCAACAATAGCTACCATCGCAGGAGAGGTCCTTCGTGTGCACCAGAGAGCAAACGCTTTTACTAAAATAGCGACGAGCTTACGCCTGCCACACTTCTTTGCGTACCTTCTTTCCTACCGACAAAATAAGGCGCGTGGGGTTGGGCACGAGCACGAGGCGGGCTTCTTTACCGGGAAACTCATCTGAGTCGACCCAGACGCCTTCCTTGTGAGAGGGCTCGTAGCCGGTGTCGCCGCCTACGTCGTTGGGAAGGTAGGCGGTGGGCAGCAGCACATCGGTGTCGGGGCAGAGCTGCTGGTGTACTTTATCCAGCACCTCCTCCAGGTAAGCGCCGTACTCCTCATTGAAGTCGTCCTCCAGGTCGTGCAGCTCTTCCTCAATGTCGTCGTAGCTGTCGTGGTTATAAGGCAGCTTGTGCAGCTCCTGCTTCTTCTCGATCAGAGCGACCAGGGCCTTGTTTAATTCCTCTTTATTCATAGCTACTCGGGCATAAGTGTGGTGCAAAGGTGCGTAGGATTCGGGAATTCTCTGTCGGGTCCGGCGCCGGACAATTTTGCCCCCCAGCCCACCGGACGAGCTTGCTTGGCCAAGCGATTTGGGCTAAAATCTTATTTTTACCAAACGAACCTCTTTCTCACCCGATTTCCACCCCATCCGCTATGCAGACGATGACCTCGCCGGCCGTGCAGGCCCACCCCGCCCACGACTTCCTTCCCCTGAACGGTACCGACTACGTCGAGTTCTACGTCGGCAATGCTAAGCAATCGGCTTATTATTATCAAGCGGCATTTGGCTATGAGCTAGTGGCTTACGCCGGCCCCGAAACCGGCCTGCGCGACCGCGCCAGCTACGTGTTGCAGCAGGGCAAAATCCGCTTGGTGCTCACTACTTCCCTGCTGCCCGACTCCGACATCTCGGAGCACGTACGCCGGCACGGCGACGGCGTGAAAGTAATGGCGCTGTGGGTGGACGATGCCCGCTACTCCTTCGCCGAAACCACCCGGCGCGGTGCCCGGCCCGCTTTCGAGCCCTACACCATCCGCGACGAGCAGGGCGAAGTGACCCTCTCCGGCATCTATACCTACGGCGAAACCATCCATACTTTCGTGGAGCGCCGCCACTACCGGGGGGCTTTTATGCCGGGCTTCGTGGCCAAAAAAAGCCTGGTGCCCCAGGCCGCGCCCGTGGGCCTGCTGCACGTGGATCATTGCGTGGGCAACGTGGGCTGGGGCGAGATGAACCAGTGGGTAAAATTCTACGAGGACGTGATGGGCTTTAAGCTCCTGCTCACCTTCGACGACGAAGACATTTCCACTGAGTACTCGGCCCTGATGAGCAAGGTGGTAAGCAACGGCAACGGCTATGTCAAATTCCCCATCAACGAGCCGGCCGAGGGCAAGAAAAAGTCGCAGATTGAAGAGTACCTCGACTTTTATCATTCGCCCGGCGTGCAGCACATCGCCATTGCCACCAAGGATATTCGTCACACCGTCGCGGAGTTGCGCCGCCGCGGCGTAGAGTTCCTGAGTGTGCCAGCGGTGTACTACGACGACCTGCTGGAGCGCATCGGCAGCATCGACGAGGACTTGCAGACGCTTAAAGACCTGAACATCTTAGTTGACCGCGACGAAGAAGGCTACCTACTGCAAATCTTCACCAAGCCCGTAGAAGACCGCCCCACGGTATTTTACGAAATCATCCAGCGCAAAGGCGCCAAGAGCTTCGGCAAGGGCAACTTCAAGGCGCTATTTGAATCCATTGAGCGCGAGCAGGCGTTGCGCGGAAATCTGTAATAGAACGCTCAAAATAGAACGTCATGCCGAGGCGAAGCCGAAGCATCTCGCGTGTTTAGCTGGAGTACTACTCTCACGACAGCACGCGAGATGCTTCGCCTCGGCATGACGTTCTTTTGCTAGGCTGCTTCCAGTAAACCTCTTTTCTTTACACTCGTTCATCAGCCCAACTGCAACTTACTTTTCTCTCTAATGGCCTTACCTTCCGACGTTCAGCAGAAAATAAATACGTGGCTTACCGGCGACTACGACGCCCAAACCCAAGCCGACATCCAACAGTTGCTCGACAGCAACCAGGAAGACGCCCTGAACGACGCTTTCTATCGGGATTTGGAATTCGGAACGGGCGGCCTGCGTGGGGTAATGGGTACGGGCTCCAACCGCATGAACCGCTACACGCTGGGCATGGCTACCCAAGGCTTGTGCAACTACCTGCTGGAGTCGTTTCCGGCGCAGGAGATAAAGGTGGCCGTGGCCCACGACTCGCGTAACAACAGCCCAGAGTTTGCGCGCATTGCGGGGGGCATTTTTTCCGCTAATGGCATCACCGTTTACCTGTTCGAAGCCCTGCGCCCCACCCCGGAATTGTCGTACACCATCCGCCACCTAGGTTGCCAAAGCGGCGTAGTAATTACCGCCTCGCACAACCCCAAGGAGTACAATGGCTACAAAGTGTACTGGAACGACGGCGCCCAGGTCGTGGCCCCGCACGATAAGAATATCATCCGTGAGGTTAACGAGATTCAGAGCGTGAACGCGGTGAAGTTTCAGGCCGACGAGTCGCGCATCCACTTGATTGGGGGGCAACTGGACGATGCGTACTTGAGCGAAGTCCAAAAGCTCAGCATCAATCCCGAGGCCATCAAGCGCCAGCACGATTTGAAGATTGTGTTCACGCCCATCCATGGCACGGGTATTACGCTGGTTCCAAAGGCATTAGAGCGCTTTGGCTTCACCAATGTCAGCGTGGTAGAAGCCCAGGCCACGCCCGACGGCAACTTCCCCACCGTCGTTTCGCCTAATCCTGAGGAGAAAGCCGCCATGCAAATGGCCCTCGACCAAGCCCGCCAGCTCGACGCCGACCTGGTCATTGCCACCGACCCCGACGCCGACCGCGTGGGAATTGCCGTGAAAAACACGCAAGGCGAATGGGTGCTGGTAAACGGCAACCAAACGGCCGCGCTGCTCACTTTCTACCTGCTGTCGGCGCGCAAGAATGCCGGCAAGATGACCGAGCAGGATTTCATCGTTTACACCATCGTAACCAGCGAAGTACTAGGTGATATTGCCAAAGCCCACGGCGTCAAGTCCTATCAAACGCTGACGGGCTTCAAATACATCGCTGGCCTTATCCGCGACCTGGAAGGCAAAGAAACATACATCGGCGGCGGCGAGGAAAGCTATGGCTTCATGATCGGCGACTTCGTGCGCGATAAGGACGCCGTATCGGCCTGCGCCATGATAGCCGAAATGGCCGCCGTAGCTAAAGACAACGGCCGCACCCTCTACGAGGAAATGGTGCAGATGTACGCCACCTACGGCCTCTACCGCGAAGACCTGATTTCGCTCACCAAAAAAGGCCAGCGCGGCGCCGAAGAAATTCAGGAAATGATGCGCGACCTGCGCGCCCAGCCACCTCACACCATCGCTGGCTCACCGGTGGTAGAGCTGCGCGATTATCAAACGGGTATCGTGCGCAATCTGCAAAATGGACAGGAAACGCGCACCGGCCTAGAATCCTCCAACGTGCTTCAGTTCCTGACCGAAGACGGCAGCAAAATCTCCGCTCGTCCCTCCGGTACGGAGCCTAAAATCAAGTTCTACTTCAGCGTCAAACAGCCGCTTGATTCAGTAAATGAATTTGAACAGGGCTACGAGGCACTGGGGGGCAAAATTGCTCGCATCATTGAGGATATGCAGTTGAAATAAAGAATCAACACTTAATAAAAATCAAGCCCGACAAGATATCTTGTCGGGCTTGATTTTTACTTGATAATCAACTCCATGTCTCCAGAGAAATATGAGCGTGTACTTTTGAGACCGCTTTTAATGGATGAATATCATAAGGATATTGCTGCTTGCTTAGCGAGTACTATTCCAATTCTGTTCTCATCTGCGGCCTTTTTTCCATTTTCTGACTTAACTCCTTTCGCTATTATATCAACTATTACTTACAGCTTCATTATTGCAGCAATACTTACTCAATGCGAGTGTATCACCATTGATATAGCCTCGAAGCATTACCGGATTTCTACTAGAATATTAGGATGTCATTTTGGCCGGTGGAAATCACTGCCTAGCGTAACTCAATCATGAACGTGGCTACCGTGTGTTGTTATCGGTGGCAAATTCAAACGCAGGAATTGTTGCGGCTTGGTGCTCAGAAGAAACAGCATTAATACGAGCCCAAGAATTAGGCGCACTATTTAATGTGCATGTAGTTCACTCCTCTTACGAGCAAATTCTACAATCCTAATCTCGTTCCCGCTGCTCCTTTTTTAGCCCCATAATTACTAGTACCAACAACAGAAAACCCGTCACGCCCAGACTAAACCACGTCAGCATGGGAATGCCGCGGTGATAGGCCATTTCAGACGAATACCTACCCATTAAACTAAGGCCTGAGAACAGCAAAAACGCCACGGCCAACAGAGCAATGATGGTGCGGCTAACTAGCTGATCGGCTTTGCGCAGCAGCGGCTGATAACCGCCTAACTCCACTTTTACGCGCAGGTCCCCACGGGAAATTTTGCGCATGATTTGCCGCACATCCGTGGGCAACGTGCTTAGCAAGGACAGGAGTTGGACGCCCGTGTATTGGGCCTCGCTCATCAGGTTTTCGGGCGAATACTGCTCGGCGATAATGCGGGCGCCGTAGGGCCGCACAAACTCAAAAGTATTGAATGATGGGTGCAGTACCTTACCGATACCTTCCAGAATCACTAGCGCCCGCAGAATCAGGAAAACGGCTCCCGGCACTTGCAGCTTGTAGTCGTAGATGATGACTTGCAGACGATCAGCCAAATCCGACATGCTCATTTCCTTCACATCAAGCACCGTAAAATCCTCAATCAAGTCGTTGAGGTCGGCCTCGAAGCGGCGCATATCCGGAATATCAGCGTGAAGCGCTAAGCGACGAAAATTAAGCGCCATGCTGCGCGCATCCTGCCGTGCCATGCCGATAAACACGCCGGCAAAAGCATATTTCTGCTGCTTGGTGAGCTTGCCCACCATACCAAAATCGATGAGCACGATGGTGCCGTCGGGCCGCACCAGCACGTTGCCGGGGTGCGGATCGGCGTGAAAAACGCCAAACTCAAAAATCTGAGTTAAGTAAATATCCATGCCCGTCTCGGCCACCTTGGCTGGGTCGAGACCCCACTCCAGCAGCTGCGGCTTATTGGATATTTTGCAGCCGCTCACAAACTCGATTATCAGAATCTTGCTGGTCGAGAACTCGCGGTACGGCTTGGGCACATAGAACGTCTCGTAGTCGGCGTAAAGCTTGCGAAACTGATCCATACTCCGGGCTTCCGAGGTGTAGTCCAGCTCTTTGGTCATGCTCCGCTCGAAGGCATCCACGATGTCCTGGGGGTTGCTCAACCCTTGTTTGCGTAGAAAGCCGGCCGTCAGGCGCACCAGTTCGCGGAGCAGGCTCAGGTCGGTGCGCACTTTCTCCTGTACGCCGGGTCGCTGCACTTTCACCACCACTTCCTCGCCCGTGAGGAGGCGCGCCTTATGCACCTGCCCAATGCTGGCCGAGCCCAGCGTCACGTCGTCAAATTCGCTGAAAACCTCTGAGATGGGCCGCCCCAGCTCCTCCTCTATCAGGCGACGGGCCATGACCACCGGGAAGGGCGGCACGTCGCTTTGCAGCTTCTCAAACTCGTCGATCAGCGCCTCAGGGAGCAAATCGGGGCGGTTGCTCAGCGCCTGGGCCAATTTGATAAACGTGGGGCCTAACTCTTCAATAATCAAGCGAATCCGTTCCCAGCGGTTGGTGTCGAACACCGTTTTCTCAGCGTGCTGCCACGATACTCGGCGTCCCTGCGGCACTAAGCGGCGCAGAGCCGTGCTGGTTACTACATCCTCAAATCCGTAGCGCACCAGCACCTCCATTACCTGCCGAATGCGGCCCAGATTAGAAATCGTGTTTTTGAACATGCGCGAAAAAAGAAGCCCGTGAAAAGGTAGCTAGGCCAGCCTCGACAAGAAAGGTAAGCAAAATGCCCCCCAGCTAAGTAAGAAACCAAAATAGCACCGTTGGTAGTGCGAGGCGTATCGTTTGCGTACGAAAAAGCCAGCGCCCGCAGAAGCGGCGCTGGCTTTTTACGCGGATGCGCTATTGGCAGAATTATGAAGCGCTGGAAGCGCCGTTGCTGCCACTATCAGCGGGCTTTGGTGCTTCTTTTTTGGCCGCTGGCTTAGCGGCTGGTTTAGAAGCTGGCTTGGCGGCACCTGCTTTAGCAGCAGCCGATTTCTGAGCGGTGCCAGCGGCGCTGCTCACTTTATCGGCGGCCTTCTTGGTAGCGCCAGCGGCTTTGGCCGTGGTGCTAGAGGCTGGCTTCGCGCTGCTTTTGCTGCCAGCAGCCGAGCTGGTTGACGATTTGGTGCCGCGTACGCTGCGCTTGAGCTCTTCTACGTCGGCGTTGGTGGCCAAGCCTGCCCCTTTCATGAGCCGATTAGCGATGCCGGTGATTTGCTCCTCTAGCTCCTTGCGCTTGGTGTCGGTGTTCTTCTTGAGATCATTCATGATTTTATGCCCCTCCTTCTCCGACAACTTGCTTTCCTTCACCAGTTTATCGATGGTGGACTGAACCCGGTCGTTGGTAAGCGATACAAAGCCAACGCCGGCGTTGATGAATTTTTTAAACAGATCTTCCATGTTGCTGAATTGGTTAAGAGGAGGTGAAATGAAACGAAAAACGGTGTTGCGGTTTCGCCCGCCGGAAAAAATAGTATGCAAGCCGACTACTTTTGACAAACCTACGAAAACATAGCTATATACTTGGTGCTGAGGCAGAAATTTTTCAAGCTCTCGGTCACAGCCTCACCATATAATCGTGCTTAGTGGATTTTCGTCTGTTTCTAGCGCCCAGGGGGCTTTTCTTCGTTTCTATTTTAGGCAGCTCTTTTGTCGGGCCGGGCCGCACTTCCAATCCCTGTTGAATTGGCGGGCCTGATAGTGGACAATGGCAACATAACCGGCTGAGCTGCCCAGATACTATTCACGAACGTGGCTACGCTATCCAAAGCTTCGCGGGCTTCGGGCAATAATCGCCAGAATAGGTGCCACCAATGCACTAACCCTTTGAATGACTGCAAGGTAACTGATACACCGGCTGTCCGGGCTTTGTCAGTGAAGCACAAGACGCTTTCGCACAGCACTTCAGCATCCGATATTTGTAGCAGCAACGGCGGCAACCCGTGCACCGCGGCACGGGCCGGTGACACCAATGGGTGAGTAAGTGGAGTTTCGCCGGCATAATGGGGTCCCCAGCCGCGCATTTCGAGCGCTTCCAGCAACTGTGTTTCCTCGCGTGCTACCCGGCGCAGCAGCGCATCGGGCATATCCAGGTCGGTCCAGGGAGAAAGACCAACGGCAGCGGCAGGCAAGGGCTGACCTTCTTCCCGCAAAGCAATGAGCAGGGCCAGTGCCAGACCACCGCCGGCCGAGTCGCCAGCCACAATAATGTTGTGGGGGGCAAATCCTTGCTTCAAAAGCCAGTGGTAAGCCAGCAAAGCATCTTCAAGGGCACCGGGAAAAGGATAGTCGGGCGCTTTGCGGTAATTGATGGCTAAGGAGTTGGTGTTGCAGCGCTTCGCTAAAGTGCCCACCAGGCTGCGGTGCGTATTCAGGGAGCCAAGTACATAGCCTCCACCATGCAAGTACAGCATCACCCGACTCGGATCGGCGTCGGCGGGGCGGGCCCATTCAGCGCTCATCCCGTCAATCGTGGTTTTTTCGAGGTGCACGCCCCACGGCATAAACTGAAACAATGAGCTGATTTCCATGGCCAGCCGCATGGCACCGAGGCCGGGCCGCTTGCGGGCCAGCGGGCCGGCTGCCGCCGTCAGGATTTGTTTGAGCAGTAAATGCTGGGTGGAGGGCATTTCTTGACCTATTGGGTGGGAAGGTAGACGGGGGCGGGTACAGACTGCGGGTAGTAGCACGAAGGCTTTTACCTACAGGAATACGGCAAGAATTTCTCAACTCTTACCACTTAACATCAAGCTTTCTTACCAATCCGATGACCTTTATAGCCCCGAATAGCAATGGGTATCCAGCCTAATACGGGAATAAAGAACGTGAGGGTGAAGGGGTTGCGCCAGATCATGCGCAGCCAGGAGCCGGGCTTGGTCAGTTGCAGATTTACACCCTCGGGACCACCTTTGTCATACTGGCGCTCAAACTCCCGAAAGAGCTCCGGCCAGGCGAAAGGCAGAAAGAAGGGGAAGTAGCTCCAGTTAGCCTTAATGCGCTGCCAAAGCTCGCCCCAACGATAAGGATATTGGCCGTGGTCGCGCACGGCCGCGTCCAGCTCGGTTTGCATTTGCTGGCGCACTTGCTCCGATAGAGCTACATAATCGTCGCGGGTAAGCTCGCTGGCGGGCTTTTCGGTCAGCTCGTAGGGCTTGATGCGCGTGCCCAGCACAAAGGTGAGGTTGGCCGGGTAAGCCAGATAAAAAAACCAGGGCTGGAGCAACACCATGAGGATAATAGGCCCCACGGGGATGAAGGGAATCCCGATTTTCTTGGTCCATTTATTCAGCCAGTCCCAGCTGTAGGCGTAGGGGTTCAGGTATTCGCCATTGACGGTATAATACGGCATAATGTCGGTGTGGTGCTCGATACCCAGGCGAATGATGCTGGTAGCGAGTCGCTGCAGCTGATACTTGCGGTTGAAGCCTTTCCCGATGCCCGGTACGCCCTCCGGGTACAGCATCAGGTTATGGCCGTTGCAATACATCATCGTCTCAAAATTGAGCGTGGTAGCATCGACGCAGCCGCATTTTTTCCAGAAATGCGGAATCAGATACGGGTTCATCAGCACCGATTGCGAGAGCATGGGGGCTGAAAGTGGTCGGGGCAAATCATGGAGGCTGGGCAGTACGCGCAGCAGGTGCGACAGGGCCACCATGGCATCCCAGGGAAAGGCCATGCCCGAGTGATTGCTGGCAAAGAGCAGCGGGCGCTCGGGATTATTGCGCTGCGGATAGGGCTCGAAGCCCACCAGCTTGGAGCGAAACCACACCCGGTCGAGCAGCTGCAAAATGTGCCTGTCCACGGCCCGAACGTACTCCTCGTCGAAATAATCGGAGTAGATGTGCTGATTAGCCAGGATGGCGGGCGACGGTAGCGGCAGCGCGGGCGAAGGGGCCGTGGGCATCAGGCGACAAGCAACATAGGTGGGCTTCTAATGTAGTGCTTTTACGAGCAATCCGCACGCCAAGGTCAACCGCAGCCATTCGTGACAGCCGCTAAATCTGCCGCTTCAGGCGCACGGTAGTCGTAATCAGCTCGCCGTTGGCGCGGCGCACGATGAGCAGCAGCGGGCGGCCATCATCGGAATGCAGAATCCGGCTGATCTGAGTAAGCGAAAGGCCAGCCACGGGCAGGAGGTTAATAGCCAGAATCTCGTCGGTGGGCTGCAGGCCGGCGACATCTGCCGGCGAGCCTTCTTCTACTTTGAGAATGATATAATGGCGATAGTCGGAGCCAGTAGCCAACAGATCCAGGCCACTCATGTCGTGCTCAAAGGGGTCGTGATAGAGGCTGTTTGGGCGCAGCCAAAGCTGGTTGCGCGTATAATCGATGATGATATCAAAACGCTTGAGCAGTTCCAGGCCCACGTTGCCGTTGCGAAACACCTCGGCCCGTTGGCTCACGTCGGCAGCATCGGGGAAAGAGGTAACCAGCGATTTAATTTTGTATTTCCCGAGCTGCAACGAGCTTACTCTACCCAAGTAGCCATTGATAAGTCCATTGAGGCCCCGGCCCAGCTGAGACCGCACCCGACGAGACGGTAGCGTCAGACGTGGGTCGGAGGTGGTTTCGAGCGACAAGGCGTGGCCGGCCCCGGTATCGAGCACGAGCTTGAGCGGCAGCGTCAGCGAATCGTGCACCACGGCCTGGGTGCGCAGGTAGGCTTTGCTGCCCTCCAGATCGATGCCCATACTAGTCCAGCGTCGCCCCCTTGGTGCCCGAAACGTAGTGGGGCTGAACAGGATTATCCGAGACTCGGCGGGATGGATGCGCACCACAAAGCTGTGAAAGATATCATACCCTAGAATTCCGTGAATAGGCATGCCCACGTAGCCCGACAGGTTGAGCACATCGCTGGAAAGAATCAGGAAGGTGAGCGTCGGTGCGACCACCTTTCCGTCGCCCAGGGTCATCTGCACACTATCGGTCTGGAAGGCTTCCAGGGGTTGATCCTGACCGGCGCCAGCTACGCGAAAGCGCCGCCCCAGCCGCAGCCCCAGCTTTGTGCGCAACGTTGGGTCGGTAAGCAGGGAAGTACCCACACCAGTATCGAGCAAAAAGTTGAAAGGCCCCTGCCCATTGAGGTAAGTGCTAATAATGAGCAAATTGCGCTGTATCTCCACGGGCAGCGTAAGACTGCGCGTACGGGCATTTTTAAAAGCGAACGGGGCTGGTTTGGGCTTGGTTGGCTGGCCGTGGGCAGCCAGGCTCAGCAGCAACCCCAAAAAAGCCCCCCAGCCCCGCAGGGCTCTACCTAGAAGTAGTAAAGTAAGAAGCCAAGAGGCAATCATGCAGGGAGGGGCGGTGGGTTGGGTAAGTTACTGAAAAAACCGCCTTAACACCATTTTTCGCGGCGTAAGTCAGCTCGGAATTTCCCACTCTCCCGCCGGGTCATAGTGCAGGTGGCCGGCCGCTATTCGTAGCGGGGCAACCACGTTGTTATGATAGAGTTGACCCGTGCCCAGCCCTTGGGGCAAATCGGGGCAGGCATACTCGCCGGCCAGCTGGCTGACGGCGTTCAGTCCCACGTTCGACTCTAGGGCCGATGTCAGCCACCAGGCGGCGTTATTTGTCTCGGCCGCGCGCAGCCATTGCCGGGTAGCGTGCAGTCCGCCCACCAGCGTAGGCTTGATGATAATGTAGGCGGGCTGAATCTGGGCCAATAAGGCTGCCTGCTGCTCGGGCTGGGTGACGCCAATCAACTCCTCATCCAAGGCAATCGGAATGGGCGACTCCCGACACAGGTCGGCCATTAGCGACGTCTGTCCGGCCGCGATGGGCTGCTCGATAGAATGCAGCTCGAAGCGGGCCAGCTGCTCCAGCTTCCGTAGGGCCTCGTGGGGGGCAAATGCACCGTTGGCATCCACGCGCAACGTCAGCTGATCGGGGCCAGCTACGGCCCTGATTTCGGCCAGCAGCCGTAGCTCGGTAGCAAAATCAATTCCCCCGATTTTCATCTTTAGGCACGAGTAGCTCTCAGCCAGCTTCTTCTCAATCTGGGTTTGCATGAAGGCTGCCTCCCCCATCCAGACCAAGCCGTTGATGGGTATTCCTACCTCGCCCCGGCTAAATGCATTGTCGAAAAGCTGGCGTTGGCCCCCGCTCTGCCAATCGAGGACGGCCGTTTCGAGGGCAAACCGCAGGGCTGGCCAGGCTGACTCCAGTAGCTCATTGATCAGGTCGTTGACTGTATCGGGGAGCAAATCGGTGAGCTGGCGGCGGTTGAAAGCAGCACATAACGCGGCTACTCGCGGCTCAAAACCAGGCCCAAAATCGGGGCTAAGACCGGCTAACGGCGCCGCCTCTCCCAAACCCAGGCGCTCCGGCTGCGCCGTGTCGCGCAGGTGTAAGTAATAGGCTACGTGCTCGGTAAGCGCACCGCGTGAGGTGCGGGCCGGAAAGTTGAAGCGCAAAGCGCGCTGAGAATAAGTGAGATGAAGCATTGGGATATGCAGACGCTATTTATCAACAGGTTATTATCAAATCTCAGAATAGGTAATCCTAAAATTCAACTAGTAGACAAGTAACCAACAAAAAAACCAGCCTCTGCGCTAAGCGCGGAAGCTGGTTTATAAAGTCGGCGGCACCACTACGGAAGCAGTGCCGTCGTTACATCAATGGAAACTATCGGGTAGCACCGCCCTGGTTGCTCCGTCCGCGGCTCGCCTGGCCCCCCTTACGGCCGGCGGCGCGAGCTTCCTCTGATGTAAACCGGTGGCCGCGGCCGCTTTCGTGCGAGGCTTTGCCGCCTTCGCTGGCAATGCGGCGCTGCTCGGCAGGGTCCATAGCCGCGAAACCGCGCAGGCTTTTGCCCGAAGTAGTTATCTGCTTCGCCGCCCCATTGCGGCTGGGAGATTGGGATGCGGCGGTACCGCGCTGAGTTTGCTGGTTCGTGATCATAGCGTTGAGAATTAGGGAGAGTTAAGTGTGTTGTCTTGGTCGCGTGCAAAGGAGGGTAAATCAGGTTCTAAACCGCTTATAAATTGAACGTGATACTGACAGTAACGATAGTAATTCGGGATGCAAAAACTGCTTTTACGGCTCAAAATACCATTTTCTACCGACTCTCGCTCCGTAGTCGAGCTTGCTATAAACGCGATAAGTACCCGCTGCTACTGTCGGGCTACGTACAACACGCGGCGCGTCCTTGACGAGATACTTTCCGGGTAGTTTTGATCGGTATTCGCCGTACGATTGGGGTCGGATTATTAAGTTGAAAGCCGTCAGAGACAAAACCCGTCGTCGTTTTTTGAGTTAAAGTTAATAAGTAGTTCACCCCCATTCCTTTGCTTATGTCTTCCTCCGTTATGTCTTCCTCCGTATTTGCCCCCCAGACCATCGCTGAGCCTGCGCTGGCGCAGCTGCCCGCCCGCTACCACGCCGTGCGGCAGCAAACCGAGGAGCTCTGTCGGCCCTTGCTCCCGGAAGACACTGTAGTGCAGCCGATGCTCGATGTGAGCCCGCCGAAGTGGCACCTGGCACATACTACCTGGTTTTTCGAAACCTTCCTGCTGCGCGAATACCTAACTGGCTATCAGGTATTTCATCCCGATTATGCTTACCTGTTCAACTCTTACTATAACTCGCTGGGCAGCCGCGTAAACCGCGCCGATCGGGGTACTATCTCCCGCCCTGCCCTCGCCGACGTGTATGCCTACCGCGCCCATGTTGATGAGCATATGGGCCGCTTGCTTACCCTGCTCGCGGCCAATGATTTGCCCCCCAGTTTCGCCGAAATCTTTGAGCTGGGTCTCCAGCATGAGCAGCAGCACCAGGAGCTGCTCGTCACGGATATCAAATACATTCTGAGCACCAGTCCGTTGGCTCCAGCCTACAAGTCAGCTCCGAAAGCTGCGCCCACGCCCGAGCCTGCGCCGGCTACCTGGCTGCCGGTTGCGGGCGGCGTCTACCGGATTGGATTTGAGGAGGAAGGCTTTTGCTTCGACAATGAAAAAGCCCCCCACGATACCTACGTAGCCGATTTCTCACTGCAAAACCGCTTAGTAACCAACGGTGAGTACCGTCAGTTTATGGAAGCAGGCGGCTACCGCGACTTTCGCTACTGGCTGGGCGAAGGCTGGGAGCTGGCCGAGCAAGCCGGTTGGGAAGCGCCGCTGTATTGGGTGCTGAAAGAGGGCGTCTGGCACCGCTTTACGCATCACGGCCTGCAACCCGTCGATTGGGCCGCGCCCGTCACGCACATCAGCTTCTACGAGGCCGATGCGTATGCTCACTGGGCTGGTTATCGTTTGCCCACCGAGCAGGAATGGGAAATAGCGGCCCGCCAGTTTCAGCCTCAGATTTCAGCTGGCAACTTCTTGGAAAGCAACCAGTTCGACCCACAGCCACTCTCCGCCGATGCTGACCCGGAGCAATGCCATCAGCTTTTGGGCGACGTGTGGGAATGGACATATTCGGCCTATCACCCCTACCCCGGCTACGAGCGCGCTGCCGGCGCTTTGGGCGAGTATAATGGCAAGTTTATGCTGAATCAGCTGGTGCTGCGCGGGGGCTCCTGCGCTACCTCGCAGAGCCATATCCGGCTCACGTACCGCAATTTCTTCCATGCTGATAAGCGCTGGCAATTCACGGGTATCCGTCTGGCACGGTGAGGCTGTTCTCGTAGCGGTTCCCGCGGAGGGCGCAGAGGACTGACGCATAAGGCGCGGAACACAACGGGTACAGCCGTCAGAACACCGCGGCCTCTGCACCTTCCTCTGCGTCCTCCGCGCCTTCCGCCGCGGGAACCATCGTTGTTTATCAGAAAAGATTATCAGAAAGCCTTTTTTATGCCCCACCTCGCCACTGCCAACACCGAGCTAGCCCGCCACGTAGCCGCAGGCTTGCAGAAAACACCTAAAACACTATCTTCTAAGTACTTCTATGATGACGCGGGCAGTGAGCTGTTTCAGCAGATCATGGGGTTGCCGGAGTATTACCCTACCCGCACGGAGTTTGGTTTGCTGACCACTTATCGTGGCGCCATCACTGCCGCCCTGCGCCCCGTCTCTGACGAGCCGTTTTACCTCATAGAGTTAGGTGCCGGTGATGGGTTGAAAACTAAGATTTTATTACGTGAATTACTGGAACAGAGAGCCAATTTCAGCTATGTGCCCGTCGATATTTCGTCGGGAGCACTGGATGGCTTGGCGGCCAGCCTTCACGCCGAACTGCCCAACCTGCGAGTAGAACCGGTAGTAGCGGAGTACACTGCGGCGCTAACGTTGATGGCCGCCCGGCCCGGTCGCAAAGCGGTGCTGTTTCTGGGGTCCAACATCGGCAACTTCTCCCCCTCCGACCGCCGCGAGTTTCTGCGCGCCCTCACCCAGCCCCTCTCCCCCGACGACCGCCTGCTCATCGGCTTCGATCTGCAAAAAGCCCCCCGCCTCATCCGCGCCGCCTACGATGATGCGCAGGGCGTGACGGCCGCTTTCAACCTCAACCTGCTTACCCGCCTAAATCGGGAGCTGGGGGGCAATTTCGACCTGGCTCATTGGCAGCACTACACCGATTACGACCCCATTGCTGGGGTCGTACGTTCTTTTTTAGTCAGCACTCGCGCGCAGCAAGTCCACCTGGAGGCGCTGGACCAAACCGTTGATTTTGCGGCTTGGGAGATTATTCATACCGAAAATTCCTACAAATTTACCCAGCCTCTCATCAGTCAGTTAGCGACGGAAGCGGGGCTGGAAGCGCAGAATTTTTTCACCGATGAGCAGGCTTATTTCGCCGATGTAGTCCTGGCTCCGCAAGCTTAAAATCCGTGGCCTATTTACCACCCGATTCCTTCGTAACAATGCCGCCGGCTGCGGCTGATTTTCCCGAAGTTATTAGCTTAGCTTCGGGCTACGGTAATTTTGCTACGCCGGCTGTGGCAGCAGGAAGGGCTGTAGCTGCTATTCAGGCCGGCCAACTGATGCCGGGGCCGGTGGAAGGCCTGCTACTATTGCGGGAGGCAATTACAGCCAATTATCACCGCCAAAATGCCCCCCAGATCACGCCCGCCCATATCGTGGTCACGCCTGGAGCGAAAGCGGCGCTGTTTGCCTTGCTGAAGACTATTCTGCGCCCCGGCGACGAGGTGGTAGTACCTACCCCCAACTGGTTTGGGTTTGGTGAGCTAATCACGCGGGCGGGCGGCACCATGCGCCCGCTCTTCCTCGACCCGGCTGATGACTATGCCTTACGGCCCGAGGTGCTGGAGACCGCCATTACGCCGCGCACTCGGCTGTTCCTTTTTACGAATCCCAACAACCCGACAGGCCGGGTTTACCACCAAGCTGAGCTGGAGGCCCTGCTAAGCGTCACGCGCCGCCACCCGGAGATATTTGTCCTCTCCGATGAGATATATAATCTCATTCATTTCGGCGCGACTCCAGTGCCCACCTTGCTATCATTTCCCGACCCGCACGGGCAGCACCTGGTAGTGAATGGCTTCTCTAAATCGTTGGCGCTGATAGGCTGGGGCGTGGGTTATCTGGTGGCACCACCCGCATTGGCTCAAGCGGCGGCTGGGGGGCAATTTGCTACCGGCGCGGCTGTGCCGGCACCTAATCAGCACGCGGCCCTGGCGGCAACTGAGCATAGCGCAGCCATTGCCCATGACTTGCTCGTACGGTTGGCTCCCACCCGTGCTTTGCTGCTAGCGGCCTTGTCGGTGCTACCCGGCGTGGACTATGTAGAGCCGGAAGGCACCTACTATGGTTTCGCTGATTTGCGGCAATTTCTACCCGCCGCGCAATCATCGGCAGAAGCTTCGGCTGCATTGGTCGCGCAGTTGCGGGCCGGGGGTGTGGATGTGGTGGATGGAGCGAGTTGCGGGGCGCCGGGCTTTGCGCGCATCTCCTACGCCCTGCCGGAGCCGGAATTGCGGGAAGCATTATGGCGTTTGCAAGCAGTTCTGGTGGGCGAGAAACGCAGCGGCAGCTGACGGCCGGGAGCAGTTTACTATAATAGGTCCTGGCCCACGGCCCGAATTAGGGACGTACCTTTGCGGCTCTTTTTCTGCTTCATCATGCCGCTCACCGCTGTTCGTCCGCATATCAAGCCCATGCTGCTGCTGGCTTACCCCGTAATACTCAGCCAACTAGGTCACGTATTGGTAAACGTAGTTGATAGCGTGGTAGTCGGCCAGACCGGCAAAGTGCCCTTAGCAGCCGTATCGCTGAGCGTGAGCGTGAGTACGGTGGTGATGGTGCTGGGGCTGGGGTTATCGATGGGCATTACGCCCCTGGTTGCGGCCGCCGATGGCAAGCGTGACATGCCCTTGCTGGGCCGGTTGCTGGTAAATGGCGTACTGCTCAGCACCCTGGCTGGGGTAGGGCTGGCTGGGTTGGGCTTAGTAATTGCCCCCCAGCTTCGTTACCTGAATCAGCCGGCCGAGGTAGTGGCGCTGGCCATGCCGTGGGTGCGCCTCATCTTCCTGTCTTTCCTGCCCCTGATGGTTTTTCAGGGTTTCAAGCAGTTTGCCGAGGGCCTGGGGCTCACGCGTCAGGCTATGTATTTATCTGTGGGGGCCAACTTGCTGAACGCTTTGCTGTGCTACGCATTCGTGTTCGGCAACCTTGGCGCACCGCAGATGGGCATGATTGGAGCCGCCTGGGCCACGCTTATTTCCCGTGTTCTGATGGCCATTCTTATGGCTACATATGTGTTGCGCGCATCTCGGCTACGACCTCACCGCGAAGCAGCCGCTTCTGGGCATGGCCTCCACGGCCCCACAATACGCCGCCTGTTGGGCTTGGGCGCGCCTATTGGGGTACAGATGATGTTTGAAATGGGTGCGTTCAGCTTTTCAGCCATCATGATTGGCTGGTTGGGTACTACCAGCCTTGCCGCCCACCAGATTGCCATAAATGTGGCTTCAGCTACCTATATGGCGGCCAGCGGCATTGCGGCGGCGGCTACCATTCGGGTGGGCAATATGCGCGGCCTCGGCGACGCGGAGGGTGCGCGGCAGGCAGGCTTTACCGCTTACGGCCTCACGTTTCTGTTTATGGGCCTCATGGCCTTGATTTTAATCATGGCCCGAGAGTTCATCCCCTACTTCTATAATAACGATGCGGCCGTGGTGGCACAGGCAGCTACACTCCTGCTTATTGCGGCGCTGTTTCAGATTTCGGATGGTTTGCAGGTGGTGGGGCTAGGTGCGCTGCGGGGGCTGGAAGATGTCAAGATTCCTTCGCTGGTCGCCTTGCTGGCCTATTGGGCCGTGGCGTTGCCGCTGGGCTACTTCCTTGGTTTTAAAATGAGTATGGGATCTGTTGGCATCTGGATAGGCTTGCTCACTGGCCTGACGCTGGTCGCGGGCCTGCTGCTCTGGCGCTTCCGGCAGCATAGCGCGGTGCCAGTGCCCGCGGCCTTGGTAGTGCATTAAGGAGAGGCTGGCATTATTTTTTAGAATGAACGTTTGCACGCAACCGGCCGGTAGCTGCGTTCATACCCCAGCATTGCTTTTCGTTTCTAAAAAAGCCCCCAGACTCCTTGTTTATGTTTTATAGCTTGTCGCTTTCCTTTATTTCCTTTCTGCTGCCTTTCCTGACGGTCAGTATCCCTCCCCAGGGTACACCGGCCGCGTCGGCCGATGCGCCCGGCACCATCGTCTGGTCGGCGAACCGGCCGCTTACCTGGGCCGATTTCAAGACTAAGCCCACTCCCGCCGACCGACTCGCAGCGCTCACCTCCGCCACCATTGATGTGCAGGCCGGCTGCGTCGATTTTAAATTCACGTCTACCGTGCGGGCCGTATTCGTGCCCACTGAGTCATGGGTGCGCGACTCGGCTACGGCCACGCCTAACCTGCTGCGGCACGAGCAGTTACATTTCAATATAACGGAGCTGCACGCCCGGCGCATGCGCCAGAAAATAGCGCTGCTCAAGCTGGACTGTAAGCGTTTGCAGCCTACGTTCAAGAACGCGACCAAAGCTATTTTCGCGGAGTGGCAAAAAGAAGAAGCGCGCTACGATCAGGAAACCAACCACGGCCTGAACCTGGATCGGCAGAAGACGTGGGAAATTCAGGTGAAGCAGCGAATGGCTTTGCTGGAGCAGTACGCTTCCAAGCCTACGCCCGCGAAATAGCCTTTTTACTACTTTGCGGGTATGGAAACATCTATAGCTCCGCTTACCTGGTCAGAGTTTGAGCGCGTGGACTTGCGCGTGGGCACCGTGCTGGAAGCCCGCGCTTTTCCCGAAGCGCGCAAGCCCGCTTATCAGCTGTTGATCGACTTAGGCCCTGAGATTGGCACCAGGCGCTCCAGCGCCCAGATTACCCGTCACTATCAGCCCGAGGGCCTCGTTGGCCGGCAAGTGTTGTGCGTGGTTAATTTTCCGGTTAAGAAAATTGGCCCGTTCCGCTCGGAAGTGCTGGTAACCGGTGCCGCCGACGAAAACGGCGATATTGTGCTGGCCTCGTTGGCCGGGCCGGTACCGAATGGCAGCCGGCTGATGTAGAGACGCGTATTCGCGTTTCCTCGTTGCTGAAGTCGTTTAGTGGAACGGCGCGATTCCGGTTGTTCAACGACGAGACGCGTATTCGCGTCTCTACACCTATCGACGCTTCGCTTCCTCGGCCTGATCTTTGGCCCCGAGCTTAGCCTCGCGGGCTGAGAGGCTGTCAATGACGGCCCCATAAATATCATCCAGGTCTTTGTCGTGGATGGCGTAATAGCGGTAGCTGCGCTGGAAAATGGTATCGGTGACGTTGTAGCGGGTTAGTAACTGGCGCTGAAGGAGGTTGAAGGCGGCGCGGGCTGAGTCGGGGGGCAAAGCGGCGGCATCTACGCGGCTTTCGTTCAGGTGTACTTGTATGAGCATCGCCACCATCTTGGCTTTCGGTAGCAAGGGTTGGGGTACCAAGGGCTCTTCGGGTCGCTGACACTGCGTAAACACCAGCGCTAGCAGCAGACTCAGGGTAGATAAAAGGGATGCGGGGAGCTTTTTCACAACGGCAAAGTTAGGAGGAACCCGTAGTTTAGCTGCAATGAATACCGCCGACCTCACTCCGCTCCAGCAACTCGTGCGCAAGCTTCGGCAGATGGAGATACGCATCATCAAGACAGTAGATGCGCAGTTGCAGGGCAATTTTCACTCCGTCTTTAAAGGAACTGGGCTTGAATTCGACGACGTGCGCCTCTACCAGTACGGCGATGAGGTGCGGGCCATCGACTGGGCCGTATCGAGCAAAGGGCACGGCACCTTCGTCAAAACCTATAAGGAGGAACGCGAGCAATCGGTGCTGCTGCTGCTCGACGTGAGCGCCTCCCAGCAGGTTGGTGCCGCCGGCCGGCGCAAGCTCGATGTGGGCCGCGAAATCTGCGGACTGCTGGCGTTGGCCGCTGCCCGCCAGGATGCGCAGCTCGGTATTCTCGCTTTTTCCGATCAGAAAGAGCTGTATTTAGCCCCTGGCAAGGGGGTCCGACATGCGTATAGTCTCATCAAGCGGCTGTTTGAGCTGACACCCCGCTCGCCCCGTACGGCCGTGGGCCCCGGCATCAAACAGGCGTTGGGCATGCTCAAGCGCCGCACCATTGTGCTGCTGATTTCGGATTTTATCGACACGAACTACGAGCGGGAGCTGACCATGCTGGCCCGCAAGCACGACTTAGTAGTACTGCAATTACTCGATAAGCGCGAACGGGAGTTTCCGCCCCTGGGCATTGTGCCGCTCCACGATCAGGAAACCGGCCGCACGATGTGGGTGAATACGTCAGCCGAGTCGTTCCGGGCACGGTACCGGGCCACGTACGAGCAAAACCGCGAGCAGATCGGGCAGATTTGCCGACGCCACCGCACTGAGTTCTTATCCATTGCCACCGATGCCGACTACGTAACGCAGTTGGCCAGCTTGTTTCGGCGGCGCAATCAGCGGGGTGGTCGTGCATAGGTTTTGCGGTAAAAAAAGCCCCCCAGAATGCCTACGACTCTTCTTTAGCAGGTCGGGTGTGTCAGGCGCCTGGCTGACTTGGCTGCTATTCCTTTCACTGGCTGTGCAGGGCCAGGAAATGCTCCCCGAACAGCCTCAAGGACGCTTTCTTCGTCAAACAACGCGCATTGGCGAAGTAATCAGCTACGAGCTCACCTTCAGGCACGACCCCAAACTGGAGGTTGTCTTTCCCGACTCCACGGCTGAGTTTAAGCCTTTCGAGTATGTGGGCAAAACTTTCCAGCCCACGCGCACCCGCCGCGGCCGCAGCTTCGACCGGACCGTGTATCGGCTCCGCACGTTCAGCCTCGACTCGGTGCAGCGCCTGAGCCTGCCGGTCATGATTCTGCGTGGGCAGGACACACTTACCGTCAACACGCCAGCGGCCAGTATCCGGCTGATACGCACGGCGCCGGTGCCGGAAGTTATTCTGCCTACTACGCCCGTGCTGAAGCAGAATACTACTTTACTGCCGGTAGAGAAGGCATTTAACTACCCATTTTGGCTGGCGGGGCTGGGAATAGTGGTCCTGGTGGGTGCCGGCTTGTGGTTTGGCTTTGGCAGCTATTGGCGTCGCCGCTATCAGCTGTATAAGCTGCGAAAAAACCACGCGTATTTCCTGGCCCAATATGCGCGGCATATCGAACGGTTTGAATTGTCGCGCTCCCTCACGAATATGGAACGCGCCATTACACTCTGGAAAAACTACCTCACTACCCTCGAAAACAACACCATCAACAGTCTGACGACGCGGGAAATTGTGGCTTACTACCAGAACGACGTGTCGGTGAGCCGGGCCCTGCGCATCACGGACCGGCTGATCTATGGCAACCAGTTCAACGAAGACGATACCGAAACCAGCACCGCCTTCGACCTGCTGCGCGACTTTGCAGACCGGCGTTATACCTTGCTTAGTGGAGCCACCAGAAGTTAAGGCCAGCGGGGCTTTTTTTAAAGCGAGTAATATAGCACTGGCAGATTTGCCAGTACTTAAGGACGAAACCAACTCATGATTGAACAGCTCTGGCAACGCTTTCTGGCTCCTTTGATTGATGGGCTGCGCTATGCCACGCTGAGTAGCTACACCTGGCAGGAGCCACGGCTGTTGTTGCTTATTCCGGCGCTGCCCCTGCTGTTTGGGGTGCGCTGGCTGCTGGTGCATCGGCGGCGGCCGCGCCTCGACGTTGCTTTTGTGGCTGGCCAGGCCCGGCGCGACTGGAGCGCGTTGCTGCGGTTTCTGCCCGATATCGTGCTGCTGTTCAGCTTCGCCTTCGGTATAGTGGCCCTGGCGCGGCCTCAGCGCACGGATGAGCGCGTGGTGCAAACCGGCGAGGGTATTGATATGCTGCTGGTTATGGATGTGTCGGGCTCGATGGAACTACAGGACTTGCGGCCCAACCGGCTGGAGGCCGCCAAGCGGGTAGGTCGTGAGTTTATAGCCGGACGCATCGGCGACCGGCTGGGCCTGGTGGTTTTTGCCGGCGATGCCTACTCGCTCGCGCCGCTCACCACCGATTACGATTTGCTGCGCGAAAGTCTCGACGGCCTGCGCCTGGGCATGATTGCCAACGATGGCACGGCCATCGGCACCGCCTTGGGCGTAGCCACCAACCGCCTGCGCGACTCCCGCAGCCGTACGAAAGTCATCATCCTTATTTCAGATGGCGAAAACACGGCCGGCAGCCTCGACCCACTGACGGCCGCCCAGTTAGCTCATGCTTATGGCCTGAAAATCTATACCGTTGGGCTGGGGCAGGATGGCACCGTACCCTACGGGACTGATGAAACGGGTCGCGTGCGCTTCGTTGAAACCCGTCTCGACGAGACCACCATGCGTCAGATTGCTCAGGCCGGCGAAGGGCAGTTTTTCCGGGCCACCGACAACGCCGGCCTGCGCCGGGTGTTTCGCCAGATCGACACGTTCGAAAAATCAGAAATTAAACAAACTCGTTTTCGCAATACCAAAGACTATTATCGCTTATATCTGTTTTGCTGTATAGGTTTGTGGCTCGTCTGGCTGGGGTTGAAAAACACGTTTTTAACTAATGCCTTGGAGGACTGACTAAATTCCTGGACCCACGCATACGCGCCTGTCATGCAGAGCGAAGCATCTCGCGTATTTAGTAAGATTATTACCCGGTAGAGATGCTTCGACAAGTTCAGCATGACAACTACCAACACAACGACTGCACGCGAGATGCTTCGCTCTGCATGACGGGCGGGAAAAGAGCATTGCTGAATACCTACTAATTGAAATAAATGTCTATTGCTGATAATTTCCATGCCTTTCAAAGCGAGTTGCAAGGCACAAAATGCCGCTTGGTGGCCGTCACCAAAACGCATCCGGTAGAGCGTTTGCACGAAGTATATGCTGCTGGCGCGCGGCTTTTCGGCGAGAATAAAGTGCAGGAAATGGCCGCCAAGCAGCCTGATTTGCCCCCCGACGTGGAGTGGCATCTTATCGGTCATCTGCAAACGAACAAGGTGAAGTATATCGCCCCGTTCGTGCATACCATTCAGAGTATCGACAGCCTGAAACTGCTGCTCGAAATTGAAAAGCAATCCGCCAAGCACAACCGCGTCATCTACGGGCTGCTTCAGTTTCACATTGCCACCGAAAAAATGAAATCGGGCCTGAGCTTGGCTGACGCGGAGGAAATACTGCAATCGGACGCATTCCGCGCCTTACAGCATGTGCAGCTAACGGGCGTGATGGGAGTGGCCACTTTTACCAACGATGAGACCCAGCTCCGCCGCGAGTTTCGGGAGCTACGGGGCTACTTCGAGCTGCTGAAGCAGCGGTATTTTGCCCCCCAGTCTGCGTTCAAAGAGATTTCGATGGGGATGAGCGCCGATTATAAGCTGGCCATTGAAGAAGGCAGCACGCTGATTCGGGTGGGCAGCGCTATTTTTGGGGCCCGGTAGGGGCGCGTCGCACGCGCCCACCGTTGAACGACGCTAAGTAAGTGGCTCTTCCTTCAAATAACCAAACAACAATGGGCGCATGCGACGCGCCCCTACCTTCTACCTATGACTGCTCGCTTAATTCTACAAATCGCGGCTTTGCTTGGGGCCCTGGGCGTAGGCATCGGTGCCTTCGGGGCCCACGGCCTACGCAAGATGCTGGAGGAAACCGGCCGCTTCGATACTTTTGAAACGGCCGTGCGCTATCAGTTTTACCATACACTGGCGCTGCTGGCCGTGGGTATTCTGCTGGCCATGCGCCCTGACATTCGGGGACTGAGCTTAACGGCCTGGCTGTTTCTGGGGGGCATTTTGCTGTTCAGCGGCTCGCTCTACACGCTTTGTTTTACGGGCATCACCAAAATGGGCGCCGTGGCACCCATTGGCGGTCTGCTGCTCATTGCTGGTTGGCTGCGGCTATTGCTTGCAGCGCGTCAGCTGTAAGGTCAGGATTTTACGCGGCCGTTAGCGCACAAAAAAGCCCCA
>NZ_FWWW01000079.1 GCF_900176135.1 Hymenobacter roseosalivarius DSM 11622 | reverse complement strand
CGGCTTTTTTGTGCGCTAATATTTACGAAGACTTGCGCTTCGCTTTAATTTTGCTGTCGCCGACCTTGGTCTTCTGCTTAGCGTCGCTGGCCTCAGTCGAGACGTCAGTTTTGGCGGGAATAGCTTCGGTGGTAGCGGTAGCGGCGTCTTTCACTTCGCCTACCAGGGCCACCATAGCATTGCCACTAGTTGAGTTTGACTCAACCGTGAGCACTTTATTCTGCATCCCCATTTTGCCGGTGCTGTTGAATTTAGCCATCACGGTGCCCGATTTGCCGGGCATAATGGGCTCCTTGGTCCACTCAGGCACGGTGCAGCCGCAGGTAGTACCGATGTTGGCAATGACGAGCGGGGCAGTGCCGGTATTCTTGAACTTGAATACGTGCTCTACCACGTCGCCCTGCTTCACGCTGCCGAAGTCGTACTTCATTTCTTCGAACTGAATCTGCGGGCCGGCTACTTTCTGCTGGGCGTTGGCAGGCTGCACGGCCGCCGTTTGGGCCTGGGCGGCAAAACCAGCCAGCGAAAGCGACAAAGCCAAAACAAGTGCTTTTTTCATGACATGAATGCTTAAAGAGTTGAGAGTAATAAAAGTAAGAGTTATTGTTCAACGATTGGCCTCATCCCCTAGCCCCTTCTCCTAGGGGAGAAGGGGGACAGTCCTAAAAACCAGGCTTCTAACTAATGCTAGGTTGCTAGTAAAACTAGAGGCTAGTTCCCCTTCTCCCCTAGGAGAAGAGGCTAGGGGATGAGGCAACTATTCCGCCAGCAGCTTGCTATTGAAGTTAAGCAAAAATAACCGATCAGCGGCGCGCGTGACTGCCGTGTACAGCCAGCGGGCAAATTCGGCATTTACCATGTCTTCTTTCAAAAAGCCATGGTCGACGAATACGGCCTGCCACTGTCCGCCCTGCGCCTTATGACAGGTAAGGGCATAAGCAAATTTAACCTGCAAAGCGTTCAAATATGGGTCTTTGCGTAAAGCGGCGCTCTTCTCGCGCTTCGTGCCGAGGTGGGCATAATCAGCCGAAATAGTCTGATAAAGCGCGTTGCTGCGGTCGGCGGGCAGGGCCGGCGACTCGGTGTGCAGCGTATCCAGCATCAGCTTTACCTCTATTTCTTCCTCGTCCGGGTAGTCGACGAAGCGGATGCGGGCATCGGCGAAACGGAAGCCAAATTCCTCCTGCCGACGCACGATTTTGCTCACTTGCACAAAGTCGCCGTTGGCCAGAAAGCCCATTTCAGAGTCTTTGGGTAGCCAGAAATAATTATTGCGCACCACCATGAGGTAGTCGCCAGCCTCTATTTCCTCCTCCGCCCCAAACAGCGCGTGCCGGATATGCTGGTTATACATGTTGGCGTTCTTGTTGGAACGACAAATGATGGTGGTGTTCTCGTGGCCGAAGTTTTTGTAAGCCCACCGCAGCCCGTCTTCCAGCTTTTCGCCCCCCACCGGAAAAATATCGGAGTAGCCGCGGGTGTGAAACTGGATGTGCGGCTTTTCCTCCCGCAACTCTTCCCGCAGAATGGTCGCATTCACCAGAATCCCGGATTCCTGGGCCTGGCGCATCACCTGGCGCAACTCTACCGAGTCTACTTTGGCGCGGAAACGGTGGGCCAGCAGCTCCGGGTCGAGAGCGGGACTGAGCAATTGGCCCACGGGGGGCAATTGGGCCGTGTCGCCGATGAGCAGCAGCCGGTTGGTGGGCTTTTCGAACACGTAGCCCATCAAATCATCGAGCAAACCGTTTTCCCCGAAGGCTTTTTCGTCGGAAATCATGGAAGCCTCATCCACGATATAGAGCGTGTCGGCGGTGCGGTTGGGCTGGCGCTGGAAGCTCAGGCTTTCGGAGGGAGAGCCGGAGGTCTGGCGGTAGATTTTTTTGTGAATAGTACTGGCTGCCACGCCCGAGTAAGCACTCATCACCTTAGCTGCCCGACCCGTAGGGGCCATCAGCGTGTATTTGCGCCCAAGCTGGTGCAGCCATTGTACCAGGGCACTAACCACGGTGGTTTTGCCCGTACCCGCGTAGCCTCGCAGCACAAACACCTTACGGCCCGGCAGGTCGTCTTTCAGAAACTCATCGAACTGCCGGAAAAGCTGCGCCTGGTCCTGGGTGGGTTCGTAAGGGAAATAATCGCGGACAGATGGAGTTCTGACGGTAAGCATAGTTATAATGGAAATCGTGATTTTGAGCGGGAATCTTGCTAACGATTATTCATTGTACCGCAGGTAGATGTGTTAATACTTAAGTCTTACACAGGTGAGGTTTAGATACTCACCAAACCGTGTATTACTGTCGTCTTGTTCTAACACAAGTGCTGGCAGGTACTCTGAATCGTCAAAAAAGACCACTAATCCTTCTTCTTTAAGCCCTTCATAAGCTAATCTTTTGCCATGCACAAGCAATTTGTGAATTGCTTGTGCATGGCTTTGTTTAGGTCAGCAACCATCAAATTATTTTGAAGGTATTTGAGGTAATTAGTTCGGTTCTATAACTGCCATTGTCGCGGTGGCCTTGGCAATCAGCACCTCATCGCACCACACTTCGGCTTCGCAAAAATGCAGGCGGCGGCCGGCTTTCAGTACCCAGCCTTTGGCTACTATTTTTTTCCCAATGCCAGGATTGAGGTAAGACACTTTCAGATCGGCAGTTACCATCCCGTAATTATCGGGAATGAGCGTGACGCCGGCGAAGCCGGCAACCAAGTCGGCCATGGTGGCAATAACGCCGCCGTGGGCGAAGCCACGTTGCTGTTGGTGAATAAGCTCCAGGGGAAGTTCAGCTTCGACGCGGCCGGGCTCAATGAGCGTGAGGTCGGCCCCGATGTGGTGCATAAACTGCTGGCGGGTGAGCTTTTGCCGGATTCGGGCGACTAAATCGGGCGCTGGGGCGGAGTTTTGCGTAGGAGGCATCAATAGTCAAAGATACCGCCTTTTGGGCGGCCCCGCCAATCCATTTATGCCCCCCGAATCTCACCCCGATTTGCTTAATGCCTATACCGGTCAAGTACGCGTGCGCGTTTGCGGCCTGCTCGTACACCAGGGCGCGATACTGCTTACGGCCCACCGAGGCATGCTGCCCGATGATGCTCCGTTTTGGTCGGCGCCGGGCGGCGGCTGGGATTTTGGCGAGTCGGTAAAGGAATGCTTGGTTCGGGAGTTTCGGGAAGAAACCGGGTTGGATATTACGGTAGGGCGCTTTTTACACCTGCACGAGTTTCGGCGCGACAACCTGCAGGCGTTGGAGCTATTTTTTGAGGTAAAGCCCGTGGACGCCGCAGCCATTCCCAAGCTCGGCTCCGACCCGGAACATGCCGCTGATACGCAGTTGCTTACGCAGCTGGCCTTCCATACGCCCCGACAGCTGGTAGGCATGCCCCTGCCCCATGTTCACCCTATCCTTCACCAAATCATCAGCCCCGACGACATTTACATTCCGCATATTCAGTTTAAGTAGACGATCAGAAAATGGCAGTCAGCTAAAAACAGTTCGTAAGAAGCCCCCCAGCACGACATGCTGGGGGGCTTTTTTGACAGGCAGTTAATCGAATAAACGACTGGCTATCGGCCAATTAGGCCCGCGCTTACTTGTCTTGTTACCTATGTAGCCATTTGACTTCTTACCTTTAGCGGCCTACCTGGCACTTATTGCCCTTTCTGCCGTGTCCGCTTCCTCTTCTACTTTTTCTTCGTCGCCTACTTCCCTGCTCGATCTGCGCGACGAGACCTTCGATGCTGCCCAATTAGGCACTTACAATCTCTACCTTACAGCGGGCCCGGCGGGCTTGCGCATCGGCGTGGCCGATGTACGCCGCAATAAGTTTGTGGTGTTGGAAGAATACTCCGCGCCCTCAGCTACCTCGCTGGCCGGTCAATTCCGTACCCTGGCTGCCCAGCACGATCTGTTAGGTCAGGCGGGCTGGAACCATGTGCGCTTGGCGGTGCAGAACCGTCATTTTACGCAGTTGCCCCAACCCCTTTTCCGGGCCGGCGACGAAAGCCTTTACCTAGAATTACATCACGCCTTTGATCCGGGCCACGAAACCGTGCACCACTACACGCATCCGGGTCTGGAGATGGTAAGCGTGTTTGCGGTCGAAAAAGCCCTGGCTGAGTGGTTTCGGAGCGTTTATCCAACCGGCCGCCTGATTCATCAGACCAGCGCCTTGCTCGAAGGGATTATACACCAAAGTCAGCAAGCCACGCCGCGCCGGCTATATCTGAGCATCGGCCATCAGGAGGTAACGATTCTGGCCGTGCGCGGCAAGCGCCCGGAATTCTGCAATACGTTTGCCTTCACAACCGCCGAAGATCTCATCTACTACACCATCCTGGTGATGCAGGAACTCCAGCTCAATCCTGACCAAGATCCAGTAGTGCTGTGGGGCGATTTGATGCACCACTCCGAGCTGTTCACTATTCTACGCAAGTACATTCGCCATCTCAAATTTGGTAATCGCCCTCTGGATTTGTCGTACAGCTATCGGCTGAATGAGGTGTTCGAGTACCGGTATTTTGAGTTATACAGCCTGCATCTTTGTGAGTAAAGTATTGGGTTTCCAACAGCCAAAAGGCATCTGAACTATGACAACCCACGTTGCTTTATTCCCAGGTTCCTTTGACCCGTTTACCAATGGTCACCTCGACGTAGTGCGCCGGGGGGCAAATTTATTCGACGAAGTGATTATTGCCATTGGCAACAATAGCAGCAAAAGTCGCTACCTGCCCGTCGAGCAAATGGTGGCGTTGATAGAGGAGGTTTTTCGGGATGAGCCGCGCGTATCGGTGCGCTCCTATAAAGGGCTTACTGCCGACTTTGCCCGTGAGGTGGGTGCCCGCTACTTACTGCGCGGGCTTCGCAACACGACGGACTTTGAGTATGAGAATACCATCGCGCAGGCCAACCGCCACGTAAACCCGGAGCTGGAAACCGTCTTTTTGATTACCGCGCCGGCCTTGGCAGCCATCAGCAGCACCATCATCCGGGAGATTCACCGCTTTGGCGGCAACGTGGATAGCTTTGTACCTTTCAGCTTACCCGCCTACGCGGCACCTAGCGGCGCTTAATTACCCGTACGCCCAGCAATGTGGTGGCTGCCTCCGGGGCAAATACCGGCAGTACGATGTAAGAGGATGCCGTGAGGGTCAGGTTACCGCGCTGCATGAGCTCCTCCTCGTTGTTGCCGGTCATCACGATATCGCGCACTTTACGCGTGCGGGCGTTGAAAGTAACAACGAGCGTAACACCGCCGGTCTCAAACGTATTGACCCAGCCTTCATCTTTCATGCGAAGCGACCTGTCCTTTCGTGGCTTGGGCGGCGCGGCAGGCGGCTCGACCAGTGTTTCACGGGGTGAACCAAGCCGCTGGCGAACTTCCTCAATTGAATAACCAACGAAAGAAGGTAAGTCTACGGCCATCGGAACCGCAACAGGAGGTGCGTCCGCAGCAGAGGCAGTAACTTCACTCCGTGGCTGAGAACGAGTGCAAGCCCCCGCGCTCAATACTAGTACTGCAAAAATAAACGAGTAAACTAAACGCATAGGCTCCCACGGAGCGAAGATGCTACTTCGCGGGAGCTTCCTCGGCAGAGGTCGTGCCAACCTTTTCGCTCAGGTAGTGGCGCACGACTAAAGTGATGGAAGCGTAGGATTCAGGAAGTACTGCTAGCGCCTCCTGGGGCGTCATCCAGCGCACTTCTTCGATATATTCCTCAGCTTGGGGCTTAATGAGTGAATCGTCGAGGCACTGCATCACGTACCAGTTCGTCTTCTTCAGAATTTTATTGCCGTTGTAGGCGTAGGAGTGCCAGGTACTGGGCAGTTCCTCGCCCAGCTCGATCTTGATGTTGCATTCCTCTTCTACTTCGCGCAGGGCGCCTAACGCTGGATCTTCCTCCTTTTTGAGCTTACCCTTGGGCAAATCCCACTTGCCAAGGCGATAGATCATCAGCACCAGGCCATCTTTTACTACTAAGCCCCCGGCCGCTTTCACGATGCGAAACTGGTCTTTGAGATGCAGAATCAGGCGCTTTTTTTTGCGGGCCAGCAGAGTCAGCGAAGTCAGCTTTTTCAGCTTTTTCACTTCCATTAGCCGCAGCAGCCGGTCGATGAAGGCATCGGTCACGTCGCGCACGAGCACGTCGCCCACCAGATCCTTGGAGATAAACTCATCCTCCGCGTTCAGAATCAGGTCGTAGCGGTGCTTGTATACTTTCTCGCTGTTCTTCTTGATAATCAGCGGAATGTCATTGACGAACACATTCATCGGGGGGCAATATGAAGAGAGGGCGGAAAGAGAAAGTCAGGCAAACCTTGCCGTAAAACACCGGATAAATATCCGCAAACGAAAATTACTTAACGGATGGGCAAGATACGAGGTAGTATGTTTAGGAGTTAGTGAATGCGGCTATTTCAACTAGTATCGTTTGATTTTGAGCTGTATTCTAGGTTTTATGCGTTCTACACGCTCTTGCGTTCTATCCTGTTTTGAACTTGAAATGAAGAAAATCGGCCTTCTCTCTGATACGCATGGTTACCTCGACGAGCGCATTTGCCACCATCTCACTGGCTGCGACGAAATATGGCACGCCGGCGACTTTGGAAATGCTGCCGTAGCCGAGGAGCTGGCTGAAATTGCCTCCCTGCGTGGCGTCTACGGCAACATCGACGGCCAAGACGTACGCCGCGCCCAACCGCTGGTGCAGTCATTTGAGCTAGAGGGCCTGCGCGTGCTCATGACACATATCGGCGGCTATCCAGGGCACTACAGCCCCGCAGCCAGATCATTGCTTACCCAAGAGCACCCCGGCTTGTTTATTAGCGGTCATTCGCATATTCTTAAAGTCATGCCCGACCCGAAGCTGGGACTATTACATCTAAATCCAGGCGCGGCTGGGCGGCATGGCTTTCACAAAGTGCGGACGCTATTGCTATTTGAGGTGCTGGGGGGCAAAATTCAAAAGTTGCAGGTGGTGGAGCTGGGGCCGAAGTGAAACACCCTTAGCAAAGGCCTCATCCCCTAGCTCCGGTTCGCTGAGGGCAAAACCTGGGCGTTTTGCCTCTCCTAGTCTGGTTTAAATTCTCTCCGATGCCTGAGTCTGCTTTGTTTCCTTATCACCCGGTTCCCGTGCTGCAAACCGCCCGCCTGCTCCTGCGCGGCTACCGGCCCGATGATTTGCCCGTCTTTCTGGCTATGTTCCAGAATCCTGATTTTTACCGTTACCTCACCGGCCGGCCATTGATGGAAGAGGAAGCGTGGACTACGCTTCTGCGTAGCGCCGGCCACTGGGTATTGCAGGGATTTGGGTTTTGGGCCGTGGAGGAAAAAGCCACCGGTCATTTCATCGGGTCAGTCGGCTTTGTCGACCGCAAGCGTAGTATCAGTCCGCCCATTAACGGAGCACCAGAAATTGGCTGGGTGCTGGACCCCGCCACCCACGGCCGGGGCTACGCCACGGAAGCCGTGCAAGCCGCTTTAGCTTGGGGAGATGCTCATTTTCGCGGGGCTCGCACGGTTTGCATTATGGACCCAGATAACCAGGCATCCCGCCGTATTGCTGCCAAGTTCGGCTATCACGAATACGCTCGTACTATTTATCACGACCAGCCTACGCTGATGCTGGAACGCCCGGCCCAGTCGTAGCGCCAGCGCCTGTGAGGAGGCCATGGTGATCAGTAAAACACCGTAGCAAAGACTTGCTGCAAGCTGCTTCACGCGGTTCTATTACGTGGGTATCCGTTTGCGGTGGGACGACTGTTGACGCTTCCTAAAAAACCAAATGCCGCAAAAAAGCGTCTTCCTATTGCGAGAAAGACGCTTTTTCTGAATTATTGAGCCAACCGACACCGGTGGCAGGCCGGTTTAAAGGGCGATTTCGGGTTTTGGCTTGTCGCCTTCTTGGCCGTCTTCGTTTACTGGCTTGGTAACAGCTTCAGCCTCATCGAAGCCTTCGGTACCGGTCTGGTTAGCTTCTACCGACTGGGTAGGAGCCGACTGGGAGACACTATCAGCAGCTTCGGCAGCGTTGGCATCAGCCTGCTTTTGCGAGCGGGCAGCGGCCTTTTCAGCCTTCGTCGCGGATTGGGCGGGAGCAACGCCGCCGTTGAAGCTGGCTTTCAACTCTTCGATGTCCACGTTCTTCAGAACGGGCGTGAGGAGTAGCTGCTTAATGATACGCTGCTTGTTATTTTGGCGCGCAATGTTCTTGCGGTGCTTCCGCTTCAGTCGGGTGACGCTCATATCCGGGTCGGTTAAAGTCGATTTATTAAGGAGGGGCAAAAGTAAGTCTTATTTTTGAATCCAGAAAACCATCGTTTGTATATCTGTCCTCTCACGCCCAGCCCTATGCCTGAACCTATTATCGATTTGCGCTCCGATACCGTCACCCGTCCGACAGCCGCCATGCTGGAGGCTATGTTCCGCGCGCCCGTCGGCGACGATGTGTACGAAGAAGATCCCACCGTGCGGGAGTTGGAAGCAACCGCCGCCGCCCAGTTTGGGCTGGAGGCCGGCCTGTTCTGCCCATCCGGCACCATGACCAACCAGATTGCCATTAAAGCTCAAACGGAACCTCTGGCCGAGGTAATCTGCGAGCAGACCGCCCACGTCTACCTCTGGGAGGTGGGGGGCATTGCTTTCCACTCGGGTGCCTCTACGGCGCTGCTGCCCGGCGACCGGGGCCGCATTTCAGCGGCGCAGGTAGAAGCGGCCATTCGCCCCGCCAACAACGTGCACTATCCTGATACCCGCCTCGTGTGCCTCGAAAATACCAGCAACCGTGGCGGCGGCAGCTGCTACTCGCTGGAAAGCATCCAGCAAATCGCGGAAGTGACGCGGCGCCACGGTTTGAGCCTGCATCTTGATGGTGCCCGGGTTTATAATGCCTTGGTCGCTACGGGCCAGTCGGCTCAGGAGTATGGCGAGTACTTCGACTCGATTTCGGTGTGCTTGTCGAAAGGCCTGGGGGCACCGGTTGGCTCCGTGCTGCTGGGCAGCAAAGCCCTGATTCAGAAATCGAAGCGCATTCGTAAGGTGATGGGCGGTGGTATGCGGCAGGCGGGCTATCTGGCGGCAGCCGGTCTGTATGCGCTGGAACACAACGTGGCGCGCCTGGCCGACGACCACCGTCGGGCACAACAGCTGAGTACGGTGCTCCAAAACCAGCCGTATGTAGCTGAAGTGCTGCCAGTCGAGACCAATCTGGTTATCTTCCGCTTGACCGACGAAATGTCCCCCAAGGCTTTTCTGGAGCATCTGGAAGAGCAAGGAATTCGGGCATCCTCATTTGGTCCCCAAATGATTCGCTTCGTCACCCACCTCGATATCGACGATGCAATGGTAGCCCGTATAGAGACGGCGTTAGCGGCGGTACCAGTAGCGGCGGTGGGCGCTTAGGCCTCTTTCACCAATTCGGGGGTTTCGGCCGCCACGGCAGCCATATCCGGGCGCGGACGCAGCAGGAAAAGACCAACCAGGGCCGAAAGAACAGAGCCTAAAATAACGGCCAGTTTAGCCAGGTCAACGCGGCTGGCATCGGAGAAGGAAAGATTGGCAATGAATATTGCCATCGTGAAGCCGATGCCAGCCGTAAAGCCCAGCCCCAGCAGGCGCCGCCAGTTCACGTTGGCGGGCAAGGAAGCCATGCCGGTTTTGATCATCAGCCACGAAGTGCCAAAAATTCCAATAGGCTTTCCCAGCAATAGTCCCAGCACGATACCCAAGCTCAACGGTGTGGTTAACTCCCGCAGCGTATCAACGGAGAGGATAATAGCCGTATTGGCCAAGGCAAATAGGGGCAGAATGAGGTAGCTGACCGGCTTTTGCAGGGCATGCTCAATCCGTTCGATAGCGTCGGTGGGGATGGTGAGCGCCAACAGCACCCCAGCGATGGTAGCGTGTACCCCCGATTTCAGCACGCAATACCACAAGGCCAGACCAAGCAAAAAGTATAGCGGCAACCAACCTATTTTCAGTCGGTTTAGCGCAACCAAAACTACCAGCAAGCCCACGCTAGCCAGCAAATAGGTCACATTCAGATCGGCGGTATAGAAAATAGCGATAATCACGACGGCCAGCAAGTCATCAATAATAGCCAGCGCCGTTAGGAAAATGCGCAGGCTGAACGGCACCCTATCACCGAGTAGGGAGAGAATACCCAGCGAAAAAGCAATGTCGGTGGCCGTGGGCACCGCCCAGCCATGCGTCAGGCCCGTGCCTGTTGTACACAGCAGGTAGATCACGGCCGGCGCCGTAACACCACCCACAGCCGCTACTACTGGCAATAGAGCGGCTCGCAGATTAGTTAGCTCACCGTAGAGGACTTCCCGCTTTATTTCTAACCCTACTAAGAAGAAGAAGATCACCATTAGCCCATCATTTATCCAATGGGACATGGTTTTCTCGAGCGGAGCAATGCCTATATGCGTCTCCCAAAGGCGCAAATAACTTTCGCCAAACGCCGAATTACTGATTGCCAGCGAAAATGCCGTAGCCAGCAGCAGCAGCAAGCCCGAGAGCTTCCCGCTGCTTGATAATTCGCGGATAGGACTAATAATTATTCGAAACAATGTGGGCATCAGAGTAATGTAGGGGCGCAGGCAAGAGAATAGTACGGAAGCAAGGGCAAATTTACGGCTCTTACTAACGATAACTAAAAAATAGGCGACCTTGGGCACGTTTGGGCCGGATGCCTGCCTTCTATTTTCTTTTGTCGTTGCGCATGAAGCTATATAATGTATTCGCCGTTTTGATGGTAGTAGCAGCCTCTTTTGGCTACCTTAATCACCGGTTTTTGCGGCTGCCCTCCACGATTGGCCTGATGGTATTGGCCTTGGTATCGTCGCTGCTGTTGGTTGGGCTGGGGCGGCTGGGGGTAAGCAGCGTGCTTACCATAGTGGAGCTGGTTCGCAGCGTCGATTTCAACACCATCCTCATGCAGGTGATGTTGAGCTTTCTGCTTTTTGCGGGCGCTATTCATGTGGATGCCGAAAGCTTGGGCGAGGAGCGGGTGCCGGTGTTTGCTTTGGCTACCATCGGAACGCTTACCTCTACCCTGCTGGTAGCCACAACCATGTATTTCCTGCTACCCCTGTTTGGGTTGCCCACAAACTTCATCTATTGCCTGCTGTTTGGGGCGCTCATCTCCCCCACCGATCCTATTGCCGTGCTGGGCATTTTAAAACAGGCGCGCATTCCCAAAAACCTGGAAATCAAAGTAGTAGGCGAATCGCTATTTAATGATGGCATTGCGGTGGTAGTGTTTGTGAGCTTATTTCAGATTGCTCAGGTGGGCTGGGAAGAGCTAGGGCCGAGCGGTGTAGCCATTTTATTTCTGCAGGAGGCCGTGGGGGGCATTTTGCTGGGCGCCCTACTCGGCTACGGCGGCTACCGACTGCTCCGCTCCATCGACAACTACAAAGTGGAGGTGCTGATTACCCTGGCCCTGGTAACGGGCGGCACGGCCTTAGCGGCGGCCCTGCACACCTCCGGGCCGCTGGCCATTGTGGTGGCGGGCCTTATCGTTGGGCAGCAGGGCCGCTCGCTGGGCATGTCGGACACGACCCGCGAGTACGTGGATAAATTCTGGGAAATTATTGATGAGATTCTCAACGCGGTGCTTTTCGTACTCATTGGCCTGGAGATACTGGTAGTACAGCTTGGTCTCACTGACTTGCTGGTGGGCGCGGTGGCCATCGTAGTAGTACTGCTGGCCCGCCTGGTGGCCGTGGCCTTGCCCTTGGGTGTACTGCGCTTCCGCCGCAGCTTCACGGAGCACTCCGTCAAGATTCTGACCTGGGGCGGGCTGCGGGGGGGCATTTCCGTGGCTTTGGCGCTGTCTTTGCCCCCCAGCCCCGCCCGCGACCTCATTGTAGGCATCACGTACGTGGTGGTTATTTTCTCTATCATCGTGCAGGGTCTCACCATCGGTCCACTGGTAAAACGGCTGGGCTTAAGTATTGCCGAAGTGTCGGCGGAAGAACAAGGCAACAACTAGGGTTTGTGCTACTTTTGCTTACCCATTCCGCGAAGCTCCCCTGTGGTTCACCAGCGCGTATGCGGGCGGCCACCACGGAGGCGTATTTTTGCCCTCCGGCTTCTAGCTTGATTGCTTCCGTATGAACCTGTTTATTGTTGGTGACGTGCATGGCTGTTATTTCACCTTTCTGGAGCTGTTGCAGCACTGGAACCCGGCCCGGGAAATGCTCATCCAAGTGGGTGACCTCGTGGATCGGGGCAACTTCTCGCCCGAAACGGTAGCCGCTGCCATTGCCCTCAACCTGAAGCATCCCAAGCAGACTGTATTCTTGAAGGGCAACCACGAAGCTGGTATGCTCAAGTATTATGGCCCCCAGGGTCCGTATCCGAACTGGCTGGAATGGGGCGGCCGCGAGACGGTGGAGCAATACACGGTACAGGCCCACTTGCAGCTGCCCCACCTTATCTGGTTGGCTCAGCGGCCTTTATATTGGGAAAATGACGCTGTGTTTGTAAGCCACGCGGGTCTGGCCAATACGCCTACCCCCCTCGACGAAGACGACCAGGATGGCGTGCTTTGGCGCCGTGGACCCTTGCGCAACATCGGCCGCCTCCAAGTAGTCGGCCACACACCTACCCAGGACTGCCGGCCGGCTTTCGATGCGGCCCACCAGGCTCTTTACCTTGATACGGGCGCCTATATGGGCAACTGCCTGACTGGCGTGAAGCTGACCGCAGCCGGCGAAGTACTAGAGTACATTGCCATCGATACGCACCGCACCGACATCAGCTTTCGTTAGGCCAGCTTTCGCTTCTATGCTTACTGAATTTTCCCACGAAGCAGCCTTAGCCCACCTGCGCCGCGACCCAATCCTGGCCGCCGTGATTGATAACTGCCACCCCGTCGTGCCTCGCCCCCATGAGGATATTTATCTGGCATTACTAAAAGCCATCGTCAGTCAGCAGATTTCAACCAAAGCCGCCGCCGCTATCTGGAAGAAAGTAGAAGCTTTATTCCGGCCCGATGGCTACCCCGAGCCTAGCGTGCTCGTGTTGATGAGCGATGAGGAGCTGCGCGCCGCCGGCCTGTCGCGCCAGAAAGCGAGCTACCTGCGCGCCATCGCTGAGTATTCTCTTGAAAATAAGCTCGACTACGAGTTCATCGCTGGGCTGGAGGAAGAAGCTCTCACTCATCACCTTACCGCCATCCGCGGCGTGGGCCGCTGGACGGCGCAAATGCTACAAATGTTCGCTTTAGATCAGCCTGACGTGTTTCCCGAAGGTGATTTAGGCATACAAAACGCTATGCGCCGCATGTATCAGCTGGAAGAAACGGGCCGGCCTCTCTTACACCGCATCACAATAATAGCCGAGAATTGGCGGCCATATAGAACGCTGGCGTGCAAGTACTTGTGGCAATCGTTACCGACTACGCCGAAGTAGGGGCGCGTCGCACGCACCCGTCGTAATTTAATTGGGCACTGATAAGCAGAATCATTATATCATCGCAAGCCAACGTCAGCAGCGGCGGGCACCCGCGAGGCACCCCTACCGCACTTTTCCTCTTTTCACTAGATACGCATACAGCGCCTTATCAAACGGCTCCCGGATATCAACGGGCACGAAGTCGATTTTATACTGACCGCAGCGCAGAGCCAAATCCTGCTCGTAGCGCTGCATGGCGGCGCGGTACTGCTCGCGCACCTGATTGGGCTGCAACTTAACTTGCTCACCGGTTTCAATGTCCTCAAACAGATATGGCCGATCGGCAAAGGCGAACTCCGACTCCGTGGCGCGGTCCATTACGTGGAATAAGAGTACCTCGTGATGCTGGTGACGCAGGTGTTGCAAAGCCGCCAGCGTAGCAGTTTGCTCCTCCGGAGCGCGGCCCAGCATATCACTAAATAGCACGACTAAAGAGCGTTTCGGAATCTGCTGGGCAATCTGATGAATAACGTGCGACACGTCGGTAGCGCGCCGTGTGGGGGGCCTTTCCAGCAGCTGTTGCAGCGTTAGGAGCAGCGTATGGCGGTGGGTACTGGTGGAGCGCACCGGCGTTTGCAGCTCCACTTTATCGGCGAAGGTGACCAGGCCCACGGCGTCGCGCTGCTTCTGGAGTAGGGTAATAAGAGCGGCGGCGCACAGGATGGAAAAGCGCAGTTTGTCATTGCCTGGCGCTGGATAATACATGCTCGGCGATACATCGAGCAGCAAGTGGCAGCGCAAGTTGGTTTCCTCCTCGTAGCGCTTCACAAACAACTTATCGGTGCGGGCAAATACTTTCCAGTCGAGGTGGCGGGTGCTTTCACCAGGATTGTACAGGCGGTGCTCCGAAAACTCCACCGAAAAGCCGTGGTAGGGCGACTGATGCAAGCCCGTGATAAAGCCTTCGACCAGCTGACGCGCCAGAAATTCCAGGTTCTCGAACGAGCGAACGGCAGCTAAATCAAGGGGTTGGGCCATGTGGGAGAGGTGACACGTTTAGAAGGCACTTTAAAAAAGGCGGTCATGCAGAGCAGAGCGAAGCATCTCGCGTGCTGACGTCAGGTTAGTATTTCAACTTAACACGCAAGATGCTTCCTCTCTTCAGCATGACCGCCCAGTAACATCCAGCTAATTCGTTTAAACCGCAAGCGTTAGAGTAAAGATACGCAGCGAACTGCCCCTGATGGTGTTCAGCGCCTTTAACACCCACAGCCGAGCTATTCTTTCTGTGGGGGCTTTTTCATTCAGAAACCTAAGATTAAAATTTTT
>NZ_FWWW01000082.1 GCF_900176135.1 Hymenobacter roseosalivarius DSM 11622 | reverse complement strand
GTTTTTTTGTGCTTATAATAGCTATCCGGGGGGCTTTTTCCCAACGTTTCTCGGCCTTACCGCACCGACTCGTACCCTCCCAACAAACCGCGCTTGGAGAGCACCATTTGCCAGAGCTGATTGTGCCGCGCCCGGAAGGACGCGGCGCTGGACAGTAAATAATACTTCCACATCCGATAAAACCGGTCGCCGTAGGTAGGCTGCAACTGCTCCCAACTCTGGTCAAAGTTCTTAAACCAGGCCATCAGCGTATAGTCGTAGTGTACGCTGAAGTTATGGCAGTCTTCGAGCACGAAGAGGTGCTCCATCGCTCCGCCTAACTGCTTGATGGAGGGTAAAAGGCAGTTGGGGAATATATATTTGTTCGTAAACGGGTCAGCGGAGGTGCGGGAATAGGCCATACCGATGGTGTGCAGCAAGAACAAACCATCATCTTTCAGGCAGCGCGCGGCGGTTTGCATATAAGTGCGGTAGTTGCGGTGGCCCACATGTTCGGCCATGCCTATTGACACCACATGGTCGAATTTTTCGCGCACGTCGCGGTAGTCCTGCAACCGTATTTCGATGGGCAGGCCCTTGCATAGCTCCTGTGCCAGCTTTACCTGCTCGCGGGCCACCGTTACGCCTACCACCTCCACTCCGTAGCGCTTGGCGGCGAATTTGGCGAAGCTGCCCCAGCCACAGCCAATATCGAGCACGCGCTGACCAGGCTGGAGGTAGAGTTTGCGGCAAATCAGGTCCAGCTTATTTTCCTGGGCCTGATCGAGGTTGTCGGCGTTCTTCCAATAGCCGCAGCTGTACGTCATGCGCTTGTCCAGCATCAGCTCGTACAGGTTGTTGCCGATGTCGTAGTGGCGCTGGGCATTTTGGGCGGCTTTGCCTTTAGCTTGGCGGTTGAATATCTTAGTCAGCAGCACTTCCAGTACGCTGCGCCACCCCAGACGAGCGGTTTTGTACAAGTCGGCCCGGAGCGCCCGAAAGATAAACTCATCGATCTGCTCGCAGTCCCACCAGCCGTCCATGTACGATTCGCCCAGCCCAAGCGTTCCCTGGCTGAGTACCCGCTGATAAAACCGGTCGTTGTGGATTTGCAAATCCCAGGGCTGCGAGCCATCCACCTGTATGCCTGCCGGAGCAAGAATCTGGGCTACGTTTTTTTGTAATTGCTGTGCCTTCATTCGCGAATCGTATATGTCAGCTGTGCTGGCAATAAGGCTATAATTAAATTAATTATTACAATAATAAAATACATTTCCTCTCAGTGCTAGGTAGAAAATCCGTTGACATGTTGAGTTTGTCGAAGCATCTCTAACTGGTTACGAACCTCACTGAGGCGGTAGAGATGCTTCAACTCCGCTCAGCATGTCAACGGATTTTATTGTCAGGTACTATTACGACTGCACGCGAGATGCTTTGCTTTGCTCTGCATGACGAGCGTACGTTACTTTTGCAACTACTCACAAGCGCATTACTTCCTATAACATGGCTTTCCCCTTCTTCGGCGACGACAAATCGACCATTGCCCGGCTGCTGGCTACGTTGCCCCAAACCGGCCGCCTCGAGTGGATTGGTATCCGGCCCGTGCGACGCGAACCGCTTGTGTCTTTGCCGGAAGTAGAAGTACTGACCGACGCCCACCTGCGCGGCGACCATGCCCGCCCCAAGCCCGGTGGCAAACGGCAGGTCACGCTACTTCAGCACGAGCACTTAGCGGCGGTGGGGGGCTTTTTGGGACTAGACGCGCCCATAGAGCCGGGCCGGATCCGACGCAACCTGGTGGTCAGTGGCCTGAATCTGCTGGCGCTGAAAAACCGCCAGATACAGCTGGGCGACGAAGTGATTCTGGAAATAACCGGCGAATGCCACCCCTGCTCGCGCATGGAGGAAGAGTTGGGTCCGGGCGGCTACAACGCCATGCGCGGACACGGTGGCCTAACCGCCCACATCGTGCGCGGGGGGCAAATTCGGGTGGGCGACGCGGTACGCGTGCTGGAACCGATTACCCCAGCCGCAACCTAAGCTTCCAGCGGCGCGGCGGCTACTGCTGTTTCAGCACTCGTAGTCCCGAGTGCCGCTGGGCATCATGGTACAGGCGTATTGTGGCCTTCACGAAGTCTTTATCCTCGGCCTTGTCAATATCCACGAAAGTCTGCGGATTGCGGTCGACAAGCGGAAACCAGGAGCTTTGCACCTGCACCATCAGGCGGTGGCCTTTTTTGAAGGTGTGCAGCACGCCGGGCAGCTCGTATTTCACTTCCGCTATCTGACCGGGCTGAAACGGCTCCGGCTTCTCGAAACTGTTGCGAAAACGCCCCCTGATTACCTCGGCGCGCACCAGGCGCTGGTAGCCAGCCAGCTGGAGGTTCTTGGGGTTAGGCACAGGATTACGGGCCGTATCGGGGAGCACGTCAATGAGCTTGACGATAAAATCGGCATCGGTGCCGGTGGTAGTTACGAACAGGTCGGCGGTGAGCGGACCGGCCAGAGTCAGGTCTTCGGCCAGGGGTTCAGTTTGGAAGTCGAGCACATCGGGGCGGCGGGCGGCAAAGCGCTGATCCTCTATCATGTACTCGTTGTTGCGGCGGGCGAAGATCCCGTCGGTGTAGGGCACGGGCTTGCTGGGGTCGCTCACGTACTCAGCGAAGGTTTCCGGGGCGGTAGCGGGAGCAAAAGCAAGCGTTCCGTTAGGCTGAAAAAAGAGAGTCTGGGCTTGGGTGGCGGCCGGGGGCCACTGCTCAAACGTCTTCCATTGATTCGTGCCCGTGTTGAAGATGGTGGCTTCGGCCTGGGTAAACCTACCTTTGTCTTTGAGGTAGGAATTGAAGAACTTCAGCTCAATTTCCTCCTGAAAATACTGGGCGGTATTACTGCCAAAGCTCAGCGGCCCAAACTGGCTCCACTCCGGCCGCGACCAAGCACCGTGCGTCCACGGTCCCATCACCAAACGGCTGTTATTCTTAGGGTTTTGTTGCTCAATTGCTTTATAGGTATTGAGCGCTCCAAACAAATCTTCCGCGTCAAAAAAGCCCCCCACAACCAATACCGCGGGCTTGACGCTTTTCAATGCCGTTCGGATATTGCGCGCCTGCCAATAGGCGTCGTAGGTATCGTGCTCCTGATACTCGTTCCAGATTTTGGCGCGGTTGTTAAAATACTGGGGTGCGTTGGCATTTTTGATGGGGCCCAGGTCGAGGAAAAACTGATATACATCCTTGGGTTTAAAGGAAAATAAGGGCTCGTATTCCTCCAGCGGTCCAGTGCGTGGCGCATCAAAATAAGTAGTAAAAGAGAAGTTATCCAGCAGGAAAAACGCGCCGTTATGCCGGGCGTCGTCGCCGATAAATTCGTCCGTCACCGGGGCCTGGGGCGACACCGCTTTCAGGGCCGGATGCGCGTCGGGCAGGGCGGCTGTGGCGTAGAAGCCAGGATACGAAATGCCCGTAATACCCGCCCGCCCATTATGGTTCGGCACGTTCTTGAGCAGCCACTCGATGGTATCGTAGGTGTCAGAGCTTTCGTCGGTTTGCTTGGTTTTGTTGCCGGGCACGTTGGGCGTCACCTCCTCAAACTGGCCCTCACTTTTGTAGCGCCCGCGCACATCCTGGTACACGAAAATGTACTTCTCCCGCGACAACGCCCGACTCATACCAGGGCCGGTTTTAGGGTAATTCGTTTCGCCGTAGGGAGGCGCTGAATAGGGCGTGCGCTCCAGCAGAAAAGGGTAGCGGGTTTTCTTCGCGGCGTCAAGGGGCACGTAGATGACCGTGTACAGTTTCACCCCGTCGCGCATCGGGATAAGGCGGTCGAGCTTACGGTAATTCTGACGAACGAAAACGGAATCCTGGGGGGCATTTTGCTGGGCCTGAGCGATGGGGGCGGCGAGTAAAATGAAGGCAGCTAAGCAAGCAGCAGTGCTGAATCGGAGCATTTGAAGGAGCGGGTGAAACGGAGGAATGCAGCTTCAATAGTAGGGAATAAAATCCCAGAACGTCATGCAGAGCAAAGCGGAGCATCTCGCGTGTTTAGCAGGATTACTATTTCAACGACCGTGAGCGAGATGCTTCGCTTTGCTCTGCATGAGGTTCTTGTTGGAAACCGCTTTAAGATTGCGGCTACAGGAGCCGCACGATCAGGCCGGTCCAGCCGGTTTGGTGGTTGGCCCCGAGGCCGTGGCCATCGTCACCGTGGAAGTACTCGTGGAAGAGCAGGTTGTCTTTGAAGTGAGGATCGGTTTGGAGCAGCGCGGAGTTGCCGAAGGCGGGGCGGTGCCCGTTTTCGTCTTTCAGAAACAGCTTGGTCAGGCGCTCTGAGAGGCAGGCGGCAATGTCCTGGAGGTTGCGCAGCTCGCCGGAGCCCGTGGGATACTCCACTTTAAGGGAGTTGCCGTAGTAGGTATAAAACTTCTGCAACGACTCGATAATCAGATAGTTAATTGGGAACCAGATGGGGCCGCGCCAGTTGGAGTTGCCACCAAACATGCTCGACTCCGCCTCGCCGGGCACGTAGCCGACCGTAAAGTCGGTTTCGGGCGTGTGGTACACGTAGGGGTGTTTCAGATGGTAGCGCGACATGGCCCGCACCCCAAACTCCGACAAAAACTCGGCCTCGTCCAGCATGCGCCGCAGCAGGCACTTGAGGCGGTGACTACGCAGCAAGGACAGCAGGTGCCGCTCGCCCTTGCCTGGCTCCTGCCACCGCGACACCAACTCGGCCAGGTGGGGCCGGTTGTCGAGCATCCAGCGCAGACGGCGGCTGAAGTCTGGCATGGCCGCCAGCAGCTCCTCGTCCAGCACTTCCACCGCGAACAGCGGAATCAGGCCCACGATGGAGCGCACCTTGAGCTTGGTGCGGGCATTATCGGGGGTGAGCAACACATCATAGTAAAACTCGTCCTCCTCGTCCCAGAGATTGAAGGCACCGTCGCCGCTGCGGGTCATGGCGTCCACGATGTAGAGGAAATGCTCGAAGAACTTGCTGGCGATATCCTGGTACACGGGGTTGGTTTGGGCCAACTCTAGCGCGATGCGCATAAGATTGAGGGCATACATGGCCATCCAGCTGGTGCCGTCTGACTGCTCGATGGTACCGCCGGTAGGTAGCGGGGCCGAGCGGTCGAACACCCCAATGTTATCCAGCCCCAAAAAGCCCCCCTCGAAGATGTTGCGGTTGTTTTTATCCTTATGGTTTACCCACCAGGTGAAGTTGAGGGTCAGCTTATGAAAAACTGATTCCAGAAAGTGAGTGTCGCCCTGGCCGTTGTTCAGCTTTTTATCCATCTGATACACCCGCCACGTAGCCCAGGCATGCACCGGCGGGTTCACGTCGCTCAGGTTCCACTCGTAGGCCGGCAGCTGCCCGCTGGGGTGCATATACCAGTCGCGGGTGAGCAAGCGCAGCTGGTTTTTGGCAAACTGCGCATCGACCATGGCCAGCGGAATACAGTGAAAAGCGAGGTCCCAGGCCGCGTACCACGGGTATTCCCACTTATCGGGCATGGAGATGATGTCGGCGTTGTAGAGGTGGCGCCAGTTGCTGTTGCGGCCCGTGCGTCGCTGGTTGGGCGGAGCTTGCATCAGCGGGTCGCCATCAATCCACTGGGCCATGTCGTAGTAATAGAACTGCTTACTCCAGAGCATGCCCGCAAACGCCTGCCGCTGAATATTGCGGGCATCGGGGTCGGTCATTTTCTCCTGAACGCAGTCGTAAAACTCGTCTGCCTCTTGCACACGGGCGGCGAACAGGTTGGCAAAATCAGCGAATGGGGCCGTGAGGGTAGTCTGGCTCAGCCGCAGCCGCACTGTTTGGGACTCGCCCGGCGGAATATGCAGCGTGTACTGCGCGGCGGCTTTGGTGCCCGTTTGGGCCGGGTTGATGGCGTCTAGCTTGCCATCGATGACATAATCGTTGATGCCATCTTTGAAGAACAAACCATCAGCCGGCAGGCCATATAGCCTCTCACCGTTAGTGTCGTTGTCGCAGAAAAGTAAGGACGGATTCTGGTCACAATAGAGTTGATAGCGGCCCATGGTCTGATGCTCTAGCTGCACGACGCCGGACTCCGGCGTGCTTAGCTGCGGCCGATACGGGTCGTGGCCCCACGACCAGGTGTTGCGAAACCACACCTGCGGCAGCACCATGATGGGGGCCATTTTTGCCCCCCGGTTGTGCACCGTTATCTGAATCAGAATGTCATCGATGCCCGCCTTGGCATATTCTATAAATACATCAAAATACCGGTTTTCGGCGAAGATGCCCGTGTCCTCCAGCTCGTACTCGGGCTGCTGGCGGGTACGACGGGCACTTTCTTTAACCAACTGCACGTACGGGAACTCCTGCTGCGGATACTTGTACAGCATCTTCATGTAGGAGTGCGTGGGCGTACTGTCGAGGTAATAATAGTACTCCTTCACGTCCTCGCCGTGGTTGCCCTGACCGTTGGTGAGGCCAAACAGGCGCTCTTTCAGAATGCCATCGGCCCCGTTCCAAAGCGCGACCGAGAAACAGAAGTGCTGGCGGTGGTCCGAAATGCCCCCCAAGCCCTCCTCGCCCCAGCGGTAGGCGTAGCTGCGGGCCAGGTCGTGGGTAATATACTCCCAGGCGTTGCCGTTGGCCGAATAGTCTTCGCGCACGGTGCCCCACTGCCGCTCGGTGAGGTAAGGACCAAATTTCTTCCAGGATGTATTCTGAGCGTTTGATTCAGCTAAGCGTACTTGTTCGGCAGTCATTTTTTGATGAAGAATGAGGGGTAACGCTTGGCGGAATCAAGAATTGGAGAGGACGACTAACTCCCCAATTCTTCATTCGTTAATAAGCAAAACATCAGCCGTTGTCGGCGAAGCCCGGATACAAAGTCATGCCACCATCTACGTACAAGGTAGTGCCGTGGACATAATCAGACTCGTCGGAAGCCAGCCAGGCAGCGGCCCGCCCGATATCCTCCACCTCCCCAATCCGGCCGTAGGGAATGAGTTCCAGCAGCTTACGGGCCGCTTCGGGCGTTTCCCAGGCTTCGTTATTAATAGGGGTTTTGATGGCGCCCGGCGCGATGCTGTTCACCCGGATTTTGTGCGGCGCCAACTCCTGGGCCATGCTTTTCATGAGCAGCATCAGGCCCCCTTTCGAGGCGGCGTAGTTGGCGTGGCCCGCCCACGGAATAGTTTCGTGTACCGAGCTCATGCAGATTATCTTGCCGGCAGCCCTGGATATATCCGGCTGCACGCCGCGCTTGATAAACTCCCGCGCCGCCTCACGGGCGCACAAAAACTGGCCGGTCAGGTTCACGTCAATTACCTGTTGCCACTGCTCCAGCGTCATGTCTACCAGCGGCGCATCCTGCTGAATACCAGAGTTGGCTATCAGAATATGGAGGGTCCCAAACTGCTCAATCGTCTGCCGAAACATTTGCTGCACCTGGTCTTCCTTGCTCACGTCGGCTTTGATGGTAATGGCCCTTCCGCCCTTTTCTTTTATGTGCGCCACTACCTGCTCAGCCTCTTCGGCATCACTATGGTAGTTGACCACCACAGTTGCGCCCGCTTCAGCCAAGGCTACAGCTACTCCCGTTCCAATGCCCGAGCTGGCTCCCGTAACCAGCGCTACTTGCTTGTGTAAGCGTTTTGTAGAAGATGAAGGCATAATAGTAGGTGCAGTAAAATCTATTAAGTGTGCTGTAGCACAAGGCTAGCTGCACGAAGCGAAGTTTAGCCGTACTCGTTTTTTGGGGTGGGGGTTGCTACCGAGAAGCTGATAGATGCTAGATAGTTTTACCTTGTATTACATATCTTCTCTTATGCTGATTGCCAAGTTTACAGTATTGCTTTTGAGCGCAGGCTTTATGCTGTCCTGTAGTGATCAGCATCAAGGCACTGCTACGAGCAGCCAAGCTATTATCGATACTACTGCCACTAAGCTCCTAATTGCCAGCGAAATTGCAGATACTAAAGTATCTGCCACTCAGGAAGAAAGTACCTGCTACGAAGGTATAGCCCGAGCTAAAGCAGATACCAAAGAAGGAATTATTGGCTATTACTTTTGGGGAATTGCAGTACCAGTCTATGCGGATACACTAGAGAAAAAGTATGGTATGTTGATTCGCCAAGAAGGTTGCATCGTCTATGATGGAAAGGTCGAAAGTTGGACGTGTTATAATCAAGTCATGGACAGCGCCATTTTAGCTAAGTATCACGTCGATCTTATTGAGCAAGAAGATCAGAAATCAAGACAATGGATTCGTGCCTTGCTGTCTAAACAAAAGCGTGGCGCCGATTAAAACAGATAGATAAGAACCTTAAATGCTCCTTAGTACTACGGGTCATGCTGAGCTTGCCGAAGCATCTCTACCGCTTCGTTGAGGTTATTGATCGGTAGAAATACTTCGACAGGCTCAGCATAACCAACAAAAATTCTGTAAGAAGCCCCCCCATCTACTCCCCTCGCCCTTTTCCTCTGCTTCCACCCGCGTCCATACGCACCACTTTAGGCGTGAAAGTACCCAGCACGTCTACTAAATCACGCTGATGGGCCATTACCTGATGAATATCCTTGTAGGCGGCGGGCGCTTCGTCGAGGCCGCCGCCGATGAGCTCTACGCCGTGGTCGCGCAGTTGGCGGCGCATGTCGCCCTCTGCTATTTGGGCTTTGGCCTGGGTGCGGCTCAGGCGCCGCCCGGCACCGTGCGCGGCCGATTGCAGCGAGTCCCGCTCCCCACGGCCGCGCACAATAAAGCCGGGGGCCGTCATCGAGCCGGGAATCACGCCGAGCACGCCTTTGCCAGCCGGCGTAGCGCCCTTACGGTGCACAATGGCCTCGCGACCATCCGGCAGGGTTTCCTTCCAGGCAAAGTTGTGATGGTTTTCCACCTGGGCTAAGGCGGCATTGCCCAAAGCTTTGCTGAGGCGACGGTGAATATCGTGGTGGCAGGCCGAGGCGTAGTCGCCGGCCAGGTTCATGGCACGCCAGTACTCCTGCCCTTCCTGCGAATCCAACGACAGCCAGGCCAGATGCCGCGCCTGGGGCGGCAGGGGGCATTTTTCCATGGCTACTTTGGTGAAGTGCTGGGCCACGGCCGCTCCCAGCCCCCGCGAGCCGCTATGCGATAATAGGCCCACATACTGTCCCACTGGCACGCCCAATTCATTGTTTGGGTCAGTAATATCTACCAAGCCAAACTCCACGAAGTGGTTGCCCGAGCCCGAGCTCCCGATCTGAGCCAAAGCCGAGTCGCGCTTGTGCCGCACCACGCCGATTTCGCGAAACTCCGGCCGCTCGAAAATGGGGTCGTCGGTATAGGGTTTCTTAAACACCTCCTTGTTGCCAAACTTGGTGTGCTCCAACAGCAGCTTGCGCAACTCCTGGCTATGCTTATTCAGGTAGCTGGCCGGCAACTCAAAGACAGACAGTGCCATCCGGCAGCCGATGTCCATGCCCACGCCGTAGGGAATTACCGCGTTATTCACGGCCAGTACGCCGCCGATGGGCAGACCGTAGCCCTGGTGGGCATCGGGCATGAGGGCCCCGTCGATGGTGACGGGCAGCTGCATGGCCGTGTCCATCTGGCGGCGGGCCCCATCTTCGATAAACTGCTCGCCGTAGCGGCGGTAGTCTTTGATGTCGGGATTGAGGCCGACCTCGCGGCTGGGCTGGGGCACGAGTTCCTGGGCTACCTCGCGCCAGAGCGGGTCGCGCAGGAAGGCGTAGGGGTCGGCTTTTATTTGTTGCAACAAAGCCAGGACGCTGCCTTTGTCAAGGGTTTTGAGCTGCTTATCGGCCAGCGCATCCAGGGCCAGGCCAATGACGCGGCCTTCGGGGTAGCCGATTTTGCGCAGGTCGTTACTGCGAAGCTTTTTGGTAGGCATGGTGTTCAGACGGTGGGTTTCCGTAGAGGTACGCAGAGGCTGGGCGCAGAGGTTCGCGGAGGATAGTGATTGCAGCCGTCAGCACACTGCGTACCTCCGCAGCCTGCCTCTACGTACCTCTGCAGGAACCCGACTTTAAGAACGCCCGCTCATGCCCTGCCTCGCCACCTCCGACCGCTACACCCTGGATTTGCCCCCCGGCCATCGGTTTCCCATTGCCAAGTACGCCCTGATTCGGGAGCAGCTGCTGTGGCAGGGAATTGCCCCCCAGACCGACTTCTATGACCCCGGCCTGTGCGCTGAGGAGGATATTTTGCGCGTGCACACGGCCGAGTACTGGCATAAGGTGCGCGACCAGCGCCTCGCTCCCGCCGAGGTGCGCCGGCTGGGTTTGCCGCAGAGCGAGCAGCTGGTGCGCCGCTCTTTGAGTAGCAGCGCCGGCACCTTGCAGTCGGCGCTAAAAGCACTAAAAGATGGCGTGGCGCTGAACCTGGCCGGCGGCACCCACCACGCCTTTGCCGACCGAGGCGAGGGTTTTTGCGTGCTCAATGACATGGCCATTGCCGCCGCCCACCTGCTCCACCACGGCCTGGCCCGGCAGGTGCTGGTCGTGGACCTAGACGTGCATCAGGGCGACGGCACGGCCAGCATTTTTCAGCAGGAGCCACGCGTGTTCACCTTTTCCATGCACGCGGGGGCCAATTATCCACTGCGCAAAGAGAAATCGGACCTGGACGTGGAACTGGCGCTGGGCACCGGCGACGCGGAATATCTGGAGCGGCTCAGGGCTATTTTACCGGGCTTGGTAGCTGATATTCAGCCGGATTTTGTCTTTTTTCAGGCGGGGGTGGATGTGCTGGCGACCGATAAGCTAGGCAAGCTGGCCCTGACCCAGATCGGCTGCCGGCTGCGGGATGAGTTCGTCCTGGGACTGTGCCAGGACCACCACCTGCCCGTGGCCGTGAGCATGGGCGGCGGCTACTCCGAGCGCCTCGCCGACATCGTGGACGCGCACTGCAACACGTTCCGGGTGGCGTATGAAGTGTGGAGTGATATAACGCCAACCGAAGGACAGCGCAGCTAAGCTCCCGCTTGGTGCGTCATTGAACGTCAGTAGCGCGACTCGCAGGATAGCAACGATTTCCCAAGCCGGAGCCTGGGGTTACGCTTACCTTTGCCGGCCCATGGCACACAATCCTACTTCCGACCTTCCAGCCGCGAATTCCTTACCAATTCCGACTACAAATGCGGCTATTAACCCCGCCCAACAGGCATTTCGGGAGGCAGTGCAGCAGGTGGAAGGGTTGCGCCAGCGCCTGCGCGACTTGCAGGCCGAGCAGGCCGACGCTCGCCGACGCTATTGGCAGCAGGTGGGGCCAGCAGCGCGGGCCGTAGTGGAGGCGCGGCAGACGCTGTTCGCGCCGTTGGAAAATGCTCTGTTACTGCACTTTTTCAGTCGGGCCGAGGAAGAGCAGATAACGGGAGTAATCGTTGGGAATGCTCGCGCTTTGCAGGAGCGGTTTGGGGAAGACGCCTCGGATATGTTGCTCAAATATGCCCCCCAGCGCCGTTCAGCCCAGGCGCGAAGCGGTACTTCAGACGCAGCAGAAGCCAACGCCAGCTTTGACTCCTCGCTGCCCCCGCACGAGCAAGCGGCGGAGCAGGCCCGCGCTCGGCGCAAAACCAAGGCCCAGAAGGCGCGGGAAGTCGCCGAAAAAGCAGCCCGCGAAGAGGAGCAACAATTATTATCCAACACCAAAACCCTCTACCGCCAGTTGGCCCGCACCCACCACCCCGACCTAGAGCGCAACCCCGACGCCCAGCAGCATAAAACCGCGCTCATGCAGCGCATCACCGAAGCCTACGAGGCCAACGACCTTTACACCCTGCTCCAGCTGCTGTCCGAATCGGCCCCCACCGACCACGCTGATGATGACGTCCTCACCCGCTACACCCAGGCCCTTCAGCAACAGCAGATTGAGCTAAAGCAGCAGTTGAATGAGTTGAAATATGGCCCCTCCAACGTGCTCAGCGGTTCGGGTAAAAAGCAGGAAGCCGAACTGCGCCAGCTCAAGCGCTACCTGCGCGCTGAGGCTGAGTACGTGCAGCACGTAAGCCGACTTATACAAGAGCCCGTAGGCTTGCGCGAGGTGTTGCGCGAGTTGGCAGCGGAAGGCCAGGAGACGGTGTAACGGGGTAGACGCGCGCCCGCATCCTCAACCCAAAAAAGCCCGCCAGAAGCGCCAATCACGCATCTGGGGGGCTTTTTCAGGCTCACCTTAGCCTCAATTCCTACTTAGAAGCAAGAATATCAATCATTTCGATGGTGGGAGCAGCTGACAGCAGCTCGCCGGCATTAGCCATGAGGGCGGCGGCTACCTTACCGCCGAGGTGGGCTTTGCGGCCAGCATCATCAGGGAAGGTATCGAAGATGCCAAACGTGGAAGGCCCCATCTGAATACCGTACCAGTTGATGGTTTCCGGCTCTTCCTGCACCAGCGGCAGGCCGCCGCACAGAAAATCGGCTACTGCTTGTTCTTTTCCGGGCTTGGCTTCCAGCCGCACCAATAGTCCTACTTTGACCATGTTATGGGATTTTAAGAATGAATAAAACAGGCAGGCGTACCAAACAGTGGGGTCCAGGGCTCACCTATGTTATTACCATACGAGTCAGCTGCCTACTTGGACTGAATACTACCTGAATGAGTAGCGGCGGAGTGCGGGGACAAAAGCCGCGCTAACCAAAGGTTACTATAGGGCACATTCCTATTTAAGCTTCTCCATCAGCTCGTCCACCTTCCGCTCCAGCGTTAACACGCGCTCGTCCAGGAGGGCCGGGGGCCGCAGATGCGTGGTAAATACCCCTTTCACTTCCCAGATTTCCAGGGCCTGAGTCAGCTCAAAATCCTGACTTCCATAATCGGGGTTATCGGCGCGCAGCTTGAGCAGATTGCCCCCCGCCGGCCGGCCAGCGAGGCGGCGCACCAGCACTTTACTCTGCGTTACGAAAACGTAGATATGGCCCGCATGCAGATGAGGCCGGGCCTTATCGACGCGGCAGCAGAGCACAATATCCTGGTGGCGCAGGCCTTGCTGCGGCAGCTGCATATCGGCCCCGGTTATCTCAAATGCCCTGGTAGGCCCACTCAGGCTGTGCGGCAACTGCAGCCAGGGCAGCGCATCGATGAACGCCGGATCGTGGTGGTGGACAATGTACTCCAGCGCCCGATTGCTATGCACCAAGGGCGTCATGTTCTGCTGCCGGTCAGCTTCGGCCAGCGGCGCGGGCGGCGCGGCCGATTGCAGCTTATCCTTAAAAATGTCGAAGTTATACAGCTCATTTACGGTGAGCTCTTTTGTAAGTAGCAGGTCAACTGATAAGCCAAAATGCTGAGCAATCTGAATCAGCGTCTCCATTTTTGGCTCCGACCTGCCTTCTTCATATGCCCCGACACTAGGGCGCGCCAGCCCAAATAGTTCCGCGAAAGCAGCCTGACTAAGTTTTTTGACGGTTCTGAGCTTGCGAATGTTCTTGCCAACGTGCGACATGTGGAAAAATATTTATAGCTCAAATTTTGAGCATGTCTAAAACTTTGAGTAAAGTTGTATCGTAAATTTACCACAATAACGACAACCAGCTTCGCGAGGGTTCTATTTTTTTGAGCCAGCCAGTAATCGGATATATGCTTGCTCGAACTCCGATCAACCTGCTTACCTTCCGCTTTTATGTTTTTGCCCCTCAGCTTCCTTCCTGCCATGACCAACCACTACTTTTTTAAGATTAAGGATTTTCTGTTGGAGCTGGGCTTCGACATCTGCCACGCCGAGGAGCAGGATGGAATTTTTGTGGTGGACAAACCCGAGCTGGGCATCAAAAACCTGGTTATTGGCTGCGGTGACCCCCTCCTGATTCTGGAACAATACCTGCTGGAGCTGCCCGCGCCTTCGCTGGAAGTGTACCAGCGCCTATTGCAGAAAAACCGCGACATCATTCATGGTGCCTTTGCCCTCGACGAAACCGGTCACCGCCTCATCTTCCGCGATACTCTCCAAATCGAAACGCTGGATCTGGTTGAGCTGGAAGCTGTGGTCAACTCGCTGGGGCTGCTGCTCAGTGAGTTCGCCGACGAATTGATTCAGTTTTCTAAACCCGTCACCGTCTAACCTTTACCACGATGAATATCCTGAACCGCCTTTTCAAAATTGGCCAATCCGAAGCGCACGCCGCCGTCAATCAACTCGAAAACCCCATCAACCTGACCGAGCAGGGCCTACGCGACCTGCGCCAGGACCTTGATAAAAGTCTGCACGGCCTGGCCGAGGTGAAAGCCATGGTGATCCGGGCCCGCAACGAGGGCGAAAGCTTCCGCGCCAAAGCCCTGGACTACGAAAACAAAGCCGTATTACTGCTTCAGCGCGCCCACAAAGGTGATTTACCCCCCAGCGAGGCCGACCGCCTGGCCAGCGAAGCCCTGCTCAAAAAGTCCGAAAACGAAGCTCAGGCTGCCTTATCGGCCCAGAACCAAGCCCAGTTCGAGAAGTCGGCCGCGCAGATGGACCAGAACGTGCAGACGCTCAAGCAAACCATCAGCCAGTGGGAAAATGAGCTGAAAACCCTGAAAGCCCGCGCCACGGTGAGCGCCGCCACCAAAAACATCAACAAGCAGCTCGCCCAGCTCGACTCCTCTGGCACGGTAACCTTGCTGGAGCGCATGAAAGAAAAGATTGCCGTGGAAGAAGCACTGGCCGAATCCTACGGCGAAATTGCCAACGAAAGCAAGAGCATCGACCAGGAGATTAATAAAGCCCTGGGCACCGCCAATGCAGGCAAAGCAGCCGAAGAATTGCAGGCACTGAAGGCCAAACTGGGCCTGACCAACGAAGCGAAATAATCACGTGGTTACGGGCCTCACTTATGAATAAGCAAGAAAAAACGCTCTATTATTTATCAGTATTGGTGATAGTCATTGGTGCAGGTCTGCATATCACGCATGTACTAAATACTTCTGCTGTAATGACTTTCGGCTTTGCCCTGGGCCTCCTGACTTACGGCCGATACGCAAGGCGACTAAAGACTCGGACGGAGGAATTGGAAGAAGAAGTGAGGCAACTTCGATCAGCACAATTTTAAATCCTCCAGACCGTCTAGGCTATTTCACTACCTCTACCTTTAAGCTGCCCAGCTTACGTTCATGTTCGAACTTCTTCAAGCCGCTGTTTCACCACCCAATTTGCCCCCCACGGCCTTGCTGGTGTTCGTGCTGCTGTACTGGATCACGGTCATCGTCGGACTTCTAGATATCAGCTCGTTAGACCTAGATATTGAGGTAGAAGGCGACGCCGATGGCCTGAGCGCTGACTGGCTCAACGGAGTCCTGGCTTTCTTCAACCTAGGCCGCATTCCACTCATGATGTTTCTGAGTTTCATGGCGCTGCCGCTGTGGGTGGGCAGCATCCTGGTTAATTTCCACACAGGTAACACATCATTTTTGCTTGGTTTGGTATTCCTGCTGCCCTTATTTATTGGTAGTCTGTTCCTAGCCAAATTCCTGACCTTACCCTTCGTCAAGCTATTTGCTATGCTGGAAAAAGACCACAGTGCCGGCGCAGTAGTTATCGGCAAAGTCTGCACGGTGCTGCTGCCGGCCACGGCCGAAAAGCTGGGTCAGGCCGCCGTCCGCATTGATGGAGCACCACTTATGCTTAATGTAAAAGCGGCCTCCACCGCCGCCGAGCTGCGCAAGGGCGACACAGCCCTGGTTATCGACTTCGATGCTCAGCGTCGGGTGTATTTAATCGAGCCTTACGAAGCGTAATAAGTCACCACACTCCTTCCCTTTTTACGACGATGAATCGCGTGTTTAAAGCCAAAATAAGCTGGTGGATTTTTGCGCCAATCCTGGTGCTGGTAGGCAGCAGCATAGTTTTGCAGGGACGAGCTTCGCTGCTGGGGGGCTTTTTTTCGCTCCTGGCGCTGGCTTTTGTTTTGCATATGTTATTCAGCACTACCTACACGGTTACGCCGGAGCAAGTGGTGGTACAATGCAGCTTCCTGCGTTGGAAAATTCCGACTCAGAGCATCACCCGCATCGTCGAAACCCACAACCCGCTTAGCTCGCCCGCGCCTTCCCTGGACCGTCTCAGAATCAGCTACAACAAGTACGACGAGCTGATGATTTCGCCCCGCGATAAGCAGGAATTTATTGCCGCGTTGCGCCAGCTGAATCCTTGTATTCAGGTCGGCTGACAGCCCGTTCAGGTTGCTCCTACATAAGCTGAAAATCAGCTGTTTTTTCCTCTTTCGACAAACCAGATTTTCTCTTATTTCCTACTTCTATTCCCTACTTTCATGGCTGCTTCCCTTTCTTGGGCCGTGCTTCTAATTCTCGGCTTTATGTTGCTGGGACTCTTGGCTGTTATCGCCAAAATGTACCAGAAAGCCGTGCAGGGCGAAGCCCTTGTACGCACCGGCTTAGGCGACACGCGGGTGTCGTTTTCGGGCATCTTTATCGTGCCCATTCTCCACAAGCTGGAGGTGATGGACATCACCCTCAAGACCATTATTATTTCCCGCGCCGGGGCCGAAGGGCTGGTCTGCAAGGACAATCTGCGGGCCGATGTAAAAGTCAACTTTTTCGTGCGCGTCAATAAGACCCAGGACGACGTGGTGCAGGTAGCCCAGAGCATCGGCACGCGCCGCGCCTCTGACCCTGCCGCTCTGGAAAATTTGTTTGACGCCAAGTTTTCGGAAGCGCTGAAAACCGTGGGCAAGCAGTTCGATTTTATTGAGCTGTATAACTCCCGCGAGCAGTTCAAACAAGAGATTCTGCGCATCATCGGCACCGACCTCAACGGCTACGTGCTCGACGACTGCGCCATTGATTACCTGGAGCAAACTCCGCTCTCCTCGCTCAATCAGGATAACATTCTGGACGCGGAAGGCATCAAGAAAATTATCGCGCTGACTTCGGAGCAGAAAATCCAGGCCAACCTCATTGAGCGTGATATGCAAAAAACGATCAAGAAGCAGGATGTGGAAGCCCAGGAAACCATATTACAGCTTGAAAAGCAGTTGGCTGAAAATGAAGAAAAACAGCGCCGCGAAATTGCCAACATCAAGGCGCGGGAATACGCCGAAACCGAAAAAGTGCGCCACGAAGAGCGCCTGAAAGGTGAGAAAGCCCGCATCATCGCTGACGAAGAAATCAAGATTTCGGAGCAGAACCGCGACCGGCAGATTCTGGTGGCCGAGCGTAATAAGCAGCGTACCGACGCTATTGAAACGGAGCGCGTAGAACAGGCCCGTGCCCTGGAAGTAAACGAGCGGGAGCGCATCGTAGCCCTGGCTCAAATCGAGAAGGAAAAAGCCCTGGAAGAAGAGCGCAAGAACATCCAAGGCATTATCCGCGAGCGGATTACGGTGGAGAAAGCGACCGTAGAGGAGGAGGAGCGTATCAAAGACACCCGCGCCTTCGCCGAAGCTAATCGCCAGATGAAAGTGGCCATCACGAAGGCCGAGCAGGATGCCCAGGAAGCCGGCGTATTGCTCACCCGCGGCGCCGAAGCCGATAAAAACGCCGCCGAGTTCCGCGCCAAGCAGCTGCTCATCGACGCCGAAGCCGAGAAGTCGTCCGCCGACCACCGTGCCCAAGCCATCCGAGTTATGGCCGAAGCCGAAGCCAGCAAAGCTACCGCCGTCGGTCTGGCCGAAGCGCAGGTAATGCAGGCCAAAGCCACCGCCCGCCAGAAGGAAGGCGAAAGCGAAGCCAACGTGCTGCAACTGCAAGCCACGGCCGAGGCTGCCGCCATCCAGGTGAAGTCAATTGCCCAAGCAGACGCCGACGAAAAGCTAGGTTTCGTGGCCGCCAAAGTGGAGCGCGAAAAAGGCTTGGCCGAAGTCAGCATCATTGAGGCCCGCGCCGACGCCGAGCAGAAGAAAGGCTTAGCCGAAGCCAGCGTGGACGAGGCCAAATACGCCGTAGAAGCCAAAGGCATCGAGGCCAAAGCCGACGCCATGAAAAAGCTCGATGGCGTGGGCAAAGACCACGAAGAATTCAAGCTCCGTCTCGACAAAGACAAGTCGATTGAGCTGGCCCAGATCAGTATTCAAAAAGACATTGCCAGCGCTCAGGCCGGCGTTATTTCGGAGGCCCTCAAGTCAGCCAAAATCGACATTGTGGGCGGCGAAACCATGTTCTTCGACCAGATTATCGGCTCCATCACCAAAGGCAAAATGGTAGACCGTACCGTACACAACAGCGAAGTGCTGGGCACGGTAAAAGACGCGTTTTTTCACGTCGATGGCAACGGTGATTTCAAGGCGAATCTGCACCGGTTTATCTCCCAGTTCGGCCTGAAATCGGAGGACGTAAAAAACCTCAGCGTGTCGGCCTTGCTACTCCAATTGATGAACAAGGCCGTCAACCAGCCAACTCGGGATATGCTTACGCAGCTAGCCGGTACAGCCAAGGCGCTGGGCATTGCGGATAGGCAGGTGCACACGATTGATTTGAAGTAGCTTTCAACGATTGCCTCACCCCCTAGCCCCCTCTCCCAAAGAGAGGGGAACTAGTTCTAACAACCAGAATGCTAAAAACTAGCTCCCCTCCTCAGATGAATTCCGCGCATCAAGCGGCGTGGGTTGGGGGGTGAGGTCCATCGTATGGAACAACTCGAAACCGGCACCTACGAAATTCTGCGCAACCGCCTGACCACCAGCGGCAGCGACCTACGCCTGCGGTTAGAAAAGCTCAATGCTGAGCGCAAAGCCGTATTTGGTGCAATCGATACCAAGCTGATCGGCACCGGTCGTATCACCACCGAGAACAACTGTGTGCCGTGGGATATGGTACCCGTGGGGGGCAATTTTTTGTTTGGCTACAACGTGCTGATCGGGCTGAAAGCGGAGCCGGAAGTAGCCGATGTTTTTGGAGTGTATGACTACACGAATCACGAGTTTTGGTCGCTGGGGTTGGAGCTGATTTCGGCACCCCAGTTCGTGGAGGAATTTCGCAACTTATACCGCTATTATAAGAACACCCAGTTCGTGAAGTTCGCGGTGCTGGGGGCGCATTTGTTTATGGTGTTTCGGGTGGGCAAAAGCGCCAGCGACATCAAGACATTTAAGTGGCTGTTGCAGGGTGATACGCTAACGTATCTGGACAACCGCTCGGACCACGAGTACACGTTTCCGGCTCAGCACGAGTTTACCTGGAAGCGCGCCACCCGCGATATGCAGCGGGCTGGCAAATACCCGCATATCAGCATCGAGGACAAGGTTTTTGTGGAAACCATCCACGGTGACCTCACCATTAAAGTTGAAAACAACACCGAAACTGGCCAGGGAATTTACTCCGAACCCGTGGCGGATAAAGACCAAACCCTCGACGATTCGGAGATTTATTACGCCGTCGTCGGCAACCTGGTTCTGCTTAAAATCCGGCCGTATAAGGAGCCGGATTATCGGCATTTTCTCTTCAACGAAAAGCTAAAAACGGCTCAGCGTCTGGATGCGCTGGCCGAGGCCTGCGTGCTGCTTCCTGATGGACAAGGACTGATTTTTCCGCATGGATTTTACCTGCAAACCGGCGCGGGAAAACTGTTCGAAAACAGCCTGCGCCACATGCTCTTTGAGAAGCGTATTACCTCGCCGAATGGCGAGGATTTTCTATACGTTTTTTACAACAAAGACAACGGCGCGTATCTGCTTTTGTCGTACAATTTAATTGCGCAACGCGTCAATAATCCGATTAGCTGCCACGGCTACGCGCTGTTTGCCAACGGCGAGCTGTGCTACTTCCGCGCCGACGACGAAGCCAAGAAACACCACGCCGTGCAGATCTGGCAGACGCCCTACGTCGCACCCGATTTTCAGCTGCCTGTTACCTCCGATTCTTATCTGTATAAGCTTGGCAATAAGGAGATTGTACGGGCCATGGCCGAGGCGCAGGAAATCCTGACCCTGCTTAGCAAAGACGACAGCTACGCCGGCCTGTACCTGGATTTAATTCGCCTCACGACCACCCTCACCGACACCTATCACTGGCTGCGCGAACCAGCGGCCCAGGCCCTGAGCCGTTGCAGGCGATTCGGCAGGCGGCCCACGCGGCGGTGGAGGAGTTCGAGAAAGTAGTAAGCATCCGCAAAAGCACGGGTGCTGAGACGCAGCGTGTGTTCGCGAAAGCGGATGAGCTGATGGGGCGGATCAAGCGCACGTCGGCGCAGGACGTGAACGACTACGTGCGCCTGCTGGCCGAATTGCGCACGGTGCGGGGCGAGGTTATTTCGCTAAAGGAATTGCGCTACGCGGATGCGCCGGCCATTGAAAAATACGCTGCCGATTTAGTACAAAACACCAAGCAGGTTGCCGGGCAAACCGTTGATTTTCTGCTTCAACCCGACGCCTTGCAGCCCTACGCCGTGCGCGTGCAGGCCATTGCCGACGGCATTGAAAAAATTCAGAAGGTAACGGAAGCCAACGAGCGCGAGAAAGAAGCCAACGCCGTGTCGGCGGAGCTGGAATTACTGATCGAAGTGGTCAGCAACCTCACTATTGAGGACCCGACCCAGACCACGCGCATCATCGACAACATCTCCACGATTTACGCCGGCTTCAACCAGATTCGGGCGGCGCTGAAGCGACGGCGGCATGCCCTGGCCGGCACGGAGGCGCAGGCGGAGTTCTCGGCACAAATGAAGCTGCTGGAGCAGGCGTTGGTCAACTACCTGGACCTGAGCGACACGCCGGCTAAGTGCGAGGAGTACAGCACCAAACTGCAGGTGCAATTGGAAGAGCTGGGGGGCAAATTTCCTGAGTTCGATGAGTTTCTGGCCCAGCTGTCCACCCGGCGCGAGGAAGTATACGAGGCGTTCGAGTCGCGCAAGGTGAGCCTGGTGGAAGCGCGCAACCAACGTGCTTCCAGTCTGCTCCAATCGGCGGAGCGTGTGCTGAAAGCCGTGCAAACCCGCCTAGGCCGACTGACGACGGTGGCCGAAATTAACGGCTATTTCGCGGCTGATCTGATGGTGGAGAAAGTCCGGCAAACGGTGCGGGATTTGCTGGCCCTCGGCGACCCGGTGAAGGCCGATGACTTGCAAAGCCGCCTCAAAACGGTGAAAGAAGACGCGCTGCGCCAGCTGAAAGACCGCGCCGAGCTATTCGTGGACGGCGGCCAGGCGCTCAAGTTCGGCCCCTACGCCTTCACCGTAAATACCCAGCCCCTGGAACTGACCATGGTGCTGCGCGATGGCGACCTACATTATCACCTCACGGGCACTAATTTTTTCCAGAAAATAACCGAGCCCGCTTTCCTCGCGGCCCGCGCCGTGTGGGACCAGACGGTGGTATCAGAAAATCAGGAAGTGTACCGGGGCGAATATCTGGCCTGGCTTATTCTCCAGGCCGCCGCTCAGCCTGCGCCGGCCCATGATGGTGTTCCGGCTGTGCTGTCGCTGACCGAGCTAGCCCACCTGACCACCGCCGAGCTGACTACGCACGTGCAGCAGTTTATGGCCCCGCGCTACGCCGAAGGCTACCTCAAAGGCGTGCACGACCACGACGCGGCTCTGTTGCTGGAAGCCCTGGTGCGCCTCACCCGCACCGCCAATTTACTGCGTTACCCGACCGACGTGCGCGCCGCCGCCGCCCTGTTTTGGCAGAAATTTGCCCCCCAGGACCGCAAAGCCACCTGGCAGCGTCAGATGCAGGGCATCGCGGTATTGCTGCAAGTATTCCCCGACTCGCGCGAATTCGCGGGCCTGATGGCGGAGCTGCAACAAGCCATTACCGAGTTTGCCGCGACTACCGGCCTATTTTTGCCCCCCAGCCTGACCGAAGCCGGCGAGTATCTATTCCACGAGCTGACAAGGTCAATTAACAATGAACAGTTAACAATTACCAGTTTACCTACCACCAAGCTAACAGCTGACAACGACCAAAAACCAAAAACCAGCAACCAAAAGCTAATCACTCATCCCTTCGTTATTGCCGACGAAGCCGCCCAATTATATCAATTGTTTCAGCGGTCTTTGCAGGAGCGGCGGGCCACGGAGGCGTACTCTGCATCGGTGGCGGGATTGGCGGAACAGCCGACCGCGCAGGTGGAGCTGATCCGGCAGTGGCTCCACGCGTTTCTGCGCCAGGGTGAGGCGGCGGCGGGGCTGCATGGGTACCGCGACGAGTGCGCGGTATTGTTGGCTACGGGCGGCTACGCGCCCCAGCAGATTATTCGCACGCCCCTGCGCGAAACGCTGACTGGTTTGCAGGGCAGTCACCCGCACATTCAGGAACGGAAGTATACACTGAACTTTCCTGAATTTCGTCGCCGCCTGCGCCACTTTACCAACATGGTTGTGTCGCAGTTTGAGGCGTTTTTGGAGCTAAAAAAGGAGCTGCTGGCCCGTTTCACCGCCGACTTGCGCTTGTCGGAGTTCCGGCCCCGTGTGCTTTCGTCTTTCGTGCGCAACAAGCTGATTGATGAGGTGTATTTGCCTCTAATTGGTGCCAACCTCGCCAAGCAAATCGGGACGGCGGGCGAGGGCAAGCGCACCGATCTGATGGGCCTGCTGCTGCTGGTGTCGCCGCCCGGCTACGGCAAAACTACGCTCATGGAGTACGTAGCCAATCGGTTAGGGCTAATTTTTATGAAAATCAACGGACCGGCAATCGGACACGCCGTGACAAGCGTGGACCCGGCCCAGGCACCTAATTCCGGGGCGCGGGAGGAGCTATTGAAGCTGAATCTGGCCTTTGAGATGGGCGACAACGTGATGATTTATCTGGACGATATTCAGCACTGCAATCCGGAGTTTCTGCAGAAGTTTATTTCCCTCTGCGACGCTCAGCGCAAGATTGAGGGCGTGTACCAGGGCCGGGCCAAAACCTACGACTTTCGGGGGCGCAAAGTGTGCGTGGTAATGGCCGGCAATCCCTACACCGAGAGCGGCGAGCAGTTCCGCATCCCCGACATGCTCGCCAACCGCGCCGACATCTACAACCTCGGCGACATCATCGGCGATACGGCTGACGTGTTCCACCTGAGCTACCTCGAAAACGCGCTGACCAGCAACGCCGTGCTGAGCCGGCTGGGGGGCAATTTGGCCGACGTACACCCGCTCATCCGTCTGGCCCAGACCGGCGACGGCACCGGGCTCAACCTCACTGGCAACCACTCGCCGGAAGAAGTAAACGAGTACGTGGCCGTGCTGCAAAAACTGCTGCGTATCCGCGACGTGGTAGCGCGCGTGAACGAGGAATATATTCGCTCCGCCGCCCAGGCCAACGAGTATCGCACCGAGCCGCCCTTCAAGTTGCAAGGCTCTTACCGCAACATGAGCAAGCTGGCCGAAAAGGTGCGCCCCGTGATGAACGACGAAGAAACCCGCACCCTCCTGCTCACCCACTACGAAAACGAAGCCCAAACCCTGACGAGCGGGACTGAAGCAAACTTGCTCAAGCTCCGCGAGCTGTTGGGCTGGCTCACCCCCACCGAAGCCGAGCGCTGGGAAGCCATCAAAGACACCTTTCGCCGCAACCTGCGCACCAGCAGCGGCGGCCAACTCAGCCAGGTGCTCACTCAGATGGAGAATATCGCCGGGGGACTGAGTGGAATTCGGGAGGCGTTGAAGCGGGAATAGTACGTTTAGAAGCTGTTGAATCAACTCGCGTGCGGATGTTGCCACCCTAACTCAATCAAAAAGACCGTCATGCAGAGCGGCAGCGAAGCAGCTCGCGTGCTGACGTTGCAATGGTAATTTCCCAAAGCAGTTGTCTCCAGTTATCGTTCATCCTGCGTTGACGAAGGACCTACTCCTGCCAGCACGAGGCGTTGCTATTCTAGCTGTTCATCGGGCATAAGGTCTTTCCTTCGTCAGGATGACAGTTGGGTTGAAAATTACCTTGACAACGACTGCATGTGAGCTGCTTCGCTGCCGCTCTGCATAACGGTCTTATCTACATGAAGTTCTTATAAGTTACTGTGCACCTTATTTGTCGATCTTGGGCAAGACTTATCTATCTTACCTCCCACCTTCCTTAACCCAATACAAGCTCAACTAGTCAGCAACCCGTCATTATTCGTAACTAGCCGTGTAGTCGCAACAGGAGCGGCATTCTTTATGAAATGGAGTTGGCTTCGGCGCTTACTGGTTGTTGTATTCTTGCTGATAGTACTTGCGCTGGGGCTGGTGGCCGCGTTGGTGGGCAGCGGCTTTGGGCAGCGGCGCGTGGAACAGTGGGTACGCAGGCAACACGAGCAGAATTCGGCGCTGGTGCTGGCGCCGTTTGAAGTTACTATTTCACCCTGGCGCGACTTTCCCCATGTTACGGCATCTTTGGTGGGCGTAAGCCTGACCGACTCCGCGCACCAGCAGCCCTTGCAGGTGCTGCGCATCGCGCGGGTCGATATGCGGCTTTCACTGCGCGAACTGCTGCGGCGGCAGGTGTACGTCACGCAGCTCACTATTACTGACGTAGTCATGCAGGAGCGGGTCGATTCGCTGGGGCGCAGCTGGAGCCTGGGGCGCAAGGGCCAGCGCAAGCAGGGGCCGGGCTCAGCGCCGAAGATGAATCTGAAGCTGGACGTGTTACTTATCAACAACTTCCGCATCATTACCCGCAACGACTATACCGATGGCTTGTTTGCCGCCCAGGTGCGGCAAGCCCGGCTGCGGGCGTATGTGCGGGGAGGCGTGCTGCGCATGGCCGGCACTCTCGATGGGCGGATTGAACGTCTGGGCTCTACCTCCGAACCGCTGTTTGCCAGTGAGCCGGTGCGGGCCTGGGCTAATTACCGCTACGACTTTCGCAGGCGTCAGGGCTACGTTCATCACACGCGGGCCACCCTCAACGGCGACACCGTACAGATCAGCGGTACGCATACCGTGAAGCCCGGCCAGGCGGGCACCGAGCTCGACTTTCGGTTTGCGGGCACCCAGCCCCTGCCCGATGTGCTGCGCCTCGCGCTGCCGCTGAGCTTGCGGCCCGTCGTAGAAGGCGCTACCAGCCCCAGCAAAGCCCATATTCGCTATACCATCCGGGGGCTGAGCGGCCCTACCTTCCGGCCGCGCAACGTGCTGCGGTTTGCGCTGCGCGACGCCCAGCTTACCTGGCCCGATACCACCCGCCACATCAAGCGCTGGGATATGGCCGGCACCTACGACAACGGCCCTGGCCATACGCCCAAAACCACTACCCTCACCCTCGACCACTGCCGCATTCACACCACGCCGGGGTGGCTCGACGTGGCCCTCTCCATTCGTGACTTTACCCGCCCGTTTCTGACTGGGCAGCTGATCGGGCGTACGGAGCTGCCGGAGCTGGCGACCGTGGTGGCCCCGGAGTTGTTGCGGGCCCGGCGCGGCACGGCCGAGCTTGATCTTCAGCTGCGCGGGCCACTGCCGCCGCAGTCGGATCGCAATATGCCGCTTTACTTGGATAGCCTGTCGGTGCGGGGCGCGGTGACGTTGCGCGATGCTTCCTTCGTGCTGCTTGACCGGGGGGCAAACTTCTCGGGCGTAAACGTGCGGGTGGGTTTGCAGGACAGCCGCTGGCACCTCACCAATGCGACGGGGGTACTGGATGGCATGCGGTTTCGGGCCACGGCTACTACTACGCATCTGCTGGATTATCTGACCAAGCGGCACCCGACCACCGAGATTACCGGCAACTTTGCCGTTGATGAGGTGCGCCTGGACCGCGTGCGCGAGCTGCTGCGGCCCGTGGCTACGGGCCCCGCCCGCGCCACCTCCTCCGTACCGACTAAGTCCGGGCAACTGGACATGAGCATGTTTCCGCCGGGGTTGCGCCTGAACGTGGGCTTGCGCTGCGACCGGCTGCTGCTGCCCGCCGATACCATCAACCGCCTGGCCGTGACCGTGCGCCACGATGGCCGCCGCGTGCAGCTCGATAACATGCGCGCCCAGGTGTGGGGTGCCGACGTGAGCGGCCGGGCTTCCTGGCCCTCCGACACGACCCAGCAGGTAGCTCCCATCCGTTTCGAGCTGACGGTAAAATACGGTCAGCTCAACTATCAGAACCTGATTCGGCACGCGGCGCGCCCGCCCCAGCGCTCGACCAAGGAGCCCGCCAGTCCGGCCCTGCGCGAGCTGCTGCTGGCTGCCAACGGCTACGTTACCTGCACGATCGATGCTATGCAGCTCTCTGCCGGCGAAAACATTCGAAACCTGCGGCTGCGCCTGGAAAAGACGGGCAGCTCGCTGCAAATGCCTTACCTCAACTTCGCCACTACCCGGGGCGGCATCGGCAAAGCCACGGCCACGGTGCGCGTGGCAGGCACCCGCGTCCAGGCCGCCAACGCGACTCTCGATCTGCGCTACGCGACCCTCGATGTGCAGCAGCTGCTGCAAATGCTGGCCGGCCTGGACGCGAAGGAAGAAAATACCCCCCAGTCGTCTCAGGGCGCTAGCCACCGAAAGCGACCGGCCGCATCTGCCAACGGCACTCCCCGCGACAAGTCGCTGCTTTCTAATGGTATTCTGAGCGCCGTGGTGCGCGTGCGGGCCGACCAGGTGCAGTACGCGGCGGTGCGCGGCACGCGGTTTCGGCTGGTGTCGCGGCTGCGGGAGGGCGAGGCGGTACTGGAAGAATGCTCCCTGAATGCGTTTCAGGGCCGGGTGAAGCTGCGCGGACGTATGCTCACCAATACTGGGCAGAACCACCATCCCCTGCAAGTCCAGACGCAGCTGGAGGACATTGCCCTGCCGGAGCTGTTTACCACGCTCACCGATATGAACATCAACCTGCTCGACGGCCACAACGTGCGCGGCACCCTGCGCTGCGCCGCCGACCTCCACACCGACCTCGACTCAACTTTCCTGCCCGTATTTGCCACCACCTTAGGTTACCTCAAGACGGATATCCGCAACCTGGAGCTGCTGAACGTGGACGTATTTACGGAGGCGCTGAAGTTTATGAAAACGGAGCGTACCAGTCACCTGTTTTTTGAGCCCGTCAGCACGCGGTTTCTGCTGCACGATGGACAGGTGCTAATTCCGAGTCTGCGCCTGAACAGCAACCTGAGCAACCTCGAAGTCAGTGGCTACTACCAACTCGATGGGCGCGCCAACCTGTACGTAAGCCTCAATCCATTGCAGGTGCTGTTTGGCGATAACAAAAAGCGCGTCGAGCGCATCCAGCAGGGTCGCCTGATCCGCAGCTCCCGGGGCCGGCCTACGGTTATCAACCTGCACCGCCCCGCTGCCGGCCAGCCCTATAAGGTGCGTCTGTTCAAGAAAGCCGAACAGCAGCAGCAGCAGGAAGCCCTGCGCCAGCAGGCCCGGCAGCTGCTCCTGACCCAGCCTCTGGATACGACGCTGCGGCTTTTGCGGCCGTAGGGGGCATTTGCTGCATTTGAAGCGCGTCTCTTATTCCCTCAAGTGCTATCCGCGTCGTCTGTCATGCAGAGCAGAGCGAAGCATCTCGCGCGCTGATGGTGCAATTGTAATTAACCAAACACGCGAGATGCTTCGCTCTGCTCTGCGTGACGACTAGATAGTTTGAATCCAATATGCCAGTTTCCCTCTGGATAGTACCCCACTGTAGAGACGCATAGTTGCGTCTCGTCGTTGCTGACGTTGTTCAACCTGTCATCCTTATCCAAAAAAGCCCCCCAGATAGCCGCAGCCAGTTTCTTAGTCCTTATATCAGCTGCCTCATCATTCTGCGTTTGTTTAAATAGACAAACCGCTATCTTCCAGCGCAAATATCTGTTTCCTCCGCGCTCATCGTGAAAAAGCTACTTCTGTTCCTGGCGCTGCTGGGGTCTTGCTTGGCCGCCCAGGCCCAGCGCCCGACCCGGCCGATTACCACCATTCCGCAGCTGACCGATTCCATTAAGCGCATCATGCGGCGCGAGCATATTCCGGGGCTGCTGCTCACCTTGATTACCCGCGACTCGGTGCTGTACGCGGGCGGGCTGGGCCTGGCCGATGTTGAGAAAAAGCAGCCCGTGACGCCGCACACGCTGTTTCGGGTGGGGTCGGTTACCAAGTCGTTTGTGGCGGTAGGACTGCTGCAATTGGTGGAGCAGGGCAAGTTGAGCCTCAACGATGAGCTGCGCAAAATTACCCCCGAGGTTCCCATCGATAACCCCTGGGAAGCCACCGACCCGGTGCGCGTGGTGCATGTGCTGGAGCATACCGCCGGCTTCGACGATATGCATTTCAACCATGTGTACAACACCACGCCCACCGACCCACGGGGCGCGGCCGTGGTCCAGATTTTCCGCGAGGAGCTGCGCTGCCGCTGGCGGCCCGGCGAGCGGATGTCGTACTCCAACCCCGGCTATCTGGTGGCGGGCTATCTGCTCGAAAAGCTGAGCGGGGAGCCCTACGAGCACTCCCTCGCTAAGAACGTGCTGCGCCCCTTGGGTATGCCCGATGCTACCGCGACCCTGCGCCCCGAGTCAGATTCGCGGCTGGCGCGGGGGTATGCGTATGCCGATGGTGGCTATCAGCCCGTGTCGTTGCTGCCCATTTATGCGGGTCCGGCGGGCTCCCTGAGCGCCTCGGCCATCGATATGGCCCGCTGGGTGCAGTTCTTCCTCCGCGACTTCCGCACGCCCGACGGCACGGCCCTGCTCCAGCCTACCAGTCTGCGCGAGATGGAAACCGTGCACAGCCCCCTCGAAGCCCGTGCCGGCCTGCAAACCGGCTACGGCCTGGCCAACATGCTCATCAACCGGAAAGGTAAAGCCACGTTTCGGGGGCACAATGGGGGCATCGAAGGGTTCATCTCCCTTTTTGCCTACAACCGGGAGCTAGGCTTGGGCTACGCCCTTTCCAACAACGGTGCCCAGCCGCTCACCAGCATCAGTACCCTGGTTCGGGAGTTTCTGCTGCGCGACCAGCTCACCCCGCCCCCGCCGTCCGTGCTGGCCCTCGATACAACGGCCCTCGCCCCTTATCTGGGCCACTACCAGGACGCGGCGCCCCGCAACGCGCTGCTCGGCTTCAGCAGCCACCTGCTGGGGGGCATTTCCTTGGAGCGCCGCGGGCAGCTGCTCACCCTGCAGCCCCTGATCGGCGACCCCGATACCCTCTTGGCTACCGGCCCGCTCACCTTTCGCCCCAGCGGCCAGCTGCGGCCGAGCGTGGCTCTCACCCGCGACCACGACGGCGAGCCGGTGCTGATTTCGCCCCAGGGCTACTCCCTCAAAGCGGGCATCTGGTGGTGGCTGCCGCCCACCTTGTTTTGGGTCAGCATCTTGCTGGCTACCACGTCCAGCGTGGCCGGGTTGGTCTGGCTGATTTATGCCGTGCGCCGACAGCTGCCCCGCCCCCAGTTGCTACCACGTCTGCTGCCGCTGCTGGCCACGGTGGCGCTGGTAGCTCTTGGGTTTGCCCTGGGTAGTCTGGGGGGCAATGTGGCGGCGGCCGGGCGCGTGAGCGTCCAAAGCGTCCTGCTCTTCGTCGCGCCGCTGGCCTTTACCGTGCTCACCCTCTGGGGCCTGATTTTGACGGTGCGCCGCTTCCACCTGTTTCGCAGCCGCGTGGTGGCCTGGTACCTGCTACTCACCTATGGCGCCCTGGGCCTGGTGGCAACGGTATTAGGGTCGTATGGATGGCTGGGGTTGCAACTGTGGAGCGTATAACTACGAAAAAGTACAAATTTCTAATAAAATCTTCTCAACTTATTTATTCATAGCATTTTAGCTTGCTTATTCAAGCATTTTAAATAGCCTATAGGTTTACTTTCTTTTTACACTTTTGCTTTATGAAGCTAACCTTTTGCACCGTTTACATTTTGCCACTAGTCTTTCCTACTCTCAGCCAAGCTCAGGAAGCGTCAGTGGCACCCACTGACACTGTTGGCTATATAAAAGGCGGCTACGGCAAGTTCCGCGACACCTTTTATATGGGTAACCTCATCAAGATAGATGGCACCCAGCTAACGGGCGTATATCTGCCGGCTACCCTAATGGGCTACGGAACACAAATTGACTACTTCCTTACGCCTCCCGGACAACCAAAGCGAGCAAAGCGATATACCCTAAAAATAAAAAAAGTGCAGTCGATGACCGTGCACAGACGCTACTATGAGAACATTCTGAGTAAAGGCAAACCATCCAAAGTGCTGGGCGTGCGCATGCTGACGGGCCCGGTGGAGCTGCTCACGTACGCTCAACCCGGGGTTGTGCCGGTTCCAATACCCGGCGCGGCCGTACTGTTGGTGAATGCTTACACGAACAACCGCTGGTACGTGCGCCGCAACGGCGAACTAAAGGAAGTAAGCCGGCTCAACTTTGCGACCGAAATGAGCCAGTACCTCGCCGATTATCCCGAATTAGCCCAAAAAGTAATTGTCGGCGAAAAGAATTACCGCTACCGCAATACTTTATCTATCATCACTGAATACAATCAGCACGCCACGGCAGCTAGCAAATAAATCAGCCACTCCGGACTGGTTAGGTTATACCCGACACTAACTATTGCCGTGCCTGCGGTGGCTGGCATTGAGGTTGTTAGGATTACCCCGACCAACTGGGACAAGAGTTGGTAATCGGACCAACTGATCCTCGTAATCGTCATGCTCTTTGCCAGTCCTCTTAGTATTAACCCCGCTCACCCCCGCGGGACTAACAGCTTTTTCAGCTGACTCCGCAGCCGCATAGTAGCTTGCACTTACTACTTACCTGTAGGCGTGAACTGGCCAGTAACAGTGTTGGGAACGTATGATTGGCTAAAGTTGTGGGCGTGAGGGGTGTTGTCTTGTCCACTACTTATTAATAGCACTATTCCAAAAAGCCCCAGCCGCCACCGCAGTTGGGGCTTCTTTTGCTGCTGACTGGGAGCTGGGACCAACAAAAAAGCCCCCCAGCGCGGCTGCACCCGCACCGCACGGCCTGACCTCCGGCTTTCACTGAATTGGCCGGTTTCTGTCGCCGCTGCGGCTACTGGGCTGTGGCGGTCAGCAAGGCTCAGTTACCCTGAAGGCAATTAGCCTGTTTGTATTCCACTATCAGCTAGCTAACTGGCTGGCAAAAGCAAGAAAATACTACCAGTAGCTAAGTTGTCATATTGCTTTATTAAAATATAATATGTAAATTATTACACCAGCCTTACGAAGGCGCGCAGCCCCGATATGGCCCATCATTCACCATTTACTGCCATGCAAAACATCCTTGTACCTACCGATTTTTCTCCTGAAGCCCACAATGCCTTCGAGGTAGCTGTGCAGTTGGCCCACCGCACGCACGGGCAGATCACGCTGCTGCACGTAGTGGAAGCGGCAGGCGGTACCAGTATGGTAACCACCGGCGGCGTATCGAGCGGGGCATCGCGCCATGGCGTGTTTATGGTGCAGCTGCTCCAGCGCACCAAGCAGCGCATGCGCCAACTGATAGCGGAAATGATCCGTACCGCGCCCGATGTAACGGTGCACGACCGCGTGGTGACCGGCGACGTGGATGAGGCCATTCTGGAAGTTATTCGCGAGCAGAACATCGACCTGGTGGTGATGGGAGCCCACATTCATGCGCCGGCCTTTCTGCATTTATTTGACCTGGATTCGCACGCCGAGCGGCTGGTGCGCCTGTCGCCCTGCCCCGTGCTTACGGTGAAGCTGCCGGCCCCCCATTTCGAGGTGCGCTCCATTGTTTTTGCCTCCGACTTCTCCCACGAAGCCGACCGCGCCGTACGGAGCCTGCGGCAGGTGTGCGCCGCCTTCCCCGAGGCCACCCTCCACCTGCTCGACGTCGTGACCCGCGCTGAAGACTACTCCAGCGCCATCGACCGCATTTACGCCTTCGCCGACCGCCACCACCTGCTCAACTACGAGCCCGACGTGGTAAATGCTCCCCAGGTGAGCGTCGGAGTGCCGCGCTACGCCGAGCAGTCGCACGCCGACCTTGTGGTAATGCTCTCCCACGGTCGCACGGGCCTCTGGCATTTCCTGCACGGCGGCAGCACGGCCGAAAGTGTAGCAGTACAAGCCAAAGCACCGGTGCTTACCTTCCACCCGGAAACATACTAAGCGCCCACACGGAAGGCCCTCAGACCGCACCATGCTAACCTGTTGACGCCAGAACGGGGTAGAGACGCAACTATGCGTCTCTACCCCGTTCTGGCGTCAACGAATTACACTGCCGTTTACGTCACACATACCAGACCCCACCAGCGGCCAGCGAAACAGTAACAGTGTCGCCGGGTGCAGCACTTCCTACTCTGGTGCGTACTGTAACACTACCACCGGCCAGCTGCACTTCTACTTCGGAATAGGAGCCGAAGAAACGCACGTTTTTCACCTCACCGGCAATACTATTTTTAGTGGCTGAATCTAAGCTAAAATTCTCAGGCCGAATCAGCAGCATTTTACGCTTTACTTTTGCCCCGGCCGCCGCCGAAAAAGCCTTAATTTGCGCGGCACTCGTTATCAGGTTATATGTCCCAAACAGGCCCGCCACATATTCATTCACGGGCTGGTTATAAATCTGCGCTGGGGTGCCTTTTTGCACTATCTGTCCCCCACACATCACCACTATTTCATCGGCCCACGAAAGCGTATCCAGCGGGTCGTGGGAGATGAGAATGCAGGTAATTTGCAGCTGCTCGCCGATATCCTGAATAACTGATTTCAGGATATTTTTATGCACCATATCCAGATTGGAAAACGGCTCATCTAGCAAGAGTAATTTGGGTGAAGAAAGCAGCAGCTTGGCAAGCGCGATCCGCTGCCTTTCGCCACCTGATAACTGGTCGGTGCGACGCTCGCCCAAATGGTCAATCCGACACACTTCAAACAGTGTTTGAGCCTCCGCCACTGACAGCTGATTAGCGTATTGGAGTACTTGCTCTACCCGCAGAAACTTAGGCAGCTCAAACTGCTGCGACAGATACGAAATACCCGGATTTCCCGGCATCAATTGTTCGGCCGGGCCTTTGGCTTTTCGGCCCGCAAACCACACTTCACCGGCATCGGGCTGCACCAGACCGGCTATGGTTTGGAGCAAAGTACTTTTGCCCGCGCCGGTTTCACCAGCCAGGGCAATTTTCTGCCCTTTTTGCTGAGTGAAGCTGATGTCATTTAGAATAAATTTCTCTTTTTCCTGCAGTGTAATTCCTGATACAGTTAACATCATACAAGCGGAAAGCGTGAGGGGTGGTACTACGACTCCAAAGTCGTAGTACATCTGTTGTTGCGGATGACTACGTATGCCGGGGCCCTTCAACGATAGTGGTACTACGCCTCAAAGTCGTAGTACCACGCAACGGATGATTAGGCCGGTAATTTACTGTCGGTAATTTCGCTGCTTTGCGGGGCATAGGTTAGCACGTAAGCGGGCGGTAAGTTGAGCAGCACATACGTGTCGTCGAGCAGGCGAAAGAAGCGCATGAACAGGCGTTTATTCTGCAGAGAATACTGAAATAGTATGAGCTTGCCATCCGGTATTAATAATTGCTGGGTGTGCTCCAAAATGCGCCAACCTAAGCGGCGCGGCAGCAAAGAAAATGGCAAGCCGCAAACCACGCAATCCACTTTATCCAAGCCCAATTTCATCAAATACTCGCCGGTTTGGTCGGCTGAGCCGTGGATGATGTGCACATTGGGCTGGCCCGAGTAGCGCTCCTTCAGCAACTGACTGAAACGCCGGTTTACTTCTACCAGGACAATGGCTGTTTCGGCTCGGCGGCGCTGAAGTAGAATATCGGTAAAAACGCCCGTGCCGGGGCCGTACTCCACGATACAGCGGGCACTGGCAAAGTCAATGGGGGCCATTACTTTTTCGGTTAGCTCGCGGGAACTGGGCACCATGGAGCCTACCATAGCAGGATTGCGCAGAAATTCTTCTAAAAAGGACGGCATCAGGAAGCGAGAGTTAGAGTCGGGAGCAGTTGCTTGTACGGCAGTTATCGGCAACGAGTAATGCGAATCCACCTAAGTAGCTATACGTAAAAAGCCCCCCAGCCACTAGCTACAGCTAATAGTGGCGCTGGGGGGCTTTTTTGATTAGGTCAAGCAGCTACTTGTTTTTTCTAAATGCCAGGTAGTCGAGGTAGTATAGAATCTTGACGGATATAGAGTTATTGTGGGGTGTGTTGATGGTATTGCTCAGGTTGTCGAAGTAGAGCGGGGTGGCTTCGTTGGCCTGCAGAAACGACGTACCCGCATTTTTCCAGACCACACTAATCTGGGAGCCGGGCGCGAACCACCACGCGTACACGGCATCAATGTTGAAGGCGTTGTAGGTGTTGTCGCGGTTGCGGCGGTAGTCCACGAGCTGCTCCGCGCCGCCGGGCGAGAGAGCCGCGAAGTCGGCGTAGCGTACGTTGCTGGTGTAGTGGCGCGTGCGCAGCGTAAACGACATGCGGTTGGTGAACGTGTAGGCCACGGATACTACGTTGGAAACCGTAGCCACGTCGCGGCGACCGAGGATGACTTGTCCCATAAAAGCCTCATCCATTGGCTCATCGCGGCTGAGGCCCCCGTTTACGTAGCCAATCTGGTTGACATCGAGGCTCCAGTCGAGGCTGTAGCGGAAGGTGAGGTGGTCATTCACGCGGTAGCGCGGGTAGGCCCCGAACCGGTAGCGCAGACGCCGTTCGCGCGCGAACCGATCGTCGAGGGCGTAGGTTGTATTGCCCGCGTTCATGCCCAGCGCAAACTTCTTGCGGGTGTCTGAATTGAAGAAGGCTATCAGGCTGGTGCGGCCGGGTACGCGCACGTAGTAGTCGCCCAGCGGAAACACGCGGGGCTCGAAGTAGTCATGGGTGCGCGGGTCCACGCTGAAGTCGAAGCCCACTTGCAGAAAGTTCTTGGTGAAGGTGGTGTTGGCCCCCAGGTAAAAGCTAGTGCTTTGGTAGCGCGTGGGCTTATACAGCAAGGTGTGGCTTGCCTGCCCAAACAGATAGAAGTTATTCACTTTCCAAAACGGCTTATACTTCCAGTAGCCCAAGTCCAAGGACTGCGTGATTTTGTTGTTGCCAAACAGTATACCCAGGTCGTTCGGGTTATAGGTATCCGATTCGATGCCGTGGTTGAGGCCCCAGGTGAAGTTGCCACTGATTTTGCCCACGCCCACCCGGTATTTGTAGCCGTCCTGGTCACCCACTTCCTTATCGGAGCCGAAGGTCGTGCCGCGCCGCCGCGAGTATACCAAGCTGCCATCCACGGCGTAGGCATTCTTCTTATCGGCCACCCGAAAAAGCCCCCCAGTGACGTTGGCATCGTAGGTCTGGCCCCAACGCGTGACGTTAGTGTTGATCAGACTCACGAAGGAGTTGTTTTTCAGGCTTTGATCGAGCACGGCAATATTGTAGTTGCTGAACGGCTGGGTTTGCACCTGTCGCTCCTCCCCGGTTTCGGTGTTGCGCACGGTAGCGTACACGTCGTTGCTCAAGGCATTGAATAACCCAATCCCGAGGCCCTTGCTGGTGCGGCCCGATACTTTGGTGGCATTCAGCAGGCGCGTCTCGGCCGGGTTGCGCACAATCTTTTCGTTTTCGCCCGCCGTCACCTCGTAGAAACCAATGGGCGTGGCTCCCACCCGGCGCGAGTAGAACAAATTGCCTTTGTTAAACAGCTCCGTGCCTTCGGTGAAAAACTGCCGGTTCTCATTGAACTGCACCTCAAAGGGCGACAGGTTGAGCACCTGATTGTCGCTCTGCACCTGGCCAAAATCCGGCACCAACGTGGCATCCAGGGTGAAGCTCTCGTTGATGCCCCACTTCACGTCGGCCCCGCCGTTAAAGCTGGTGGTGGTGCGGCGCGTACCCTCCGCGTTGAGCGGGTTGTGGTTCACGTAGCTCGACACGTAGGGCGTCAGCGACAGGCGCAGCGGCGGCTCTACGTTCTGGATGCCGCGCAGCTCGCCCCATTGGTTTACAAAACCGTCTACTTCGGGCTTCACTTCATTCCAAAAAAACTGCGCATTGTCGCGCTTGCGCTGGCGGGCAAAATTCAGCCCCCAGAGCTGCTCGGGCGCTTTGCTGAATCGAATGGCGGAGTAGGGAATGCGCATTTCGGCTATCCAGTCGGTGCCGCGCTGGCTGGTTTGGGCATCCCACACGGCATTCCAGTTCCAGTCTTCACCGCTGGCGGGCGAGTAGCGGGCATCCAGCTGCACGCCGGAGGTAGTCACCGTGAAGTTGTAGCCATTAAGTTTGTCGTGATAGGTATCCAGAAAAATCGAGAACAGATCAGTGTTGCCAAACTGGTCGCGCTGAGTCATTTCGCGCAGAATAGAATCGGGGCTCACGTCGTGCATCACGGCCCCGATATAGAGGTTGGCGTCGTCGTAGAGCACGCGTACTTCGGTTTTCTGCTTCTCCGGTACGCCGGGGTTGGGGCGCTGCTGAATGAAATCGGTAGCGACAGGTGCCTGCTGCCAGATGGCCTCATTTAGCTCGCCATCGAGCTTAATCGGCTCCGTAACGCGCAGAGCCTGGAGCTGACGCTTGGGGGCGGCCGTGGCTGATTTGGTCGCGGCGGCCGGCGCTTGCTGGGCTACCGCAAAATGCCCCCCAGCCACAAATTCAACCAGCAGAAGACAAGAACGCAGTGTAAAACGGAAAGACATAGCGCGGTTAATTTTGGAGTAGAAAGCGGACGAACGAAAGGAGAATTGCGGGTTGGTCGATGCCGAAAAATCTGGGCACAACTATGACTGGCAGCAGCAAAAAAGCGGCGCGAAAAGGGATTGAAATAGAAAGGTTGGGGGCTGGTTGGCGCGGCCGGAATCAGCTACTAAAACACTCTGTTTCTAGCAGAATTTTGCTGTGTAAATAACAAGCTGGCGGGACACTGAAAAACGAGAATCAGGGTGTTGAGTGAGGCGGTTACCGGGATTAAGTCTAATCGTTACAACCGGATGAAAATATTTTTTCAAACGCTGTTGGCGGGAAGAGTAACGACCGTATTCGGCGCTGGTAACTGCGCGATTTAAGCGAGGTTACAGGGGAGAGGGAAAATATTTCTTGCGTGCTAAAAACGGAAGCTGCTCATTGGCTACAGCGTGACCCCACCCCCGTCCCCCCCTCTTCCGGAGGATGTCGCGCATCAAGCGAGGTGGGACGGGGGTGGGGTCACGCTAAAAGGAACCGAAGCATTCCTTCTTACCTTTCAGGCTCAACCTGACTTATCAACCACCTTCCCACTCATGCCCAAACCGCTTTTTTCTCCTGGTAGGCTTTTACTGGCAAACACGCTTTTCACCTTCAGTTTTGCTACCACTGTGAATCCAACTTCCAGCTTCGCCCAGACGACGGCCCCCACCTTCTCCGCCACGGCCACCCGCCCCGAAAACAACGCTGTGTTAGCCCCCTGGGCTGGTTCTTACGGCGGTGTTCCGGCCTTCGACAAAATAGAAGTGGCCCAGTTCAAGCCGGCCCTCGAAGCCGCGATGGCTGAAAACCTAAAGGAAATTCAGGCCATTGCCAGCAACTCCCAGGCCTCCACTTTCGAGAATACCATTGCCGCCCTGGAGCGGGCGGGCAAAACCCTCGACCAGGTGCGGACCGTGTACGGCGTCTGGACCGGGACGATGAGCAGCCCGGAGGTGCAGCTGGTGGAGCGGGAAATGGCCCCCAAAATGGCCGCTTTCTCCGACCAGATCACGCAGAACGAGCCGCTGTTTCGCCGCATTGAGGCGGTGTATAACTCGCCCGACAAGAAGAAGCTGACGCCTGAACAGCAGCGCCTGGCGTTTGTGTATTACAACAACTTCGTACGGGCCGGCGCTAAGCTTGATGCTAAGGCGAAAATGCGTTTGTCGGCTATCAACCAAGAATTGGCGGGCCTGTTCACGCGCTTCAGTCAGAATGTGCTGGCCGATGAAACCGATTCGGTACTGGTGCTCAAAGCGCCCGCCGACCTCGGCGGCCTGCCCACTTCCCTGCGTGAAGACGCGGCCAATGCGGCCACAGCCCGTAAGCTCTCGGCCGCTGGCGTGATTACGAACACCCGCTCTTCCATTGACCCATTTCTGACTTATTCCGACCAGCGCAAGCTGCGCGAAAAGGCGTGGCGCATGTTCGTGAACCGGGGCGACAACGGCGGTGCCCACGACAACAACGCCCTGATTACCCAGATTCTGCAGCTGCGCGCCGAGCGGGCCAAGCTGCTGGGCTACGCTACCCACGCCCACCTGCGCCTCGATAATACGATGGCCAAAACGCCCGAAAAGGCGATGGCGCTGATGGAAGAAGTGTGGACCCCGGCCGTGGCGCGCGTAAAGGAGGAAGTGGCCGATATGCAGGCCCTGGCCAAAAAGGAAGGTGCGACCTTCAAAATTGAGCCCTGGGACTACCGCTACTACGCCGAGAAAGTGCGCAAAGAACGCTACGACCTCGATCAGAATGAGGTAAAGCAGTACTTACAGCTCGATAAGATGCGCGAAGGCATGTTCTGGGTGGCCGGTGAGCTGTTCAACTTCACCTTCAGCCCCGTCACCAATGTGCCCGTGTACCATCCCGATGTGAAGGTGTGGGAAGTGAAAGACAAGACCTCCGGTAAGCCCGTAGGCCTCTGGTATTTTGACCCTTATGCCCGGACTGGCAAACGCTCTGGTGCTTGGATGAACGCCTACCGCAAGCAGGAGCGCATAGACGGCAAGCCCGTCACGACTATCGTGTCCAACAACTCCAACTTCGTGAAGGGCAAGGACAGCGTGCCCACCCTCATTTCCTGGACTGACGCCACTACGCTGTTTCACGAGTTCGGCCACGCCCTGCACGGGCTTTCTTCCAACGTTACCTACCCTACCCTCTCGGGCACCAGCGTGGTGCGCGACTACGTGGAGTTCCCGTCGCAGGTACTCGAAAACTGGCTTTCCACGCCCCAGGTGCTCCAGCGCTTCGCCGTGCACTACCAGACGGGCAAGCCCATTCCGCAAGCTTTGGTGGACCGCATTGAAAAGGCTGCCACGTTTAATCAGGGCTTTGAAACTACCGAGTTTCTGGCCAGCGCCCTTATTGACATGAAGCTGCACCTGGCCGGCGACCAGAAGATTGATCCCGACAAGTTTGAGCGCGAAACGCTGGCTCAGCTAGGCATGCCGAGCGAAATTGTGATGCGCCACCGCACGCCGCAGTTTTCGCACGTCTTCTCCTCCGATGGCTACTCGGCCGGCTACTACAGCTACCTGTGGTCAGTAGTAATCGCGGCTGATGCCTACGGCGCTTTCACCGAGGCCGGCGGCCCCTACGACAAAGCCGTGGGCAAGCGCCTGACCCAGCAGATTTTCTCCGTGGGCAACACCGTGGACCCCGCCGAAGCCTACCGCTCGTTTCGCGGCCGCGACCCCAAAACGGAAGCCCTCATGCGCGAGCGCGGCTTTCCCGTGAAAGATGCTAAAGCCAGCAAAACGACTGATAAAAAGGCCCCCGGCAAGAAGAAAGGCTAGATTGTTAGTATAGTCTTCCTGCTCTCATTAAACCTTAAACACGAATATCCAGCTGCTTAGGCAGTTGGATATTCGTGTTTTACGGGGCACAGCCGTAGAGCGGGGTGAGGTCACTTGGCGCTGCCCAGAGCTAAACGTCGCAGTTCCGCCAATGTGTGCCGGATTTCGGCGAATAGCGGCCTGGCCGAAACATTAGGCTGCACGCACCGCTGCTGCAAATCGGCCAGCGCATCTATTGAGCCCCGACAGTGGTTCAATAATTCTTCCAGCAAACAACCGAAGGCGCGCACTTCCAAGCGCTGCAAAGCGTGGGCTGTTTCCAGTGCTTCGGGGTCGAAAAAGCAGGCGGCGCCAAAGTCACTGAGCAGGCTGGCGCCGGCTTCCGTAGTCAGGATATTATGGGCGTACAGGTCGCCGTGCATGATGCCGCGCTCGTGCAGGTGTTCGGCCGCGGCAGCAATGCCGTGGGCAATCTGCAACGCGGCCTCCACGCCGAACCTAGTACCTGAATCGTAAACGTCGCGGGTGCAGGAAACCAGACTGGGCGGGCTGGCGAGGTTGCGAAATGCCGGTTCAATCAGCTCCAGTACCAGACCTTCAGTGTCAGCAGGGTGCCCGCCGACTTTGCCTTCCACCGCCACTAGATTGGGATGGGCGCCGGCGCTGATGCAGGCCGCCATTTCGCTGTGAGGCAGGCCGTCGCTGGTCACGGCCCCTTTAAAAAGCTTCACGGCCACCCCGACTGGCGAGCTAACCGGCTGGTGCCACCGCGCCTGATAAATAACCCCCGACGCGCCCTCGCCTAGCTGGTGCTCCAGAGTTAGCGTATCCCAATCGATGGTCGCGATGGGGTGGTGAGCCACGGCCAGTTGTTCGGCTGCCTCGCTGAATGGGTTCCCCGCATACGCCAGCCACGAGAGGCGGGATAAAGACAATAGCCACGGGGGCAATTCCGTAAACCGATTCGCCGCGATGCGCACCAGCTCCAAACGAGTACAAGCGGCCATGCTTTCGGGCAACGCGGTGAGCTGATTGCCGGCCAGCATGAGCTTTTGCAGAAACTTGCAGGTGCCCAGCTCAGTCGGCAGCTCGCGGAGCTGGTTATCCGTGAGGATAAGCCAGCGCAGGGCCGGGGTAAGGGCCGCAGCTGGCAGCGTACGAATCTGGTTGGCCTTGAAGCCCACCATGCTCAGCCGCGGGCATTGCCCCAGCACCTCCGGCACGCTGGTAAACTGGTTATCCGAGCAGAACAGGATGCGCAGCTGGTGCAGCCGCCCCAGGTCGGCGGGCAAATTTGAGAGCTTATTGCCCGACAGGTTCAGGATTTCGAGCGTATCAGTCAGCTCAAATATCTCCGTTGGAAACTCGGTAAGGCCTTCGGATAAATCGAGGCGGGTGGTGCCGGCCAGCTTTCCGGCGCGCAGTTGGTCAAGCGTGTGCATGGGGCAAAGGTAGGGCGGGAACGCTCCAGCCAGCGTTTTTATCCTTGGTTAGCTGTTGCAGCACTCGTAGAGCGCAAAAAAAGACCCCCAGTCATTTCAAATTGGATGGGGGGCTTTTTTCAGTAGGTTTAGCCGATTTTCACGAAAAGCCAAGCACCGGATGCGGCTGATACGGCTCCTCCAGGCGCGCGATTTCCTCCTCCGAGAGCTGGACATCCACGGCCGCTACCGCATCCTCCAGGTGGCCGGGCTTGCTGGCCCCGATAATGGGGGCCGTGATGACGGGCTTCGAGAGCATCCAGGCCAGCGCCACCTGCGCATTGGGCAGACCACGGGCCTCGGCTACTTCCGTCACGCGGGCCGCCACGGCAAAGTCATCGTCGCGGGAGTACAGTGCCTTGCCGAACGTATCGGTGCGGGCGCGCTCGGTTTCGTTGCGCTCCTTGCCGCGCTTGCCCGTGAGCAGCCCCCGCGCCAGCGGCGACCACGGAATCACGCCGATGCTCTGATCCTGGCACAGCGGCAGCATCTCGCGCTCCTCCTCGCGGTACACCAAGTTGTAGTGGGGCTGCATACTCACGAAGCGCGTCCAGTTGTGCTTGTCGGCCAGATACAGGGCCTGAGCAAACTGCCAGGCGTACATGGAGGAGGCCCCAATGTAGCGCGCCTTGCCCGCTTTTACCACGTCGTGCAGGGCTTCCAGCGTTTCCTCGATGGGCGTATTATAGTCCCAACGGTGAATCTGGTACAGGTCGACGTAGTCAGTGCCGAGGCGCTTGAGGCTGGCATCGATGGCGCTCAGTATGTGCTTGCGCGACAAACCTTTATCGTTCGGCCCCGGCCCCATCGGATAGAACACTTTGGTGGCAATGACTACGTCGTCGCGGGAAGCAAAGTCGCGCAGGGCCCGGCCGACGACCTCCTCGCTCACGCCGTTGGAATACGCGTCGGCCGTATCGAAGAAGTTGATACCCAGCTCCAACGCTTTTTGAATGAAAGGCCGGCTCTGCTCCTCGTTGAGGGCCCAGGGCCAGCGGTCGGTGGGGGTGCCATAGGTCATCATGCCCAGGCAAATTTTAGAAACCTGAAGGCCCGTGGCCCCTAAGCGAATATAGTCCATGCGGTCGGGTGAAAGTCCTGGCTGTCGTATACGCTCAGAATGCGGCGAAGGCCGTTCTTCAGGTCAAAGCCACCCGCTGCTTGCTTCCACTGGGGGGCTTTATTGCACCAGTTGCGCACACAGCCGCGTCAGCGTGGCGGCGGCGTCCTGGCACAGGCCGGGATGCACCGCCGAGGTTTGCACCACGGTGCTGCGCGTGGCCGTGAGCCAGCGAAACCGCTCGGCCAGGGACAGGCGGCCGATGGTGCCGCCTTCGGGGCGGCCCCGGCAGATCTGCCCAAAGGCGTGCAGGCGGGCGGTCAGCTCCTCCATATCAAACTCGTCGCCGGCCAGGGCGCGCAGGCGGGCTTCGGGCAGCTCAAACCGCGTTTGCAGAAAGCCCTGCGCCCGGCAGTACACGATGACGCCCACATTGAGGAATTCCTCGCGCTCCACCCGCGGCACTACCCGCAGCACGGCGTACTCAAACAAGTGCTTGTCGGGCATTTTCGGCTTCCTGAACAAAGGTATCTGATGCGGCGAGGCGGGCTTCCAGGAACTCGACGTAGGCCGCCCGCTGCGCCTGGGCCGTGGTATCGGCGGAGAAGGCACCGATCAGCCATTCCTCGGGCACCAACTCCACAATCTCCCGAATAATAGCGGCAGAAAGCAAAGCCTTGCTTTCTGTATTGACGGCTTCCAGCTCAGTGGCCTGGGGCAGCAGCACATGGTCTTTTATCTGGGCAAAGGTCCGCTGGCGCTCCGGCTGCGCCCAGCCCGGCCCGGCGTGATGCACATACAGGGCCGCGCCGTGGTCGATCAGCCAGAGCTCCTTGTGCCACATGAGCATATTGGTGTTGCGGGCCGTGCGGTCCACGTTCAGCGTCAGCGAGTCCAGCCACACGATCTGCGAAGCCAGATAAGGCTCGACAGGGGTGACCAGGGCATCGAAGGTGCTGGCCCCGGACAGGTAGTGCAGACCCAGGTTGAGGCCCGTGCTGGCGCGCAGCAAATCCTGAATTTCCTCGTCGGGCTCGGTGCGGCCGAAGGCTTCGTCGAGCTGGCAGAATACCAGCTCCGGCACGCGCAGGCCCAGCACCCGCGCCAGCTCGCCCACGAGCAGCTCGGCAATAAGCGCCTTGATGCCCTGCCCCGCGCCCCGAAATTTGAGCACGTACAAAAACCCGTCGTCGGCTTCGGTCAGGGCCGGCAAAGAGCCGCCCTCGCGCAGCGGCGTCACGTAGCGCGTTACCTCAACGGTTCGCAGGGAAAGGGCACTGGCCGGCATAGGCACGCGAAATAGAAAAAAGGAAGGCCCGCAAAGGACGCATAATGCGGGGATTTTCTTCGGAACAACAAATAGTAGGTCCTGATAGAACGTCATGCAGAGGCGGAGCCGAAGCATCTCGCGTGCTGATGCGGGATTACCAATCAAACTAAACACGCGAGATGCTTCGGCTCCGCCTCTGCATGACGTTCTGTTTACACTTAAACCAAAGCCAAGGACGGTCAGCTCACTGTCCTTCGCCTCCCAGAAAACGCGCCAGGTAGGGCGAGGTGCGGCTGTCTTTGGCCCCAGCCAGTTTGGCTGGCGGACCGGCGGCTACCACCTGACCGCCCTCGTCGCCCGCGCCGGGGCCCATGTCAATCACCCAGTCGGAGCCGGCTACCACGCGCATCTCGTGCTCTACCACGATGACCGTGTTGCCGGCTGCTACCAGGCCCTCGAGCTGGGCCATAAGCTTTTCTACGTCGGCCGGGTGCAGGCCGGTGGTGGGCTCGTCGAGGACGTAGAGCGAGTTGCCGCGCTGGGTGCGTTGCAGCTCCGTGGCCAGCTTAATGCGCTGGGCCTCGCCGCCCGACAGCTCGGTGGCGGGTTGGCCCAAGCGCAGGTAGCCCAGGCCAACTTCGCGCAGCACAGTGAGGGCACGGTGTACCGGCGGCTCGGCAGCGAAGAACTCCCAGGCCGCGTCTACTGTCATGCCCAATACCTCTGCTATGTTCTTATCCTGATAAGTTACCTCTAAGGTTTTGGCGTTGTAGCGCGCGCCGCGGCAAACGGGGCAGGGCGCGTACACGCTGGGCAGAAACAGCAGCTCCACCATCACGAAGCCTTCGCCCTGGCAGGTTGAGCAGCGGCCTTTGGCCACGTTGAAGGAAAAGCGGCCGGCATCGTAGCGGCGCTTGCGGGCGGCGGGCGTGGCGGCAAATAGCTTGCGTACGTGGTCGAACAGGCCGGTATAGGTGGCCATGTTGGAGCGCGGCGTGCGGCCAATCGGTTTCTGATCGACGCGCACCAGGCGCTTGATATGTTCCATCCCGCTCACAATTTGCCCCCCGGTCGTAGTAGGTGCGGCGCGCGCCAGCTCGTCGCCTTCGCCTTCCTCCTCGCCCCTTGCCAATTGCTCATTGCTCATTCCTAGTTGCTGCCCTACCAGCTCCACCAGCACCTGACTCACCAGGCTCGACTTGCCCGAGCCCGACACGCCCGTCACAGTGGTGAGTACGCCCAGTGGAAAGGCCACATCCAGCCCATTCAGGTTGTTGCGCGTGACGCCGGCCAGCCGCAGCCAGCCGCCGGGCGGGCGGGGTGGGCTGGGGGGCATTTTTTCCAGATCAAACAAGTAGCGGCGCGTCTGCGAGCTTTGTATGGCCGCCAGCCCGGCGGGCGGGCCGCTGTACAGCACTTCGCCGCCCTGCTCGCCGGCGGCCGGCCCCACGTCTACCAGCCAATCGGCCTGCCGGATCACGTCCAGGTTGTGCTCGACCACGAACAGGGAGTTGCCACTGCGCTTCAGGCTAGCCAGGGCGGCCAGCAGGGCCTCCGTATCGGAGGGGTGCAGGCCCGCCGAGGGCTCATCCAGCACGTACACCACCCCGAACAGGTTGGAATACAGCTGAGTAGCCAGCCGCAGCCGCTGCAATTCGCCCGGCGAGAGGGTCGGCGTGCTTCTTTCCAACGATAGATAGCCCAGCCCCAGATCGAGCAGCACGGCCAGCCGCGCGCACAGGTCGGCGGCAATGCGCTGGGCCACGATGACCTGCTCGGGGTGGGCCGCGTCGTGCTTTTTGCGACCCGCAGCCGTGCCTTCGGCGAAGGGCCGCAGCCGGTCGGCCACGCGCTTGAGGGGCAAATGAGAGAAGTCGGCAATATCCAGGCCCGCGAAGGTCACCGACAACGACTCGGGCCGCAGGCGCTTGCCGTGGCAGGTGGGGCACTCGGTGCTGAGCATATACTGCAGGGCCCGCTTCTTCATGAGCGGGCTGTGGGTGGTGGCGAAGGTGTGCAGCACATGGCGCTTCACGCCCGTAAACGTGCCCATGTAGTTGGGTGTCTCCTTGCGCCGCAGGGCCCGCCGGGTTTCTTCGGGCGAGTAGCCGGGGTACACCGGCACTACCGGCTGCTCCTCGGTGAACAGTATCCAGTCGCGGTCCTTTTGGGGCAGCTCGCGCCAGGGTCGGTCGACGTCGTAGCCGAGCGTGACCAGAATATCGCGCTGATTTTGCCCCCCCCAGGCCTGGGGCCAGGCCGCGATGGCCCGCTCCCGGATGGTGAGCGAGGGGTCGGGCACCATCGACTCTTCCGTCACTTCGTACACGCGCCCCAGGCCGTGGCAGGTAGGGCAGGCCCCTTCGGAAGTGTTGGGCGAAAAGGCTTCGGCGTAAATAATTCCCTGCCCGGCCGGGTAGTCGCCGGCCCGCGAGTAGAGCATCCGCACCAGGTTGGAGAGCGTGGTGACCGAGCCCACCGACGAGCGCGTGGTGGGCGTGCCGCGCTGCTGCTGCAAGGCCACAGCCGGCGGCAGGCCCTCAATAGCATCCACTTCGGGCACCGCCATCTGGTGAAACAGCCGCCGCGCGTACGGCGACACCGACTCCAGGTAGCGCCGCTGCGCCTCGGCATACAGCGTCCCGAAGGCCAGGCTCGATTTGCCCGAGCCCGACACGCCCGTAAAGACCACCAGAGCGTCGCGCGGTATCTCCAGATCGACGTTTTTGAGGTTGTGCTCCCGCGCCCCGCGCACGCGCACGAAGCCGGTAAAAGCAGGGGATTCGGGCGGGAAAGAAGCGTTAGCCATGGGTTGGATACTCGCAGATAAGGCAGCGAGTGGGCTGGAATACGCAAATTCGGCTCAACCCGCCGAAGTATTTCGCTGATCCTAGGGGGTCATGCACTATCCACCAGCAGCGGCTTTCTGGCTGACTTCTCTGCTCAGGCTCTCCGAATTGATGCAGTAGCGCAGGCCGCCCGGTGCAGGACCATCCGGGAATACGTGGCCGAGGTGGCCGTCGCAGACGTTGCAGAGTGCCTCCAGGCGCTGCATGTTGTGGCTGTCGTCGAAGGCATATTTGATGGCGTTTTTGGCAATGGGCTGCGTGAAGCTGGGCCAACCGGATATGGCGTGGTACTTCTCAGTAGAGTGGAATAACAAACTGCCACAGCCGACGCAGGCATACGTGCCCGGCTCGTAGGAGCGGCAGTAGGCGTTGCGATACGGCGGCTCCGTCCCTTTCTGCCGCGCCACCTGAAACTGCGCGGGCGTCAGCTGCGCCTGCCACGCGGCCTCCGACTGCTCCACTCTTCTGGGCGGCTCCGGGTTACTGTAGGTGGCAAATTTGAGCACGTCTATCCAACGCAGCATGAAGCCCTACGTAATGGTTTGTTTCTAACGTATTGCTTTTCTGGGGGCCATCAACGAGGCAACACCTAGGTTCAGGCTAACGTATTTTTGCTATGTTTAAGGAAGCTCCGGCTCATTTCTACCCTTATACTTTCCGCGTATGAACAAGTTGTCACCAGTACAACGAGTAAGCAGAGGCGGCCTGCTCCTGCTGGCTATGGTCTTGCTGCTGGCCGGGTCGGCTTACCGGCCCGCCGCCGAGCGGGAAGTGTACCAACTCAAAATTTACCACATAAAAACCCAGCAGCAGGAAGAGCGGGTAGAGGCTTTTCTGCGGGATGCGTTCCTGCCGGAGCTGCGCAAGCTGGGCGTCAGGAAGATGGGGGTTTTCAAGCCCATCGGCAACGATACGGCCACCGATCGGCGGGTGGTCGTGCTCATTCCCTACCCGTCCCTCGCGCAGCTGGGGCGCGTGACCGAGCGCCTGGAGCAGGACGTAGACTTTGCGAAAAGCAGCCCCGCCTATTGGGCGGCGGCTCACACCGACCCGCCTTACACTCGCCTGGAAGTTATTCAGCTGGAGTCTTTCACTGAGAAGCTGCGGCTGCGCGAGCCCCGATTGCAGGGGCCACGGGCGGAGCGTGTATACGAGCTGCGCAGCTACGAAAGCGCCACTGAAATGCAGCACCGCAACAAAGTGCAGATGTTCACGCAGGGCGGCGAGATACCGCTGTTTGAGCGCCTGGGCTTCAACGCGGTATTTTACGCCAGGGTGGTGGCCGGCAGCCACATGCCCAACCTTATGTATCTGACCACCTTTGAAAACCAGGCCGCCCGCGACGAGCACTGGAAATCCTTCGGCGCGGACCCCGAGTGGAAAAAGCTTTCCAGTCTGCCTGAGTATCAGAACAACGTTTCTAAAAACGATAAGGTGTTTTTGCGGCCCACCGCCTACTCCGACATCTAAGAAGTGGTTTGCGTTGGCTGTCGAGTGGACGGAAACGAGGTAGAAACGCAACATGTTGCGTCTCGTCGTTGAACGATTCCCACGCGAGGAGACTCCAACGATTGCGTCTCTACCGCGGTTGGCTGCCTCAAAAATTAACGCAAACAGATTCTTAAGCTACCGGGTAGGGAATTTTTCGCGGCTGGCGCCGCGCCGGCTGCTCCTGCCGCAAAGTGGTTCCTTTTGGGCATTATTCGGCCCGGACAGCTGTTCGGACAGCTTATTAGTTGGAAAACTTCCAGTCTATTGCTCCCTTCTTTTGTACCCCCACTGTCGCCTGGGGGGCTTTTTTGCCGCCGCGGCACGGAGGCGATCTAGGCAGAAATGGGCATTGCATCATAGAATAAATCGGGCAAAAAAGCCCCCCAGTACCCTCTATGTCCAAGCAGCAGTATTTTTTTCTGATTCTGATTCTGGGAAGCCTGTCGGCGCTCGGGCCTTTTTCCATCGATATGTACCTGCCGGGCTTTCCGGCCATTGCCCAGGACCTGAACACGACCGCGGCCCGCGTGACCTTATCCTTATCCAGCTTCTTCGTGGGCATCTCGGCGGGCCAGCTTTTATACGGTCCGCTGCTTGACCGATTTGGCCGCAAAAAACCGCTGTATGTTGGGCTGGCCGTGTACGTGCTGGCCTCCATCGGCTGCGCGACCGTTCATACCATCAATGGGCTTATCGTGTTGCGCCTGGTGCAAGCCATCGGCAGCTGTGCTGCGGGCGTGGCCTCCGTGGCGATGATTCGTGACCTGTTTCCGGTGAAAGACAGTGCGAAGGTCTTTGCCCTGATTATGTTGGTCATTGGCCTTTCGCCCATGATTGCGCCCACCGCCGGGAGCTATGTGACGGCGGCTTTTGGGTGGCACGGCGTATTTATTGTGCTGGCGGCCATGGGCTTGCTGCTTTTGGTTGCCACCTTTCTCTGGCTGCCCGAAACCTATAAGCCCGATACAACTATGTCGTTGAAGCCCAGGCCTATCCTAACCAACTTCTGGGCGGTGCTGCGGGAGCCGCAGTTCTATACCTACACGTTTACCGGCGCTATGTCGTTTTGCGGACTCTTCGCTTACGTGGCGGGCTCGCCGCTGGTATTTATGGGGATTTTTGGGGTAGATGGCAAGGTATACGGCTGGATTTTCGCCTTCCTGTCCGTGGGCCTCATTGGTGCCAGTCAGGTGAATAGCTACCTGCTGCGGTATTATCAGAATGAGCAACTGGTGCATACAGCCCTCATTTGCCAGGTTCTGACCGGCCTTGTTTTTCTAGTGCTTATAAGCGGTGGCTGGATTGGGCTCAATGGCACTATCGCGCTGCTGTTTATCTTCTTGTGCTGCCTCGGCTTTAGCAGCCCCAATACGGCTGCGCTCTCCCTGGCTCCTTTCTCCCGAAATGCTGGTAGCGCCTCCGCTCTGATGGGTGCAACTCGGATGGCGATGGGCGCTTTGGCCTCCATGGCGGTCAGTGTTTTCAGCAACGGCACGACGGTACCCATGGTGTCTATCATGGCCGTTACCTCGGTGGTAGCTTTATTCCTTTTGCTTACCGGTCGCCGGCATATTACCGAGCAGGTGGAAGTATCCGCTGAGCAGATGGCAGAGCCAGTGCATTAGCACTTGAATCAGGAGCCAGTTCGGTTAGAGCACAAGCCTCGGCCCCACGATAGCGCAGACCAACGCGCCGTTGTGGGGCCAAAGTCGTTAGAGGAAGTGCGGCGTAGGCCTGAAAACTACTGGGCGCTACGAGGGAGAAACCGGCGAAGTCAGGTACCCTTTCCTACCACAATACCAAGCAGCTGGTAGCCTCTGCGCGGAGTCCAGCATGCTAAGTAGACAACTCGATCTGGAAAAACTTTTATATCTTGGCTAAGGAGCTGCTTGTTTTTTATACGATTGGTTTTGGCAGCGTGCAGGCAGGAAACTACCCCTCAGTTCCAGTTTTCCGCCCTTTGGTGCTTGTGCACTAAGCGTTTTAATTTAGTTACTATCATCTGTTAACGATATTTCCGACCTCGGTAAAAGCTTGTAATACCGGGAAAAGGAAGGATAAATTGGCAAACCATACTCCCTGCGGCCAGCGCCTGCCAGGCGCTAGTCAGTCCTGAATAAGCAGCGGAACGAGTCATTGCCTACGCTACGGCGTCAATCCTCGACTATTCCCTGCCTATTGCCCAAACAGGACCGCACGAATTAACTCCTTCCCACCAAATTCTCTCCATGACCTCTCGCCGCTCCTTCGTGAAGTCCGCCGCGCTTCTGTCTGCTGGCGCGCTCGTTTCGCCGGCTTTGCTGGCCGCGCACAAGTCGCGACATATTGGCTTACAGCTATATACGGTGCGCGACGCCATGCAAAAGGACCCGGCAGGTACGTTGGCCCGGGTGGCAAAGATGGGCTACACCTCGGTGGAGGGCGCCACCTATACGGGCAGTCAGAAGTTTTACGGCATGACGCCCGCGGCTTTTGCCGGCGTGCTCAAGCAGAATGGCCTGATCATGCCCAGTAGCCATTACCGCTTGGGTGAAGAGCAAGAAAAGGGACAGCCGGTACAGGGCACCATACTGCACGGCTGGGACAAAGCCGTGGACGACGCGGCCCAGGCTGGCGTGAAGTACATGGTGTGCGCCTACCTCTCGGAAGCCGAGCGCGGCGGCCTCGACCACTATAAGTATATAGCTGACCAGCTTAACAAAGCGGGTGAGCGGAGTAAGAAAGCTGGTATTCAGCTTTGCTACCACAACCACGACTTCGAATTTGCCCCCCAGAGCGGCCAGCTGCCCTATGATCTGCTGCTTAGCTCCACCGACAAAGAGCTGGTGAAGATGGAGCTGGACCTGTACTGGGCTACCAAAGCTGGGAAAGACCCGATTGCCTTGTTTCAGCAGTACCCTGGCCGGTTCCCGCTCTGGCATGTGAAGGATATGGACAAAACGTCCAAGCAAAACTTTACGGAGGTGGGCAGCGGCGTCATCGATTTCAAGAAAATCTTTGCCCAGGCTGGAAAGTCGGGCATGAAGTACTACTTTGTGGAGCAGGACCAAACGCCTGGCTCGCCCTTCGACAGCATTCAGAAAAGCATTACGCACATTAAGCGTACTTTGGTGTAAGCCTTCCCTGGCTTCGCCCTACGCTTCCTCTGCCCTAATTTATCCCACCCCTTATGGAAAAGAACACCTTCGATGCCATCGTCATCGGGTCCGGTATTTCAGGCGGCATGGCTGCCAAAGAGCTGACAGAGAAAGGCATGAAGACAATCATGCTGGAGCGCGGCCGTAACGTGGAACATATTAAAGACTACGTGAACGCCAACAAGGCACCCTGGGAGTTTCCGCATCGGGGGGGTAAAACGCAGCAGATGATCGAGGACTACCCAGTGCTGAGTCGCGACTACACGCTCAACGAGCAGAACCTGGATTTCTGGGTGAAGGAAAAGGAAAGCCCCTACGTGGAGGTGAAGCCCTTCGACTGGTTTCGGGGCTACCAGGTGGGCGGGCGCTCGCTGATGTGGGGCCGGCAGTCGTACCGCCTGAGCGACTACGACTTTGAGGCCAATGCCAAAGACGGCATCGCCGTGGACTGGCCCATTCGCTATAAAGATCTGGCGCCGTGGTACAGCCGGGTGGAGAAATTCGCCGGCATCAGCGGCAACCGCGACGGCCTGCCCCAGCTGCCCGACGGCGACTTTATGCCCCCGATGGAGATGAACTGCGTGGAGAAGGACGTAGCGGCCCGCATTAAAAAGAACTTCAAGGACCGCCACATGGTCATTGGCCGCACGGCCAACATCACCCAGAACCACAACAACCGCGTGGCCTGTCAGTACCGCAACAAGTGCTGGCTGGGCTGTCCGTTTGGGGCTTATTTCAGCACGCAGTCGGCGAGTTTGCCGGCGGCCGTGGCTACCGGCAACCTTACGCTGCGGCCGTTCTCCATCGTCACCAAAATCCTTTACGACAAGGATACCAAGCGGGCCAAAGGCGTGGAAGTGCTCGACGCGGAAACCAACCAGACCTACGAGTACTTCGCTAAAATCATCTTCCTGAACGCCTCCGCCCTAAACTCGGCCTGGGTGCTGATGAACTCGGCCACCGACGTGTGGCCCGAGGGCCTGGGCAGCAGCAGCGGCGAGTTGGGCCACAACCTGATGGATCACCACTTCCGGGCGGGCGCCCACGGTGAGGCCGAGGGCTACGAGGATAAGTACGTGTACGGCCGCCGGGCCAATGGCATTTACATCCCGCGCTACCGCAACCTGTTTGGCGACAAGCGCGACTACATCCGCGGCTTTGGTTACCAGGGCGGGGCCGGCCGGGAAGGCTGGAGCCGGGAAATTGCCGAAATGAGCATCGGCGGCGACTTCAAAGATGCCCTCACTGAGCCCGGAGACTGGACGATGGGCATCAACGGCTTCGGCGAAACCCTCCCCTACCACGACAACCGCACTTTCCTCGACCCAACCAAGAAGGACAAGTGGGGCCTGCCGGTGCTGGCCATCGACGCCACCATGCGCGACAACGAGCTGAAGATGCGCATCGATATGATGCAGGATGCCCAGGAAATGCTGGAAAAAGCAGGCCTGAAAAACGTAAAAACCTACAACAACGGCTACAACCTGGGCGGCGGCATTCACGAGATGGGCACCGCCCGCATGGGCCGCGACCCCAAAACCTCCGTGCTAAACCAGCACAACCAGGTGTGGGACGCGCCCAACGTGTACGTCACGGATGGGGCGTGCATGACCTCAGCGGCCTGCCAGAACCCCTCGCTCACCTACATGGCCCTGACTGCCAGGGCAGTAGATCATGCGGTAGGTGAGTTGAAAAAGCAGAATATCTAAGTCTTAATCTGCAGCATTATGAATAGAAGAGACGCATTAGGCCGGGTAGCCCTCATCATGGGCGGCACTATCATCGGCGCCGATTATTTTCTCACCGGCTGCTCCTCCCCGAGTGAGGAAAAGGAAGCTAGGACGACGAAAAAAAGCCCCCCAGCAGCCAAAGAGCTAAAGCCCGTTCTCAATCAGGAGCAAGTAGCTTACCTGAATGAAGTGGGCGATACTATTCTGCCAACTACCTCATCCCCAGGTGCCAAAGCTGCCGATGTGGGCGGTTTTATGGCCGTAATGGTGCGAGACTGCTACAAACCGGCCGATCAGCAGATATTTTTGAAGGGGCTGACGCAGCTGGAAGAAGCTTCTAAAACGAAGAACGGCAAAGGCTTTCTGGCATCGGACGCGGCCCAGCGTACGGCCCTGCTCACGGCCCTCGATGCGGAGCAGAAAAACTACGCCAAGACCAAAACGCTGGAAGATCCCAACCACTACTTCCGCATGTTCAAAGAGCTGACCTTGCTGGGCTACTTTACCTCCGAAGTGGGCAGCACCAAAGCCCTACGCTACGCTCCCGTACCGGGCAAGTACGATGGCTGCATGCCCTACAAAAAGGGCGATAAGGCTTGGGCTACCACGTAAACTAAAAGCGCGACCTTGGACGGCATGAAACTACGACTCGGGATGATTGGCGGCGGCCAGGGGGCTTTTATTGGCGCCGTCCACCGTCACGCCGCCGCGCTGGACGGCCTCTACGAGCTGGTAGCTGGCGCTTTCAGCAGCAACCCCGAAACCTCCAAAGCCAGCGGCCAGCTTCTCGGCCTGGCTGCCGACCGGGTGTATGGCTCGTATGAAGAATTGATAGCGCGGGAAAAGGCGCTGCCCGAAACAGAGCGCGTGCAGGTCTTATCCATCGTGACGCCCAACCATCTGCATTTTGCCCCCGCCAAGCTGGCCCTGGAAAATGGCTTTCACGTCATTCTGGACAAGCCCATGACCTTTTCTTTGGCCGAAGCCAAGGAACTGCAGGCCGTAGCAGCGGCCAGCAACGGTCACTTCTGCCTCACGCATACCTACACCGGCTACCCCATGGTAAAGGAAGCGCGGCAGCTGGTAGCCTCCGGCGAGTTGGGCACCATCCGCAAGGCGTACGTGGAGTACCCGCAGGGCTGGCTGAGCAATTTCGAGGAAGGCTCCTCCGACAACAAGCAAGCCGCCTGGCGCACCGACCCCGCCCGCAGCGGCGTCGCCGGCGCCATGGGCGACATTGGCACCCACGCCTTCAACCTGCTGGAGTACGTTACGGGCTTGTCCGTAACCCAGCTTTGCGCCGACATAAATACCGTAGTACCGGGCCGCAAGCTCGATGATGATGGTGCCGTGCTGCTCCGCCTGGCGGGTGGCGCCAGCGGTGTGCTGGTGGCTACGCAGGTAGCAGCGGGCGAGGAAAACAACGTGCGTCTGCGCGTGTACGGCGACAAAGGCGGCCTGGAATGGCAGCAAGTAGATGCCAACACGCTACAAGTGAAATGGCTGGATCGGCCTACCGAAATCCGGCGGGCGGGCACGGGCTACGTCAGCTCCTACGCTCGCCACAATACCCGCACCCCGGCCGGACACCCGGAGGGCTACCTCGAAGCCTTCGCCAACCTCTACCGCAACTTCGCCCTGAGCCTGCAAGCGGAGCTGGGGGGCAAATCTGCCTCTGCCGAAGCCCTCGATTATCCCAGCATCGAAGAAGGCGTGCGCGGTATGGCTTTTATCGAAAACGTCATTGCCTCGGGCCGCTCCGATCAGAAGTGGACTGAGTTTACTGTCTAGCCGCGCATGAAAACCATCAAAGGACCCGCGATTTTCCTGGCGCAATTCATCTCGGATCAGCCGCCATTCAACAGTCTGGCTTCCATCTGCGAGTGGGCCGGCGGCCTGGGCTACAAAGGCGTACAGCTACCAACCCTGGACAATCGCTTTATTGATCTGCAAAAAGCGGCCGAAAGCCAGACCTACGCCGACGAGGTAAAAGGTACGGTGCAGGCCGCCGGTCTGGAAATCACGGAGCTATCCACGCACTTGCAGGGTCAGCTGGTCGCCGTGAATCCGGTGTACGACTCGCTGTTTGATGGCTTTGCGCCCGCAGCACTTCGCGGAAACCCCAAGGCCCGGCAAGAATGGGCCGTGCAGCAGCTTAAGTACGCGGCCAAAGCGTCGCAGAACTTGGGGCTGACGGCTCACGCCACCTTTAGCGGCGCGCTGCTCTGGCCGATGGTATATCCCTGGCCCCAACGCCCGGCCGGACTGGTAGACACTGGCTTCGACGAGCTGGCGCGCCGCTGGCTGCCTATTTTGCAAACCTTCGACGAGTGCGGGGTAGATGTGTGCTACGAAACACATCCCGGCGAGGACCTGCACGACGGCATCAGCTACGAGCTGTTCCTCGACAAAGTACAGCACCATCCGCGGGCCTGTCTGCTCTACGACCCCTCCCATTTCGTGATCCAGTGCCTTGACTATCTGGAGTATATCGACATCTATCACGAGCGGATTCGGGCCTTTCACGTCAAGGATGCTGAGTTTAATCCTACTGGTCGGCAGGGCGTGTACGGGGGCTACCAAAGCTGGGCAAACCGCGCCGGCCGCTTCCGCTCCCTCGGCGACGGGCAGGTAGATTTCAAAGCTATTTTCAGCAAGATGGCCCAGTACGACTTTCCCGGCTGGGCCGTGCTGGAGTGGGAATGCGCCCTGAAGCACCCCGAAGACGGTGCCCGCGAAGGTGCTACCTTCATCCGCGACCATATCATCCACGTCACCGACAAAGCCTTTGACGATTTTGCGGCCGCGGGCACTGATAAAGCCCACAACAAAAGTCTATTAGGCCTTTAACCTCCCCCTTTAACACTATGAAAAAAGCCCTTCTGCTCCTCAGTTCTTTCGCTTTTTTAGCTGCTTGTAGCTCCGAGTCCAATAAAGCCCCCCAGGAGAAATATACCCTGGCGGAACCCGAAGTAATCCTGAATAACGACAGCGCCACGGGTGCCAACCTGAGTGCGGTGGCCCGCCAGCCCCAGGTTGATACCAACGTCACCAAAATTGGTACGGCACCAACCGGCGGGGCGCTGGCCAAGGGCGCCAAGCTCATGGAAAGCAGCGACTGTACTACCTGCCACCGCGTAAACGAGAAGCTCCTTGGTCCGGCTTACCAGGCCGTAGCCCAGAAATATCCGGCCACGGAAGCCAACATCAAGATGCTGGGGGGCAAAATTATCACCGGCGGCAAAGGCAACTGGGGCGATATTGCCATGACGCCCCACCCTGCCATATCGGTAGCCGATGCCGAGGAAATGGCTCGCTACATTCTTACCCTGAGGTAAATCAACTAAAAAGGCGGTCATGCCGAGCATGTGGCGCATGAAGCCAGGGACGAAGCATCTCGCTCGTAGTCGTTGTGGTGCTAATCTATAATAAAAAGAACGTCATGCTGACGAGAGGAAGCATCTCTCCCGCTTCGTTGCGCTGACATTGAGATTACTAACCAGTAGAGAGGCTTCCTCTCGTCAGCATGACAATTAGCTTGGCAACGACCGCACGCGAGATGCTTCGTCCCTGGCTTCATGCGCCACATGCTCGGCATGACGGCCTAAATCAAACTGGGCACTTGAACTAGAAATAATTTCCATCTTTCACGACATCACTTACCTTCCCAGCTATGACTTCCTCCATCCGGATTAAGCTGTCCATCATGATGTTCCTGGAGTTTTTCATCTGGGGCGCTTGGTTCGTGACGTTAGGCACCTACCTGCTGCGCAACCTGAGCGCGACGGGTACGCAGGTGGGAGTGGCGTTTCTGACGCAGTCCATTGGAGCCATTGTAGCCCCTTTCATCATCGGGCTGATTGCCGACCGATTTTTCTCGGCGCAGAAGATTCTGGGCGTGCTGCATCTGGCCGGGGCGCTGCTGCTTTGGCGCGCGTCGTCATCCACAGACTTCGGCTCTTTTTATCCCAACATCCTGACCTACATGGTGCTGTACATGCCCACGCTGGCCTTGGTGAACTCCATTGCGTTCCGGCAGATGCAGAATCCGCAGAAGGAGTTTGCCACTATTCGAGTGCTGGGCACGCTGGGCTGGATTGTGGCCGGCCTCACTATCGGCTGGCTGAACTGGGAGCAAAGCGGCAGCCTGCGGGCTACTTTCCTGATGGCCGCGGGTGCCTCGGCTTTGCTGGGTGTATTCAGCTTTACGCTGCCGGCTACCCCGCCCGTAAAACGCGGCCAGTCCAGCTCCTTGGGCGATATGCTGGGCCTCGATGCCATTGGGCTGCTGAAGAACCGTTCCTACCTCATTTTCTTTCTGGCTTCCATCGCCATCTGTATTCCGCTGGCCTTTTACTACGGCTTCACCAACCCGTTTCTGAATGAAGTCGGGATGAAAGCAGCGGCCGGCGTACAAAGTCTGGGGCAAGTTTCCGAGCTGCTGTTCATGCTCCTGATTCCGTTTTTCTTTACCCGTCTGGGCGTGAAAAAGATGTTGGCTATCGGGATGCTGGCCTGGGTGGTGCGCTACGTATTCTTCGCCTACGGCGACGGCCAAAGCAACTACTGGATGCTGATTGCGGGCATTGTGCTGCACGGCATCTGCTACGACTTCTTCTTCGTAACGGGCCAGATTTATACCGACAACCTGGCCGGGGAGCGGTTCAAAAGTTCCGCCCAGGGCTTCATTACGCTGGCAACGTACGGCGTAGGCATGCTGATCGGCACCTTGCTTTCGGGGCGCATTTTTGACAACTACCAACTCTCGGAGGGCGTCCACGACTGGCGCATGATCTGGCTGATTCCGGCTGGTATTGCCGGGGTAGTAGTGCTGTTGTTCCTGCTCTTGTTCAAAGACCGCCCCCAGACCCAGGCCGTGGCACCTGCCCCCTACGATGCGGCCCCTTCGCTGGCCCAAGCTAATTAGTTTGACTAATGACCATCTGGAACCGAAGAACTGCTTTGAAAGGGCTCCTGACCAGCACGGCGGCCATGGGTGTGCTGGGGAGCACAGCGGCTTGCGCGACTGATAAAAAGCCCCCCAGTCAGAATACACCGTTGAAAAACAACCTGAAACAGTCCGTGTGCCGGTGGTGCTTCCAGGACATGCCCCTGGAAAATCTTTGCGCGGCGGCCAAGGAAATGGGCATTCGGGGCATTGACCTGGTAGGCCCCAAAGATTGGCCCACGCTGAAAAAATACGGGTTGGACTCTCCTATGTGCAACGGGGCCGAAATCAACCTGACCGATGGCTTCAACGACCCGCAGTTTCACGCGCGCCTGCAGAAGCAGTACGCCGACATGATTCCGCTGGTGGCCAAGGCGGGCTACACCAACCTGATCTGCTTTAGCGGCAGCCGCCGGGGCATAACCGATGAAGCGGGCTGGAACAACTGCGTGCAGGGACTACAGCCCCTGGTTAAGCTCGCCACGCAGCACAAAGTAGTGCTGGTAATGGAGTTGCTCAACAGCAAAATCGACCACAAAGACTACCAGTGCGACCGCACCAAATGGGGCGTAGAGCTGGCCAAGCGCTTGGGCTCCGAGCACTTCAAGCTGCTCTACGACATCTACCACATGCAGATCAACGAGGGCGACGTTATCCGTACGCTCACCGAGAATCACCCCTACATTGCCCACTACCATACGGCCGGCGTTCCGGGCCGCCACGAGCTTGACGACACCCAGGAGCTGAACTACCCGGCCATCATGCGCGCCATTCTAGCCACCGGCTTCAAAGGTTACGTAGCCCAGGAATTTATCCCGCAAAAAACTGACAAGCTCGCCTCGCTCCGGCAGGCCGTGCAGCTCTGTGACGTCTAACCATCTTGTTTTCCATTACTTTACCAAGCATTCTATGCGCTCCACCCTGCTTGCTTCCGTTCTACTATTCAGCACTTCTTTGATGGCTCAGGCACAGCAGAAGGGAAAACCAGAAGACACGGAGGTGTGGGAGCCTGTGCCCAAAGTGGTAGCCACCAGCCCCCAATTTACCCCCCCGCCCTCCGATGCGCTCGTGCTGTTCGATGGCAAGGATTTAACGCAGTGGGTATCGGCAGATGACCGCAACGCGCCCGCCAAGTGGAAAGTCGCGGGGGGCATTTTTACCGTTGATAAGAAGGCCGGCAACATCGAAACCAAGCGCACCTTCACCAACTACCAGTTGCACCTGGAGTGGCGCGTGCCGGCTACTATTGCGGGCACAGGGCAAGTGCGCGGCAACAGCGGCCTGTTTCTGGCTTCGCTGGGCAAAGGCGACCTGGGCTACGAGTTACAGATTCTGGACTCGTACCAGAATAAAACCTACGTCAACGGCATGGCCGGCAGCATTTATAAGCAGCTGATTCCGCTGGCCAATCCCACCCGCAAGCCCGGCGAGTGGCAGTCGTACGATGTGCTCTGGACGGCACCCACCTTCAAGGCCGATGGCTCTGTGCAGTCTCCTGCCTGCGTGACGGTACTCTTCAACGGCGTGGTGGTGCAGAATAATGTCACCCTGGCTGGGCCTACGGTGTATATCGGCAAGCCCAGCTACCAAAAGCACGGACCGGCCCCCATCAAGCTCCAATCTCACGGCGACCCAAGTGAGCCCCTCAGCTTCCGCAACATCTGGATTCGGGAGCTGTAAACCTGCTGGGGGGCAAATCTGCCCTTGCCGGCTGGGGTCGTGGTTACAATAACTTTAAATACGCATCGCATTAGGCCAACATAATGTCTATCGACCTGATTACGATGCCCTTATAATAGACTTCGGCGGCTTCACTCTGCGGCTGAGTATTGCCGGGCCATGGCAATAAGGGGTAGCCCTAGACCAGGAACAGAAATTCCCGCTAAGACTATGTGCTAGAGTTCATATTTGACGCTCGTCGGGTGCCCAAGCGGCGGTATGGGGGGCGTGCGGCCGGCAAACGGGACTTAAAGCAAGCAGTCGAAAAACCTGCCGGCAAAAAGCTTAATAAAACAGCCTCTGGTGTTCGTTGGAGGCCCTTCCTACTTCGTTCGCAAAACAGTAGTTCTCCGAATGCGTTGTTGGTAAAAGCGCGCTAGGAGGCCATCTATGGCCTCTTCCATTTCCTTAGCAGGAATTTCTGCTCCTAAGCTAGGGCTACCCCTTATAGCACTACCTGCGACTTACGAGGTTATAGGTCCGGCAAGCTGTAGCGGTGAAGAAAGCCCCCAGGTGCCCGTGCAGCGCGTCACAACCGATCAAGGCAGGATGCGTTGTACGTAGCAGATCCTGCGCCCTGCTTCACCAATGCTGTTTGCTCACCGTTTGCTTTTCGTGCTTCGTCGGCACTGGCCTCACTACGTTGCGGAAGCATTGGGTCTGGCCTTTTTTGTGGGAGGCGCCGGTTTGCTGACTATCCTGATGGAGCATCCGGCTTCGCCCGTGCGGCAGAGTCTGGCGGAATATCCGGTGCTGCGGCGGGGCATTTCGGGCCTGGGTCTGGGCCTCGTGTTGGCCATCATTGTTTACAGCCCCTGGGGCAAACGTTCGGGCGCGCACATCAACCCCGCAGTCACTTTGGCCTTCTGGCAATTAGGAAAAATACGCTTCCCCGATGCGGTGTGGTACGTGCTGGCGCAACTAGGCGGCGCCATCGGAGCGGCCCAATTGCTGAAGCTTTGTCTGCCCAAGCTCTACGCCCATCCGGCCGTAAAATACACGGTAACGCAACCCAACCCGGTCTTTCTCCAAGGCGAGCTGATTGCCTTCGTCGCCGAGTTCATTATCTGTTTTGTAATGATGCTGGTAGCTCTCATTGCCCTGCATTCGAGCCAGCTGAAAGAGTGGGTTGGGTGGCTACTGGGCGCGCTGGTGGCGATTTATGTTCTCGTAGAAACGCCTTATTCGGGGATGAGCCTGAACCCGGCCCGGTCGCTGGGCACCGCCTTGGCAGCCGGCTCCTACCACGGGCTCTGGCTCTATTGGGTAGCGCCTTGCCTAGCAATGTGGCTCGCCACGGTTGGGTTTTTACGCTTCCACCACGGCCAGCCCTTGGAGTGCGCCATTCTGGCCGGCTGCGGCCCCAGCTCCAACTCTCCCCACGCCTCCGACGAAGAGCCTCCGCAGTACCCGGATGAGTGAGCACGGCTTTTATTTTAAAGGTGCTATGAGTTGGCCGCAGCTCACCGTTCTGCTTCTTTGGTTCTTTTGTAGCACAGCAGCAGTTGTAACTGAAGGCTCCGGGAGCCTTTTGCTCGCTTTTCCAGTTCTTGTCCTATGGAATATTTTGTACCGAAGCATTCTGTGGTACGGACCATCTGGGGCAAGGCTGATACCGTGCTGTTCATTTTTGCCGGCGCGGCGGCCGAGTTTGCTCTGAACAAAGCGGTAGACTGGCTATACTTCACCGGCCGCCTGCCCGCCGACCCGCTGGCGCGCTTATTCTCTACCGTAGAGTACGCCCGGCAAATCGTATTTGCCTCCCAGCCCGCCGCCGAACGAGCCATCGACAGCATTGCCGCCATTCATGCGGCCGTGGAAGCGAAGCGGGGCGCGGCCATTCCCGACTGGGCCTACCGCGACGTGCTGTTCCTGCTTATCGACTATTCTATCCGGGCATTCGAGTTGCTGGAGAGGCCCATGAGCGGCCCCGAAAAAGAAGAGGTATTCACCGTATTTTCTCGCGTAGGTCAGCGCATGGGCATCCCCGATTTGCCCCCCACCTACCCCGAGTGGCTGGTGGCGCGGCAGCAGCATCTGACTTCCGATCTGGAGCACAGCCGCTTCACCAAAGATCTGTATCAGCAGTATCGTCGGCACTTAGGGCCGGTGCGGTACTGGCTGTTGCTACACGCGCAACGCTTGGTGGTACCAGCTACCGTGCGCGACTTGCTTCAATTGGGCGCCAGGTCGTGGCTGCGGCCGGTGGTTCCGGTGTATCGTCGCACGCAGCATTTATCGCTAAGTCAGTGGGTGAAAAGTGCGCTGCTACCGCCGGCTTATAAAGCGAAGATTCAAGCCCTGGACCGCGAACCAGCTGAGTTCGCGCGTTCCGCTGGCGTACACTCCTAAGCGCGGGGGAAGCGTTGTGGTGTTATAGCACAAGGTGTTATTCTGATGCTGGAGCCGACGTAAAATCCAGGTCATACACCACGTTCAGGCGAAACCCATTATTGTTCTCAAACACCGACTGCTGCGTATTGGGGGCAGGCTCGGCGTGTTGGGTCCACTGGTTCAGGTAGTATAGCTCCAGCTTCCAGTTGTCGTGAATTTGATAGCCCAGCCCCCCGAAAATGCGGTTTTGGTTGAAGACATTCCGGCCTACATTCTTCCCGAAGCCGATAAATATCTCGTCGAAAAAGGTAACGTACAGCTCGCCGTCATCAATGCTGGAGCCTTGCAGCGGTATCTCGCCGGCCACCTGGTAGCGGGCGCGGTTCTGGTATTCCCAGCTGGCAACCTGCTTCGGATTGCTTTCGGCCAGCTGCCCCAGCCAGCGCTGCTCCAGCCGAAATCGATGCGTGAGCTGCAGCCGGCCGTAGGTGTTGGCCAGTGTCACGTCCTCATACGCTCGGTTCTCGGGTGTCGCTTCGCCGAGGCTGGCCGTGGGGTAGTCGCCGTAGGGATACGTGGTCAGCTGGGTATAGCCCCCCGATAGCGTCACCTGCTCGGCGAGCGAATACACCAAGCCCAGGCGCGAAAGCAGCTGCTGGCGGCCCAACCCCAAGCGCGTCCGGCGCAACTGTACTTCGGTATGCACGGCCCACTTTTCGCCTATTTGGTGGCCGCCATTGTAGGTAAACCAGCCGATCGTATTGCGGTCTATTATCCGCTCGGCAGACTGGCTCCTGGCTGGAACAACTAACAGACCGAGCGGCGACAGAGCAGCAAGCTTCAGAGCGAAGGAATAGATAGACGGCATTGCTTCTTTAAAATGCAGAAGATGGAGCAGTATAGTTTCCAGCAAGCGGCCGCTGAAGCCTCGTCGGATTCAGGGGCTGTACATCTTTCACTCTACACGTTCCTGAAAAGGCTATTCCTGCCTAAGCAGTACCGATTGTAGAGCTGCATAGTTGTGCGCAGGTGATATAAGAAGACAAAAAGGGATCAGCCCACCAAATCAGAAATTCACTATATTCAACTGGCAACCAGGGTAGTATAGCCAAATCACTGCTTCGCCGAAATTGGTTGCCCTGGAGGCAATTTGTAAGCATACTAAACCGCAACGCCGTTAACCTCGCCAGCTATGGAGCGCCGACGCTTTCTTCAGACATCGCTTGCCGGCCTGCCTTTCGTGGCTGGGGGGCAAATGCAGGCCCCCGCCGACCCCACCGGGAAAGGCTTCAAGGTACGCGCCGGGGAAGGTCGCCTCCACGGCCACATGAAGCTGCTGGGCGTCAACGCTAATATCCTGGACCTTAAAGTCTCGGGCAAAGACACCAACGGCGGCTTAGCTATTTTTGAACAGACCAGCCTATCCCCCGGCCGGGGCACGCCTCTGCATGTGCATTTCAAACAGGATGAAGTATTTTACGTGCTGGACGGGGAATATTACTTCCAGGTCGGAGAAGAGAGATACTCCCTTAAAACGGGGGAAAGCATCTTCCTGCCCCGCCAAGTGCCCCATGCCTGGACCCAGGTCAGCAAAACCGGCCGCATGATGGTGACCTTGCAACCCGCTGGAAAACTGGAGGAGTTTTTTGTGACACTGGCGGCTTTAAAAGCGGACCCCACGCCTCAGGAGATTGCCAGGATATTCGCTGCCAACGAGATGAAAGTAGTAGGCCCGCCCTTAAAGATTAACTGAAATCGAAGCATGTATACCACGAATAAGCAACCCTGTTTAGCAGCTGTTTCTCAAAATATAGAGGCGTAAAAAAGCCCCCCGTTACTTATGGATTTTCGTTTCTGCTTATCTCACTCTCGTAACTTAGTCACTACAAATCTGCGCCCGACCAACGTAGCAGCAATGCTCAGCTCAATGGTGCTGCTGGCGGTTGGGGCCTGTTCTATGAGCAAATCTGCGGCACCACCGCCAGCGGCTGCGCAAACGCCCGCGACAGTACAATTGCCTCCTTCCAAAGAGCTCTACACCACCATAGCCCGACTCGACAGCGCCATGTTCGCGGCCTTCAACCGCCACGACACAGAGCAATTGCAAACCTTTTTCGCCGAAGACCTCGAATTTTACCACGACAAAGGCGGCCTGGCCGATTTCCGCAAAACGATGAAAGGCTTCCGGAGCTTGTTTGAGCAGAATAAAACCACCGGCCTGAATCGGCAGTTGGTGCCGGGCAGCCTGGAGGTGTACCCCATTCCGGGCTACGGCGCGGTAGATGCTCACCTGCACCGCTTCTGCCACGTCGAGAACGGCAAAGACGACTGCGGCACTTTCAAGAACATGATGGTATGGCGACTAAAAGACGGCCAGTGGAAAGTAACGCGCGTCGTCAGCTACGACCACGGCCATTGAGTACGTACAAAGGCCTCGCTGCTAAGCTTATTTCAAAAAAAAGCCCCCCAGCGCCACACCAGCTGTAACGTGGATATACAAGCTATGTATGCATCAACGTTATGCGCTTATACAGCAAGCTAATTCATAGTAGCACAATCAATTAGGCTATACCACTCCGACAATGAAGCTCACTCTTATACTTCTTGTAGCCTTATCAGTAGCGTCAATAGCGCAGGCCAAATGCTATACCAGCGGGTTTGAATTTTGGCCCATCACGAAGACGATAAAGCAAAACTCCATCTTCTTGATAGATGGGTATGCCGATAGCCAAGAAATCATTACTGGCTTAGGGTTTACCTACAAAGTATATCTCCGATCGGGCGCTCAGCAAATACCGCTTATCGTACAGCAGCTATTAGTAGGGCAAGTTTCTTTGACCCAAGCATTACTTAAACCTCAACGTGCGCTCGACACAGGAAAACAATACGAATTGGTTATTGAGGATGCTCGAAATAAAGGGCTAAATCTCGCTAAAACATATCGGCAGGAAACGGTAGTTTAAACCGTTGTTGCTGGCAGTGATAAAATTGCTCCCACCTGGAAATTATTACCCAAAGAAAAGACAAAGTGTTATGTGCCAATGGGATGCGGACCAGCTGTCAATGTTGATTTTTATGGTGTCGTACAAGATCAGTCTGCCTACATAGTTAAAGCCAGCGTCAGGAACCTGGCTACCGGTGAAATAGTCTCTTACTACTTACGCCCTGTCATCAAAGATTTCATCTCCATCGGACATGGCATGTGCTCTGGAGCGTTTGCGCTGGAGAAGGGCAAAAACTTTTCCGTAGTATTTACTTTGATGGATGCTTCGGGAAATACTGCCAACTGGACCGGCAAAGCAATTTCGTTTACCGCCCCTGCCATTTCAGGCTGATTCTTCATCGTACTGTTCAAGTCAGATGAAGAAACTGGTGAGGCACTAGTTGATGAATCAACAATACCATAGCGCAGACAAGCCCCGCAATTGCCCGGCTGAGTCGAGTGACAGGTGCGCTCCAGCATCTGTGCCGCGTGTGTCTGCTTGGTATCGGGCCATATTAGCAACTCGCGCGAACGGATTCGCGGCGCAGCTGCTCAGGCGTAATGGTCACTCGGCGCAGCCGAGCGACTGCGGAGGAATTACTTAAACCGTGCTTAAAAGCGGCGCTTCAGCAACAAAATGCCTTGGCAAAGCGACTTTTTACGGGACAAGGTAGTTTTGAGCAAACCTTCGCCGGGGTGCAGGATTCATTTATTTACTTGACCGAAATACCCATTGAAAGACCTGATAATCAAGATCTTCAACGCAGCCAGTATAGTGGTAAAAAAACAACACACCGTAAAATGGCTCCTGATTTGTGACCAGCTTCGACGTATTTTATTCCTGAGTCCGATGTATGATGGTCACGTACATGATTTCACCTTTTTTAAAGATATTTTCGCTGAATTTGACTTCTCTGCTTTTCGGGTTCATGTTGATTCCGGCTTTTGTGGACTCGAAAAATACGTAACACCTTTCTTTCTTTTCAGGCCAACAAAGGCCCGCAAAACGAAGCCTCTCACCCAAGAGCAACGCCCTAGTGATGCCGCCTTAGCGAGTGGGCGCGTCCGGGTCGAACATGGCATTGCGAAAGCAAAAGCATTCTTTAGTTTGCGAATCGAGAATCGATTAAAACAAAAACAGAAGCTCGAGGACGCAGTAGCTATTTGTATGGGGCTAGCCAATTTCAAGACCCAATTAGTTACTCATTGATTATCAACAGGTAGTAGCCCTTATAAAAAAGCCCCAACTCAGGAGTTGGGGCTTTCGGTCGAAAGCATCGAGTAGGGGTTGGCCGCCCTCGCCTTGCTCCGCTGCCGGCCGGAATGGGAGACTTACCGGACGGCGTTTGGCAAAGCAAAAGAGTTTTTAGGACTACAATTAGCTGCGGCAGGGGTTACTGCACCGAGACGGTAATTTTCATCACCGAGGTAACGGGCGTAATGGTGAAGTTGGAGGGGGCGACTGAGTGGCGCGAAACCGCGTTCTGAATCGTGGTAACGGCGTCGGCCGGGCCGGTGTTGTCGGCTGGCTGAACGGGCTTCTGGTCAGGGCCAGTGCCGGGGGCGGTGTCGGCCTCGGTGCCCGCGTCGTAGATTACCAGGGCGCTGCTCTTGTTGCCGGTGTTGGGGGTGCTGCCGTTGAAGAGGGGCAGCCCATCGGCTCCTAAGCTGATGAACCAGTCGTTGGACTGCACGAACATCGTTTCTAGTTGGAGCTTGTCGCCGGGTTTAGCCCGGAAGGAGAAGGTGCTGATTTCACCTTTGAGAATAGGCCCCCCGCCTTTGTCCTTTTCAAATATGCCTGAGGCGGTTACAGCCGGGTTTGTTTTGACCGCCGCGAACTTAACGGCCGGAGTGCCGTCTTCGGCAATGCGTTCGGTACCCTGGTCGGCCGGGCTGCCAACGGTAAACATCGGGTTGCTGCCTGCCGTCACGGTGAACACGCCCGGCGAGAGCGGTACCGTCCCATTGGCCCGCATCGTGGGTATCAGTTGGACAGGAGAAATGTTCTCGACAGTGACGGTGAATAGTTTGGAGGTATTCGGTTGTTTGAAGGTTTCCAGAATGTCGTCTTTGGAACAGCTAGCCAAGAACAAGCCAGCTAAGGGCAGGAACAGGAGTTTTGTAGTTTTCATGAGGGCGGGAATTTTGATGAAGGTGAATGTAAAACAGTTGATTTTCAATTATATACGTTGTAAAACAAGGGGGAGGGTGGGCCGGGCAGTAATATAATTAGGGCTTGGTTGAAAGTTTGGGCCAAAAGGCGCATTTCAAGCGGTAGTTTATTAGCTATCAGCGGCTTCCCATTCAACGGTGAGCAACGCGCCCAGGTCGAAGCGTAGCGCATCCGTGAGCGCCTCATCAGAGAAATCGAACTCCCCTTGTTGATGTGCTGCCAGCTCACGGGCGACATCAGGGTGATGGCATCGGCCAGGCCTGCCGCTCGGTGGGCGGGGCTTGAAACAGCTGCTGATTCAGGTACAAGCAGTTCTAGCACACAATCACGGCCCAAATGCTTGATGCGCATTTTGCACGAGGCGTTTGCAGTCATCGGCGAGTTGCTGCTCTTCCTTGCCGGCGTAGCGCAACTGCCCGTTTTGGCCGTAAAATACCGCTCGGGCGAAGTGGGGCGTACTTTCAAGTTTATCGAGTTGGTCGTCAATGCGCTTACGTAAGTCTTGGTCGTCCATGTACCGCAATAAAAACTAGGTGCGCACGGCCCGACCCAACTCGCGCAGGGCCAGGTAAAGGGGGGGGTGCTGGGAGTAGGAATTGAGGCGCTTCAGCACCGTGGAAGCCGTCACGTGCTTCTGCTTGAGACTGACGATGAGCCGCAGGGGGGTTCCCCTTGCAGTCGCTCGGCTGTGCCGAGTGACGACTACGCTCCAGCAGCTCTGCTACGCGCGGCTGCTTCGGTAGGTAAGTAAGCTGCACCCGGCGCAAACCAATTCGTAGCGCAGCTGCTCAGGCGTAATGGTCACTCGGCGCAGCCGAGCGACGGCGGCGAGTTGCCAAGCAAACGCAAGTCGTTCTGCCGGGTGAGGCGCAGCCTCACAACAAAACCAGCACGAGTTACGCTACGCTAAACTCGCGGTAGTCTCAAACCACCCAAAAAAGCCCCCCACAACCCGATGAACCTTTCCCTCTGCCTATCCCTCCTCACCCTCGCCACTACGGCCTGCGCCCAAACCGACCCTACTAAGGTCGAAGTCAGACAAGCCAACGGGCGCTACGAACTGCTGCGTGGAGGGCAGCCGTACTTCATTAAGGGAGCCGGCGGGGGGCAATTTCCGGAGCGCATCAAGGCTTGCGGCGGCAACTCCATCCGGACCTGGGCCACCAACGATGCCGACAAGGTGCTGGCCGACGCCAACCAACACGGCCTCACCGTGATGCTGGGCCTGTACGTGACCCCCGAGCGGCATGGCTTCGACTACAACAACCCTCAGGCCGTGGCCGAGCAGCTGCAGAAGCTGCGCGCTGAGGTGGTGAAGTACAAAGACGACCCGGCCGTGCTGTTCTGGGGTATCGGCAACGAACTGAACCTGGAGTACACTAATCCGAAAGTATGGGATGCCGTGCAGCAGATTGCCCAGATGATTCACGAGGTTGACCCCAATCACCCCACCAGCACCGTGCTGGCCGGCCTCAATCAGAAGGAAGCCGACTACATCAAGGCCAGGTGCCCGGCCGTGGATATCCTCAGCATCAACACCTACGCCGGGCTGGCCGCCATCCCCGAGAAGGTGCGCGCCACCGGCTGGACCGGCCCCTACGTGGTAGCCGAGTGGGGCCCCACCGGCCACTGGGAAAGCCCCGTCACGCCCTGGAAAGCGTCGGTGGAAGAAACCAGCAGCCAGAAAGCTGCCGTGTACCAGAGCCGCTACGAGGCCTCCATTGCCAAGGACAAAACCCAGTGCCTGGGCACCTACGTATTTTTGTGGGGCCAGAAGCAGGAGCGCACGCCTACCTGGTACGGCATTTTCACCGAGGACGGTAAGGAGTCAGAGGTGGTGGATGTGATGCAGTATCTGTGGAGCGGCAAGTGGCCCCAGAATCGGGCTCCGCACTTGGAGAGTTTTTTGCTGGATGGCAAGCCGGCCACCGGCAATGTGTACCTGCAACCCGGCCAGCGCTACCCCGTCGCGGCCACCGTCACCGACCCCAACCAGGACCCGCTGATCTACCGTTACGAGCTGCTCCCGGAAAGCACCGACCTGAAAAATGGCGGCGACCGGGAAAGCCGGCCAGTGGCTATTCCGGGTCTGGTTCCGGCTGGCGCCAAGGCCCAAACTACGCTTACCGCGCCCACCAAGGAAGGCGCGTATCGGTTATTCGTGTACGCCTATGATGGGCACGATAATGTAGCGACGGCAAATATTCCGTTTTATGTGAGGGGGAAGTAGACAAAGAACGTCATGCAACGCGAAGCATCTCGCGTGCTGGTGTTGTCATATAAAAGGTGGTCATGCTTCATCTAGCGTCCGCTTGTCGAAGCATCTCTGCTGGTTAGCAAATTCAATGAAGCGTCGAAGATGCTTTGCTTTCGGACGCCAGATGAAGCATGATGTCCGCGACTTCATCTACTGCCAGCCAGCCCTACGAGCTGCACGACAACGTCGCGCTGCCGGGCTTTTCCCGTGCCCACTCGGGGCGTTTGGCAGCCAGCTCGTCGTGCTCAGGCTGCTCGGCGAAGGGAGTTTTCAGCACTTCCATCAGGCGGTTGAGAACCGATACGTCGCCGGCTTCGGCGGCTTCGATAGCCTGCTGAGCGAGGTAGTTGCGCAGCACGTATTTAGGGTTGGCGCTGAGCATGTTTTCGCGAATAACTTCAGGGCTAGCTGGCTCCTGCTGAAGGCGTTGGGCGTATTGCTGGAGCCACTGTAGCAGCGCTTGCTCCCCCTCCGGCGACACGTTATAGGAAGCGGCCGCGAGCACCTCGCCAAACAAAGCAGCCTGCTTCTCCGGGTTCGCTAACAAGGCCGGAACGGTGTGCGAGAGGCGGCGGAAGAACAGCGTCATATCTACCTGCGCCCCGGCCAGGGCCTCGGGCAGGGCTTCTAGTAACGCCCGATCTTCGACCGGAAACAGCTCGGAGAGACCGAGCTTGCGCAGCATCATCGCGTGCCGGGTTTCGGCCAGCGTGGCAGTGTATTGATCGAGGCTTTGGCGGAGGGCTTCCGGCTCGGCTACCAGCGGCACGATGGCCCGCGCCAGTTGATACAGGTTCCAGAGCGCCACCTGGGGCTGCTGCGCGAAGGCATAGCGCCGGGAGGCAAAGTCGGTGGTGTTGGGCGTCCAGTCGGGGTCGTAGGGCTCCAGCCAGCCGTAGGGGCCATAGTCGATGGTGAGGCCCAAAATGGACATATTATCCGTGTTCATCACCCCATGCACGAAGCCCACGGACTGCCAGTGCGCTATCATAACGGCCGTGCGCCGGCAGACTTCCTCAAACCAGCCCATGTACACCGCCGGCGACGGCGCGCCCAGCTCGGGGTAGTGGTGCTGGATTACGTAATCGGCGAGGGCGCGCAGATTATCCAGCTCGCCGGCCACGGCCATCATCTGAAAGTTGCCGAAGCGAATGAACGTGGGCGCTACCCGCGCCACGACGGCTCCCGGCTCTTCCTGCGGGTTGCCGTTGTAGAACATATCCCGCACCACCGTGTCGCCGGTAGCTACCAGGCTCAGGGCCCGGGTGGTGGGCACACCGAGGGAATGCATGGCCTCAGAGCACAAAAACTCCCGCAGCGAGGAGCGCAGCACCGCGCGGCCATCGGCGCGGCGCGAGTAGGGCGTGGGACCGGCTCCTTTGAGCTGGATTTCCCAGGCAGAGCCATCAACAGCCCTTAGCTCGCCTAGGGAAATGGCCCGCCCGTCGCCGAGCTGCCCAGCCCAGTGGCCAAACTGGTGCCCGCCGTAGCGGGCCGCGAACGGTTTCATGCTATCGGTAACGAGGTTGCCGGCCAGAGCATCCACGGCGGGGCCACGCTCCTCGGGCCGGGTCAGGCCCAAAAAGCCCCCCAGCTCCTCGGACCAGGCCAGCAGGTGCGGGTCGCGGACGGGCGTGGGCTCGATGCGGGAGTAATGGTAGCCAGGCACCTGGCGCGGACGCTTATCGGGGGCAATTTCGCCGCGCAGCTCTTCCACGAAGGAGTTGTGAAAGGGGGCTTGATCTAGCGGTTGGGTGGATATAGACATACTCAGGAGAAGTCAGTTGGCAAGAATCCGCGTGGCAGGACGCGCTTTTTGACCAACGCTTCTCAGCCGCGTTGGTTCCGGTCGAGCTTTGATTCTGGAGCATTGTTGCTGGTTGGAATGTAGCTCTGGGGGGCTTCTTGCCTCACCCCCGGCCGTTCAACGGAGGCCTCCGTTGAACGGCCGGGGGTGAGGCAAGAAGCCCCTATAAGTTCTTCATCCACGCCTCGCGCAGAGCCAGCTGGGCCGGCGTGGCGTTGGGGTCGGGCGCGAAGTCATAGCTTTTTACTTCCTCCGTAGCCCCAAGACGCACGCGCACCGGCTGCTCTTTCCCGTCCCGGCGAATAGTGAGCGACAGCTCGGAGCCGGCAGGGCGCGATTTTACCTGGCCAATGACGGAAGCAAAGTTGCGCCGATCCACGAAGGTCCCGTCGATGCCCGCGAGCTGGTCGTCCTGCCGGACGCCGGCCGCTTGCAGCGGGGCGCTTAGCGCGGTGAAATACACCTCGTCGCCGCGTACCTGGTAGGAGGCCTGGCCGAGGGTGGCTATCTGGCGGCCGGTGCGCAGGCTGCGGTTATAGCGGATGCCAACTTTGGCGAAGTACTCCTGCAACGGGAGAGGCTCGGCTTGCTGGATATAGCGGGCAAAGAAATCACCGATTTCGGGGTAGGTGAGCCGGGTGAAATCCTGGAAGAAGTTTTTCTCGCTGATGGGCTTGTCGGGACCGTATTTTTTGGCCAGCTCCAGCAACACTTCGCGCAGGCCGCGCTTGCCGCCGCTCAGCTCCAGCAGGCGCAAATCCAGCAGAGTGGCGGTGAGGGCCCCGCGCTGGTAGATGTTGCCGTACTGCCGCTGGCCTTCGTCGCCGAAGGAGTTCAGGCCCAGCTTGCTGAGGCTGTACGTACTATCGGCGCGGGTGCGGTCATAAACGACTTTATCGTGCAGGGTTTCGAGGTAATCATCGAGCGAGACGAGGCCGCCGCGCAGCTGCATGGTATGGGAGGCCCACTCCGTGACGCCCTCGTACAGCCACAAATGCTCGGAGCCCGTGGGGTTCACGAAGTTGAACTGCTCGATGATTTCGGAGTGAATGTTCAGCGGCGTCACGATGTGGAAGAACTCATGGGCCGCGATGTCGACTACGTTCCGGGCGGACTCCGCCGTAAGCGGCGTTTCGCGCAGCACGTATTCTGAGCTATAAGAATGCTCCCAGGCCCCGGCCGATTTATCAGCAAAATGATACAGAAACGCGTAGCGCTTCACCGGCAAATTGCCCCCCAGAAAGGCCTGAGCGGCATTTAGCATTTTCTGCATGTAGCCCAGCAGCGGTTCGGCCTGCACTTTGTCGGTCGCGGAGTAGCAGTATAGGGCCACGTCGGCATCGCCGAGCTCGGTGCTGGCTTCGGTGAGCCGGCCTACTAAAATCGGTGAATCAACAGCGTAGTCGTAGTCGTCCAGGCGGTAGTAGCCCTGGGCGTCGGGTACGAGTACGGTGCCGGCTTTCCAGTCCTTGGGATAGTTCAACTTAAGGCGCAGGGGGGCATTCTGCATGTCCTCGGGGTAGCCCAGAATGGTCTGGCCGTTGAGCAAGGCGTGGTCGGCTTCCAATGACGAGCCGCACATAAGATAAATTGGGTGCTCCTGCACCGGCGTATCCCAGGTTTCGGCGATGGTGTAGCGGATTTCGCGGGTTTTCTTCGGGTTAGCCAGCTGCCACTGATTGGTAGATAGCTGTTTGGCTCCCAGCGGTTTACCTTTGGCATCGAAGGCCTCAAAGCGGCGCACGAAGCGGCCCATGTCCATCACCTGGTAGGTGCCCGGCGCGGTGGCCGCGAACTGGTAGATGTCCTGGCTTTTCTTGAGCCTGGGCAATTGTAGCTTCACCTGAAACTCATTGCTGTTGGCCGCCGGGTCCATCGTGACGGTGTAGGTCAGCTCCTTGACGGTTTGGGCCCGGAGGGCAGGCGCGGTCGTGGCCAGCAGGGCCGTTAGGGCGGCGGTGCGAAAGAAGGTAGGCATGCTTCGGGTGGAATGAAGAGAAAGATTCTGAGCAGTGAAGGTAGCGGGAAAGCTCTGTATCAGGGATTTTTGAAGTGTAAGGTCGTTGATTCCTCTCTGAAAAGACAAAAGCGATTGGCGGAGTTTGTAGAATTATAATTCCTGCGGCATAAAAGGGTAAGGGCTCCAACCATATACTATGCATACGCTACGATGTGGTACTTTTGCCCCTTATTAGCCCCCCAGAACCCGGTTCGAAACTCCCTTTTTTGTGCTGCGTTAGTAAGCAGCATGAGCCGAGCATTTACCAAAGAAGACGACGCCCAGCAGCCACCCATTATTCCGCCCCGCGCGGCCTTGCCCCCTGGCACGCCCAACTACGTGACGCCCCGCGGCCTGGAGCTGCTGCGTGCCGAGCTGACGGCCCTGGAAGCGGAACGCGCCCAAGCCGAAGCCAACCGTGACAATGACGCTGACCGCACCCGCCAGCTTAGCTTATTCAACGGGCGCCTGAGCGACCTCACCGCCCGCATTGCCAGCGCCAAAGTCGTGGACCCGCGCCAGCAGCCCACCCATGAGGTACGCTTCGGCGCCACGGTCACGCTGCGCACGGTAAGCGGCGACAAGGCTGGCATGGAGCGAAAATTCACGCTGGTTGGGGTAGATGAAGCTTCCATCGCGGAAGGCAAAATCGCCTTTGTGGCACCCATCGCCAGGGCCGTGCAGGGGGCAACGCTGGAGCAACGCGTCGCGCTGCGCCTGGGCCCGAAGGAGGAAGTGGTGGAAGTCGCCGCGATTACGTATGATGCCTGAACAGCAGTCTCAGCCTAAGCTCAACATAACACGCGGCTGGCAGATTCAGTAAGCTATCTACTTCATCTCCTCTCCAGATAATCGTATGGACACCCCTACCCCCAACGTCAACCCGAACCAGCTGGTCCGCTACGTCATTCAGATTGATGCCATGAACGATACCGACAGCATCGGCCGGGTGCGCCAGCAGCTTACGGAGTTAAAGCTGCTGGTGGACCGCATCGAGCCCGGCGAAGCGGAAGTGGCCGTAACGCACCCCAATGCCCCGACCCCGGAAGACATCCGGGACGCGCTGGGGGCGGCAGGGTTTGAGGTGCAGAACATCACGGCCCAAACCGGCTAGCGCATTCAGGCTCCGGGAGCAATTCCAGGTACGGGACGCTACGTTACAGCCAGCTTACTCTCCATTCAGCCCTTCGGTAATATCGCGCACGGCTTCTGACAAGTAAGCGGGCACGCCGGCCTGGGGCTTCAGCAGGTGCAGTAAGCGCAGGTATTTGGCCCGGCCTTCCCCCAGCATAGTCCGCGATACTTCTACCGTAAAGAGTTTGAAGGGCTCCACTTTCTGCACGCCTACCAGCAGAAACCGGTCGGCGCGGAGGGCGTCGAGGTAGAAGGCGGCCTGGCGGTCGTAGTCGTAGCCCGAGCACTGCCATAGAAAGTGGTCGTAGTCACGGGCGTTGGTGGTCTTGAAGTCGATGATGGTGTAGCCGCGGTCGGTTTCGGGCACCACCAGGTCGGCGCGCAGCTTGCAGACGGTACCAATGGTGGGCTCGGTGAAGATGCAGCTCGGCTCGGGCACGCCGGTGGCCAGCAGCTGCTTTATCTCGGGGTTGAGCTGCACGCCTTCCACCATCCACCAGATCAGGGTATCGTTGATGCCGGGCAGGCCGGGCTCGTACAAAGCCGGCTCCAGCAGGGCCGTGTGAAAGGCCGTGCCCAGGCCCAGGGCGCCGGCCATAGACGCCGGCTTCTGGTAGCGCCCGTTCAGCGCGTCGCGCAGGCGCGAGAGGTCGGAGTTGGCAATGGCCGGCAGGGCGCGGTAGTCGTCGTAGGGCAGGCGCAGCAGATCGGGGCGGCGAAAGGGGTCGGTTTCGGTCATGGTGTTATAACAGTAGCATACGGCGGATAGCTCCGACGGAGTTGCCTAATTATGGCCCCTAAGTTCAAAAAAGCCCCCCAGCTCCGCAAAGAAAGCCAAATGGAATCAGCCGCAGCCAATAACCCCGCGGCCCCGTCTTTCACTGCCTCGCCGAACGCGCCCTCTGGTCCTCCTCACCCCGGCCAAGGCCCGGAATCGGGCCCCGGCAATCAACTACCTTTCTGCCTCACAGCCTTATCTAAGCTATATTCAAACCGTATAGCAAAGCGGACCATATGTTGTACGCCGCGCCGCTTCCCTGCTGCAACATACGCCTATGGTTGCAGTTGTTACATGCCGCCTTTCCTGGCCTTCGCGGCCGTATGTGAGGATGGCTGGCAGAGCGGCTGCTTTCTAAAAACATAGTCCCTCATTTTGACCGAGTATTTATTTGCCACTTTAAGGACAAAATCATCTTCCAGTAGTACTACCTTCGCCATGATGAAAATATTAGTAGTTGATGATGAGCCAGACGTGCGCCAACTATTTGAGCAGCGTTTTCGGCGGGAAATCCGCAGCGGCGTGTTCTCCTTCACCTTTGCCTACTCGGGCGAGGCGGCCCTTGAGTACCTGCATGACCACTTCTCGGAGGTTGTCCTGATCTTATCCGACATCAACATGCCCGGCATGAGTGGCCTGGAGCTGCTCCGGCGCATCAAGCAGGAGCACCCCGCCCCGCCCCCGCCCACGGTGATGATGATTACGGCCTATGCCGATCAGGAAAGCCACAAACAGGCCATGCAACTGGGAGCCAATGACTTCCTAACCAAACCAGTTGATTTCTCAGCCTTGAAGGAAAAGTTGATTTCCATGGACAAGGCATGAAAACAAAGATTCTAGTTGTAGACGACGAAGCCGATTTAGAGCTGCTGATCAAGCAGAAATTCCGGCGTAAAATCCGGGAGAATCACTACGAGTTTCTGTTTGCCAGCAACGGGCAGGAAGCCCTCACCCGCGTGGCCGAAAACCCTGATACGGACATTATTCTTTCCGATATCAATATGCCCGTAATGGATGGGCTGACCCTGCTTACCAAGCTCCACGATGCGCACACTGCTATCAAAACAGTGATGGTGTCGGCCTATGGCGATATGCAGAACATCCGCACGGCCATGAACCGCGGCGCTTTCGACTTCGTGTGCAAGCCCGTTGATTTCAACGATTTAGAGCTTACTATCGAAAAAACCATCGTACAGGTAAAGCAGCTGCGCGAAACCCTGCAAGCTATTCAGGAAAACAACATCCTGAAAATGTACGTGGACGAGACGGTGCTCAACTTTATGGCCCGCCCCGGCTTCGAGAACAAGCTGCTGGCCAGCGAGACGATAGACGCCACGGTCGTTTTCATCGATATCTGCGGTTTCACTTCCCTGTCGGAAGTTTTGCCCCCCGGCGACGTGGTGAACATGCTCAATACTTACTTCGACCAGATGGTGCGCGAGATTATCTCGCACAGCGGCTACATCGACAAGTTTATGGGCGACGCCGTAATGGCCGTTTTCCGGGGCGAGTATCACCTCGACCGCGCCATCGACGCGGCTCTGTCGGTGCGCAGCCTGCTGGCTGCCAGTCCTGGCACCCTCCCCGATGGCTCGGCTTACCAGCCACGGGTATCCATTGGCATCAACACCGGCGAAATGGTATCCGGCAACATCGGTTCCGCCTCGCTTAAACGCCTGGACTACACCGTAATCGGCGACACCGTAAACGTAAGCCAACGGCTGCAAGGTACTGCCCATCCCGGCCAGATTATCGTGACCGAGAATACGTATAACAAGATCAAAGAGTCGTTTCAGTGCCGGCAGGTGGGTGAGGTCAGCCTGAAGAACAAGTCGAAACCCATCATGACCTACGAGGTCGTGGCGTAGCGCGGAAATCCGTTCCGCGCTATTAGCGTCTTACTCAAATTTCTATGAAACACCTTTTACTCTCCCGCCTTCTCCTGCCAGTAGGCTTATTGCTGCTTAGCAACGGCCCAGCCCTCGCCCAGCGCGGCCCATTTGCCGGCGATAAGCGCTCGGCCATTAAGGAGGAGGACATAAAACGCGACTTGTTCGCCATTGGCGGCGACCATTTCCGGGGCCGCGAGGGCGGTACGCTGGATGAGCTGAAAGCGTCCGTCTGGATAGCCGAGCAGGCCCGCGCCATTGGCCTCCAACCGGCCGGCGACGATGGCACTTACTTCCAGTTCTTCCATATTCAGCGCACCCGCCTCACCAAAGACAGCCGCCTGAGCATCGGCACCCACCAGCTCACCCACGGCAAGGATGCCATGATTCTGGCCCCCGGCGTGGCGACCATAAATGCCCCCTTGGTATTTGTGGGCACCGGCACTGGCGCCGAAATGGCTAATGTCGATGTAAAAGGCAAAGCCGTAGCCATCCTGTTTTCGGGTGCGCCGTCGGCTGACCTGAGCTACCGTCGGTTTGTAGGGCAGACCATGCGCGATAAGTCGGTGGAACTGGTGAAGGCGGGAGCCGTGGCCGTTGTTTTCGTGTCGGATGCGCGGGCCCAGGACCTGTACGAACGCTGGACCACTAGCTATGAGCGTGGCCGCTACAGCTTGCCGGGGGAGGCTACTACCCGCGTCGTGGAGCAGGCCCCCACCATCTGGCTGCCGGCCGAGGCTTTGGCCTGGGTGCGCCAGCCCGGCCAGCAGCTGACGGCCACCCTGAAGGTGGAAACCTTTGCTTATCCATCGGTAAACATTGTGGCGACCGTGCCTGGCACCGATGCGCAGCTAAAGAAGGAAAACGTGCTGTTCAGCACCCATCAGGACCACGACGGCGTGCGCAAAATCGTGGCCGGCGACTCCATCTGGAACGGTGCCGACGACAACGCTACGGGTTGTGCGGCCTTGCTCGCTACCATGCGCGCTTTCAAACAGAAGCCGGCCAAGCGCACAGCCTTGTTCGTGTTTCACGGGGCCGAGGAGCGTGGGTTGCTGGGTTCGCGCTACTATGCGGCCAATCCTACCGTGCCCCGCGAGTCCATCGTGGCGGTGCTCAATGCCGAAATGCTGGGCCGCAACGCCCCCGATAGCGCTGCGCTGCTGGGCTCGCAGCCGCCCCACCGCAACTCGCTGAGCCTGGTAAATACCGCTTTGGCCGCCAACCAGGCCACCGCGCAATTCAAGCTTGATACGCTCTGGGACAAGCCTAGCCACCCGGAAGGCTGGTATTTCCGTTCCGACCATCTTTCCTACGCCCGCCTCAATATCCCGGCCATCTGCTACACGACGCTGCTGCATAAGGACTACCACACGCCCGAAGACGAGCCGGAGCGCATCAATATCCAAAAACTGACTGCTGTTACGCGCTGGATTTACCTCACCGGCTGGGCCGTAGCCAACCAAAAAGAGCGGCCTGCTTTAGACAAAGACTTTAAGCTGGAAAGGTAGCTGAGAACCACGCCGGGGGGCTTTTTTCGCCCTAAGCCCTGATTCTCAGCCTGCGCGGCGTGAGGCACGGTAAGCACTTAGGTTGGCGATGAACTCGCCAACCTTTTTTCGTGCCTTTTCCGCGCTCATATAATGCCTCTTAAACACAACCTTACTGAGTGTACAGCAGTACTGCTTTTACGGCTGGGTTTGTTTGCTTCTCTCGCTCTAAATAAAACAAACAGCCGATACCAAGTACCGATCTGCTGGGTAAGGGAAGATGCAGAGTTCAGGCTATTCGAAAAGCCCCCCACCCAGCCTACTGCGACTCTCCTAAGTGATGAGCAAATGGTTGCGTGTTTTCTTGATTCACCGCCTATCGTTTGAATAACCTCCGTGCGAAGGAGGCAAGGTCAACACCACTGCCGCCTAATGCGGAATGCAGAAGAATTAATTCGTCGTTTTCAGTGCCAAGTATTAAACAGTGAAATCACGTTTTGGCAGAGACCCGCAAACGTTTGCGGGTTCTTCCTGACCTAGTTGCAGTTACAGCTGACGATTGATGCATCGGTCACCTTTTCTAAGTAAAACCTAGCATCTGAGGTATTCCCCTGATTTCCATCTCCCACCCCAAAACCCTTCACTTATATGCTCCCTCCTCTACATTTTCCTGGGCTTCCCAGGTGGGTTAAGCAGCTCACGGCCCTGGCGGGACTGGGGGCTGTTTTGTGCGCCAGTAGCGCCCCGGCCTACGCTTCCGCAGAGGCCGCGACTATTGTTTCCTTGGCACAAACGCCAGCCGATGTGACCGTAACCGGCCGCGTGATTGATGAAACAGGCGGGGGCCTGCCCGGCGTGAACGTGGTCGTAAAAGGCACCACCAACGGCACCAGCACCGACCCGGAAGGTCGCTACACCATCACCGCCCCGGATAACAGCACGCTGGTTTTCTCCTTCGTGGGCTACAACCCGCAGGAGGTAGTTATCGGCAGCCGCACCACCATCGACATTAATCTGGCTCCCAATACACAGGCTTTGGGTGAGGTGGTTGTAACGGGCTACGGTACCCAAGCCAAGCGCGACCTGACCGGGGCCATAGCGCGGGTAGAAGGCAGCGAAATCGTCAATCAGCCCGTGCAAACCGCTACGCAGGCTTTGCAGGGTAAGATTGCGGGGGTGCAAATCACCAACAACGGTGCACCAAACTCCCAGCCGGTCGTGCGTATTCGGGGAACGGGTACGCTGCTGGCCGGTGCTAATCCGCTCTACGTCGTGGACGGCGTGCAGACCACCGATATCCGTAACCTGAGCAACGCCGACATTGCCACCATCGACGTGCTGAAAGATGCCTCAGCGGCGGCCATTTATGGCGTCCGGGGGGCAAATGGCGTTATTATTATCACTACCAAGCAGGGCAAAGAAGGCAAGCCCGTGCTGAGCTACAGCGCCACCGGCGGCTTCAAGCAGGCGGCCCGCCTTGTGGATATGGCCAGCGCCGAGCAGTACGTAAATTACCTCGGCGACACCTCCCCCGACACCAAAATTCCCGATTTCTCGGGCACCACCACCTGGTACGACGAGATTTTGCGCCGTAGCACTTTCCAGAACCATAACCTGGCCGTCTCGGGAGCGAGCGAGAACGTGCGGTACTACTTCTCCGGCAACCTGTTGCAGGATGACGGTATTGTTATCAATAATAAATTCCAGCGCCTCACGGTCCGTTCCAATACCGCCTTTGACCTCTCCGACAAGGTCACGATCAGCTCTCAGGCGTCCTTTAGCCATGCCAACACCCGCGACGTGAACATCGGCTCGGCCTACGGCAACGCCTACCGCGCGGCGCCGATTATTCCGGCCAAAGTGGGCGACCGCTACGGCAACACGTCTGCCTTCGGCAACGTGGGCAACCCGGTATTAGACATCGAGAAAAACGATAACAAGTCGTTGGAAAATCGCTTGCAGGGCAACGTGGGCGTCGATGTAAAGCCTGTGACCTGGCTTACGCTGCGTTCGGCCATTAACGTGGACCTGAACTACAACAACCGCCGCGTGTATGACTACCAGTACCGCAACGATGAGGTGACGTTTCTGACGGCCGGCGGCAACCAGCGCCTGGACCGCAGCAACCTGAACGTAAACCAGAATAATAACTACCGCTACCTGTGGGAAAATACGGCCACGTTTCAGCAGCGCTTCAATGACAAGCACAACCTGACCGTACTGGTCGGTAACGTGATTGAGGAAGGACTCGATAATGCGTTTACGGCTGGCCGTCGCGACGTGCCCGTCGACCCCAACCAGTGGTACATCAATGCCGGTGACCCAAATACGTCGGTGAACGGATCGGCAGCTTCCAAGGACCGCCGCATATCGTATCTGGGCCGTATCAACTACGCCTTTCTGGACCGCTACCTCTTCACCACCAACCTGCGCCACGACGCGACATCGCGGTTTAACCGCGACCAGCGCAACGGCTTTTTTCCTTCAGTGGGCTTGGGCTGGGTCATTTCGGATGAGTCCTTTTTGAAAGGCAACACGGTGCTGAACTTCCTGAAGCTGCGCGCCAGCTACGGCCAGCTTGGCAACGACCAGATTCCGGCCGACACCTACATTGTGACGGCTAACTCGAATATTCCGTATGTCTTTAATGGTCAGCCAATATTAGGCGCCACCATCACAGATATCAAAGACCAGGATGTGCGCTGGGAAACCACCACCGAGTATGACTTCGCGGTGGAGTTTGGCTTGCTCGACAACCGCCTGACCGGCGAAGTAACCTACTACGACAAGACCACCTCCGACGCCCTGATTCCGATCAACATTCCCGGCATCCTCGGCGACCCGAACAACCAGTTTATCACCAACGCCGCCGACATCACCAACAAGGGTATCGAAGCGGGCCTGAACTGGCGCACGAGCATCGGCGACAGCCCCGACTGGAGCTATAACATTGGGGTGAATGCTACCTTCAACAAAAACCGCATCGCCAACCTGAACGGCGGGCAGGCCCTGTTTGCGGGTGCCAACCTCGTGACGCGCTCCGACAATGGCGTGGCCGCCGGCAGCTTCTTTCTGCTCGATGCCATTGGCGTGTACCAATCGGCTGATGAAATTGCCAGCGGGCCGCGCTCTACCTTCGGCACGCCCCAGGTCGGTGACCTGCGATACGCCGACCGCAACGGTGACAATGTGATTGACCTACTCGACCGCTCCTATTTCGGCTCCTACCAGCCGCCTGTTTACTACGGCATCAATGGGGGGCTAAATTTCCGGAATGTGGACCTGTCTTTCGTGTTTTCGGGTAACCTGAACAACAAGGTGTACAACGCCAAGAAACAGGCCCGCAACTCGGCCACCGACAACGTGGAAGCCAGCTTTGCCAACGACCGCTGGACGGCCGCTAACCCATCCAGCTCCGACCCACGGGCGCTGATGAGCGGCATGCCCAATTCGACCTACTTCCTGGAGTCGGGGTCGTTTATACGCCTCACCAACCTGGTAGTAGGCTACACGGTGCCCGCGCCGGTCCTGGAGCGCTTTCGCATGACTTCACTGCGGGTGTTCGCCTCAGCCCAGAACGTGTTTACGGTGACCGACTACAGCGGCTTTTCCCCGGAGCTGGCGGGCGGTCCTCTGGACTCAGGTATTGACAGCTTCACTGCCTCTACGAGCTCTTACCCCATTAGCCGCACCATCACGCTGGGGCTAAACGTCAACTTCAAATAAGCTACGCCGATGTCCTTCCAACTTCCTACTTCCCTCCCACGCCGCATCGGTACGGCTGCCCTGGCCCTGACCATGGTGGTAGCCAGCGGCTGCAAAGATTTCCTCGATGTGGCTCCGCAGGGCCAGCTTAGCGAAGACGCCATCCGCAATGACCCGGCGGCCGCTCAAAAGTTGGTCGACGGCGTGTACAACGTGATGTATCTGGGGGGCTTTGGCCCCGATGTACATGGCTTACAGTACGTTATCCTGACAGATATTGCCTCCGACGACTCGGACAAAGGCAGCACGCCGAACGACTACACCGATGCTCTCACGGTAGACAACTTTACGCTCACCGCGACTAACGGCACCGTCAACAACTCCTGGAACGGCTACTTTCAGGCCGTGGGGCGCGCCAATCAGGCCCTGGATAAAATTCCGCTGAGTCCGGCCCCGGAGGCCGATAAGAACCGCCTGATCAGCGAGGTTCGCTTTCTGCGCGCCTACTTCTACTTCAACTTGGTGCGTCTTTTCGGAGGTGTTCCCCTGCTTGATCGGGTGCCCCAGACGTCGGAAATTAACAGTCCGGAATTTCAGCAGCGAGCCAGCGCCGATGCTATCTATGACTTCATCATCAGCGACTTACAATTTGCCGCTGATAACCTACCGCTGAAAGGTGCCACGCAGACGGGTCGCGCCACCAAAGCGGCTGCGCAGGGCATGCTGGCCAAAGTGTATCTATATCGCAAAAACTACCAGCAGGCCTACGATTTAACTAACGAGATTATTCAGGGCCGGTCAGGAGCGTACGCGTTGCAGAATAACTACGCGGAAATTTGGCGTACGGCTGGTGCCAATGGCTCCGAATCTATTTTTGAAGTGCAGGCTGGCGTTAATGCTGCCTGCAACAACTCGGCCGTGGAGCTGTACACCGTGTCGCAGGGGCCACGCTCGGGGGGCCGGGGTGGGTGGGCCGATTTGGGTTTCGGCTTTAATAACCCCACCACGTCACTAGTCAATGCCTACGAGCCGAACGACGTACGGCGGGCGGGCACCATCATTTTCATCCAGCCAACTGCTCCCGCAGGGCAGCGCTCCACCGGCACCGTGCTGTGGGACGGCTTCCGCATTCCGAGCAAAGATTCGGTTGAAAACTTTCGCTACAGCTATAAGGCTTACCACAGCCGCACCCGCGAGGCCAGCTGCGGCAACAACGACTTCCTGCCCAAGAATATCCGGGTGCTGCGTTACGCCGAAATCCTGCTCATCAACGCCGAGGCTGCCCGGCAGATTGGTAACACTGCCGCCGCCGCTACCAGCCTGAATCTGGTGCGGCGTCGGGCGGGCCTGGCCGCCATTCCGGCCCCCACGCTTCTGCAGATCTGGCAGGAGCACCGCGTGGAGCTGGCCCTCGAACACGACCGTTTCTTCGACCTGGTGCGCCAGGAGAGCGTGCAGCCCGGCCGCATCGTCCCCATTTTCGCGGCTCAGGGCAAAACGTTTGTGAAAGGCAAGCATGAGCTGTTCCCCATCCCCCAGCCCCAGATTGACCTGAGCGGGGGGCAATTGACGCAGAATCCGGGGTATTAGGATTGCTCAACGAAGCCTCACCCCCTAGCCCCCTCTCCAAAGGGAGAGGGGGAACTAGCTTTTAGTTTTCTAGCTCTCTTTACTAGTCTCTAACTTTTTAGAGCTAGTTCCCCCTCTCCCTTTGGAGAGGGGGCTAGGGGGTGAGGTCCCGTTGGGGGGCAAAAGGTGCTCTATTCAAAGACTCTCTATGAAAGCAAAACTCCTCCTACTCTTGTGTCTGCTGCCTGGCTTTTTAACCGCCCAGCAAAAGCCTGCCCCCAAAAAAGCCCCCCAGACCACCAAGTTTGACCCGCGCCAACGCCCCCGCAACCTCACTGATGAGCAACTGCTGGACCAGGTGCAGCGCCAGACGTTTCGGTATTTCTGGGACTTTGGGCACCCCGTGTCGGGTATGGCGCGCGAGCGCAGCAACGTGGCCTACGAGTACGGCAGCGAGGTAGTGACCACCGGCGGCACGGGCTTCGGCGTCATGGCCATCATCGTGGCGGCCGACCGGAAATGGATAACGCGGGAAGAGGCGGCGGCGCGCATCCTCAAAATCGTGAAGTTTCTGGAGAAGTCGGATTCGTTTCACGGGGTGTTTCCGCACTGGCTGAACGGGGCCACGGGCAAGGTGATTCGCTTTAGTCAGAAGGATGACGGGGCCGATCTGGTGGAGACATCCTTTCTGTTTGAGGGTCTGATTTGCGCCCGCCAGTACTTCACCCAGGAAACCAAAACCGAGCAGGAACTGCGTAACCGCATTCTGTGGCTGTGGGAAGGCGTAGAATGGAGCTGGCACACTCAAGGGGGGCAAAATGTGCTCTACTGGCACTGGAGCCCCAACAACGGCTGGAGCATGAACCACCAGATTCACGGCTGGAATGAGTGCCTGATCACTTACGTGCTGGCCGCTTCCTCACCCAAGTTTGCCATCGACAAAAAGGTGTACGACCAGGGCTGGGCCACCGGCGACTACTTCAAGAATGGCAAGGAGTTCTATAAGACGAAGCTGCCCCTGGGCTTTGATTACGGCGGGCCGCTGTTTTTCTCGCACTACTCTTTCCTGGGCCTTGATCCACGGGGGTTGAAAGATCAGTACGCCGACTATATGCAGCAGAACCAGGCCCACACCCGCATCAATTATGCTTACTGCGTCGATAACCCGAAGAAGTACAAGGGCTACGGCCCGAACAGCTGGGGCCTCACTGCTTCCGACAGCTACAAAGGCTACGCGGCCCACTCGCCCACCGAGGATCTGGGCGTGATTTCGCCCACCGCCGCCCTGTCGGCCATGCCCTACGCGCCGGCAGAATCTATGGCGGCGCTGAAGCACTTCTACCACGACCTGGGCGACAACATCTGGAGTGAGTATGGCTTCGTGGATGGCTTTAGCGAGCACCACAACTGGTACGCCAAGTCGCACCTCGCCATCGACCAGGGCCCTATCGTGGTCATGATTGAAAACCACCGCACCGGCCTGCTCTGGAAGCTCTTTATGAGTAGCCCCGACGTGCAGCGCGGCCTCACCAAACTAGGGTTTGAAAGTCCACAGATCAAGAAATAACACCAAAGAAGGTCATGCAGCGCAGCGCGAAGCATCTCGCTCGCTCCGCTGGATTACCATTGCAACCAAACACGCGAGATGCTTCGCGCTGCGCTGCATGACAGACGTTTTTTTATGCTCAGAACCTTGCTCTTGTGCTTTGCCGTGTTGCTGAGCTTCTTTACGCAAGCTCAGCCCACCGCCAGCCCCGGCCAGCGGACGTACTGCAACCCGCTGAACCTGGACTACGGCTACACGCCCATCCCCAACTTCTCGGAGGCTGGCCGGCACCGCGCCACCGCCGACCCGGTTATCACGCTCTTCAAGGGCGATTATTACCTGTTCTCGACCAACCAGTGGGGCTACTGGCACAGCAAAGACCTGTACGGCTGGAAGTTCGTGGCGCGCTCCTTCCTCAAGCCCCAGCATAAGGTGTATGACGATCTGTGCGCCCCGGCCGTGTTCGTGCTGGGTGATACGCTGCTGGTATTCGGCTCGACACACGAGAAGAACTTCCCGATCTGGATGAGCACCAACCCCCAGGCCAATGAGTGGAAAGAAGCCGTGGAGCCCTTCCAGATCGGGGCCTGGGACCCCGCTTTTTTTCTGGATGATGATGGCAAGCTGTATCTGTACTGGGGCAGCTCGAATGAGTTCCCGCTCTACGGCCAGCAGATCAGTCGCAAAACCTTCCAGCCTATTGGGCAACCCAAGGAGATGTTTGGGCTGAATGACGAGCGGTTTGGCTGGCAGCGCTTCGGCGAATACCTCGACAACACCTTCCTCGACCCGTTTATGGAAGGCGCCTGGATGAACAAGCACAACGGCAAATACTACCTCCAGTACGGCGCGCCCGGCACCGAATTCAGCGGCTACGCCGACGGCGTGCAGGTCAGCGACCAGCCCTTGGGGCCCTTCACGCTCCAGGCCCACAATCCGTTTGCCTACAAGCCCGGCGGCTTTGCCCGCGGGGCCGGTCACGGCAACACGTTTCAGGATACGTTCGGCAACTGGTGGCACCTCTCTACGATGGTCGTGGCGGTCAAAAACAACTTCGAGCGGCGGCTGGGGCTCTGGCCGGCGGGCTTCGACCAGGACGGCGTGCTCTATACCAATACCACCTTCGGCGACTACCCGCATTTCCTACCCACCGGCCCCGAAGACCACCTCAAAAGTCGCTTCGCGGGCTGGATGCTGCTCAACTACCAGAAGCCGGTGCGGGTGTCGAGCACGCTGGGGGGCTATTTGCCCAACTACGCCGTCGATGAGAGCATCAAAACCTATTGGAGCGCGGCCACCGGCAACCGGGGCGAGTATGTGCAGACCGACCTGGGCGGCCTGAGCACCGTCTATGCCATCCAGCTCAACTACGCCGACCAGGACGCCGACTCCAGCTTTCTGGGCAAGCAGCGGGGCATTTATCACCAGTACAAGCTCTGGCATTCCGAAAACGGCCGCAGGTGGAAGCTGCTGGTAGACAAGAGCCGCAACCAGACCGACGTGCCCCACGACTATATCGAACTAAGCGCGCCGGTGCGAACGCGCTACCTCAAGCTCGAAAACGTGCATATGCCCACCGGCAAATTCGCCATCAGCGGCTTGCGGGTGTTTGGGCAGGGCAGTGGGTCTGCACCTAATCCGGTGCGGGGCTTCGTGGTGCTGCGAACGGAAAAGGACAAGCGCAGCGCCTGGCTGAAGTGGACGTCCGTGGACGGCGCCTACGCTTACAACATCCACGTCGGCAGCCGCCCCGACAAGCTTTACAGCTGCCTTATGGTCCACGGCCAGAACGAATTTTACTTCAAAGGCATGGACAAGGACCAGCCCTATTATTTCACCATCGAAGCCCTCAACGAAAACGGCATTTCCCCAAGAGTTCCCGTGGTGAAAGCGCTGTAGAGACACATATTTGTGTCTCGTCGTTGTTAGCGTTGTTATTTTTAAAGAGCACAGCTCCGCCCGTTCAATGATGAGACACAAGTATGTGTCTCTACACCGTTCTTGCTTAAAGCATCGACCTCTATTCCTCATTTTCCCCCATGAAAAAAACATTCCGCACCGCCCTGCTTCTGTCCCTGGGGCTTCTGCTGAGCCCGGCGCTGCAAGCCCAGACCGCTGTTGCTCCGCCTTCCAGCGTCAATACCCAGAAGATGAATCAGTTTGTGGCAGACCTGATGCAGAAGATGACCCTGGAGGAGAAAATCGGGCAGCTGAATCTGGTGTCGGTGGGCTTCGATGTGACGGGTCCGGTGGTAAGCAAGGACGTGGACGCCAACATCCGCAAGGGCAATGTGGGCGCGGTGCTCAACACTTACACGCCCGTGGCCGCGCGCAAGCTCCAGGAGCTGGCCGTGAAAGAATCGCGCCTGAAGATTCCGCTGATTCTGGGCTACGACGTCATTCATGGGCACCGCACCATCTTGCCGATTCCGCTGGGTATGGCCGCCAGCTGGGATATGCCCGCCATGGAGCGCGGCGCCCGCATCGCGGCCGAGGAAGCCGCCGCCGACGGCATCAACTGGGTGTACTCGCCCATGGTCGATATTGCCCGCGACCCGCGCTGGGGCCGCATTGCCGAAGGTGCCGGCGAAGACCCCTACCTGGGCGCGCAGATTGCCCGCGCCATGGTGCGCGGCTACCAGGGCCCCGACAACGACATGAGTAAGCCCGCTAACGTGATGGCCTGCCTCAAGCACTTTGCCCTCTACGGCGCCGCCGAAGCCGGCCGCGACTACAATACCACCGACATGAGCCTGGTACGCATGTATAACGAGTACCTGCCCCCCTACAAAGCTGCTATAGAAGCCGGCGTGGGCTCCGTCATGACGTCTTTCAATGATATCAACGGCATACCCGCCACGGGCAACAAGTGGCTGATGACCGACCTGCTGCGCACGCAGTGGGGCTTCAACGGCTTCGTAGCCACCGACTACACCGCCATCAACGAGATGACCGCCCACGGCATGGGCAACGACGCGCAGGTATCAGCCCTGGCGCTGAACGCGGGCACCGATCAGGATATGGTGGGTGAGATTTTCCTGAAAAATCTGGCCCTGAACCTGAAAGCCGGCACCGTGAAGCAGGAGCAGATTGACCTCGCCTGCCGTCGGGTATTGGAGGCCAAATACAAGCTTGGCTTATTCCAGGACCCCTACCGCGGCGTGACGGAAAAGCGCGCTAAGGCGACCATGATGAAGAAAGAGTTCATCGCTGACGCTCGTAGCATCAGCCGTAAGAGCCTGGTGCTACTCAAGAATGACAAGAACACCTTGCCCCTCAAAAAGACCGGTACGATTGCACTTATAGGTCCGCTGGCCAACCGGCAGCGCGACATGATCGGCAGCTGGAGCGGGGCCGGCGACTGGAAGCAGGCCGTTTCATTGGAGCAGGGCATCAAAAACGTGGCGGGCAACGGCGTAAAAATCGTGTACGCCCAGGGCGCGAATATCACCGATGATCAGCAGATGATTGAGCGCCTGAACGCCCACGGCGGCGAGTTGAACATCGACAAACGCACCCCAGAAGCTATGATTCAGGAAGCGGTGCAAGCCGCGCAAAATGCTGATGTAATAGTAGCCGCCGTAGGCGAGTCGCAGGGCATGACGGGCGAAGCGGCCAGCCGCGCCGACATTACCTTGCCCGGCCAGCAATTGGAATTGCTGAAAGCCCTGAAAAAGACTGGCAAGCCGTTGGTGCTGGTACTCATGAACGGCCGCCCGATGGCGCTGAGCTGGGAAAACCAAAACGCCGATGCCATCCTGGAAACCTGGTTTTCGGGTACACAGGGCGGTAACGCCATTGCCGATGTGCTATTTGGCGACTATAACCCATCGGGCAAAATCACAGCAACGTTTCCGCAGGTGGTGGGCCAGGTGCCCCTCTACTACAACCACAAAAGCACCGGCCGCCCCTTCAACGGCACCGACAAGCTCGACAAATACAAGTCGCGCTACCTGGACGTGAGCAACGAGCCGCTGTATCCCTTCGGCTACGGCCTGAGCTACACCACGTTCAGCTACGGCAAGCCAGAGTTGAGCAAAACAACAATCAAGCAGAATGAGTCACTGGAAGTGCGCGTAACGGTGCGCAACACCGGCAACGTCGACGGCGAGGAAACTGCCCAACTCTACATCCGCGACATGGTTGGCTCCATTTCCCGGCCCGTAAAAGAGTTGAAAGGCTTCCAGAAGGTGGCGTTGAAAAAAGGCGAAAGCAAAACCCTCACCTTCCGCCTCACCCCTGACGACTTGAAGTTCTACAACAACGAGCTGAGGTTCGTGTCCGAGCCCGGCGACTTTCAAGTGTTTGTTGGCACTAATTCCCGGGACGTGCATGAGGCTGCGTTTAAAATGGAATAGTAGGTTCGCGTCTGATTTAAGCCACGAGGTAGCCGCATAGCGGCGGCAGGTTTGTAGAAAGTAGGCCGAGGAAATATCAAAGCCGCATAGGGGCGACAGAAACGCTTGACGTTTCTGTCGCCCCTATGCGGCTTTTGGCTAAATGACGTTGGGTCTGCTACAAACCTATCGCCGCGCTGCGGCAAACCAATTGTTTGGGAGTTATCCTCCGCCGGGGGGCAAATTTACTCCCAGCATCAGGCTGGATTGCTGAGTGGAGGCTGGGTTTGCATCTTCTCATTCTGCCGGCGCAGGCGCTGGCAGAGTACCCGCAGAATGTTGCGCAGCACTTCGCTCCGCTCCTCCATTACATCGTAGAAATCTTCCTGATCGAGGCGGAAAGCGACTACTGCGCCCTGGGCGACGGCGGAGGCGGAGCGGGGCTCGGCATCGAGCAGGGCCAGCTCGCCGAAGAAGTCGCCTTTGCGGAAAGTGGTGAGGTGCTGGGAGCCATTGAAAATCCCAACTTCGCCCCCGTACACGATAAAGAGCGAAGTACCCAGGTCGCCTTTGGCAAAAATCTGCTGCCCATCGAGGAAGCTTACCTCCCGCATAATGGGCACGATGCTGCTCAGCACGTTCTCGGGCGTTTCAGCAAACAAGGCCGTTTGCTGAAGTATATGCACCCGGTCGCGGGCCGAGATGGTAGCGGTGATAGCGTGGGTGTGGCTCATAAGCAAGGCAGGTAAAGCAGGCTCAGCGTCCGTAAGCTGTTTATACAGTTCGTGTTGGCGCTCCGATAGCTTTCTCAGCACAAAGAAGGCACTTTCCTGAACAAGCAAGCTGGTACTATGAATATACGGCAACACGCTGGTAAGTGTGCGGGGCTCGGCGTGCCAGTGCCGCAGCGCCACGCTGATGGTCCAGTCGGAGAAAGCTGCTTCTCCTTTCTCAATAATAAAAGGCACTACGCGCGCCGAATGACTTCCCGGCCCCAACACCTGATCGAATACGCGCACCTTTTCCGCTATCGGCCCCACATCGAGCAGAGCCTGGAGGCCCTGGTAGAGCGCGCGCGGAATGATATTGTCCAGTATTTCGAGGGCGTTGGCTTGCCGCTCGCGGGCCGCGTGCGCGATACCGCGCTGGGCATCGGCAATAAGCTGGGGTGAGTAGAGCAGCAGCAGCAAACCAAAAATGCGCTGCTGCACTTTGGTAAGCTCATACTGAAGGCAGCGGCGCAGCTCGTCGTGGGTGACGGCAGCCAGGCCGTGCAGCAGTTGTTGGGCTAAGCGCATTTCTTCCTGCACCAGGGCCTGAAATAGTGGCGTCTCGACTGACTGGGGGGCAAAATTGCGCAAAGCCCGGAGGGCTGTTTCGCGGCGATGCAGGTTGGGTTGCCGGGTCAGTGCCACCAGCGCCTCCCGACTAGCCGGCAGCCGGGCGCAGAGCTGGGCGACGCGCCGGACCAGCACGTCGCTGGTATCGGGCACGCTCAACGTTTCGAGCAGCTCCGGCAGGGCCGCCGGACCGAGTTGCCGGAGCCGCCTCGTGGCCGCTCGTCGTTGGGTTTTGTCCTGGAGCGCCTCGATCAGCTCTGGAATTTCGGCGAGGCCCACCGACAGCTGGTCCTCTGACAGCAGCTCATCGGGCAGGGTTTCGGTAGCAGCAGAATTGCCAAAGCGACGCCCCAAGGCGTGTTGCAGCTCAGCCATGTAGTGGCCGTAGGTGCGGTGCACGAAGAACAAGGCTCCGGCAGCAAACAAACCCATCCAGACAAAGGGAGCCCACGCGCTCAGAGCAGGTTGGTCGTGCAGCATAAATAACAAAATGCCCCCCAGCGCCATTCCCAACGGCTCATAGAAGCCCTTGGCCCGCGTGTGCGCCCGCAGGCGCTCGGGGGGCGAAAGAGGCTGGAACAGCACCAGAAAAACCGGGTCGAATACGGCGCGGCGCAGCACTTCCAGGCCCAGATACAAGCCACAGAAGTAGAGCAACAGCACCGAATCATTGGCTCCACCCTGCCACAAAGCCCCAAATACCAGCAATCCGACCAGCAAAGCTGCGGGCAGGGCCACCAGCATCCGGCGAATCCCGACCCTCTCCAGGGCTTTCTGCGAGAGCAGCATTTTAAAGATCATGGCCAGCAGATACGTGATTATCAGTACGCTGCTGACGTAGCGCATCACCGTGGCCTGGTCGTGAAACTTGTGCTTGACGTTAACGAAAAAAGAATACTCCACGCCCGCCGTAACGGCCGATATAGCCGTGATGCTCAGGCAGGTAGACAGAACCAGCTGGCTCTCGCCGAACCAGCGCTGCAAGCCTGGGGCCAAGCCGGTCAGACGCTGGGGTCGAGGGGTGGGCCGCGCTTCTACCGCGTGCGAACTGAGCGTAGCGCGCAAGGTGTACAAGGCCCCCACATACGCACCAAAAGCCAGCAACAGCAGAAACAGCAAATCGGTGTGGGCGTGCACGAGCAGCGCCAAAATGGCCCCCAGGGCCTTAGCCGGCATATCACCGGAGCCGATCAGGCCAAACAGGCGCTTGCTCTGGCGCACGTCGAACACCACCGCCGACACGCCCCAAAATTCCAGATTAGTAAGCAGATAAATAACCCGATACCCCGCCATAATAGCCACGGCCGCCGCCACGGAGCTGCCCACGGCCACCAGCACGCTGATTACGCCCGTAAACGCCACCACGGCCAGCAGCACCCGCACGGCGAGACGCTGCAAGGGCAACCGATGCTCGAAATAGGTGTAGGCCTTACCCGCTCCCATCATGGCCAGCGCAGCCAGGCCGTAGGCCAGCGGCAGATTGCGCTCGGGGTTGTTTTCGAGCAGGATAACGTTAGCCGACACGTACACCAGGATGGTACCGATGCCCAGCAAAAAGTTATGCAGAAAGAATAGCCATACCGTTTTAACCTCGGTCGCGCGCACGCCGATCAAACTGTACCACGGTGCAGGAAGCATGGATGAGCGTTAAAGAAGAAGTAGCAAGGTAGGCTTTCGTGACCAAGGCTGGTGCACGGTATCAATCCGGGCGGGGCAGTCATGACAGCGTGATGCTTGATTTAAACCTGGACCAAGTTACCGAACTTGCGGCTCATGAAACAGCTGCTTGACCTTGCCCACTGGCCCCGCCGGGAGCATTTCGCATTTTTCTCAACCTTCGATGAGCCGTTTTTTGGGCTGACCGCTCCGGTAGACTGCACCCAGGCCTATACCGAAGCCAGGCGGCTGGGCGTTTCCTTCTTTTTGTATTACCTGTACCAGTCGTTGCAGGCGGCGCAGGAAGTGGAGGAATTCCGCTACCGCATCGAGGGCGACCAGGTGGTTTGCTACGACCGCGTCCACGCCTCGGCCACCATCGGCCGCCCCGACCATACGTTCGGCTTTTCCTTCATCGAGCTACACGACTCGCTACCCGATTTTGTGGCCGCCGCCAACCGCGAAGTAGAAGCGGTACAGCAAAGCACCGGCCTGTGCCTCTCCGATACCACCGCCCGCCCCGACGTGATCCATTGTTCGGCTATTCCGTGGGTGCGCTTTACGGCGTTGTCGCACGCCCGCAGCTTCCGCCACACCGACAGCTGCCCCAAGATTTCGTTTGGGCAGGTGTACCTCGATGGTGCCACCCGGCTGCTGCCCGTGTCGGTACACGTACACCACGGCCTGGCCGACGGCTACCACGTAGGGCAATTTCTGGAGGCTTTCCAGCGCCGGCTAGCGCGTAGAGGCTGACCCCATCAGCTAAACAAACCGCCTATCTGCTGCACGAACACCTGCCCGCTCAGCCAGGCCATTACCACCACCACCACTACGCCCACCACCGCCAGCCAGAGCGGATGGCGGTAGTCGCCTACTACTTTTTGGCGGTAGGCCGCCACCAGCATGGTGCTCAGGGTGACGGGCAGAATAAACCCATTCAGTGCGCCCGCCAGTATGAGCAGGCTGACGGGTTTGCCGATGGTGACGAAGATGAGGGTAGAGACGAGGATGAAGCCGATAACGACCCGGTTTTCGTGGCGCCTGATGCCGGGATGCCAGGATTTGATAAAGGAAACTGACGTGTAGGCCGAGCCGATAATGGAGGTGACGGCCGCCGCGAACATCACCACGCCAAACAGCTTGTAGCCAAACTCGCCGGCCGCCAGCCGGAACACCGAAGCCGGCGGATTCTCCGCGGCAAGCGGCAGCCCCTGACTGACCACGCCCAGCGCCGCCAGAAACAGCATAATCCGAACGATAGAGGCGACCGTGATGCCCGATACGGCGCTGGACATGACCTGGGGCAGGGCCGCGCGCCCTTTTATACCCGCGTCCAGGAGGCGGTGGCCGCCGGCAAAGGTGATGTAGCCGCCCACTGTGCCGCCCACCAGCGTCACGATGGCCATGACGTCTATCTTGGTCGGAGCCACCGTTCTAACTAACGCTTCGCCCACCGGCGGCGCGGACGTAAAGGCCACGTACACAATTATCAGGAGCATGAGCAGACCCATGATCTGGGCAAAATGATCCATGGCTTTACCGGCTTCCTTCACCAGAAAAATGGCGATGGTGAGGGCAGCGGCCAGCGCGGCCCCCACCTCCACGGGAATCCCGAACAGCACTTGCAGACCCAGCCCGGCCCCGCCCACGTTGCCAATATTGAAGGCCAGGCCGCCCAGCACGATCAGGATGGAGATAAACGTGCCCAAGCCCGGCAGCACGGTATTGGCAATATCCTGGGCCCGCATTTCGGACACGGCAATGACGCGCCAGATGGTGAGCTGCACGCCCAGATCAATAAGGATAGAAGCCAGAATGACGAAGCCAAAGCTGGCCCCCAGGGTCTGGGTGAAGACGGTGGTCTGGGTGAGAAATCCCGGCCCGACGGCCGAGGTAGCCATCAGAAACGCGGCCCCCAGCAGCACGCTCCGGTGGTTGGGCTGCTTCATTGGGCGGCTTTAGAGAAGGTGGCTTGCAGGCTGATTCCCTGGCTTTGGAGCGTTTGGTGGATGTGGCGGGCAAACTCCAGGGCGTGGGCACCGTCGCCGTGAAGGCAGATGGTATCGGCCCGGATAGCTACGTCGGAGCCCTGCTGGGCGCGAACCGTGCCTTCTTTTACCATGCGTACGACCTGCCGGGCGGCCTCCTCGGCGGTGGTGAGCAGGGCGTCGGGCAGGCGGCGCGAGGTCAGGGTGCCGTCGGGCTGGTAGGTGCGGTCGGCGAATACTTCGTGGGCGACCCGCAGGCCGATTCTGGTGCCGGCTTTGGTCAGCTCGCTGCCCGCCAGCCCGTAGAGCACCAGCTCGGGGTTTACGCGGTACGCGGCTTCGGCAATGGCTTCGGCCAGGGGCGCGTTCACGGCGGCCATATTGTACAACGCGCCGTGGGGCTTTACGTGGTGCAGCTTGCCGCCTTCAGCCGTCAAAAAGCCCCCCAGCGCTCCCATCTGGTACACCACCAGGTCGTACGCTTCCTGGGGAGAAACCGCCATCTCGCGCCGCCCAAAGCCCACCAGATCGGGCAGGCCGGGGTGGGCTCCGATGGCCACCTGGTGCTGAAGCGCCAAGCGCACGGTCTGACGCATCACGGCCGGGTCGCCGGCGTGGAAGCCGCAGGCAATATTGGCCGAAGTCACGTAGGGCAAGATGGCCGCGTCGTGGCCCAGGCGATAAGCGCCGAAGCTTTCGCCCATATCACAGTTTAAATCGACGGTAAGCGGTTGGTTCATGTGGGTGTTTGTTTAACATAGAACGTCATGCTGGATCTGGCGTCCGCTTGTCGAAGCATCTCTACCGCTTCGTTGGAGCTACTACTCAGTAGAGATGCTTCGACAAGCGGACGCCAGATCCAGCATAACCGCCTTTTTGGTTATTTCTGTTACACGTTTTTAAGTCTCAGCACCTGCCGAAGCTGCCTGATATGCAGCTCCTGCTGACAGAATAAACGCTGCGCCTCCGCCAGCGACACTTCCTGAAAGCGAATTTTGCCCCCCGGCGGCACCTGGGCCAGCGGCGAAAAATCGGCCGTGATTGCCTGGGCGATGCGTGGGTAGCCGCCGGTGGTCTGGTGGTCGGCCAGCAAGATAATGGGGTTGCCGTCGGCGGGCACCTGCACCGTGCCGAAGGGTACGGCGCAGGAAAGCATTTCCTGGGGCTGAGCCAGGGCCAGCGCCGCGCCGGCACCGCGCAGTCGGTAGCCCATGCGGTCAGAAGCCAGCGTGACGGTAAACTCCTGGCGCCAGAACGCATCCTGGCTGGGAGCGGAGAACAGGTCGTATTCCGGCCCTCGCACCGCTCGGATAATGGGGCTGGTTTGTAGGGCCGGATACAGCTCGGGGCTGGGAGTCCAGGTGGCTTGCGCCCAGGCTTTGGCAGAAGAAGCCGAGGCTATTGTCTGCCAGAATTCCCTGGTGATTTCCGTTGGCCCCGGACAGGGCAGCACATCGCCGGTTAGCAGGGCCCTGCCCTGCCAGCCTCCCATCCCAGCCCGCAGATAAGTAGAAGACGAACCCAGCACTTCCGGCACCCCGATGCCCCCGGCCACGGCCATATACACGCGGCAACCAGTACCCTGGGGGGCAAATTGCAGCACTCCACCGGCCCGCACGAAGATGGGCCGGCTCATTCTGACCGGCTGCCCGTTGATGGTGGGTGCCAGGCCGGCCCCGGTCAGGGCGATAAGGTGGTCGGCTTCAAACCGGATTTTAGGGCCTAGCAGCGTTAGTTCCAGACCAGCGGTTTTCTCCTCGTTGCCTACCAGCAGGTTAGCCACCCGCAGGGCCAGCGCATCCATGGCCCCGCTGACGATGATGCCCTCCTTCTGGTAGCCGATTCTGCCCAAATCCTGCACCGTAGTCAGGAGGCCGGGGCTGAGAATACTAAGACTCATGCTCGTTTTGCTGCTCGAATTCGGCGGCCGACACAGACACAAAGCGCACCTGATCACCCGCCCGCAGCAAGCTTGGAATAGTATGCTCGGGTCGGAAAATCCGTCGGGGCGTGCGGCCGATCAGCTGCCAGCCGCCGGGCGAGGAAATGGAGTAAATGCCCGTTTGCCGGCCTGCAATCCCCACCGAGCCGGCGGGCACCCGGGGCCGGGGCTGGGCTTTGCGGGGGGCCGCAAGCTGCTCATTCAGACCCGCTAAGTAGGGAAAGCCGGGCGCGAACCCTACCATGGCCACCACATACTCCCCGTGGCCGTGCAGCCGGATAACGTCGGCCGCCGACAGACCGGCATTGCGGGCTACCTCTTCCAGATCAGGCCCGAATTGCCCCCCATAGCAGACGGGAATTTCGACTACGGTGGGGGCTGATTCGGCGGCGGGCGTCTGAGCTTGCGCCAGCATTTGCTCCATGATTTCCGTCATGCGTTCGTAAGGATCGCAGCGGCCTTCCTGACTAATCAGCCACGGGTTGTAGTAGATGGTGAGCGTGGTGTAGGCGGGCACGTATTCCAGCAGGCCGGGCACGTTGAGCTGGTCCAGGCAGGCGCAGCAGGCCCGGATGGCTTGCTGAGTGGGCGCATCAAACACGTCGCTGAAGTGCAGCACGATACCCGAATCGCCCAAGGGGTACATATGGGGTTGCGGCCGTTGAATTTGCCCCCCGGACTGGTTTTGCATGTGCTGCTTACGTTAGTTCGGTTCTTTTTTCCGATAGATTTTTTTGCTACGACCAGTGCTTTGCCTATCCGCTTCCAGGTTTCGCATAGCGCGCCACTTAGCAGGTTTCACCGCCTGGCAGGCGTCTTTCTGAGATACCGACTAAAGAAATCGCCGGTGGAAATTGCTAAAAAATACCGGGTCGGCGTGCAGGCGGCTCGCTGATTTGGTAAGCTGGACTTAACCACTTACCCCAGACCAACGTAAGCCTTGCTATTAATATCACTTATTACGTCATGAACCAACCACAGCAATCATCTCCGCAAAATAGCAAGTCAAAGCAGTCGGAAGGCTCCGGCCAGCTGCTCGACCAAGCCAAGAACTGGCTCAACGAAGGTAGCGTACCCGATTTGCTCGGCCAGCTACCCGAGTCGGTTAAAAAAATAGGCACGAAAGCCACCACCGGCTACAATAAGCTCAGCACTACCCAAAAGGTAGTTGGCGGCGCGGCCATTGCGCTGGGCGTAGGCTATCTGCTCACCAAAGGCAAGAGCACCGACAAAAAAGCCGACACCTTGCAAGAGCTGCTGCTCTTCGTCAATGACCGGATTGAAGGCTACAAAAAGGCCGTAGACGAAAGCCAGGACACGGAGCTTACCAGCTACTACAAGCAGCTGGTAAGTCAGAGCCAGCGCTTCGCGGGCGAGCTTAACGACCACCTGCGTCAGCAGGGCGGCGAGCGGGAAGAGGGCACTACAATTAAAGGCAAGATCTACCGTCGCTTCATGGAAGCGACAGCTGCCGTGACCGGCCACAGCGAAAAAACGATTCTGGCCACCAACATTCATGGGGAGATGTGGGCGCTGAAAGCCTACAAAGAAGCGCTCAGCGACCGTACGCTGACTGGCGCGTTGCGCCAGGAAGTAGAGCGTCAGCACACACAGTCGCAGCAAACGTATGACAAGCTGAAGCGACTGGTAGAAAAGCAGAGCTAGTCGCAGGCAAGCTAAGAAAGGCCCTATTGGGGTGGCACGCGTTGTCACTTCAATAGGGCTTTTTGTCTTATCTGCCTGCGAAAGCCTAGCCAATGGAGGATCAACCACTTATTTTGGTCATGCATCCGCTGATTTAGGTTAATCTTGTGGCTTTCTCCCGCTGCTTTCCCTTTATGAAAAACAGGTTCAGTGAGTTCGTACAGTTTGGTTTATTCTGCTTCGCCGTGGCCGTGCTGGCTTGTTGCAGCCAAGCAACGGAAACAAACGACATAGCCGTAGAAAAAGGCGTTTCGCAAGAGCTGGCCACCTACCGCAGCCAGGTAGTGTCGGAGCTGGCGTATGCACTGCACTTCACCATTCCGGCCGCCAAAGAACAGCCGATTCCGGCTACCGAATCTATCTCCTTTCTGCTAAAGGAAAATAAAAGCCCCCTACAACTCGATTTCAAAGAAAATACCGACCATCTCAAGCGCCTCGTGGTCAACCAGAAGCCCGTTGCTATTGACCACCGCGATGAGCATATTATTATCCCAACGGCAAGTTTGCAGGTGGGCAAAAACCGGATCGATATTGAGTTTGTGGCCGGTAATTTATCGCTGAATCGGAGCGACGATTTTCTGTACACGCTGCTGGTGCCCGACCGCGCCCGCACGGTGTTCCCGGTCTTCGAGCAGCCTAGCCTGAAAGCGACGTTTCAACTCACCCTGACCCTGCCAAAAGCGTGGCAGGCCCTGGCCAACGGGCCCCTGCAGGACTCGGTAGTTACCGCCACCAACAAGACGTATCGGTTCGCGCCCTCCGATACAATCAGCACGTATTTGTTCTCGTTCGCGGCCGGTGAATTTCAGCGAATTTCACGCCAGGAAAAGGGCCGCGTCATGCACTTTCTGCACCGCGAAACCGACCAGAGCAAGTTGAAGCTGAGTCTGGACCCGATATTCCAGATTCACAGCGACGCGCTGGCGTTTATGCAGAGCTATACGGGCATTCCCTACCCATTCCAGAAGTTTGATTTCGTGGCCCTGCCCGACTTTCAGTACGGCGGCATGGAGCATGTGGGCGCCATCGATTATAAGGCGGCTACGCTGTTCTTGGATGAAGGCGCCACGCAGGATCAGAAGCTTGCGCGCTCCAGCCTCATTGCCCACGAAACCGCCCACATGTGGTTCGGTGATCTGGTGACGATGCAGTGGTTTAATGACGTGTGGATGAAGGAGGTATTTGCCAATTTCATGGCCGATAAAATCACCCAGATTGCCGTCAAGAACTCCAATTACGACCTCAAATTCGTGCTGGATCATTTCCCCGCCGCCTACGGCATCGACCGCACGGAAGGTGCGAATCCGATTCGGCAGCCGTTGGAGAATCTGCAGGACGCCGGTTCACTGTATGGCAATATTATTTACCACAAAGCGCCCATTATGATGCGGCAATTGGAGCGGCTGATGGGACCTGAAAAATTTCAGCAAGGCTTGCAGGAATATCTCCGCAAATACGCCTTCGGCAACGCCACCTGGCCTGACCTGATCAGCCTGCTCGACGCACGTACGCCGGCCGATTTGCAGGCCTGGAATCAGGTGTGGGTAAATGAGCCTGGCCGGCCCGTATTTGCGTACGATTTGCAGACGCTGGGGGGCAAAATAACGAAGCTGACCCTGACCCAGAAAGCGGAAGACAAGTCGGACCGGATCTGGCCGCAGCTATTCGAGATACTTTTAGTATATCCCACTGGTAACAAAGAGGTTACGATAAACATGAACCAGCGCCAAGTAACGCTCAATACGTTGAAAGGTGAGCCGGTGCCCACGTATATTCTCTTTAATTCGACGGGTCTGGGCTACGGCCTGTTTCCGGTGGATAAGAAAATGCCCGCCAACGTGTTTGCCCTGCAAAATCCGGTGGCGCGGGCAGCGGCATACGTGAATTTGTACGAGAATATGCTCGATGGACGCGTGGTGACGCCATTGGAGCTATTGGCGCTAAATCGGCGGGGCCTCAGCGAGGAAGAAGAGGAGCTGAATCTGAAGCTGTTGACCAATCAACTAAGCGATATTTTCTGGAAATTTTTGTCCCCCGCAAAACGCCCGGAGCTTGCTGCTGCCCTGGAAAATGAGATCTGGCAGGCGATGCAGCAAAACCCCACCAGCAACGCTAAAAAGCAGCTATTTAAAGCGTACCAGTCGGTGGCCTTGACCCCCGCCGCGCAGGCCAGATTGTATGATGTATGGGCTGCGGAAAAGGCCCCGGATGGCGTTAAATTAACGGAAGATGACTACACTTCCCTGGCGCTGGCGCTAGCCGTGCGTAACCACGCTTCCGACGGTGAAATTTTGCGGAAGCAGCTAGCAAGAATCAAGAACGAAGACCGCAAAAAACGCATGGGATTTTTGCTGTCCGCGCTGTCGGCGGATGTGAAAACCAGAGACGCATTTTTTGCTTCGCTCAAGGACGAAAAGAACCGCAGCAAAGAGGCCTGGGTGGTCGCGGCGCTCGGGTATTTGCACCATCCATTGCGCGCTGAAACTTCGGAGAAATATTTGCCGGAAAGCCTGAATCTGTTAGCTGAGATTCAGCAGACGGGGGATATTTTCTTCCCGTATTCCTGGCTGCAAGCCTCTTTCGGCAGCTACCAGACGCCGACCGCGGCCCGCACCGTTCGCGCTTTTCTAACCCAGCATCCAGACTATAATCCGAAGCTGAAAGCGAAGATTCTGCAGGCCAGCGATGATTTGTTTCGAGCTGAGAAGCTGGCGGGGAAGCGAGTGTCAGAACCTGGCGCGTGACCTCACCCCCGGCCCCTCTCCTCGGGGAGAGGGGAGCCAGCCGACGACTACGACAACCATTTTTCCAGAACGCACCCCTCTCCCTGAGGAGAGGGGCCGGGGGTGAGGTCACGAGGGCCGCGCCGCTGCCACTGGTTGCTTTAGCAGTGGCAGCAAAATATCCCACACGGTGCGGGCAATAAGCCGGTGGCCAGCGGGCGTGGGATGAATGCCGTCGGGCTGATTGAGCTTGACTACTCCGCCCACGCCTTCGAGCAGGAAAGGAATGAGCACGAGCTTGTTTTCGCGGGCCAACTCGATATAGGTTTGCTTAAACTGGGTGGCATAATCAGCGCCTAAGTTGGGCGGGATCTGCATGCCGGCCAGCACGATTTGGGTTTGGGGGCTGATGCGGCGCACGGTGTCGATGATAGCTTGCAGGTTGCGGCGGGTGTCGGTGAGTGGCAGGCCGCGCAGGCCGTCATTGCCGCCCAGTTCCAGCACGAACACCTCTACGGGCTGGCGTAGTACCCAACCCACGCGGCTGCGGCCGCCGGCGGTTGTCTCGCCGCTCAGGCCGGCATTTATCACGGTGTAGCCCAGGCCGGCGGAGTCAATCTTTTGGCCTACCAGCGCCGGAAATGCTTCTTCCGGCTCTACGCCGAGCCCGGCCGTCAGGCTGTTGCCGAAGAACAGAATGGTGCGGGAGCGCGCCGTAGCGGGCTTTTTATCAGCAGCCGGTGGGGTAGCAACGGATGTAGTGGTTTGCGAATCGGAGCCGCAGTTGGTTAGCGTGAGCAGCAGGCAGCAACTAAATACGGATAATAGGGTTTTCATGCGTAGGGGGCATTTTTGAGATATAAGCGTAACGATAAAAAGTATTACAAAGATTAAAACGTCGTTTAAAGTGCAGCCACTCCCTCCGTTATCGTTCTTTTTAACAACACATACGCCCATCCTTCGTGCTTAAAGTAGAAAACCTCACCAAGTCATACGCCAGCGGCGGCCGCGACCTCACGGTGCTGGAAGCTGTCAGCTTTGAATTACAAGCCCAGGACACGTTTGCTATTGTAGGCCCCTCAGGCAGTGGTAAGACCACGTTGCTCGGTCTCTGCGCCGGCCTCGACCGCGCCAGCGCGGGCAGCGTCTGGCTCAATGGCATCCAGCTCGACGACCTCAGCGAAGACCAGCGCGCCGCCGTGCGCAACGAGCATGTGGGCTTTATTTTCCAGAATTTTCAACTCCTGCCCTCGCTCACGGCCCTCGAAAATGTGCTGGTGCCTTTGGAGCTGCGGGGCGTGCGCGGCGGCACCCGCACGGCTCAGGAGCTGCTGGAGCGCGTGGGGCTGGGCGGGCGCGGCCACCACTACCCTACCCAGCTTTCCGGCGGCGAGCAGCAGCGCGTGTCTTTGGCCCGCGCCTTCGCTAACCGGCCCAAAATCCTGTTCGCCGATGAGCCCACCGGCAACCTCGACGCCGACACCAGCGCCACGGTGGTGGAGCTATTGTTTGAGCTGAACCGCGAAGCTGGCACCACGCTAGTTTTGGTCACTCATGATCTAGAATTGGCGGCCAGAACGCAGCGCATCGTGCGTATCAAGGGCGGCAGCGTGGTGTCAGACACGGTAAACCAGGAAAGCGCGGAAATAGCCCGCCTGTCATCCTGATCTGGCGTCCGCTTGCGAAGGACCTTATCACATCAGCACAAGTCGTTATTAGACGCATCGTTTTGAATGTGATAAGGTCCTTCGCAAGCGGACGCCAGATCAAGGATGACAGACGATTAACTAAGCCCCAAGCCCCCAAGACTCCAATGTCCAACTTCCTCTTTATCTGGCGCATGGCGTGGCGCGACAGCCGCCGCAGTCGCTCCCGCCTGCTGCTCTTCACTTCGGCCATCGTGCTGGGCATCGCGGCGCTGGTGGGCATTAATGGCTTCGGCGATAACCTGGCTCGCAGCATCGACGAGCAGGCCCGCGAGCTGGTGGGAGCCGATCTGGTACTTTCGGCCAGTCAGCCGTTTGATTCTACCCTGCAAACCACGCTGCGCCGGCTCGGCGAGCGTCGCAGCCAGGAGGTAGCGTTTGCTTCTTTGGTGCAGTTCCCCAAGGGCCAGGGCGTGCGTCTGGCGCAGGTGCGGGCCCTCACAGGGGGCTTTCCTTACTACGGCGAATGGCTTACGGAGCCCGGCAGCGCCGTGGCCGCGTTTCGCGAAGCCGGCCCCGCCGGTCAGCGCGTGGCGTTGGTCGATGATGCCCTGCTGGCCCAGTTTGCCGCCCGCCCCGGCGACTCGATTAAGGTAGGCGAGCTGACGTTTCGCATCGTGGGAAGGGTACGCAAGACGCCGGGCCAATCCGGATTTAGCGCCTCCGTAGCGCCCACGGTGTTTATTCCCCGCGAATTGGTGGAGCAAACCGGCCTGTTGCAGCGCGGCAGTCGGGTGCAGTACCGTACCTACTATCAGTTCGCGCCGGGCACCAACGTCGACCAGCTTATCCAGCCCCTGACTGCCCGCCTCGACCAGGCCAACATCGACAGCGACACCGTGGCCGAGCGCAAGCGGCAGACGGGCCGCTCCTTTACCAACGTCACCCGCTTTCTGAATCTGGTGGCTTTCGTGGCGTTGCTGCTGGGCTGCGTGGGCGTGGCCAGCGCCGTGAGCTTGTACGTGCGCGAGAAGGTGGCTGCCGTGGCCGTGCTGCGCTGCCTGGGGGCTAGCGGCTGGCAGGCCGTCCTGATTTATTTGCTGCAAACGGCACTTATGGGGCTGCTGGGGGCCATTTTGGGCGCGGCGCTGGGTACGGGCATACAGCTATTGCTGCCGAAGGTGGTAGAAGGCTTTCTGCCCGTCACGGTGAGCGTGGCCATTTCGTGGTCGGCGGTGGCCGAGGGCATCGTTACGGGCGTGTTCGTGGCCGTATTGTTTGCCTTATTGCCCCTATTGAGCATTCGGCGGGTGTCGCCCCTGCGCACGTTGCGGGCCTCGCTGGAAGAAGACACCGCCGGCCCCGATCCGCTGCGGGGTGTGGTGTACGGGCTGATACTCCTGTTCATCACCGGCTTCGCCTACCTCCAAACCCGCGACTGGAAGCTGGCCTTAGGCTTCGCGGGGGGCTTATTGCTCACGTTTGGGGTGCTGGCCGGCGTGGGCGAAGGCTTGCGGCGGCTGGTGCGGCGCTACTTTCCCAGCTCCTGGAGCTACGTGTGGCGGCAGGGCCTAGCCAATCTGTACCGGCCTAATAATCAGACCTTACTGCTAACGGTTTCCATTGGCCTGGGCGTGTTTCTGCTGGCCACGCTGTATTTATTGCAGGGTCTGCTTCTGAGCCAGGTGGAAATATCGTCCACGGGCGGGCAGCCGAATCTAGTGTTGTTTGATATCCAGTCAGCCCAGCGGGAAGGCGTCACGCAACTCGTGAAACGCAACGGCCTGCCCGTATTGCAGGAAGTGCCCGTCGTGACCATGCGCTTATCGGCCATCAATGGGCGCTCGGCGGCGGAGCTGAAAAAGGACACGGCCAGCGGCGTTTCCAAAGGCGCGCTGGGCCGGGAGTACCGCGTGACTTACCGCGACTCGCTTATCAGCTCCGAAACGCTGGAAGCCGGCCGCCCGCCCTTCCTGGGCTCCGATGGCATCCCGCGCGTGTCCTTCGATGACGGCTTTACAGAACGTTTAAAGATTAAAATTGGCGATACGCTAACCTTCAACGTGCAGGGTGCGCCGCTGGTCACCATCGTGGGCGGCACCCGCACCGTCGACTGGAGCCGGGTGCAAACCAACTTCCTGGTCGTTTTTCCCAACGGTGTGCTGGAGCCGGCCCCGCAGTTCCACGTCCTGCTCACCCGCGTACCCGACAATGCCACGCTGGCCGCCGTGCAACGCGAGCTGGTCACGAATTTCCCCAACGTGTCGGCCATTGATCTGGGGCTGATTCTGCAAACGTTGGACGAGATTCTCACCAAAATCTCCTTTGTCATCCGCTTTATGGCCCTGTTCAGTATGGCCACCGGCCTGCTCGTACTGGTCAGCTCGGTGGTGGTGAGCCGCTACCAGCGGGTGCGGGAAAGCGTGCTCCTGCGCACCCTGGGCGCGAGCAGGGGGCAAATTTTGCGTATTACCCTGGTCGAATACGCACTGCTGGGACTCCTGGCGGCAGTAGCGGGGCTGGGGTTAGCGGTCATGGCCGCCTGGGCCCTGGGCGCGTTCGTATTTGAAGTGGCCTTCGTGCCCCAAATCGGCCCGCTGCTTCTGCTGGCCATTCTGACAACAGCTCTTACGGCCATAATTGGCCTGCTCAACAGCCGTGATGTGCTCACTCGCCCGCCGCTGGAAGTACTGCGGGGCGAGGTAAGCTGAGGCCATGCGAGTTTTTTCTCTTCGTTCGCGAGCCTCACATACATAGCCTGTAGAAATTTAAGTAAAATGCAGCAGCTCCTCTTATGGGGGGCTTTTTGCCAATTATGCCAGCCTTATGTAGCGCTGCTTTGCAAACGCGCGCCAGGACTAACGGCGGCCAGGCCCATAAACTTCCTCAAAACCGAGGTACACCCACGAACCCAGACCAGGACAAGGGCATATTTTTCCGGGACGGCATTGTTTTTTAAGCGCCAAAGCCAACAGGACGCGCCGGCCCGCAAGCTCACCCAGGCGCTCCAGACAAGCATTTGACGAGTTGGGTAAGCGTGTGCCTTAAGCGTCAGGCAAGCGACTGGGAGGCTTTTTTGGTTGAAATGGGAGGGCTTTTCTTTCGCAAAAGCCTTATACCTTATCGGACCGATCTTGAAGTGGCCGCTCACGAAAGCGCCTCTTTTTCCTCTCTGCTTCCTTCCTAAAACGTTTTGATCATCGCCCGCGGCAGGCGGCTGTATGGCCGAAGTGGGGAAGCGATTTAAGTCCCGCATCATGACTACTCACTTACCCCAAACTTCCCGCCTGCTTCTCATTTCCGGCCGTTACCTGGGCCTGCTCATCTGTTACTTAATGAGTGGGGGGCTTTTTTGCCTGGGCCAAACACTCAGCCCTCTGCACGCGGCCGGCCCGCGCCTGGTAGACGCGTCCGGCCGTGAGGTAGTGCTGCGGGGCTACAACGTGGGCGGCTGGCTGCTCCAGGAAAGCTATATGCTGGGCACCGATACGCTCAATAGTCAGTGGCGTATTCAGCAGGGTCTGCTCCGTACCATGCCCGAGGCGGAAGTAGAAGAGTTTTACCGGCAATACCGTAAGAACTTCATTACTAAGGCCGACATTGATTTTCTGGGCAAGCAGGGGTTTAACGCCGTCCGGCTGCCTTTTCACTACGATTTGTTTCTGACGCCGGCCCAACGCCGTGCCCGCACGGCCGTACTCCGCAACCCGCGCAGTGAGGCGCAATTATCGGCCTACGTGGAGCAGCTCGGCACCTGGCACGACCAGAATCAGCTGTTCACCGATGAAAACCTGGAGGGGTTTCGCTTCATTGATGACGTCGTGAATTGGTGCGCGGCTAATAAGATGTATGTCATTCTGGACTTGCACGCGGCCCCCGGCGGCCAGGGCACCGACCGCAACATCAACGATAATTTCCGCCCCCTGGACCTGTGGAAGCGGCGCGACAAAAAGGGTCGGCTCATTTATCAGGATGTGACCGTGCGCCTGTGGGAGAAGCTGGCAGCCCGCTATAAGCAGGACTCGCGCATTGCCATGTACGACCTCATCAACGAGCCCCATAATCTGAATGCGGCCAATGGGTTATCGGCTGATAATCAGGAGCTGCGCGCCCTCTACGCCCGCTTGATTACGGTCGTGCGCGCCCAGAACGACCAGCATTTAATCCTGCTGGAAGGCAACGGCTACGGCAACGATTACACCAACCTCACCCCCGACAAGCTGGGCGTCCGCGACCGTACCAACCTTGTTTATAACGCCCACCGTTACTGGTGCACCAACGCACCCGAGGCAACTGACCCAAACCCGAATCAAGTTAACCTAATCCGTAACCTGGTGGCTTTCCGCGACCGGTGGCAGGTGCCGGTGTGGGTGGGCGAAACCGGCGAGAACTCCAATGAGTGGTTTGCCGCCGCCGTGCAGGGCCTGAATGCTCAGAACATTGGTTGGTGCCACTGGAATATCAAGCGCGTGGACTCCGGGGCGGGCTTGCTGCGCGTGGCGCCCTACGGTAGTCTGCTCACGCCCCAGGGACGGACGGCGCTGCTGCGCAACGTGCAGTTTGCCAATTGCCAGATAAACCGGGATGTACTGGCGGCTCTCACCCAGACGGCCGGCACGCGCGCACCTTTTGCCCCCCACACTATTCCCGGCACCATTCCCGCCACCGATTACGACCTGGGCCGCGACGGCGTGGCCTACCACGACAGCTTCTCGGCCCGCACCGACTACCGCGACCATACGCCCCCCAACCAAGGCCAGGCCTACCGCAACGACGGCGTGGATATCAGCCCCAGTCCCGACGCGGCCAACGGCTTTGCCGTGAGCCAGTTGGAACCGGGCGAGTGGCTGACATATACCGTAAAAGTAGCCGCAGGCGGACCCTATACCGCCGAGTTGCGTCTGCAACCGGGCACTACGCCCGGCCGCCTCCGGCTGGAGCTAGACACTCAGCCAGTAGGCACGGTTACCGTCCCGGCCGGTACTGCCTGGACCACCATCACGCTGCCTACACCCGTGTTGCCAGCTGGGTCGCATACGCTGCGCCTGCTCATAGAATCGCCGGTAAGTCAGCTGGGCGGGCTGCGCTTTGCACCGGCCGCCTCTACCGGGGAAGCAAGCAGAAAGTAGGCCCGCCGTACCAGAGCAGAGGCGCTTCCCTGATGGGGCTGCGTCGCACGGCGGCCAGCGCAGATTCAGCGAATTTTGAGGAGCATTTTCCTCTTCCTGCTCTTCACAAATACATTTCAGGACTTATTAGCTTGACAATAAGCATCTTGAAACCAATTATTTAATAAAGTGGCAACAACGGCTAAAGAAGCAAAAAAAGCCCCCCAGGCGCTTTCCGAGTAATTGCATAGCCACAGCCGCGTTAGTTCTACATTAGCCTTCTCCTTGCTGATCGCTCCATGACCTTGCTTATCATTCTGCTGGCAGTGCTTGCGCTTATTGCCCTTACTACCTGGGGTAAGGTGAATGCGTTTCTGGCCTTTCTGCTGGTTACTATTCCAGCAGGCCTGGCTCTGGGGCTCCCCCCCGGACAGGTACTGGCCGCCGTGCAGAAGGGCCTAGGCGATACGCTGGGCTCGGTGGCCTTGGTGGTGGTGCTGGGTGCCATGCTCGGCAAGCTGGTAGCGGAAAGTGGCGCGGCCCAGCAGATTGCCGCTGTCCTAGTCGGCATGTTTGGGCCCAAAAATATCCAGTGGACGATGATGACTACGGGCTTTATCATCGGTATTCCTCTGTTTTATAACGTAGGCTTTCTGCTGGTGATACCACTGATCTTCTCCGTAGTCTATCAGTACCGGCTGCCGGCCGTATTTGTGGGTCTGCCTATGCTCGCCGCGCTCTCCGTTCTGCACGGCTTTCTCCCCCCGCACCCGGCTCCTACGGCGTTGGTAGTGCTTTTTCAGGCCAAGGTAAGTACAACGTTCGGGTATGGTCTGCTGGTAGCGGTGCCAGCCGTTATTATTGCCGGCCCTTTGTACAGCCGCACGTTGCGGGGCCTGGTATCGCGGCCCCTGACGGGTTTTGTGCGCGAGCCACGACCAGGCGCCGAGCTGCCGGGTCGGTGGAACAGCTTTCTCTCCTCCCTGCTGCCGGTACTGATACTGGCACCCGTGCTTAGTTTACAGGGCGCTTTGCCCACAGATGGTGCACTAGCCCCAACCCTGGCGCTTTTAGCCGACCCAGGCATAGTCATGCTGCTGTCGGTGGGCGTAGCTACGGTCAGCCTGGGCCTGCGCCAGGGTAAAAGTATGCGAATGGTAATGGAAACTTACGGTGCGGCTGTTCAGGACGTGGCCCTGTTGCTGCTCATCATCGGCGGAGCCGGAGCCCTGAAAGAAGTGATGCTGGCCAGCGGAGCCGGCTCCGCTATTGGGGTGGGCATGCAAGGCACCGGGCTGCCACCGTTGGTACTGGGCTGGCTGATCGCGGGCCTTATTCGGGTTTGCCTGGGCTCAGCCACGGTAGCGGGCCTCACGGCGGCCGGGGTCATTTTGCCTACTATGGCTCAAACATCCGTAAATCCAAACCTAATGGTATTGGCCATCGGGGCGGGCAGCCTGCTATTCTCGCACGTCAACGACAGCGGCTTCTGGTTATTCAAAGAATACTTTAACTTGTCAGTGCGCGATACCTTGCGCTCCTGGTCGGCCATGGAAACCATCGTGTCGGTGGTGGGGCTGCTGGGCGTGCTCCTGCTCGACTGGATTCTGCCCTTGATTTCCTAACTGACAATTTATAGTGCGGGAGGCAGCCACGATGATACCCGCCAGATGGCGGTAGCAGATTTTTAATCAATTATTCTTTACTCTGTCCTTTTTATGACCACCACCCGTCGTCAGTTTCTAAAAAGCACCGCCGCCTTTACAGCCGCCATCAGCTTCGCGCCGCAGTTAGTGGCTGAGAAGCTGGCTCCTAAACCAGCGCTGGAAATCTCCCTGGCCGAGTGGTCGCTGCACAAAACGCTCTTTAGCAAGCAGATGAGCAATCTGGATTTTCCGGTCGCTGCCAGACAGAAATTTGGTATTAGCACCGTGGAGTACGTGAACCAGTTTTTCAAAGATAAAGCCCAGGACCAGACATACCTGAAGGAACTGCTACAGCGGTGCCGCGACCATGGCGTTAAGAATCACCTGATCATGATTGACGGCGAAGGTGACTTGGGTGCGCCTGATCAGGCGGAAAGAACAAAAACTATTGAGAATCACTATAAGTGGATAGATGCCGCTCACTACCTGGGCTGCGCGAGTATCCGGGTAAACGCGTTTGGCAAAGGCCCGGCGCAGGAGGTGCAGCAGGCTGCCGCCGAGGGGCTAAGCCGATTGGGCGAATACGCGCAGCAGGCCCGTCTCAATATCATCGTGGAAAACCACGGCAGCTATTCCTCCAACGGCCAATGGCTGCTGGGCACCATCAAAAAAGTCGGACGGAGCAACGTGGGCATCCTGCCCGACTTCGGCAACTTTTGCGTTCGGCGCGACACGGCCGAGCTATACCGTGGGAAGTGCGTGGAAGAATACGATAAGTACAAAGCTGTAAAAGAATGGATGCCGGTAGCCAAGGGGGTAAGCGCCAAAACGCTTGCCTTTGACGCAAAGGGCAACTGCATCGAAACGGATTATGACAAAATGTTCAAAATCATCCGCGACTCAGGCTTCAAGGGCTACGTCGGTATTGAATACGAAGGCGAGGTATTAGGCGAGGAGGAAGGCATTCGGAAAACCAAAGCCTTGCTGGAAAAAGTAATAAAACGCCTCGGCTAAGGCCAGACGTACAACGGGGAGATTTTTTTACCCATGCCTGGAAGCCAGTTTTTCGGTGTTAGCACGAAGTATGCGCACCGTAGGTTGTCCTCTATTAACCCAATTAACCTTTTCTCAGAGCAGGTTAGGGAATTATCACGCTTCGAAAGAGCCAACAGGACAATGCCCAACCCGCTTTCATACGCCCTTTATAGCTTTAAACTGAGAATACAGCTTTTCGAATCGTAACGACTCAGCTAAACAAAGAAAAAGCCTCAACTTTCGTTGAGGCTTTTGTGATCCCGCTGGGATTCGAACCCAGGACCCATACATTAAAAGTGTATTGCTCTACCAGCTGAGCTACAGAATCGTTTATTTGCAACCAGGAAACGCCTTCCTTGATTGCGGGTACAAAAGTAGAGGGGCGCTCCTTAACCACCAAACGTTTTGCTAAAAAAGCTGTATCTTTTTTTCTTTTTTGGCATTTTTCAGCCAACCTGTTCTGGGCCAAAAGAATAGCTCAGCTCTTGCTAAAGCAGATTCTCTGTTTGAAACCAAGGCTTACGAGCGAGCATATCCATTATATCGACAGGTATTGCGGCAGGAACAATTGGTCTCGACACGCCTGCTGCTGCGCATGGCTTATATCCAGGAAGGCTTGGAGCATTATCCAGCTGCGCTTTACTATCTAAGCCTTGCCCAGGCGCGTCAGCCTCGGGCGGCGACCTGGCTTAAAATGACGGAGCTGGCTCAGAATTATCGCCTTACTGGTTATACGAACACCTGGCAACAACAACTGTTCATCACCGTTCGACGCTACTATTACCGCGTCCTACAGGTATTATTGGTGGGTGCGGTCATAGGCGGCACCCTGCTTTTGGTGCGGCACCGCCAGACAGGCGCTGGCTGGTGGGCGGTCTACGCCGCCTATGTAGGGCTGACGGTTGTGTACCTAAACATATTCGGGCCGGAGAAGGTGGGCATCGTATCCAGGTCTGCCGCGGCACTGATGGCAGCGCCCAGCCCCGGGGCTACCTGGCTCACCACCGCCGCCGCCGGCGACCGATTGGTGGTAGTAGGCCAGCGTGACATTTGGTACGAGGTGCAGTGGCGCGGACAGTCAGCCTACATTCGGCACCACGATTTGATGCTTGTGCGATGAGAAAAAAGCTCCCCAAAGCCGATTTCACCAGCAAGAAACCCTTATTTCGAATAGTAGGAATAGAGGTTTAGGACTTACGCAGTTGCCTGTGCGAAATCGCCTCTACTGCCCCTGGGGGGCTTTTTTCAGGTTGCCCCCGTCGCTTTTGTGACTACACTAACTGCTTGATTTTCAATATTTTTTATTTCAACTGCGTAAGCCCTAAGGTCATAGAATTAGCACGACTCTTTTCTATACTGTAGTAATAGTCTGGGGGTGTGAATAGCTGGCTTTACAAGCAAAAAGCCTTGAAGGATGCAAGTTATGCTAAAGCAAAAGTTACTTATCTGCGTAATTCTAAAGGAATAAGAGTGTCACTCGTATCCTTCATTACCTATCAATTCGTCGTTGATGGGCAGAAAATCGAAGGAAATCAAAAGGCAGAGGAAGGGTTATCACCAGTAATAGGCGACTGCATAGAAATCATTTATAGTAGATAAGACCCTAAGGTGTCAAAGATTGATTTTAAGCAAGGAATTATTACCTGTGACTAAAAAGCAAAGCCTGCTCCTAGTGAAACAAGCTTTGCCTTTTACGTTTTGTCAAACCAACTAGCGTCTAACCTTTTATTTCACCGGTGAGCCTTCTTCTTTACGGAAGTGATTGAGCACAAGCTTATCGGTGAGAGCGGGTAGCCATTTATTCAGGAAAACTGTCAGCTTGCCCTGGGCGGTGAGCACCAGGTCGCGGCGGCGCTGCCGCACGGCGCGTAGCAGGTGGCGGGCCACTTCCTCGCTGCTCATCATCTGGCCCTCGTCGCGGGGCGATTCGCCCTGGGCTGAGCCATCGGCGGCCAGGGCGGTTTGACGGATGTTGGAGGAGGTAAAGCCGGGGCAGGCTACCAGCACATGCACGCCCTGGGGCAGCAATTCGGTGCGCAGGGCCTCCAGGAAGCCTTGCATAGCGAATTTGGAGGCCGAATAGCCCGTGCGTCCCGGCAAGCCGCGGTAGCCGGCGATGCTGGAAATGCCCACGATAGAGCCTTTGGCAGCTATAATATGCGGCAAGGCGAACTTAGTGGTGAAAACGGTCCCGAAGAAGTTGGTCTGCATTAGGCACTTAATCACTTCCAGATCAGCGTCCTGAAACAAGGCCCGCATGGAAATACCGGCATTATTAACCAGCACATCCAGCCGGCCGAAAGCGCCTACCGTTTCCTCGATGACGCGAGCTGAGTCGGCTTCGTCGCCGACATCGGCGCGCACGGTGCGGTGCTGAATGCCGAGTTGGGTAAGCTGCTGGCCGGTTTCGGCGAGCTTGGCTTCGTCGCGGCCCGTGACGACGACGCGGGCGCCGGCTTGCCCGAATGCCACGGCGCAGGCCCGGCCGATGCCCGAGGTACCGCCGGTGATGAGCACTACTTTATCTTTCATATGCAGTTGTACAAGCAGAAACAGACCCACAACTCTGCGGCCCACTGGGGGGCAAAGTTAGGCGAAAGGTGAAGTTGTAGAATTGTGAAATAGTGAGTGGTGAAATGGTGAATGGAAAATGAGGCTTATGATCATTCACAACTTCACCACTCACCATTTCACCTTTCCCCTACCTTTGCACTTGTGACTACGACAGCTAAAAAACTCAAGACGGAGGGACTCCGCGAAATTGAAATTACGACCATGGTAGCCGAGGGCAAATGCCTCGTGCGCCATGATAACCTGGTCATTTTCGTGACCGGCGTAGCGCCCGGCGATGTGGTGGATCTGCGCATTACCAAAGCCAAGAAAAGCTTCCTGGAGGCCGTGCCCACGCGTTTCCATAAGTACTCCGACCTGCGCGTGAAGCCTTTCTGCCAGCACTTCGGCACCTGCGGGGGCTGCAAGTGGCAGCACTTGGGCTATGATACCCAACTGCACTACAAGCAGCAGCAGGTGGAGGACACGTTGCAGCGCATTGGCAAGGTAGAAATACCCCCCGTGGCCCCGATTCAGCATTCACCGGCCCGCACGTATTACCGCAACAAGCTCGAATATACCTTCAGCCACAACGGCTGGCTTACCAACGAGCAAATTCAGTCGGGCGCGGAGATTGAGCGCCGGGTGCTGGGCTTCCATACTCCGGCCCGCTTCGACAAGATCATCGACGTGCAGCACTGCTGGCTGCAGCCCGAGCCCTCGAACGAAATTCGGCTGGCCGTGCGCAACTACGCCCACGAGCACGAATTGCCCTTCAATAACCTGGTGACGCAGGAGGGCTTCCTGCGCAACCTTATCATCCGCACCGCCAATACCGGCGATTTGATGGTGATTCTGCAGTGCTACTACGACCACGATGCCCTGGTGCCCCTGCTGGATTATCTGCACGCGAAGTTTCCCCAAATCACCTCCCTCAACTACGTGCTCAACAATAAGGGCAACGAGACTTTCCACGATCTGGAGGTGGTGTGCTACAAGGGTGAGCCCCACATTCACGAGGAAATGGAGGGGCTGCGCTTCCGTGTGGGGCCCAAGTCTTTCTACCAAACGAACTCGGAGGGCGCCTATAATCTCTACAAAATAGCCCGCGATTTCGCCCAGCTGACCGGCAATGAGCTGGTGTACGACCTATATACGGGCGCTGGCACCATCGCCAACTTTGTGGCCCGCCAGGCTCGCCAGGTAATTGGGGTGGAATACGTGGAGCAGGCTGTGCAGGACGCCTACGTAAACTCGGAAATCAATAATATCACGAATACGGCTTTTTTTGCCGGCGACATGAAGGACGTGCTCACCGCCGACTTCACCGCCCAGCACGGCCGCCCCGACGTCATCATCACCGACCCGCCCCGCGCCGGCATGCACCCCGACGTCGTGCAGCGCCTGCTCGAAATGCGCGCCCCCCGCATCGTGTACGTCAGCTGCAACCCGGCTACTCAAGCCCGGGATTTGGAGCTGCTAGATTCTGCGTACCGCGTGACGCGCGTGCAGCCGGTGGATATGTTTCCACACACGCATCATGTGGAGAACGTGGTGGCGCTGGAGCTTAGGTAGGTTCATCTGATAATCGTCTGTCCTCCTGAGCTTGCGAAGGACCTTATCACAACAGAACAAGTCGTTGCAATACCATTTCTGTTTATTCAGCTATGCCGTACTACGTGTACATCACGACAAACCCAGCCAAAACGGTTTTATACATCGGTATTACGAACAGCCTTCCCCAGCGCATGGCGCAGCATTACGATAATCGTGGCACTAACCAGACTTTTGCTGGTCGTTACTTCTGCTATAATCTGGTGTATTTTGAAGAGCACATGGACAGTAAAACAGCCATTGCCCGCGAAAATGAATTGAAAGGCTGGACGCGGGCAAAAAAGGAAGCGCTGATTGCTTCAGAGAACCCTGAGTGGCTTTTTTTGCAGTCTTGACGGTATTAAAGTGCATCGGCGATAAGGTCCTTCCTTCGTCAGGATGACAATGTTAACAACGACAGCCATCTTACATGGATTATTCAAACGACCCCGAACTGAACGGCAAATACCTTGGCACCATCACCAAGGATTTCGCTACCGTATCGGATACACTGAAAGAAGCTTCTTATCAAATTCGGAAGCGGGAGATTTCGAAGTATCCCATCTTCGTGTTTGCCCGCCAGGAAGTGCCGCTGGGGGGCCTTTTGGTGAATGCCGACGAGCTAAACCTGGAGTGGCACGTCTTCGCTTCGTATCTGGATGTATTCGTGCAGCAACGCGTCATCAGCCCGGAAGGCATTGAAGCCTTTGAGCAGACCTATAAAGACCCGGAAGAGTATTGTTGCTTATTTGTACTGGACGACGAGTTCACGAACTTCGTGTACGTGCCGTATCCTGAGGACTAGATCACAGATTGCCGCTGATTTTGCGCGGATTACACTGATTCAGACGTCAGCTTACAAACACAAGAAGGACCAGTAGTACTGGTCCTTCTTGTGTTTGTGTTAGTTTACAATTACTCTGTTACTCGCGTCTGAATCAGTGTAATCCGCGCAAAATCAGCGGCAATCTGTGATCTAGAAATGCTGGAACCCTTGCGCGGTAATGGGCACGGGCTGGCCGGCTTTGGTGATGAGGTTTACGCCGTCGCTTTTCTCGGTGATGTGACCGAGGATGGTGATATCGGGGTGGTTTTTGATTTTGGTGTGGTCCGCTAAGGGCAGGGTGAAGAGCAGCTCGTAGTCCTCACCGCCGTTGAGCATGCACATAATTGGGTCGAGGTTAAACTCGTTGGCGACTTCCAGCATAGGATTAGCGGCGGGCAGATTCTCGGAGAAAATGCGGGCTCCCGTACCGGAAGCCGTGCAGATGTGCAGGATTTCGGAGGCCAGACCGTCGGAAATATCAATCATGCTGGTCGGAGTCAGGCCTAGGTCGCGCAGCTCATGGATAACGTCCATGCGGGCTTCGGGGCGTAGCTGGCGCTGGAGCACGTAGGTGTAGTTGGCTAGTTCGGGCTGCATGTCGGGGTCAGCGAGGAAGGCGGCTTTTTCGCGTTCGAGTACTTGCAGGCCCAAAAAAGCCCCCCCAAGGTCGCCAGTTACGCAGATCAGGTCGTTGGGCTGGGCTCCGCTACGGCGCACAGCGCGGCCGGTTTCTACCTGGCCCAGAGCCGTGATGCTGATGGTAAGGCCGCCGCGGCTGGCGGAGGTGTCGCCGCCCACTAGGTCCACGTTGTAGGCTTCGCAGGCCATGCGCATCCCTTCGTACAGTTCCTCAATTGCCTCCACGGAGTAGCGACTACCGATGGCCAGCCCCACCACGATTTGCGTGGGCAGGGCGTTCATGGCGGCAATATCCGACACGTTGACGGCCACGGCTTTGTAGCCCACGTGCTTCAGGGGGCAAAAAGTAAGGTCGAAGTGGACGCCTTCCACCAGCAGGTCGGTACTCACCACGATATCGTGTTGGGCTGCAGGCGTCAGGATGGCGGCGTCGTCGCCGATGCCGAGCGTGGTGCTGGGCTGGCGCAGGGTGATGGTTTCTTGGATGCGGCGGATCAGGCCGAACTCGCCGACTTTATCTAAAGGAGTGATGTCGCTCATAGACGCAAAGGTACGCGGGGTTTTGGGCTGGTGTTCTGGCGTCGGGTTCCCGCAGAGGAGCGCGGAGGTTGTTCGGGCAATCCTTCTTGGTTTTAAACGCAACCCAGGCTTGCTAACGAACGTTAGGAACCTTAGCTTTGTTGAGCAAACTATGGAAGCTACTGCCCCACCCCTCTCGCGTAAAGCCCAGATCGACCAGACGGCTACGGCCCTGTTTCGGACGCGGGGCTTCGCGGCTACCAGCATGCGGGAGCTGGCGGAGGCGTTGGGCCTGGAGGCGGGCAGCCTGTATTCCCATATCAAGTCGAAGCAGGAGCTGCTGCACCGTATCTGCTTCCGTTTGGCCGATGATTTTTTTGCCGGTTTTGCCGCCGCTACCCAGGCTGCCGACGAATCGGCGGCTACACAGCTGCGGTACGCTATTGAAAGTCATGTGTGGGTACTAACCCAGGATGTGGCCGCTTCTGCTGTGTTTTTGCACGAGTGGCGCCACCTGAGCGAGCCAGCCCGCACCGAATTCCTGGCCTTGCGCGAGCGGTACGAAGTCGGCTTTCGGCTTTTGATTCAGCGCGGTGTGGAGCAAAACGACCTGCGTACTCCCGACGCGGCGTTTGCCACGCTCACGTTATTGGCCAGCTTAAACTGGCTGCCTACTTGGTATAAGCCGGAAGGAAAAATGCCCCCCAGTGACATTGCCCACCGCCTGGCCGAGCAGCTGTTGTCCGGGTTGAGGGTTTAGAAGTGAGCGTTTGGAATCTGTTCCTACAGCTCCTGTCTCCTGTCTTACTTCTCCCCTCTAAGCTCTCATTTCTTATATCTCACCTCTCACTTCTAAAAATATGTACGGCTCCGCAAGCACCCACGATATTCCGGCCAGTGCCGCTACCGGCCTCGAAAACGAAGACCCGATTCTGCTGGCCGAGTTTGAGGCGCGCATTGCCCGCGGCGAAAAAATCGAGCCCCGCGACTGGATGCCGGCTTTGTACCGCAAGCAACTCATTCGCATGATTGAGCAGCACGCGCACTCCGAAATCATCGGCTCCTTGCCCGAAGGCACCTGGATTACGCGGGCGCCCGGCTTCCGCCGCAAAATGGCCCAAATGGCCAAAGTGCAGGACGAAGTAGGCCATGCGCAGCTGCTGTATTCGGCGGCTGAAACGCTGGGCAAAACCCGCGAGCAGATGCTCTCGGACCTGATTAACGGCAAGAGCAAATACTCCAACGTCTTCAATTACCCCGCCCTCACCTGGGCCGACTCCAACGTTATTTCTTGGCTGATTGATGCCGGGGCTATCGTCAATCAGATGGCTAATGCTAAGGGCAGCTACGGTCCGTATTGCCGCGCCCTGGAGCGGATTTGCGCTGAGGAAAGCTTCCACTTGAAATATGGCCATGATGCCGTGGTGCACCTGGCTACCGGCACACCCACCCAGCGCCGCATGATTCAGGAGGCGCTGAACCGTTGGTGGCCCCCAATTATGACCTTCTTCGGCCCTTCGGATAAGATGAGCGTGCACACCGAGATTCTGATGCGCTGGAAAGTAAAAATGGCCTCCAACGATCATTGCCGCCAGCAATTTCTGGATATGTACGTGCCCAAAATCTGGGAGCTGGGCCTGACTGTGCCCGACGCTAAGCTGCGCAAAAATGAGGACGGCGTGTGGGAATTCACCGAGCCCGACTGGGAAGATTTCAAGCGCGTCATCAACGGCGACGGGCCCTGCAATGCCGAGCGCCTGGCCGTGCGCCGCGCCGCGGAAGAGAATGGTGCCTGGGTGCGCCGTGCCTTGCTTTCGCCCAAGGCGAAATACGTGAAGCCGCTGGCTTAAGCAAGTTGAAATAAACAAGAACGTCATGCAGAGCGGTAGCGAAGCATGACGTTCTATTAGATCGACACACATTTCTCCCAATGTCCCTCTCCTCCCTTGACCCGCGCATTGCCCGCCTCGCGCTGCCCGATTCGCCCCCGCCCCCACCGGATAAGCCCGAATTAGATCAGTTTGAGACGTACGAAGTGTTTCACCAGAAAAAGGAAGGCACCGCCTACGCCTACGTGGGGCCAGTACATGCACCTTCTTTAGATGTGGCCTTTCTGTTTGGTAAAGAGCAATATAGCCGCCGTTTTGCCTGCACCGGTCTGTGGGTAACGCCGACCAGCGCCGTGCAAGTCACAGCCTACGGCGACGACGCCGGCTCGATATACGACACATTGCCTGGGGGGCAAATTGAGCCCACGGAAGCGCCACTTTCCGAATCAGCGGAGGAGCAAGCGGCGTACGCGGCTGGTGAAGAAGACTACGATATTTTTCACCTGAAGAAGCGCGGTAAAGCGCATGCACACGTTGGCAAAGTGCGCGCCAGCTCGCCCGCAATGGCTTTACAGCAGGCTAAAGCGGTGTTTGGCGAGCAAAGACCAGTGGTGAATGTGTGGGTGATTCGCTCGGCCGATATCCTGCGCTCCGACGAAGACGACCGCGACATCTGGTCGACTACACCCGAGAAGAAATACCGCGAGGCGCTAGCCTACAAGGTGCAGGACAAAATCGAGCGATTTAAAGCAGAAAATTCAGAAAATACCCCCCAGGCATGAATACCGAAGCGCTGAAAGACCTGCTCTACCGCCTGGCTGACGACCAGCTTATCCTGGGCCACCGCAACTCTGAATGGAACGGCTTGGGGCCTATTCTGGAAGAGGATATTGCCTTCTCCTCCATGGCCCAGGATAAATTGGGCCACAGCCTCCAGCTCTATACGCTTCTCCACCAGCTGGGTGAAGCAGAGCCCGATACGGTAGCTTTCACCCGAAATGCCCCCCAGTTCCATTGCACCCAGCTAGTGGAGCTGCCCATCGGTGAATACGATTTCAGCCTAATTCGGCACTTCCTGTTCGACCACGCCGAGATACTGCGGTTTGAGGCGCTCAGCCACAGCCACTATGAGCCCCTGGCGCAGGTGGCGCGCAAGCTGAAAGGTGAACTGAAGTACCACATTCTGCACGCCAATACTTGGATCAAGCAGCTCGGCAGCTCGACGGAGGAAGCCATTGAGCGTCTGCAAAACTCGTTGAATTACACCTTGCCCTACGCCCTGGGCCTGTTTGAAAAAACGGCGGCTGAGGACGAGATTATCGCCGCCGGCATCTTCGTGGGCGAAGACGAAATAAAGACTCGCTGGCAGGAGAACATCACCAAAATACTGCGCCAGACGGCGCTGGAATTACCTGATGCGGCCACCCTTACGCCCGTGTACGGCGGCCGGACGGGCGAACACACCGAGCACCTGCAACCCTTGCTCGACGAGATGGCCGAAGTATTCCGCGTCGACCCGACGGCGGAATGGTAGCGGTACGGTAGCGCGGAGTGGCACTCCGCGCCACTCATCCCATCACTCCATCCTTCTGTATCATGGACAAAGCCACCATTCTTACCTGGCTCGAAGCGGTAAAAGACCCCGAGATACCCGTGCTTTCGCTGGTAGACCTGGGCGTTATCCGCGACGTGGTGATCAGCGAAACCGGCCGCGTGACGGTGAAGATGACGCCCACGTTTTCGGGCTGCCCGGCCATGGACTACATGCAGCGCGACGTGGTGCAAACCCTGCAAGCGCACGGCATAGCCGATGTGACAACAGAAATGAGCTTTGAGGAACCTTGGGACACAAATATGGTTTCGGAGAAAGGTCGCGAGGCGTTGAAGAACTTTGGCCTCGCGCCGCCGCCCGCGTACCAGGGGATTCTGGATCTTGATATTCTGGAATACGCCCAATGCCCACATTGCAATAGTCACGATACAGAGCTGCGGACGCCTTTTGGGGCCACTTTGTGCCGCTCCATGCACTATTGCAACAACTGCCGACAGCTATTCGAGCAATTTAAGCCCGTTTAATATCTAGAATATGTTTCTTCGCCGAACTTCGGCGTTATTGCCCCTATGAAAAAGCTATTTCCGCTGGCCTTCCTTCTCTTTGTGGCCACCTTCACCGCCTGCAAAACCGATCGAGCCAACAAAACTGCCGTCGTAGACCCGGTGTCGCCGGCCGCCGCCAAAGCGCAGCTTGATGTATTCAGAGACACGATAGAGGTGCGCTGGAACCAGATGATAGCCAGCGACGACGCTAAAATGCGTGACACGAAGCAGGTGCTGCGCGAATTGCAAAAGCAACCTAATGCGAATACCACTCAGGTGCGGCAGCTCACCCGCGCCAACGACCGCCTCAAAACCCTTCGGTATACTCAACGAACAATGACCGCTTCCGAGCGTATCGATGCGTATGATGCCGCGCAGGATTCGGTTTTACGGGCCGTGTACGCAGTAGCTTTGCCCGCCAGCGGCCCGGCCAACGAAACCGTTCAGTCGCTCACCGAAAGCATTCAAGCCGCCGATAACCAAGTAGTTGGCTATCGCGTCCGCTATGATCAGGCCGCGAAGCAGTTCAATAACTATCTCAAAGTGCACGAACCCGAAATCTCTAAAGCGGGAGCTAAATACAAGCAGCTACAGCCGTTGCCGCTATTTGAACTGCAGCAATAAAGAGCAAGAACAAAAGCAAAAAGCCCCCCAGAAATAATCTGGGGGCTTTTTTATGATAATACCGTTATGCAGCTGCTCTTACAGCTGTGCCATCTCCTCACGCACGAAGTCGGCCAGGGAGCGCAGATACTCGGTGCTGAAGTCGAAGCGGATGCCAGCCGCGGCGTAGATTTCACCAATGGGAGCCGTATAGCCAAGCGCCAGAGCACGCTTGTAGGCTTCCAGACCCTGCTGAGGGTTTTCACGGTAGTTGCGCCACACGGCAATGGCCCCGAGCTGGGCCATGGCGTACTCGATGTAGTAGAACGGCACCTCGTAGAGATGCAACTGCTTCTGCCACAAGTACGGCTTGTACTTCTCCAGACCCTTCCAACTTACCGTGCGCTGGTTGAACTCATCGAATGTTTGAACCCAGCGGGCATGGCGCTGCTCGGTGGTGTGCTCAGGATTTTCATAAATCCAGTGCTGAAACTTGTCGATGGTAGCTACCCAGGGAAAGGTTTCGAGCACGCTTTCCAAATGCGTTTTCTTGGCCCGGCGCAGCTCATCGGCATCAGGAAAGAACTCGTCCCAGTGGTCCATGCTCATCAGCTCCATGCTCATGGAGGCCAGCTCGGCCACCTCGCTCGGCGGGTGCTTATCGGCCGACAGGGGCAGGGCGCGGGTCAGGAAGGAATGCACGGCGTGGCCGCCCTCATGCAGCATGGTCACCACGTCGCGCAAAGACGACGTGGCGTTCATGAAGATAAAGGGTACGCCCGTCTCATCCAGTGGGTAGTTGTAGCCGCCGGGCGCTTTACCCTTGCGCGACTCCAAATCGAGGTGGCCCATATGGCGCATCGTGCGCAGGCATTCCCCCAGATAAGGATCAAGATGCTGGAAAACGGTAATGGTTTTCTCGAGCAGCTCCGCACCAGTATCGAAAGGGCGCAAGGGCGCTTTGCCGCTCACGTCTACATCCAGGTCCCAGGGCCGTAGCTCCGGCAGATTCAGATCCTGACGGCGCTCCAGGTCGAGGTCGTCGATGAGCGGCACCACCGTTTCGCGGATAGCACGGTGGAAGTTGAAGCAGTCCTGGGGCGTGTAGTCGAAGCGGCCCAAGGCGGCAAACATGTAGTCGCGGAAGTTTTTAAAGCCCGCGTTCAGCGCCATCTGGTGGCGTAGCCGCACTAGCTGCGTGAACAGCTTATCAAGCGATTCGTTATCCTGTAAGCGGCGCTCTTGAACGGCTACGTAAGCCTGTTCGCGCACGGCACGGTCAGGGTTTTTCAGAAAGTCGGCGGCCCGCGGCAGCGTCATTTCCTCCCCGTTTATCGTGACGGTCATGGCCCCCACGGTGGCGGCGTACTGCTGCTGCTTGGTGCTGATGTCGGTTTTGAGGGGAATATTCTCGGCCCGATAAATTTCCAGGGCCTGCCGCACGGAGCGAATAAAGACGCGGTAGCGCTGCGGACTCAGGTTCCCAACGTATTCCGACTGCATGAGCTTTTCGTTCAGCGCATGGTCGTAGGGCGCTGCGTTGGGCTCTATCTCGCTCACGAAATATTGAAAAGCTTCGGCCCGCTCCCCATCCTGCGTATCGCAGGTCATACGGATGTAGCGCCACGCCAGATTTTCGCTCAACGCGCTTTCCAGCTCACTCCGATCGAGCAGCCACTCTTCCAACTCCTGGGGGGTATTTATCCCTCGGTCGCGAAGCTCAACAAAGTAGGATTCAAGTGCGGACCAATCCGTTACGATGAAATCTTCGGGCAGGTAGCGACGCGCTGGGCGCTGGGTATCCGTGGCCGAGGCGAGTTGAATGTCGGGGGCGGCGTGTAGCATAGGTAGTACAAGATAAGCCAGCGATTTAATTTATCGATAGTTGAGGCAAATTCCTTATCGACTTAGTACTAATGAATCTCAATGAGAGACGTTTACGAAAAATTTATGCCGCCGTCTCTTTATCCTATCTCAATAACAACATCAGCCGTGAGCGGGTGGCCGACGCAGGTAAGTACGTAGCCTTGCTTCATCTCAGAATCAGACAAGCCTTCACGCTCATCCAAATGGACTTTACCCGACAGGCACTTGCCGCGGCAAGCCGTGCACAAGCCTGCCTGGCAGGAATAGGGCAGGTCGATGTCCTGATCGAGGGCGGCTTCGAGGATCGTTTGGTTGGGCTCCACCACCAACTCGTATTCGCTGCCTTCGTAGTTAATCGTGACCGTGCGGGTCACGATTTTACCGTCATCGTCGGCCGATGATACGTCGCCGTGACCGTTAGGCTGAGCAGCGGCAGCTTCGGTAGTGTCGGCAGCAGCCACGAAGCTTTCGCGGTGGATACGGGGCGCAGGAACACCCAGCAATTCAAGAGCGGAACGGGCTTCCTGCATTAGGCCATCGGGGCCGCAGAGGTAGTATTCGGCTTGCTCGGCCGGGAACTGGTGGCGCTGCTCCAGAATGCGTAATAGCATCGTACGGTTCAGACGACCCTTATGCTGCGTGGCTTCCGGATTGGTGGGCTGGCTGTACACATGCTCGACCTGCAAACGCCCCCCCGACTCCTGCTCCAAGGTGGCCAGCTGTTGCCGGAATATTACTGATTCCTCGTTGCGGTTGCCATACACGAGCAGAATATGACTCTGAGGCTCCTCGCGCAACACGGCTTTCAGAATGCTCATGAGGGGCGTAATACCGCTGCCAGCGCCAACCAGCACTAGGGAGCGGGCCGATTTGGGGCTGGGCTTTATAGTAAAGTTGCCGAGCGGCGCCATAGCTTCTATTTGCTGGCCTACACGCACAGTATCAAGCAGATAATTGCTTACCAAACCACCGGGTACCCGCTTCACCGTGACGGACAGGCGCGGGGCTTCGTGCGGCGTGCTGCTCAGGGAGTAGGCGCGACGCTCTTTTTTGCCCCCCGGACCGCAAGGCAGAATCAGGGTTAGAAACTGGCCGGGCTGGCAGGCAATAGGCTGGCGGGTGGGTAGCTCAAGGTGAATGGTAACGGCGTCGGGCGTTTCGTGGGTGAGCTCAACAACGTGGAGGGTGAGGTAAGGACTGCTCATTCTGAATGGAGGACTGGGACTTAGGGACTTGGAAACCTAGGGGGCAAAAGTACGGGATTAATGCTGCTCAGACCTTAGCTTGCGCCCGACTTTACGTGGTAAGGCCAGCGCGGTTATAAGCTTTCTTTATTTCCGAACGCCTGCTGAATGATCGTTTTCTGGCGAAATCTATATGACTGAACTTTCTCAACTCTTACAACAGCATCAGGCACAATTCGGTCCGGTGCTGCCCATCGACCTGAACAGCCCGGAGGTATGTCGGCTGGACTTCACGGCTCACAATCCGCGGGTAGTGGCAGCTGACTTGCGCGATACCGATGCTTTCGAAGTATTGGTAGCTGAGCTGCTGGCAGCTCAGGAAGCACTGATTGGGGTTGGTGGCTATTTGGAGAATCGTATTATCTACCGCCGCAGCCCTGGTTTGTTTGGCGACCCGGCCGTACCAGCGCGCTCTTTGCACCTGGGCGTCGATGTGTGGGTGCGGGCCGGCACGCCCGTTTGGTCGCCCTTGCCCGCCACCGTGCACAGCCTGGCCGACAATGATAATTTCGGCGACTATGGCCCAACCGTCATTCTGGAGCATGAGTTGGAAGGCACCACTTTTTATACCCTCTACGGGCACTTAGGCCGGCGCGAAGTGGCGTTGCTGCGGCCGGGAATGCTGGTAGAGCCCGGCGTCACTTTTGCCGAAGTTGGTCCGCACCCCGAGAATGGCGACTGGCCGCCCCACCTCCATTTTCAGGTAATAGCTGATATGCAAGGGCTGAAAGGCGATTTTCCGGGCGTAGCGCTTCCGGCGGAGCGCGAGAAGTGGGCCGCTTTGTGTCCTAATCCTAACCTGATTCTGCAAAGCCAACACCTCGATTAATTCAGGAATTAGGACCAAGCATTTCTCTAATAAAAAAGCCCCCCAGCAGTTTGTTGGGGGGCTTTTTATATATTATTCTTATTTGGTTTAGTCGAATTTGATAGCGGCTACGGGCATAATGCGCGAAATCAAATACGTCGGAATAAGTACGGCCAGGAGCGAAGTCAGGAAAGTAGCCACATTCAGGACGATGATAATGGTGAGGTCCCAGTGAATCGGTACGCGGTCCATATAGTAGTTCTCGGGGTCGAGCGGAATGAGGTGCGTGTAGTATTGCAAAGCGCAGAATCCCAGCCCAATCAGGTTGCCGATGAGCATGCCCCGCAGGGTCAGACTCAGGCCCCGAAAGAAGAACATGCTCCGAATCTGGTTGTCGGTGGCGCCGATGGCCTTGAGCACGCCAATCATATTGGTGCGCTCCAGAATCATGATAAATATGGTGGCTACCATATTAAATGTAGCCACGAAGATGATGAGGATCAGAAAGATGACGACATTCTTGTTTAGCAGCTTTAGCCAATCAAAAAGCTGGGCATACTGGTCGGTTATCTTATCCAGCTTCAGGTCATAGGGCAGGGTTTCGTACAAATTGTCTGACACGGGGTCGAGGCGCTGAAAGTCGCGCAACGTCACCTCCAGGCCGCCCACCAATGAGTCGGGCCAGGCGTTCAGCTCCCGAATCTGCCGAATATCACCGATGATGTACACTTCGTCAAACTCGTCGAGGCCGGTTTGATAAATGCCGCGCACCTGGAATTTGCGCACGCGGGGTGGGTTTTGGATGAAATAAAACAGCGCCTCGTCGCCTACTTTCAGGCGCAGCTTATCGGCCACTTTGCGGGAAAGCAACACATCGTTGCTGGCGCTGGAATCGGGAAAGGTCAGGAATTGACCGGCCACCAGATTCTGGCGCATGGGCGAGCGGCTCGTCTTCTCATCGATACCTTTGAGCACGATGCCCAGCACCTCATCCTTGGTTTTGATGATAGCCGTTTTGCGGGCAAAGGGCTGAATAACATCTACCTGCGGCGAGCGGCGTAGGGTCTTAATAAGGCGCGGCCCGCTGATAGGCTCGGCATTCAGGGAGTTGTTGGTGTCGTACTTGCTGATTTGCAGGTGCGCGCCGAAGGAAAAAATCTTGCTTTGTATCTCGTTGCGGAAGCCCTCAAGGATGGAAAATGACACAATCATAACAGCCAGCCCGAGGGCAATGCTGATAATGGCTATTTTTGTCACCGACGAGGTAAACGACCCGGAGTCGGCTCCGTCAATCTTACTGGAGATGTAGCGCGATATATTCACTGCCGTAAAGCTACTCTAACCCATCCAGTTTTCTAGCCCCATTTCCGCATGTATTCCTCCTTCCTCCCCGGTCTGCTAAGTTTGAGTGTATTGATGGCCAACTGCTCCACAGCCCAAACTACGCCAACTTTGCCCCCCAGCGCGACCACCGAAGCCAGTACGGCAGTTGCGCCAGTAGCAGTGCAGTCGGCGCCGCAGCAAATTGTGGAGGAGCCGCGCATGGGCGCTGAGCTGGGTAACCGCTATCTACCTTTACTTAAGGGTAAGCGTGTGGGGCTAGTCGTAAATCAGACTTCGCTGGTAGGCCGCTCTCATCTGGTGGACACCTTGCTTCGGCAAGGCATTCAGGTCAAGACTATTTTTGCGCCAGAGCATGGCTTTCGGGGCGAAGAGGCCGATGGAGCGACTATTAAGGATGGGCGCGATGCCCGTAGCGGTCTGCCCGTGCGCTCCCTCTACGGTGCTACCCGCAAGCCCACACCCGAAATGCTGAAGGATCTGGACGTATTGGTATTTGATATTCAGGACGTTGGCGCTCGGTTCTATACGTTTAGCAGCACGCTGCACTACGTGATGGAAGCCGCCGCCGAGCAGGGCAAAACGGTGATAGTGCTGGACCGCCCCAACCCCAACGGTCACTACGTCGATGGCCCCGTGCTGGAGCCGCAGTTTAAAACATTCGTCGGGCTGAACCCCATTCCAGTGGTTCATGGGCTGACAATGGGTGAACTGGCCCAAATGATAAATGGCGAAGGCTGGCTAGCAGGAGGCAAAAAAGCCCAACTGACCGTAATACCGGTGGAGGGCTACACCCACGCTACGCGCTACCAATTGCCCGTGCGTCCTTCGCCCAACCTACCCACCGCCCACTCGGTAGACCTGTACGCGACGCTGTGTTTGTTTGAGGGCACCGACGTGAGCGTGGGCCGCGGTACGGCCATGCCTTTCGAAGTAGTTGGCGCGCCAACCCAACCTGCTACGCGCCCGTTCAGCTTCACGCCCACTCCCAATCCTGCCTCTACCGCGCCACCCCAAAAAGGCAAGCTTTGCTACGGCCTCGACCTGCGTCAAACCAACGGCGACATCGGTTTCACGCTGAAATACCTGCTCGACTTCTACCAGCAAAGCACTGATAAGGCAAACTTTTTTAATAAAGGATTCGAACGTCTTGTTGGCACGGCAGCCCTGCGCCAGCAAATTATAGCAGGTAAGTCGGAAGCCGAAATTCGCAAGACCTGGGAGCCAGAGTTGGGTCAGTATAAGGCCATGCGCAAGAAGTATTTGCTGTATCCTGAAGCGTAACTTTCCGCGGTGTTAGTGCGGCATGTTATCATTTAAAAGCTGCCTGACCACTGCGGATTCCTGAATTTTACCACTGCTATACACCGCGAGATAGTACTATGCTCCAACCCCTGCGCATCGTCTTCATGGGTACGCCCGAATTCGCCGTACCTACGCTGGAAGCTTTGCTTTCCTGGCCTGGGTGCGTGGTGGCAGCGGTCATTACGGCTCCCGACAAGCCCGCCGGGCGTGGGCGCCAGCTAGCCGAGTCGGCAGTGAAGCAAGCCGCGCAGGCACACAACCTGCCTGTGCTGCAACCCACAAATCTGAAAGACCCGGAGTTTCAGGCCGCGCTGAAGGACCTTGAGGCTGATATACAGGTGGTCGTAGCTTTTCGGATGTTGCCGCAGGCGGTGTGGAGTATGCCTCCCATGGGCTCCATTAACATTCACGCCTCTCTGCTACCGCAGTATCGGGGGGCAGCGCCTATCAATTGGGCTCTGATTCAGGGAGAAACGCAAACGGGCGTTACGTCTTTTTTTCTGCGCCACGAGATTGATACCGGCGACCTTGTTTTTCAGGATGTCGTGCCGATTGCGGATGAGGATGACTTTGGCACCCTGTATGAAAAGCTGAAAATGGCCGGTGCGGCCCTGGCTCTGCACACGGTGCAAGCCATTGCGGCCGGCACCGCGCCCAGCCTGCCCCAAGTGGAAAGCAGTGAGCTACGCGCCGCGCCCAAGATTCAGAAGGAAACCGGTCGCCTTGATTTCAAGCAAAATGCCCCCCAGCTGGTAAATCTGGTGCGCGGCCTCTCCCCCATTCCTACCGCCTTCACTACCCTCCCCGACGGCCGCACCCTCAAGGTATTCCGCGCCCAGGCCCTGGACGATGAGGACTCCACCGGGCCGAGCACCATGTATCCGGGCACCTGGTTTTCCGACGGTCGCACCTATTTGCGCGTACAAACTACCAATGGCCTCCTGGATCTGCTGGATGTACAGCTGGAAGGCAAAAAGCGGATGCCTATTCTGGAATTTTTGCGCGGCTTTAATCAGTCGGCCCTGACGAAGTGATTTTTACGTCCTGGTACCTCAACTTTAGCGGGATATGCTAATAAAACGTCATGCAGAGCGGAGCGAAGCATGACGGGCTTTTAAATCATTTTAATAAGATGACAGAACCAACTGTCAGACAAGAATTACTCCTCGTTAATCGAAAGAATTATATGATTGCTTTAGTAGTAGCAGTAGCTCAAAACGGTATTATTGGTCGAGATAATCAGCTTATCTGGCATTTGCCGAAGGACTTGAAGCATTTCAAAAACCTGACCCTTGGCCACCCAATTATTATGGGCCGGCGCACGTTTGAGGCAATCGGAAGACCATTACCAGGACGCCAGAACATCGTAGTCACGCGCCAACCTGAGTGGAAGGCTGATGGCACGGAAACGACCTACTCTGTACCCGAAGCATTAGAGCTGGCGCAAACCCACGACGAAAACATCTTCATTATTGGAGGTGCCGAAATCTACCGTCAGTCGCTGTCAGCGGCTGACACCATTTATCTGACCGAAATCCACCACGACTTTGAGGGCGACGCTACCTTCCCCGACCTCAACCATACGGAATGGCGCGAGGAAACCCGGGTACGCCACGAGCCCGATGAGAAACACGCTTACCCCTTCAGCTTTGTAACCCTGCGCCGACGTTAATCACAAAGGTGCATAGCACTAAAAAAGCCCCCCGGAGTGGTTCCGGGGGGCTTTTTCGTGCTTGAATATGTAAGGCTAACGCAGAAGCACCAGCTTACCCCAATCCTTTTTGAAGGCTTGGTCGCCGGCGGTGCGGCGGCGCTCAAACTGGCCGGGGTTATCCAGCACCACGCGGTAGAGGTAGGTGCCATTGGCCAGCTGGTCGCCAAACTCGTCGGTGCCGTCCCAGGCGTAGTCGGTGATGTTGTTGCCGATGTGCAGCGGGCCCAGTTCAGCCATCATTATTTCACGGACTACCTTGCCCGTCAGCGTCATCACCTGAATCTTCAGGTCGCGGGGTAGCTCAGCACCCGTGAGCGTGAACACAAACTTGGCTTTGCTGGTGATGGGGTTAGGATACGGGTAGAAATTGGTGATAGTAGACTCTTTAATCACCTCAAAACGAATGGAGTAGCGCTGCATACTGGCAGCCAGGTTGGTCGCGTCGCGGCCCTGCACTTCCAGCTTATAAATGCCATTCGGCAAGGGCGTCTGCTTACCGGGCTGATACTCCACACGTGCGATGCCCTTCTCCACTTCGGTCGTGAAGAGCACATCTGAGCCCGTCATGGGCACTTTAATTGGGATTGATTCGCCGGGTTTGGTTAGGAACAAATCAAAGTTGCCGGGGTCGCGAATGGCGTTGAGCTTATCCTCATCATTGAGCTGCACCATGATAACGGGCATCGGCGACACGATATCTCCATCCAGAATATGCTGCCCATCGAAGGCCACATCAAGCACGGGGGGCGTATTACGGTCTTCTATGGTGAAAGGCGGCAGGATCAGCTCATTATTAAAGTAGAACTGCTCCGGCAGCAGGCGCGGATTTACGTTTACCTGCCCCGTAATGGCCCCCAACAAACCGCGTACATCAAGGCGGATATTGAACGTAGCCGTCGAGTCGGCTTTGAGTGGGCGGAGCGATTGAATCTTGGCCGTACGCACATTATTACTGGCATCGCGCACGGTAATTTCAGCGATAAGGGGCTGACCAAAATTTATGGACGACACGTTTTGAAAGTAGACAGGGAAAGCCAATTCGCCACGGCTCATGGCCTGCTGGGCTAGCGTAGCGGCGTCGTACACTTTGGCGTCTTTCGCTTCCGCTAAGTCGCGACGCACAATTCCTTCCGGCAAGCCCTCGTAGGTTACCAGCCATTGCTTGAGCTGCGGCGCCGTCCGATTGAGTGTGTCGCGCAGTTGTAGAACCAGCTGCAGATAAGGATAGTCCTGCGCCGATACCCCAGCCAAGGCTAGCTGCCGGTTCTTCACATCGGCGTTCAACTGCCTCTGATTACCGTCCTTATCAATACCCACCAGCCGCAGCGTGTAGCTATCAGAAGGCTCCGTGCGCACGGTATGGAAGAGCGTGCCCCACTGTTTGGCCGGGCCGATAAGCGTAGAGGTAATGGTACCTCGGGCGGCTCGGGTGCGCAGGAAACCGTCCAGCGTTATGACCTGCTCGGCGCGAGCCACGGTGCTGGCCGCGTCGAACGTCCGTTCCTGAGCCGGACGAGCGCCGGGGCCCTTCTGTCCCAGGAACACGAATGGGTCACCATCTTGCAGCTGGTCAATAAGCTGCGAGCCAAGCGTCTTCAGGGCAGTCTTTAACTCGGGTGAGAAGGAAGAAAAGTTAACCCGGTTCATCGATACCAGCGCCACGTACTGACCGGGTTTCAAGTTGGTCAGCAAAGCCAGAAGCTGCGCCTGGCGGGCGGGGGTGTTCAGGTTATCAGCTGTGCCTTCGCGGGCAAAGTGATAATACATATTGGGGTTCAGACCGCAGGAATCGTATGCGCCCGGCACGTTGCGCACAGATTTAAGGGTCAGTCCATCAAACACCGCCGCCAACATATTGGGAGTTGAGGGCGCACAGTTGATAACGTACGGGCTGGTGCCCTCGGGCGCTATACCATAAGAAGTCAGAAAGGTAGGCGCGGCCCCGGTGCTGCCTCCACGGGTAGAAAGCTTCACGCCAATGCTTTGGTCGCTAAAGTCCCACTTGCCCGAAGAGGCAGCCACATCCACGCTGGTACGCCTGTCGCGGCGAAACTGCCCATGATGGCTCTGCGACCAGCCGCCGGGGCTACCATTTATCAGGCGGAAAGAGCTGGTCGCCCATTCCTGGTTTTCGCCAGGCTGCCCATTCTGAAACCGCAACCGCCAGTACCATACTACACTGTCGCGGCCGGCCGTGGGGGGCAAAGTTGGCTTCCACTCCGGAGCAACAGCGGCCTGCACGGCGGTGCGGCGCACTAATGGGCTGTTAAACGTCGGTACCGTGTCCAGCTCCATTTCATAGAAGCGCAGTTGGCCCTTGGGGTCATTATTTTGCCCGATGAGCCGCACGGCTGGGCTGGATACAATTGCAAACTCGGGGGGGCTGAGGGCCGTAACGCCGCCTTGCAGGAAGTTGAACTTAATGGTAGCTTGATTATTGGTCTCGCTTAGCTCGGCTATCTTATTGCCTTCATCCAACACGACCGTAAACTCATTTTCCCCAAACACATTGCCCGTGTTCGGCAAATTGAAAACGTAAGTAGTATCGCGGCGGGGCTGCGGAACGTCGAAACGCAGGACCTCGGCGGGCCTTGCGGCAGTAACCGGATAGCGACGTGTTATGGAAATACCCAGGCTGGTGCTGCCGGAGCACAGGCTACCGGCATTACTGACACCCACCCGCAACTGGAACCGGGAGGAGGAGGCCTGAACGGTGGTTTCGGGTGCCTGGGGGGCAATTTGCAAACGCGAATCAGCTGTGGCGAAGTCGGGCTTGTCGGGAGCATAAAGCTTTAGCGCGGGGTCGCCCTGCCAAGTAGTGTTCATCAGCAGCGAAACACCATTCGGGTTATTACCAAATACTGCTTGTAAGCGCCGGGATGCTTCCGCCTGAATCACGGCAATCGGCTTACCGTACCAATTCGGGTCATTGAAGAGCAGCTGATACATCCGGTCACTGAAAGCGTCCAACTGGCCATCGTAGCCAAAGTCGGAGTCAGCCAGAAATCCGACAGCACCCTTATCAGCGGCCAGAGTCCAGGATTCGCCAATTGATATAAACGAGCCATAGGCAAAGCCTCCAGCGCACCCATTTACTATAAAGACCGGGTATTTGCCCCGATTGTTATAGTTGTTGCTCGGGTCATTGATATCACCCAGGTTTAAGTCGAATACCAAGGGCGAACCGTGGCCGAAGTACGTTATCAAGCTTAAACCAGCATTCAGTTCGGGCGCGATATTGATGGTTATCGGGAAGCGTTGGTAATCACCCGGCGTGTCGCGCGTGTAGGTTTTTACGACGGTGCCACCAAAGCAAGGTTTCTCGGCCCGCTCCTTATAGCCGTTGACATAGCTCTGAAACTGGGCAAATTCGCTTTCATTGCCTCCCCCGGCCATGTGCAGCAGGTTCTTGCGCCAGGGCTCGGGGCCCAGAGCCTCGTGTTCGCGCAGCTTATTCAGGTAGTTGAGGGCTTGTTGCGGCGTTTGAGCCGATATCCGTCCGGTGGGAATGCGAGAAACATACTGGTTACGCTGCCAGTCAGCCGTAAAAAATATATCTGATCCGGCACGGGTACTGGTTGGTATTAAATCCGGTACCGGCGACTCGCTATCCGATACCTGACGATGATAAAACGCGCCGGCCGCGGTGCGTACACCTTCTGCCGTGGCCAAACCTTTACCCAAAAGCAACAAATACTTCTCGCGGTTGCTGGTCAGCATCCATTGGGCAAACTGACGAATAGCCAAGGGTGATTTCTCGCCGTAGTGAAACTGGTCGTAAAGCTGCTGCGTCGTGACCACAAGAGTATCGTGGCGGCCGCCGGCCGCGGAGGCGCGGTAGCTGGCGTAGGCCCGCACGGGATTGGCGACGTTGCCGGCGGGCCGCATCAAAGAACGATGGCTAACGATCAGGAAACTGTAAGCGGCGGGCACAAGCGTGCGAAACCGAACCAGGCGGGCCGGCAGCGGCACCCTGGGGCGGGCGGCATCGACTAACAACAGGTGGCGCGTGCGGCCCGTAGCCGCCGGAAATACATAGCTACGCTGGGTACCGCCGGCGCTATTCCCCTCTATTCGCTGAACGGCAGCGGCATCCGTCACATCGTAGCCACGCAGGGTAGCGGGCACATTGTCGAGGACGTACGTAGCCGGACCCAGTAAAGTGGAATCATTACTAAAAGAGGTACTGCGTCTCTCGCTGAATACGCGATTCTCGCGGGGGGCCAGAACAGTAATATAGGCGAGCCGCGACCGGTCGCGCGGGAAACGACTGTCATTCGGGCCCGTGTTTTCAAACCGTAATTTCACCTTCCCCTCCGAGCTGAGGTCCGAACGCAAAAGCGGAAACTGCGCCTTCACTCTATCGAAGCTGTCGTAGTTGGCTACGGTACCCAGCAGCCGTACTGTGCCATTCGGCTGCACCACCGATACCTGCGTGATATGTTCAGATAAGCTAGTACCCGCCAGCCCGACTATTACGCGCGGCATACCACCATTGCTGGCTAGGCTTTGCAGAGAATCTACTTCAAAATCAACAGGGTTGGCGGCGTTGCGCCCAAACGGCCCCGACAAAAAGCCTTCTCCCGCGCTAGCCCACGGCATATAAGCGAGGGGGCCTTCCGTTATATCAGCATAGTTTTCAAAGAAAATACGCTGCCGGTGCAGCAAGTGATACGGCTGGCCGCTGGCAGTAGTGGCTACGGTTGGCTCCGTCATGCGGCGCCCATTGGTCGTGGGGGCTACCGTCAGAAAGTAAGACGCCGTATCTGTGAAGAGGCTGTATAGGGGCTGCGGCTGATCAGCGGCCTTCTTATACATGCCGCGGTCCAGGCGACCATCGTTGCGCTGGCCGTAGAACTCGATGAATGTACTGGGGTCGAGGCTGGTTTGGTTGCCGCCAACATAGATGGCTACTTCCTGGCCCCGCCGCCAGAGCTGGAGGCGGTGCGGATCGGTGCCGTTGCTGAGGCCGGCTCTGGTTAGGTATTGGTTGTCGAGGCGGTGAATCCCATCCTGTGTTATCCGGATTTTATAGTAAGACTGGCCCGGCACTATCCACTCGTTACCGTAAGGCCCCGACTGTGCGACGGCTTGGAGGCTGCTTAAAAGCAGTAGTAGTCCCAAAAAGCCCCCCAGCAGGTAGCGTAGCGTGTAATTTTGTTTCATGCTAATTGTATGGCTGAATAATCTAATGGCCGAATGATTAACCCATAGCCACGTACTCATTCACTTTCTTATTTAAAACCGTAGCCCAGCGAGACGATAATGGAGTTGGTTTGGGAGCGCTGCCCCAGCTTCTCCACAGCCAGCCGCGACAGCGCCAGATCCAAACGCAGACCGCTAGTAGCCACACCCACGCCAAGGCTCGGCTGGGCTTTCCACTCCTCCTTGCCACTAAAGGTCTGTATCTTCTGAAAATTGCTGACTCCACCGCGCAGAAACACGATGTTGTTGTAGCCGATTTCCAAACCAGCGTGCGGATCGATACTTATTAAGCCCGTAGAAATAGGCGTGTTGCGCTGCCCGTCGGTGGTCATTTCCAGATCGGTGGCTACGAGGGCCGTAAACTGGCCCGGCAGCTTGATGCTGCGGCCTACACCTAATACCAAGCGAGGCAGGGTTACCTCCGAGCTGTTCGTGGGAATGGCTTCGGCGGTGCTGGCCGAGCGTTTAAACTCATCAGCGTTGATAGACCAAACATTAAAGGTGGTCGTGATATCGCGGGCCATTAGGCCCAAGCGCCAACCACGCCGCTCGTATTGTAAGCCCGCATCCACCCCAAACCCGTAGGCGTTGGCGAATTTACCGACGTTGCGGTAGATAATCTTGGCGTTAACGCCCAATTTTAAGCCTTCAATAGCGCCGATGCGCCGGGCATACGACAGCAACAAAGCATAATCGGCAACAGAGAAATAGCGGATCCGGTCGTACTGGATATAGCCATACTCGTTTACCAAATCACGGGTATCAGCAATGTCATCCACGCCTAGGCGGATCAGGCTGGCGCCGATGGCGCTGTTCTCATCGAGCGGCATAGCGAAGGCCGCGTAGTCATTTTTTACGATGCCTGAAAACAGCTCGGAGTGCATGAGCACACCGTCGTATTTGGTTTTCAGGTCGAGCAAACCGGCTGGGTTCCAGTAGCCAGCGGTAGCATCCTGCACGATACTGACCTGGGTGTTGCCCATGCCCAGGGCCCGACCGCCCACCCCGATATTTAGAAACTCATTGCTGTACTTGGGCGTGGCATCGTTTGACTGGGCCCACGCGGCGGGTGCAGTGCCTAAGCTCAGCCCCAAGCCAACCAACACAGGAACCACTTTGGAGAAGTGCAGCATAGAATAAAGTAGGGGGAAACGGATAAGTGCAGCAGCAGCGCAAGTTACTTATTTCTAGCGCGTCTGCTGAATTAACGGGACCGATAGTGCCTTTAGAGACCGCATAAATCGGGCCGGGCAGTAGCCGGGGGGCTTTTGGGGGAACCAGAAATGTCGGGGGGCAAATTTTCATTCCTCCGCTTCGAAGCACTGGCTGCCACAGTGGGACCAGCGCTGCCAGTTGAATTGATCAGGTATCCTAATTCTTGCTCGATGCTAGGAGCGACTTATCTTTTATTAGAAGTACCGACAAGAAATTATTGAGACCTAAAAAAGCCCCCCAGTCGCTCTATTAGGCTTTTTAATTTTCTTTAATCCCCTTTCTATATCTGTAAAACGCTCCATAAGATTGAGGCGCGAAAATTATTTTAACAAGTACCTTGCGTTACATAGTACCTTTTGTTATCTTTAACTCATTCTTCACCGATATCTGCCTCAAGCCCATGAAAGTAGAGAACACCCAAGTGCAGATGCGGAAGGGCATCCTGGAATTCTGCATTCTGGAAATTATCGCCCGCGGCGAGGTCTACGCCTCCGATATGCTGGAAGAGCTAACTTCCGCTCGCATGATCGTCGTGGAAGGCACGCTGTACCCGCTCCTGACGCGCCTCAAAAATGCCGGTCTGCTCGACTATACCTGGAAGGAATCCACGAGCGGGCCGCCGCGCAAATACTACACGCTCACGGCAGTGGGCACGGAGTTTTTGCACCAGCTGCGCCTGACCTGGGAAGAGGTAGCCGACTCTATCCGCATCATTCGCCAAAAGCCGCATGTGAACGGCACTGCTCCGGCGCAGCAGTAGCGCCGCCTCCACCTTTCTTTCGACGTTTTCCTGACTTGCAGCACTGAGATGAAAAAGAACATCAGTATCAACCTCCAGGGCATCATCTTTCACATCGAGGAAGATGGCTACGACGTACTCAGCCGCTACCTGGCCGAGGTAAAAGCCCACTTCAGCGGCTACCGCGGACACGAGGAAATCGTGGCCGACATTGAGAGCCGCATTGCCGAGCTATTCGTGGCTCGCCTCTCCCCTACCAAGCAGATTATTTCGCTGGAAGATGTGGAGGCTATGACCGCTAAAATGGGCCGGGTACGCGATTTCCAAGCCGCCGACGATGCCGAGGACGACGAGGAGCTGCTCGCCTCCGCCGTAAATAGCGGCACGGCAGCCGGCACCTACGCTCGCCCCGAGTATGCCTACAATACCACTGGCGCTGGCGCCGGCGCAGCGTCCGCTACTGCCGCCGAACCCCGTCGTCTTTTCCGCGATGTGGCCAACAAGAAGATTGCGGGCGTGTGCGCTGGCCTGGCCCACTACTTCGGCATCAATGCCGTGTGGGTTCGGCTGATAGCTCTCGCCTCCCTGTTCTCCATTGTCATCGGCGACTTTGTGGGTGCGCTGCCGGCCTTTACCATTTTGGCCTACGTTATTCTGTGGGCCGTGCTGCCTAAGCGCAACGACCTGCCCGACCCAGTAGGTATCGGTGAGGCTACCGGCGAGCGGAAGCTCTTCCGCGACACGGACACCGGAAAAATCGGCGGCATATCGTCTGGCCTGGCTGCTTACTTCAAGGCCGATGTCACCCTAATCCGCATCCTGTTTGTGCTGAGCCTATTTACCGGCTTTGGCCTGTTGCTCTACTTGTTGCTGTGGGTAGTGCTACCCGAAGCTCGCACCGTATCGGAAAAGATGCGGATGCGCGGCGACGCGGTAACCCTCTCCGGCATCGACAATAGCCTGCGCAACAACGCTTTTGAAGCTGGCGGCATGACAGGGAGCGGCCGCCAGGTAGGAACATTTTTGGAAGAGCTGGCCCGCAATCTGCGCCCGCTGGTTAACTTCCTCGGCTCCCTGATTCGGGTGTTTGCTGGTGTCCTGCTCGTTATTATTGGCTTCTCCATGCTGCTGGGCCTCACTATAGCACTGGGTATCGGCCTGGGCATGATTCCAGCAACGAATAGCTTCATGACTGGTGATATTCCGGCTCACATCTTCCTCAACGGCGTTCCTATCTGGGCAATGTTCGCCTTCTACCTGACCGCTGCCATTCCTTTCCTGGCGCTGCTGCTGGCTGGCTTGAGTTTATTGCTCCGCCGCTCCATCCTTACCCGCACGGTGGGCTTGACGTTGCTTGGCTTGTGGCTGCTAGGTGTAGTGGGTACCTCAATAGGTGCCACCCGCATCAGCCATGATTTCCAGGAAGAGGCCGATGTAACCCAGAACCAGTCCTTCCCAACGCTGCGAGCCTCCAGCATCTACTTGGATATTCGGGGCACCGACCAGAGCCATGATCAATGGGTGAACGCGCGGATAGCGGCCGTAGATAGCAATCAGGTCGTTTCGGTCGACAAAACGTACCGGGCCGAGGGCGCAACCGAGGAGCAAGCTCGCCAGACGGCCGCTACTAGCGTGGCATACACCGTACGCCAGGTGAACGACACCACCCTGCGCTTCGATGACCACTTCACCTTCCGCCCAAGCGCCCGCTACCGCGACCAAGAAGTGAACGTGACGCTCAAATTGCCCCGCAACCGGACCGTTCGTTTAAGTCAGGGGGCCGCGCACTGGCTCGGCAGCGACAACTTCGTCGACAATGATATGCCCAAAAACGTGGAGCAACACCTCTACCGCCTGACAGGCAACCGGCTAGAGTGCGTAGACTGCACGCCAGACGATTTGCACAACACCACGGATGAGAACGAAGATGAGGATGGTGAAGTCAACATCGACATTGATGAGGACGAAGAAGATGGCGACGTGAACGTGTCGCTGGACTACGGCGGCGCCCCCAGCTTCTCTACCAACGCCGATGATTATGGCTCAGGCCGTGAGAGTTACAATGTAGAGGGGTTCCGCGAAGTGACCGTGCTGGGATCATACCGGACAGTTATCCGGTCGGGCGACACCTTTCGGGTGACGGCCGCTGGTCCAGCGCGGGAGTTACGCGACCTGAAAATAGACCGCGACGGCGATGAGTTGATGGTACGTTCCCGCAACCGCTCCCTCTTTAGCGGTAATTGGGGCCGTAATCAGGACCGAGACAAGGTTCTGATTACCATTGAGATGCCTGCCCTGGACAAACTGGATTTGGCCGGGGCCGTGCGCGCCGATGTATCAGGCTTTACGAATCAATCGACCCTGGAAGTGGATCAGGCCGGTGCCAGTCACCTGCGGTTAAACGGCGATTATCGAAGCTTGAATTTGGACTTAGCTGGTGCCTGTCGGACAACGTTGCAAGGACGCGCCGATAGGCTGGAAGTGGACGGAGCCGGAGCCTGCGAGCTTGCGGCAGCCCGCTTTACCGCCCGCGCCGCCGATGTCGATCTGGCTGGTATGAGCAAGGCTCGCCTTCGGGTTGAGGAATCTCTTCGTGCTGATGCCGTAGGTGCCAGCGTGATAGAGTACAGTGGCAACCCCGGCAGCGTGAAAGTGAGCGACGTAGGTGCCTCGCGTATCACCCGGATTAACGAGTAAAAAAGCCCCCCAGCGCTTTTTTGAGGGTTGACTTATTACTTAGATATGCAGAGTGCAGCTCTTACTAAACAAAAACGTGATGATTGGGCAACCTTATGCTCATACTCCACATCTATAGTTGCGGTGAACAAATTATAGGGTCTAAAGTGAGTGAAAGGTGGACCCTGAGGAAGTCTTTCTACCTAACCGAGCTGCAACTGGGGGTAGAGGCTTCCTCACATTTGTTTTATAGAGTATCTATATATACATTATTGCCTTAGCATCAGCGCACTAAGCTGAGCTGATAGCACTGTCCGTCCGGCTTCTCCTCATTGTTAACGGCTTCTGTTATGCAAACCATCTTAGGCGCTGGTGGCACTATTACCCGAGAAGTGGCGCACCATTTACCTACGCTCACAGACGAGCCGCTGCGTCTGGTTAGTCGTCGGCCACAGAAAGTTAATGCGGCTGATGAGCTGCATCCCGCCGACCTTACTGATGCTACCCAAACCAAGCAGGCTGTAGCTGGCTCGTCGGTAGCATATCTGGTAGCGGGCCTGCGTTATAATACCAAAACCTGGCAGCGCGACTGGCCCCGCATCATGACCAACGTGCTTAATGCCTGCGAGCATCACGGAAGTAAATTGGTGTTCTTCGACAACGTGTATATGTACGGGCTGGTGGGGGGCAAAATGACCGAAGAAACACCCTTCAACCCCGTAAGCAAGAAAGGTGAGGTTCGTGCCCGCATTGCTCGCCAGTTGCTGGAGGCAATAAAGTCTGGGCGGGTAGAGTCGCTCATTGCCCGAGCCCCCGATTTTTACGGCCCCGGTATAAATAACTCTCTTCCGAACGCGCTTATTTTCGACAATTTCAAAAAGGGTAAAGCTGCACAATGGCCCGGCAGCGTTGACGAGCCCCATTCCTACATCTTCACCCCAGATGCGGGCCGCGCCACAGCTGTACTCGGCATCACCCCCAGTGCCTACGGCCAAACCTGGCATTTACCTACCGCTGCGCCCGCCATTACCACTCGGCAATTTGCTTCGTTAGCCGCAGTCCACTACGGCGTTGCCCCTAAGATCAGCGGCTTACCGAAATGGCTGATGCGTGCCGTGGGATTGTTTGTAGAGCCAGTGCGCGAATCAGTGGAGATGTTATACCAATACGACCGGCCCTATTTCTTCGATAGTTCGAAGTTTGACAAGCAGTTCTTCGCGGCTACCCCTTATGCTGAGGGCATACGCCTGGCGGTAGTTTAGGCTACTATCGGTGAGCTGAGGGCTGCACCGGAGCCAGCCCCTTCTCCTTGCCCAACTCCAGCAAAAGCGCATACGCCTCCTCCAACTCATTCCGCACCTTCCCATCCAGAATAGCCTCCAGCACGGCTTCTTTCAGCTCGCCAACCTCGCGGGAGGGCTTCAGATTGAAAGTCTCCATGATGACCTCACCCGTAATAACCGGCCTGAAGTTGCGCAAGTGGTCCTTTTCTTCTACCTCTTTCAGCTTCTGCTCCACCAGGCCAAAGTTGCGCAGGTAGCGTTCCTTGCGCTGGTGGTCTTTGCTCGTAATATCGGCCCGGCAAAGCAGCATGAGGCGGTCGATGTCGTCGCCGGCCTCGAATAACAGACGGCGCACGGCCGAGTCAGTCACGGTTTCCTTGACCAATGCAATAGGCCGCAGATGCAGCTTCACCAGCTTTTGCACCTGGCGCATTTCCTCTCCCTGCGGCAGCTTCAACTCCGTAAAAATCTGGGGTACCCAGCGTGCACCGCGGTCTTCGTGGCCATGAAAGGTCCAGCCTATTTTGGGATCGAAGCGCTTGGTAGCGGGCTTGGCAATGTCGTGCAGAATAGCGGCCCAGCGCAGCCACAGGTCGCCGCCGGCTACTACTACATTATCGAGCACTTGTAGGGTATGGTAAAAATTATCTTTGTGCGCGTGCTGGCCTACTTTCTCTACGCCCTGTAGCAAAGCCATTTTTGGAAAAATCAGCTGTAACAAGCCCGTTTGAAACATCAGCTTAAAGCCGTAGCTGGGCTGGGGGGCTAATATGATCTTGTTCAGCTCGTCCGTAATGCGCTCCTGCGACACAATCTTAATGCGCTCCTTATTGCGGGCAATAGCATCGTAAGTATCCGGCTCAATATCAAAGTCGAGCTGCGTAGCGAAGCGCACGGCGCGCATCATGCGTAATGGGTCGTCAGAAAACGTAATATCCGGGTCGAGGGGCGTGCGAATGGTTTTGCGCTGGAGGTCGCCTATACCGTCGTAGCGGTCTACCAGTGTTCCAAAATCATCCGGGTTCAGGCTTAAGCCCAAGGCGTTGATGGTGAAGTCACGTCGCGCCAAATCCTCTTCCAACGTGCCCGCTGCCACTTCCGGTTTGCGCGATTCGCTGCGGTAGCTCTCCTTCCGGGCACCCACAAATTCGATTTCTACCTCTGGCGTCGGCAGCATGGCGGTGCCGAAGTTCTTGAACACCGTCACGCGGGGCCGGCCGGGCAGCTTTCTGCCGACGGCCTGCGCTAATTGAATTCCGTCGCCCACACATACTACATCGATATCCTTGCTGAGCCGATTCAGGGCCAAATCGCGCACGTAGCCGCCAATCACGTAGGCCGGGAAATTCAGCTCGCCGGCGGCATCGGCAATAACCCGGAAAATAGGCAGATCAGGTAGCTGGGGAGACTTCATAAGAACACTGGGGGGCATTTTATCCCGCAAAGGTAGCACTCCCACTTTGGCTGGGGGGCAAATTCGTGGCCTGAGCTTTTACTCACGCACCACTTCCAGCTGCCCATCGGCCCCAAAACGCACCACCCGCGAGGGCGCGACGCTGGCTACGTCCTCCTGCCGCCAGCCTACCACATGATCAACGGCGCGCACAAGCTTAGGGTCAACGGCGACATACGTAGCCGGCGTAGGCTCCCCGGCGCGGTTAGCTGAGGTAGAAACCACGCCATGGCCGAGGCGGCGTACCAGTTTATGGCAAAACTCATCCTGCGGAATGCGCAAACCCACAGTTCCATCAGGAGCTAAGAGCTGCGGGGCCAGCCGGTGGTTAGCTGACAGAATATAGGTAGTGGGGCGGGTTTGCTCCACCAACGCTTGCTCCAACCCATCAGGTACTTCGGCAACGTAGCGGCGCAGCATATCCAGATCGGCGACCAGCACGATGCTGGGCTTGCCTTCGGGGCGCTCCTTTAGCTTGTAGAGTCGCTCCACGGCGCGGGGCACTTCAGCATCGCAACCTACGCCCCATACTGTATCGGTAGGATACAGTATGATTTGCTGAAACAACAACGCCTCAACGGCCGCTTCTACTTCTTGCTGAAAATTAGCCACGGAGCTAGTAGATAAAGGTGAAATAAGGTAATTAAGAACGTTATGCTGAGCAGCGCGAAGCATCTCGCTCGCTTCGTTTGCTTAGTACTCCGGTATCAGCACGCGAGATGCTTCGCGCTGCTCAGCATGACCGCCTGTTTTATTTGCTTCCTACTGAACAATCTCCTGGCACAGCTCTACCAATACGCCAGCCGCGCTTTTCGGATGCACGAAACACACCAGCTTATTGTCAGCCCCACGCTTGGGCTCCTCATTCAGGAGCGTGAAGCCCTGCTCCTTCAGCCGCGCCATCGTCGCCCGAATGTCGGCTACTTCAAACGCCACATGGTGAATGCCCTCCCCTTTTTTGGTCAGGTAGCGGGTGATGGCGCTATCAGGCGTAGTGCCGGCCAGCAACTCAATCTTAGAGCCACCCACCCGAAAAAAAACCGTATCTACACCTTCGCTGGCCACATGTTCCTGCTTGTAGGGTTCTTGGTTTAGCAATGCACTATACAAAGCCGTTGCGGCCTCCAGGTCGTGTACGGCTAGGCCGAGGTGTTCCAGATTTGTAAACATAGCGGGCAAACGATACGGGTGAAGAGGCTTACTTAGAATATCTCTACTTTTGTGGGCGCAAAGTAAAACCAGTTTGTTTGTTTTGCTGTTCTAGATGCGAATGATTCTCCACTGAGTTACCTTTGGACTTTCATTGGTTTTCCGCTGACTTACTGAAATTCGAGCCATGCTCAAGCTACCTATTTACCTCGATAACAACGCCACCACGCCCCTCGACCCGCGTGTGCTGGAAGCCATGATGCCTTACCTCACGGAGGTATTCGGTAATGCGGCCTCCCGTAACCACCCCTTCGGTTGGGCAGCGGAAGAGGCCGTGGACTACGCCCGTGAGCAGATTGGCCAACTCATTAGCTGCGACCCCAAGGAGATTATTTTCACCTCGGGCGCTACCGAATCAGACAACTTAGGTATTAAAGGTGTGTTTGAGATGTATTCCCAAAAGGGCAATCACATCATCACCGCTACCACTGAGCACAAAGCCGTGCTCGATACCTGCAAGCATATTGAGAAGCTGGGGGGCAAAGTGACGTATCTCCCGGTAAACCGCGAAGGCCTCATTAGCCTGACCGACCTGGAAGCCGCCATGACTCCCCAGACTATTCTGGTGACCATCATGTACGGCAACAACGAAACCGGCACTATTCAGCCAATTCGTGAAATCGCCGCGATTGCCCACAAGCATGGTGCGCTCTTCATGACCGACGGCACCCAGGCAGTGGGCAAAATCCCGGTCGACGTTCAGGCCGATGGCATCGACATCATGGCATTCACTGCCCACAAGATGTACGGTCCGAAAGGCGTAGGTGCTTTGTATGTGCGTCGTAAGAACCCTCGGGTAAAAGTAACTGCCCAGATGGACGGTGGCGGGCATGAGCGCGGTATGCGTTCGGGTACTCTCAACGTTCCTGGCATCGTGGGTTTAGGCAAAGCCTGCGAGTTGGCCCGCCTCGAAATGGCTACCGATACCGAGCGCCTGAGCAAAATGCGCGACCGGCTTGAAAGCTCTCTACTAGAACTGGAAGAAAGCTACGTGAACGGCTCCCGCGAGCACCGCTTGCCACACGTAACGAATATTTCTTTCACCTATGTAGAAGGTGAAGGCCTGATGATGGGCGTGAAAGATTTGGCCGTTTCATCCGGTTCAGCCTGTACTTCAGCCTCTTTGGAGCCTTCTTACGTATTGAAGGCGTTAGGCTTGAGCGACGACTTAGCCCATTCTTCCCTTCGTTTTGGGTTGAGCCGCTTCACCACCGACGAGCAGATCAACTACGCTATCAATCATGTGAAAGAGGCCGTAACGAAGCTTCGCGAGATGTCGCCGCTGTGGGAGATGTTCAAAGAAGGCGTTGACCTCAGCAAAATTGAGTGGGCTGAACATTGATTTAGACCTGAGTACTGAGACATGAGAAGTGAGACTCTTTTGTCTGTTGTTGTTTTTAGTCTCACCTCTCACTTCTAACCTCTCATTTCTATTATAATGGCTTACTCCGATAAAGTAATCGATCATTACAGCAACCCCCGCAACGTGGGCACGCTGGACAAAAGCAAGAAGAACGTAGGTACCGGCCTAGTAGGCGCTCCTGAGTGCGGCGACGTAATGCGCCTGCAGATCGAAGTGGACGAAGCCACCAATACCATCACCGACGCCAAATTCAAGACCTTCGGTTGCGGCTCAGCCATTGCCTCTTCGTCATTAGCTACTGAGTGGCTGAAAGGCAAAACGGTCGACGAAGCATTGAGCATCGATAACATGGAAATCGTTGAAGAGCTTGCTCTTCCTCCCGTGAAGATTCACTGCTCGGTATTGGCTGAGGATGCCATCAAATCGGCCATCAACGATTACCGCGTAAAGAACGGCTTACCAGCTCTGGAAGAAGCTAAATCGCACCATTAATCTGTTGCGACTGTTACTAGAAAGAGCCTACTTTTCGCTAAAGGTGGGCTCTTTCTAATTGACAACTTACAACTCGTAACTGGCAATTCCCATGATTACCGTATCTGATAAAGCAAAGGAAAAAGTAACCCATTTGATGCGCGACGCGCAGCTCGACGAATCCTATCGTCTGCGCGCCTCCGTGGCAGGTGGGGGGTGTTCGGGTCTTTCCTACAAGCTTGATTTTGATAACGAAGTCAAGCCTATGGACCAAGAGTTTGAGGACAAAGGTGTACGTGTAGTCGTCGATATGAAGAGCTTTCTTTATCTGGCCGGCACAGAACTCGACTTTTCTGACGGTCTCAACGGTAAAGGTTTCTACTTTGATAACCCCAACGCTTCCCGCACCTGCGGCTGCGGCGAGAGCTTCTCTGTATAGATTTATCTACTTATAAAAAAGCCCCCCAGAATTTGTCTGGGGGGCTTTTTTGTGATTATAGATTCTGAACTCATAGTCAATCTGCCTGCTTGATAAACTTACGTACCATCCGTCCATTCGCAGCTTCTATTTCCAGATAATAGAATCCAGCGGGCAGCCCTGATATGTCAAGCGTTGTTGAACCATTGGCTGATTGCCCTTTTTGCAAGGTCTGGCCACTAGAAGCTAGAACACGGTACTTGGCCGCGCCAGTATATGGCAAACGAAAAGTGAGTTGATCGTGAGCAGGATTAGGAAATAGCTCCTCCTTACTCTCTGCTTTCACGACTACAACGTTCGAATAAGTAGCTGTACCATCGAAATCCAGCTGGCGTAAGCGGTAATAAGCTGTGGGGCTGGTAAAGGGTGTAGTATCTAGGATATTGTACGCTTGCTTTTGTGTGCTATGCCCTTCTCCTTTAACTCTGGACATGGTCTTAAAGAAGCGGCCTTCAGAGCTACGTTCTACTTCAAAGCCAGCATTGTTCTTTTCGCTAGCAGTAACCCACTGCACCAGCACGCCTTGCGCACGACGTTCGGCTGAAAACGAGATAAGCTCAACGGGCAATGGATTATTGCCTGAGGCAGAACTCAGTTCTGTGCTAGCCAGTGCAAAAGTACCAAGGCTAGTGAATGGAATTGTTGAAGTGATGCTGCCAGAAGGTGTCGTACTACCCGTTCCACCAATATTCTCCCAGCTCTGATTATCCAACGAAGATTTGACGATGCGTAATTTTTCTGCATTATCTACTTGATCATCAGAGCCGTAACTGAGCTGCATAGTGCCGCTGAGTAAGTTGTTGGTAGTAGCATTACTGCTCACGTTGAAATACCGTACC